>JABGSN010000008.1 GCA_018647765.1 Oceanospirillaceae bacterium | reverse complement strand
GACTATGGCTGGACCTTGCTCACTGTTGTATTAATCAGTGCAGGCTGGGTTATCGTTGAACCTGTAGGTATTCGTGTAGCCTTTGTTATTGCTATGTACGCCGCCGCCATGGGTGCTTTGCAGTTTAGACACTACAAAGCACTCAAAGGGCGGGCGTAACCTATACTAACGGTTTAGGCGCTTTTCTATTTGACGCTTTTCCCACTCAGGGCTAAACAGGTGAAATAGTCCCAGGGCTGTCACAGCGTGTAGAGCTAACCCCAAACCCCATCCCACAGTGGACCACGCAGCCCACCAATAGCCAGATGACGTTAGCCAATTTACGATCCATAAGAACGGGATGACCACCATATAAACCATGGCGTGTTGATAAAAGTCTTTAAGGTCTTCCACTTCACGCATGGCGCGTTGCTCTGCAAACGTTACTTCTAACGAACTCATACTAGCCTCCTGTTTTGGTTGAGTCGTGAAACAGGCCAACAATTCATTGGCATCCACTTCAAAAACCGCCGCCAGACACTTTGCAGACTCTTCACTAGGTATTTGGTTTTTCTCCAAACGCTGAATAGTTCGAATACTCAAGCCGCTGTATTCAGCCAATTGCTGCTGCGACCAACTGCGTTCTAAACGTAATTTGCGAATAATCATAATCAATGTCCTTGCTTTGGTGAGGCAAGATTAGCTAAAAAACAAAGCATATCACACGCCATGGCGTGACTGTCATGTGACAATCTAACCATTTCAGTAGTTTACGTTGGCTTGTTGATTTCATGTTAAACTCTGAGCCATAAATTTAGCCTGTTTTAAAACGAGATTTTCTATGTCTGCATTACCCCATTGCCCCAAATGTAACTCCGAATACACCTATGAAGATGGTACCCAATACGTGTGCCCAGAGTGTGCCCATGAGTGGGCAATGGATGGTTCTGATGAAGAGTCAGACGAGAAAGTAATACGTGACAGCAACGGTAACATCTTACAAAACGGCGACACCGTTACCGTTATTAAAGACCTAAAGGTCAAAGGTTCTTCCTTAGTAGTGAAGGTAGGCACTAGAGTAAAAGGTATTCGTCTGGTTGATGGAGACCATGATATCGACTGTAAAATTCCAGGCGTGGGCGCGATGAAGCTTAAGTCTCAGTTTGTGAAAAAATAGCACCAGCTGAGCCAAGCGAAGTAATCTAAAGCTGCGGTGTTTGAGTTGCCAGCTAAGCTGTTGGTACCTCTAGGTCGACCGCGGGCATCGGCCCAAGGTCGGTGGCTAAAAGTGAGATGTTTGCCGTGGGAATGGCAAGCGTTAGGGTAAGGTCATTGGTGTAGCCACGCTGTTTAATTTCTGCATCATGCTTTTGGCACAAGTGCTCAATACGGCCGCTCAAGTCATAGGGGCAAGTTAAGGTCACTTCACTAAGCTGGCGCTTGAGGGTGGTAGGACAGGCGTCTACCACTAGCTTAACGGCATCTGAGTAGGCTTTGACTAGGCCACCGGTACCGAGTTTTGTGCCGCCAAAATAACGACACACCACCACGCTTACTTCACCGATGCCACAATGACTGAGTACTTGTAGCATGGGCTTACCGGCGGTACCGGAAGGTTCACCAGCATCACTCAAACCATAATGGGTGCTGTCCTTCGGAGCTGCAGCCACCACAGCCCAACAATGGTGGCTGGCATCTGGGTATTTTTTGCGCATGTCGTTGAGATGCACATCACACTCACTACGGCCATCCGTATGGCGTAAGTTGGCGATGAACTGGCTGTTTTTGATCACCAGCGTGAGTTCAAGGTCTTTGCCTTGTAGGTTTGGAATTGGATAGCTCAAAATTGGTTTTGCATCATTTCTTGTAATAGTCTTAAAAATTTTCAAAATACGCTAGGTTGCTGGTCGACAGCTGTTACAAGCAGGTACAATACCGCTAAGTTTCATAGACATGCAATTGAATTAATGGCTCAAGATCAGCAACAACAAGGTTTCGACGGCGTCGAGCGATTATATGGTGTAGAAGACTACACTGCTATACGCAAGGCCCATATTTGTGTGGTGGGTATAGGCGGTGTGGGCACGTGGGTAGCCGAGGCATTAGCGCGTTCCGGTGTGGGCCAAATCACCTTGATTGATATGGATGACGTGGCAGAATCTAACATTAATCGCCAATTGGTGGCGTTACTGTCTACTGTGGATCACGCCAAAATTAACGTAATGGCTGCACGTATTAACGACATTAATCCCCACTGTAAAGTTAACCTAATTGAAGAATTTGTTGGTGAAAGCAACTTACAAGCCTGTTTAGATCAAGGTTATGATTATGTGATCGACGCCTGCGACTCGATTAAGGCTAAGGCGATGATGGTGTCTTGGTGCAAGCGTCGTCGCCTACCTATTATCGTTATCGGTGGTGCCGGTGGGCAGCGAGATCCAAGCCAGGTTAAGATTGTGGATCTAGCCATGACACGGGTAGACCCGTTAGCTGCAAAACTAAGGTCTGTTCTACGCAGCCAGTACGGCTTTAGCAAAAATCTCAAGAGCCGCTTTCGTATTGACTGCGTTTGCTCCAGCGAGCAGCTACATTATCCACAGCCGGATGGCAGTGTAGATTGGGCCAAAAGTGCTAATGTGGCCGGCGCTAAGATGGACTGTAGCCGTGGTTTTGGGGCTGTTAGTTTTGTCACTGGCACTTTTGCATTTATTGCTGTGGCCCGTGTATTAGATAAAATCATCGCCAAACAAAAACGTCTTAAAGATCAGTTATAAGGCGCCGTCTATGCCAACTACCAATTAGGTTTGTTGGGCGCGGCGTGTGTCTACTTGCGCTAAACACGCCAGTTTTTCCTCTTTACTCATAATCATCCAATTGCGCACTTCATCTTGGCTACGATAGCAGCCCTTACATACTAGTTCGTCCTTTTTAAACAGACAAACCTGTACGCACGGTGAGGGGATTGAGTGATCAATATTGCGGTTTGGGCGGGGTCGTCTGCGCATAGTCGATATCTAGTAAGTGGGTGAGTTCATAAGCCGGTTATTATGGCCCTACACGGGCGCGCAGGAAAGACCTGTGTGATAGAATGCGACCTGATTTTTGGCTTTGGGTTGATTTGTCTATGTTGGGTCGTCTTGGATTTATTTGGGGAAGTGTCGGCGTGGTCGGTATGCTACTGGCCTCTGTGGTACGTTTGTCCAACATCGCCTTAGAGTTTTTCCTGTATCCAGTTCATATCTGGCACTGGCTGGCCTTGCTGTTGTGGATTGTATTTATGGCATACACCGAAGGCTATAAAGGCTTCCAAAAAGCGTTCTCTCCTCGCGTTGCAGCGCGCCTGATTTGGCTTCAACAAAACCCAAAACCTTGGTTGGTCCTGCTGGCGCCGTTATATGCCATGGGATTTATTTATGCCTCTAAAAAACGCATTATAATTTCTTATGGCATTCTAGCGATGGTGGCCGTGTTTATTATTATCGCCATTAACCTGCCGCAGCCTTGGCGTCCCATCATGGATGCCGGGGTGGTGGTAGGTTTGTTTTGGGGCGCTACGGCTACGGGTTGGCACATTTTGTTGGCTCTGCGCGCGGGCACCAGTATGGTTAACCCTGAGTTGCCTCGTGCGGCATATCGCCATGTTTAGGATTACGTTATGAAGGCCGTTTTTTGGATGTTAGGTGCGATTGCATCGTTTTGCCTGATGGCGATAGCCGCTCGTGAATTGGGAGGCGTCATCGATAAGTTTGAGCTATTGGCGATTCGAAGCTTAGTCGGTGTGGTGTTGTTAGTCATCATTATGAACGTCATTAAACGCCCTACACTAATGTTTAGTCAGCGTACAAAAACCCATTTCTGGCGCAATTTGTTCCACTTTATTGGCCAGTTCAGCTGGCTAGTGGGTATTGGCATGTTGCCCTTGGCACAAGTGTTTGCTATTGAATTTACCGTGCCCCTGTGGGTACTGATTATTGCTGCCATGTTTTTACGTGAGCGTATTACCGTACGCAAGCTGGCAGCGGTTGGGTTGGGGTTAATTGGCGTTGCCGTTATTGTTAAACCTGGCCCTCAATTGCTTGATACGGGTGCAATCGTTATGCTCATTGCGGCCTTGTGTTTTGCCATTACCTTTATTCTCAATAAGTCGTTATTGCGCACCGAACACCCCCTCACCATAGTCTTTTATATGACCCTGATTCAGCTGCCTTTAGGCGCTTTGATGGCGGGTGCAGACTGGACTATGCCAGCGCCATGGATGTGGCCATGGGTGATGGCGATCGCCTTGACCGGCTTGTCTGCACACTATTGTGTGTCTAAGTCGATGCAACTAGCGGAAGTGAGTGTGGTGATCAGCCTAGATTTTTTACGTTTGCCGATTGTTGCGACCATTGGCATGGTAATGTATGGCGAATCATTCGACTTGGCCGTCATCGTTGGTGGTGCCATCATGCTAGCGGCCAACTTGGTTAATCACTGGAAATCTAAGCAGGTTGTTTAGAAAGTAGGGCGCTTACCACCTGTAGTCGCCCGTGCTCTATATTTGCCAGCACATTGGCACTCATGGCGCCGGCAGTCGGCCCCAGGGCTAGGAGCGGCGTAAAGGGTGGTTTGGGTTTGGTTTTACGGGTCTGGCGAATCCAATTCAAGGCCGATGCGGTATTATCTTCAAACTGGGTTAAAGTAAACCCCACGGCAATGGCCTCATCAACAAACTGCTGCCACTCTAATAAATGACTTGCGGCAATGTTGCTAGCCCAAGGTGTTGGATAGTCAACGCAATCGGGGTTGATGTTGGGTTGTAGCATCACTTCGTGCAACAAAAATTGCCCACCGTCATTGAGCACCTTAAAGATGCCCGTCAATAAATCGCCTTTATTGTCAATGTTCATGCTGGCGTGCTGACTTACCACAAAGTCGAAGCTGCGTGCCGAAAAGGGCAAGGTTAAACTGTTGCCTACTACGAAATGGCAGTCTGGCACTGTGGTTAGACTTTGATTAAGCAGTGTGGCACAGCGGATGTAATCATCATTCAGGTCTAAGCCTGTCATAGAACAGCCCTTGTGTAGGGCTAAGTAGCGGCTCGTGCCGCCTAATCCACAGCCAATGTCTAAGCCGCGCTTGAGGTCGCTAGGTAGCCAAGTTATTAATTCTTGGGTAGACCCTATGCCGCCTAAGTGTAGTTGGTCAATGCCCGAAAAATCGTGCGCTTGCCACTGCTTTGATGTGGGTAAAAGCAGTGATTTCAGAGTCGAAAACATCGGCGTTATATCGTTGTTAGGGTAGGTAGATTTACAAACAAATCCAGTGCTTCTGGGTTAGCCAGCGCATCTTTGTTTTTAACTTCTTCACCGTGGATTACTTTGCGTACGGCTAATTCAACGATTTTGCCACTAATAGTGCGGGGAATAGCGGCCACTTGAATGACTAACGCAGGGACGTGTCTAGGGGTGGTGTTAGCCCGTATCTGTTGTTTAATGCGCTTTGTTAAATCATCGCTAAGCTCAACGCCATCCCGTAGCACCACAAACAACACCACGCGTACGTCGTCCTTCCAGTTTTGACCGACAACAATACTTTCTAACACGGCTTCAACGGTTTCTACCTGACGGTAAATCTCGGCGGTGCCAATACGTACACCACCTGGATTTAATACCGCGTCTGAGCGGCCATGGATGATGACGCCGCCATGGGAGGTGATTTCACCATAATCGCCGTGCGCCCAGATGTTATCAAACTGATTAAAGTAGGCGTCTTGGTACTTTTGGTTGTTGGTGTCGTCCCAAAAATAGACCGGCATCGAAGGGAAACTGGTTGCACAGACCAACTCGCCTTTGGTTTGTTGTACCGGCTCACCATCATCATTAAATATTTGTACGTCCATACCCAAGCCTGCGCATTGCAATTCGCCGCGGTACACCGGCAGAATAGGGCAGCCTAGGGCAAAACAAGAGATGATGTCGGTGCCGCCAGAAATGGAGGAGAGCTGAACATCCGTTTTTATGTGTTGGTAAACGTAATCAAAACTTTCGTGGGCTAGGGGCGAACCCGTAGATAGGATTGTTTTTAGGTGACTTAAATCATGGCTTTTGATCGGTTGCACACCACTTTTTTCTATGGCGGCGATGTATTTGGCACTAGTGCCAAAAATGGTTACTTTTTCATTTTGCGCCATGTCCATCATAATGCTGGGTGTTTTAAACGGCGAGCCGTCGTATAACACCACGCTGCAACCGATGGACAAGCCGCTTACGAGCCAGTTCCACATCATCCAACCGCAAGTCGTGTAGTAAAACAATACGTCGTCACGACTAACGTCGGTGTGCATCATGAGTTCTTTGTTGTGCTGCAATAGGGTGCCGCCCACACTGTGTACAATACACTTTGGCACGCCGGTGGTGCCTGATGAGTACATGATGTATAACGGGTCGTTAAAGCCACACTCAACAAAATCAATGTGTATCGCTTGGGCATCCACAAAATCTGTTAGGCGAATGGCTTTATTGGGCGCCGCGGCGTCGAGCTCGCTCAGGTCGGCTTGGGAGGTAATGTGGTCACACACGACAATGGCTTCAATGCTTTCTAGTTGCGACACAATACCCGCTACTGGGGTTAATGAATTGAGGCTTTTGCCATTGTAGAAGTAACCGTCTGTGGTGAACAGGATACGGGGTTTGATTTGGCCAAAGCGATCTAACACGCCGTTGATGCCAAAATCTGGTGAGCAAGAACTCCACACAGCACCTAAGCTGCTGGTAGCGAGCATCGCGACCACGGTATCAATGACGTTAGGCATAAAGCCAGCCACTCGATCACCAGGCTGTATATCGAAGCGCTTGAGGCCTGCAGCGACCTGTGCCACACGCACATAGAGCTGGGCGTAGGTCACCTGCTGGCGGGCGCCATCTTCGCCACAAAAAACCAACGCCGGTTGATCATCTCGGTGTTTTAAAAGGTTTTCTGCAAAGTTGAGTTTTGCCTGCGGGAACCATTGTGCGCCGGGCATCTTATCGCCATCAATCACCGTAACGTCACCCTTGGTACTAGCCACAATACCTGAGGTGTCCCACATATCACTCCAAAACACCTCATTGTGCTTAATGCTCCATTCATGTAATTGGGCATAAGAGTTGAGGCTAAGACCGTATTTAGCATTAGTGGACTGCATAAACTGCCATAAGTTAGTGGTTTCAATACGCGCTTGGCTGGGCTGCCATAGGGCAGTAGGTGCGGCAGATGTCATGGGTGTTCCTTTATGGGTGTTAATGGGCCGGTTAATTGCCGTTAAATATTACTTATTGGCGGGCCGCTTCACTTGATCTATTACGACGCTAACTAAGCGTAATGCCCGTCTTGGAGCCGTTTTGACGGCCTAACAAGTGGCTAATGTCATTGCCGACTTTAACTAAGCTATCTAACTGTATGCCGGTGTTGATATTAAGGCCATGTAATAAGTAAACTAAATCCTCGGTAGCTAGGTTGCCACTGGCGCCTTGGGCATAGGGGCAGCCACCTAAACCTGCAACCGAACTGTCAAAAGTGCTGACGCCAGCCTGTAGCATAGCCATGACATTAGCCAAGGCTTGGCCATAGGTGTCGTGACAGTGGCCAGCCAGCTGTGATATGGGTACGTATTGGGCCACGGCGGCTAACATGTCTAACATACGGGCTGGGGTTGCAGTGCCAATAGTGTCGCCCAGAGAAATCTCATGGCAACCCATTTGCAACAGCTGATCGGATACTTGGGCTACCACTTGAGGGCTAACTGCGCCTTCATAAGGGCAATCTACCACTACAGAAACATAGCCTCTAACTTTAATGCCAGCGGCCAATGCCGCTTTGGCTACGGGCTCAAAACGCGCTAAACCCTCGCTAATAGAACAATTGGTGTTGCGTTGGCTAAAACTTTGGCTGGCTGCGCCAAATACAGCAACTTCATCAACACCCGCTTCGAGGGCACGCTCCAAACCTTGTAGGTTGGGGGTTAGGGCGCTATATGACACATGGGAAAGCCGAGTAATTTGTTGTAGCACCTGAGCGCTGTTAGCCATTTGCGGCACCCATTTAGGGTGTACAAATGCAGCGGCTTCTATATGGCGTAATCCAGAGGCTGCGAGACGGTCGATTAAATTGGCTTTGATATTAGCGCTTAACATCGGGCCAGCTTCATTCTGTAAGCCGTCGCGGGGGCCAACTTCAACTATTTTAACCTGTTTAGGTAATGACAATAAGGCCATGATTATTGCTCTTCTTCATTGATGGGCTGCAGGTGAAGTAACTGTACATCGGCGCTAACCAAGTCACCAACATTAAAGTATATTTCGTCAACGGTGCCATCGGTAGGCGCTGTAATGGTGTGTTCCATCTTCATGGCTTCCACCACCATCAGGGCATCACCGGCTTCAACGACCTGACCAGCACTCACCATAGAGGCTATTAGGCTACCATTCATGGGCGCACAAATACTGCCAGAGTCGGCTTCATTGCTAACGCTGTAGTCATCCACAGAGGGGGACAGTAAGGTGATCTGTGCCCTGCCATTGTGAGTAAACAGGGTGATGCAATCACCATGACGATAATAACCGGCCTTCACTTGTTGTAGTGGGGTGTGTAATAACACCTGGTCTTGGGTTACGGTACCCAACGTAGTTTGATCAACACAGAGCGTATGCTCTTCTCCTAAATAATTAACAGTAAAAGTAATTTGCGGTGTTTGGTTGAGGCGCATGGCGGTTAGTTGGGAAAATTGCCGTTGTGGCGTTTGTGCCAATACCAACCCTGCCATTGCCAATACCTGATGTTGATGCTGAGGACTTGGGCTCAGGAGCAAGTTTTGGTGCTGCTCAATAATACCCGTGTGCAACCTGGCCTGAGCAAAGTCGTCAAGGGTCGCTAAGCGGCGCAAGAAGTCGATGTTAGTGGCAATGCCTTGTAGATGGTATTGCTGTAGCGCGAGATCTAACTTGGCTAAGGCTTGGGTGCGGTCCTCGGCCCAAACAATCAACTTTGCTATCATCGGGTCATAAAACGGGCTAATGGCATCGCCTTGTAATACTCCCGTATCAATACGAATGTGTTGATCGGTTGTGGGCTGACGTAAGTGATTTATGGTGCCTGTAGATGGTTGAAATTCTTGCAATGGGTCTTCTGCATAAATGCGCGCTTCAAAGGCATGACCGTTGAGCTTAATTTGCTCTTGTGGCAATGGCATAGGCTGGCCTGAGGCTACTTTAAGCTGCCAGGCGACAAGGTCAACACCGGTCACCATCTCCGTCACTGGGTGCTCTACTTGAAGGCGGGTGTTCATCTCCATAAAGTAGTAGCTGCCGTCGCTATCGAGCAAAAACTCTACGGTACCTGCGCCCACGTAATCTATGGCTTGGGCGGCTTGCACGGCGGTTGTACCCATGAGTTTACGTAATTGGTCTGATAAACCCGGAGCAGGAGCTTCTTCAATCACTTTTTGGTGGCGTCGTTGGGCGGAACAGTCGCGATCACCAAGGTATACACCGTTGCCGTGGCGGTCACAAAAAACTTGTACCTCAACGTGGCGTGGCGCTACTAGGTATTTTTCGATAAGCACGTCGCTGTTGCCAAAGCTAGCTAAACCTTCACGGCGCGCACCCGCAAGATGAGTCAGGAAGTCATCACTGGCTTCAACCACACGCATGCCTTTACCGCCACCGCCGGCGACGGCTTTGATTAATAATGGGTAACCCATTTGGTCAGCTTCGTTTTGCAGTAAGGCGTCGCCTTGGTCGGCACCGTGGTAGCCGGGTACTAATGGAATGTTGGCTGCCGTCATGATAATTTTGGCTGCGCTTTTACTGCCCATTTGTTCAATAGCTGGCACGTTTGGGCCAATAAATACGATGTTTTGAGCCTGGCAGGCTGCTACAAATTCGGCGTTTTCCGACAAAAACCCATAACCCGGGTGTACACAATCGGCCTTGGCTTCTAGTGCTATGGCGAGAATTTTATCAGCTCGTAAGTAACTTTCTGCGGCTGGCGCGGGCCCAAGGTACCAAGCTTCGTCGGCTTGCTTTACGTGAAGTGCATCGGCGTCGGCATCGGAGTAAACGGCAATAGTGCGCATGCCCATGGCTTTTGCGCTACGTATTACACGGCAGGCAATTTCGCCGCGGTTGGCGATAAGAACAGATTTCAACATAACTATTTCCTAGTATTCTTAGGTGCGCCAAGGGGCCGCTGTTTTATCTAAAAAGGCCTTAAGACCCGCTTGTCCATTGGTGCTAACACGAATAGAGGCAATCGCCTCAGTGGTGCTTTCTTGGGTGCAGGCTAAGTTTTCCTTAGCTAGAGGCGAGGCAGTATTAAACTGGGCCAGTAAGGTTTTGATCTGCGCCACGGCCTCTGGGCTGTTGCCTAGGGTTTGTTTAATCCAGTCTGATTTTGCTTGTTGTAGCTGTTCTAAACCAACCACTTGATGGACTAAGCCGTAGCTTATGGCTTGGTTGGCGTTAAATACTGCGGCGCTGGTCATTAAGTGGCGGCTTATTGAGGGGCCTACTTTATTAAGTACAAAGGGGCTAATCACGGCTGGAATCAAACCAATGCGAACTTCGCTTAAACAGAAGTTAGCTTGGTCTTGGCAAATAACACTATCACAACACGCCATAAGACCCACGGCACCACCAAAGGCCGCGCCATTGACTAAGGCTAAGGTGGGTTTAGGAAAGCTGTCTAACAATACCATCAGCAGCGCTAGTTGGTTGGCATCGGCTAAGTTTTGAACTTTGTCATAGTCGGCCATGCGCTGCATCCACGCCAAATCTGCACCGGCAGAAAAACTTTTGCCGGTACCGGTGATGACTAACCCACGTAAGTCAGTCTGTGTGGCTAAACTTTGTAGGTGTGTGATCAACTGGGCAATGATGTGGTCATCAAAGGCGTTGTGTTTTTCGGGCTGGTTGAGGGTGAGGGTGGCAATGCCTTGCTCACTCACGGTGCATAACACGTGGCTGTTGTGGGTAGCGGTGTTTGATGTCATGGGGTTTGCTCCTGTTACAGTTACATGCGGAACACGCCAAAGCGTGTTTCTTGTGCTGGTTTGTTAAGGGCAGCCGCCAAAGCTATACTCAAGATGTTACGTGTGTCTTTAGGGTCGATTATACCGTCATCCCATAAGCGTGCGCTGGCGTAATAGGGGTGACCTTGATGTTCGTATTGTTCTAATACCGGGTCGCGCATGGCGCGTTCGTCTGTGGCAGTAAAGCTTTCGCCGCGCGCGGCCAGCTGGTCGCGTTTTACTTGGGTGAGTACGCCTGCCGCTTGTTCGCCGCCCATTACCGAGATACGGCTGTTGGGCCACATCCACATAAAGTTGGGTTCAAAGGCGCGGCCACACATGCCGTAGTTGCCAGCACCATAGCTGCCACCAATGATAACGGTGAACTTAGGCACTTTGGCGCAGGCGACCGCGGTCACCATTTTAGCACCGTGCTTGGCAATACCTTCGGCTTCGTATTTTTTACCCACCATAAAACCAGTGATGTTTTGTAGGAACACCAAGGGGATCTGGCGTTGGCAACACAACTCAATGAAGTGTGCTCCTTTTTGTGCTGATTCGGAGAATAAAACCCCATTATTGGCGACGATACCTACCGGATAGCCGTCAATATGTGAAAATCCGCAGACTAAGGTGGTGCCATACAGGGCTTTAAATTCGTCAAATTGCGAGTCATCAACCACTCGCGCTATAACGTCACGCACATCAAATGGTTTACGTAAGTCTGTGCCAACAACACCGTAAAGTTCTTCTGCGGGGTAGCGAGGCAGCGCTGCGTCTTTACGCAGCAAGGTATAACCGGCAGGTTTAGGGCAGTTAGCAATACATTGGCGGGCAATGAGTAAGGCGTGTTGG
>JABGSN010000009.1 GCA_018647765.1 Oceanospirillaceae bacterium | reverse complement strand
GGCATATTCCACGGCACAATGGCACCCACAACACCTACCGGTTGTTTGTGGATTAAGCCCAAAAAGTTAGCATCGGTGGGGGCAATTTCACCATATACCTTATCAATGGCTTCGGAATAATATTGAAAGGTGGCCGCAGCAGAGCCGGGTTCGGCTTTAATCGCCATGTTAATTTCGGTACCGTTGTCACGCACCCCTAGCACTGCCAATTCCAAAGCATTTTTCTGAATCAACTCAGCCAATTTTAATAGCACTTGTTTGCGTGCGCTGGGGGCTTGGTTCGCCCAGCGACCATCATCAAAAGACTGGCGCGCTGCTTTAATCGCCGCTTGCATATCGGCACGACTGGCGCGCTCTATGGTGGTAATCACTTGACCATCCACAGGCGAGATAACGCTGTGACTAGAGCCTGTGCCAGCCTGCCACTGGCCATTGATAAACAATTGCTGTGGCGCTACAGGCATAGCTTTTAACGAATCTATTTGTTGTTGCTGCATAGTGTTTCCTACCCTGTGTTAATGACTGTTTTGTGAGGCACTATTGTTACGCTGATAGTTACGCCATAAATTACGTCCATGTACCGCTAACACGATGATGATGATGATAAAAATGGAGAACGAAATAGGCCGATCTATGAAGTCGGTGAAGTCGTTCACTCGGGCCATGCCAGCACGAAACTTCTGTTCCATAATATTGCCTAACACCATACCTAAAATGATCGGCACTATGGGCATTTTTAGACGCCGTAATACGTATCCAAAGACACCAAAACCGGCACATATCATGCAATCCACTAGGGAGTTACGCAGGGAGTACACACCCACAAAGGATAACCCCATAATGGCTACGCCCAAGAATCGCTGAGGGATTTGAATAATGCGTAATAGTGGTCGAGTGGCCACCAACAAGAAGATCATAATTAACACGTTAACCACAAACAGACTCATGTACAGGCCGTACACAAAATCCGCATGGTTAATAAATAGGTTAGGGCCAGGAATAATTGAATGCACATAAAACACCGACAACATCATGGCCGTAAGTGCTTCGCCGGGAATACCCAAGGCCAATAATGGAATCATAGCGGCTGCGGGCACCGCATTGTTGGCGGCTTCTGACGCAATAATGCCTTCGGGTGCACCTTTACCAAACCGCTCCGGTTTTTTAGATATATGGTTGGCAATATTGTAAGAGAAGAACTGAGCTAAAAACTCACCCACCCCTGGAATAATGCCCATGATGACCCCCATGGCCGCGGAAATCAGCGCCACGGTTTTATACTTCATTAGGTCATAAAAGCCTTCTCTTTTAGGCTGGCCCTTTAAGTCTGGCATCGACACTTTGAAGTCGTTACCAATGAGTAATACAAAGGCTTGGGACATGGCGAACAACCCGAGCAGCACGGTGATCAAGTCCATACCCGAGTTAAGCCACGATTGATCAAAAGTAAAGCGTTTGGTATAGCGAATGCTTTCCATGCCAATGGTGGCAATAAACATGCCTAAAAACACCAACAAACCAGCGATTAGTGATTGCCCACGGTGGGATACAATCACTAAAACCAAGCCTAAAAGGGCCGCCATCAAGATGTCTCTGGAGCCAAATAGTGGCGCCACTTGGGCAATAACGGAGG
This sequence comes from Oceanospirillaceae bacterium, assembly GCA_018647765.1. Lineage (GTDB taxonomy): Bacteria > Pseudomonadota > Gammaproteobacteria > Pseudomonadales > Balneatricaceae > Njordibacter. The sequence goes on along the minus strand of JABGSN010000009.1, from coordinate 89,186 downwards.
TCATCATCATTAAACAAATAACTGAAAAAATACCGCCAAAAAAGGAAGACCAATAGGCCAAAGTTAGGGCACGACGGGCACGACCTTGCTGGGTCATGCTATACCCATCGTAGGTAGTTAAGGCATTAACAGGCGTGCCTGGGGTATTGATTAGAATAGCTGGAATAGCGCCGCCATACATAGACGCGCCGTAGATACCTACCAGCAAGGTGATACCAACGATAGGCTCCATACTATAGGTGGCCGGCAATAAAATAGCGATAGCCACCGCCGGACCAACACCTGGAATGGCGCCAATAATGACCCCGCCTATGGAGCCTACAAAGAGAGCCAACCACACATCCAGACGGGTAAAAATATCTAAACTTTGGAGTAACATATCCATCTTTCTGGTTAACCCTTAAAAATTAATAATCATAAACGTGGCCCCAGCATCGGGTAACAACTCGTACCATGCGCCACTAGTAATTTTGACTTGTAGCAGTGTTTTAAACAGCAATACAATCAACAAACCTGTTGCTGCACTAATCCAAAACATAGATTTTTTTCGGTAGCCCATACGCCAAGTCATAAGCAAAAAATAAATCAATGTGGCTAACAAATAACCCAACCAAGGCACCGCCACCACATACAATAAAAAATACCCAACAAACTCTATAGGACCCAGCCAATGTTTCATTTCGCCAAGTTCAGTAGTGTTAATATCATCATTATTATTAGTCATCGCCGCGGCTTTACGCCATACCGAAAAACCATAACTAAAGGCAAATAGACTTAAACCAATAATACACATCGCAGGCCAAAAACGAGGTTGTTTAGACACCGCCATACCACTAAACCATTGGGTTTCTTGAGGAATGGAATAAAGTAAAAATGAACTGAGCATGGCCATTAAAATAGCAAAGGCTTTTTCACCGGTCAGGTATTCGGATGAATTCATAAATAACCACTTTAGGTCAAGTCAAATAAAACGACCCGCAGCATACAAACTACGGGCCGTTGCTATAAACAAGTTTCGTTCAAGCTTCGAACTTACCCGTATTTATTGCGTGAGCTCACCAATGGTAACCATGGTATTGCGATCTTTAGCAATTTGAGCTGCGGCATCGTCAGCGTCCATCCAGTATACGAGGGCGCCTGTATTGGTGCCAACAGCCTGTGCTCGATCACTCGCCATAGTCTTTTTGGCTGAAGCAATCAAAGTCTGCTTAACGTGGTCTGACGTGCCTTTGGTGACGAACAAACCATTCCATAAAGAGATATCCAAGGCCGGAACCACTTCACCCATGGTTGGGGCATCCGGTGCCAAAGAAATACGCTCGTTGGTGATTGATGCCAACACTTTGATCTTATCTAGACACGGTAGCACTAGTTGAATAGTAGTGTTGATTACGTCGGCGTCGCCAGAAGCCAAGGTATTACAATCCAACATATCAAAGGCTGCTTCTGAGCCCCATTCAAAACCCAAAGCGCCAGCGGCTGCAAAGGACACTTGAGTTGGAGCAAGCGGTGCACCAAAGTGACCTAGTACCAGCTCATTGGTCTTAGCATGATCTGCCATGCCTTGAATATCGTCGTAAGGTGCATCGCCTGCTGCTGCAAGGATGAACGGATAGGTGACAAAAATACCTAAAGGTTCAAAGGTGTCTTTATCTAACCAATCAAAACCGATATTCGGGCCTACCACGGGCACACCAATAACAAACGATCCAACAACACTGCCATCTGGGTCAGCATTGGCTACGAACTCAGCCCCTGGGAATGGGCCACCGCCGCCACCAGGTTTATTGATAACAGCTGAAGCAACGCCATGTGCTGCTTGAAAATCTTCTGCGATCATACGGGTTAAAACATCTTCCAAGTCACCTGGGGGAAAAGGAACAATGAATGAAACTGGCTTACTAGGGTAGTCTGCAGCAGAGGCAACGCTACTCATGACTCCGACTGCGACCGCAGCCGCCAAGGTTAATAATTTGTGCATAACACTCTCCTATATAGTTTTTTTTATGGTGTTAATTTAATAAATATTAAGTTAACATATACGCTACCGTTTCATTATATGAACCAACGGTTTAAAAATAATTGCATATTTGTTAAACTCTTGTCAATAATAAATACCACTACATTTCTTAGTCACATTGTGGGCTAAGGCAAAAATCGTTAATCAACACCTATTTTGGAGCTATCATTTGAGCACAATTGTCAAAGCACTCGAGATTTTAGATCTGTTTTCTCCAGCACAACCGGCCTTGGGTTTGTCTGAGACTGCAAGACTTTTAGGCCGCGACAAAGCCAGTGTGCTGCGTCACCTGTCGGCCCTGTTAGAAAAGGGCCTTGTAGAACAAGACAGCAAAACCAAGTTCTATCACCTAGGTCCAGCATTAAGCCGTTTAGCCATGATGCGTGAGCAAACTGCACCCGCCAACAACGCTATAAGTAACTTAGTGCAAAAGTTAGCGCTGGATTCAGGCGAAACCACCCACCTGTCGCGCTATAGCAACGGCCGCTTAATCCACGGCAAAATCATTAACATCCAAACCACTGGCCTCAAAGTTCACGTTGATGCCGCCGAAGAGTTGCCGTTACATGCCACCGCATCAGGCATTGCCTTTTTGTCAGTCTGTTCCAAGGCCATTCGCAAGCAGACCTTTGAAAAGCCGTTGGTACGTTATACCGATAATACAGCCACCGACCAGTCTCAAGTGCTAGAGCTAGCAACACAAGCATTAAAGCTAGGCTTTGCCCTAGGCGATGGTGCTTATGAAGCAGATGCCGTGGGTATTGCCGCTCCGGTATTTAACGTCACCGGCGAGGCCTGCGGTGCTATTGCTGTGTCCACACCTCGCAGCCGCTTAGATGCCAGCAAAAAGGCTCATATCATCGATCTTGTGCGCCGCACAGCCCAACAAATATCCTGGCACCAAGGCGCGCCCAATGTGGAGTTACCGGCCTCATGAGTGCGCAAGCATTAATACTCGATTTTGGTGGTGTTATTAGTCGTACACTATTTGAAACCCATGCCCTCACCGAGCAAGCCTTAGAATTGCCAACCGGCTGTTTAACCTGGCAAGGCCCATTTAACCCCAGCAACGACAGCCTCTGGCAGTCCATGCAAGCCGATGAAATAAGTGAGCGTGATTACTGGATGCAACGCACCCAAGAAGTGGGGCAACTGGTCGGCCAACAATGGACATCAATGCAACAATTTGTAATTGCAGCTCGGGGTGCAGACCCAATGCAGGTGATTCGACCCGAGTTTATTGACACCTTACAACGGACCCAAGCTGCGGGCGTGCGATTAGCTATTTTATCCAATGAGTTGGATTTATTTTACGGTGCTGAATTTCGAACTAAACTGCCATTTTTGTCTGAGTTTGAAGCCATCGTTGATGCCACCTATACCCAAATCCTCAAACCCGACCCTCGCGCTTATCATCAAGTGCTTGAACAACTCGACCTCAAACCTGAGCAATGTATCTTTGTTGATGATCAACTTAGAAACATCAACGGAGCCCTAGAGTGCGGTTTAAAAACCGTTCATTTTAATGTCCATAACCCTGCCGATAGTTATGCCGCAGCGTTACAACACTTCAATTTGTGAGCAATGTTTTATGCAAAATCCTGAGTTCTTAAAAGCCGAAAACGCACAGCACTGGTGGCATCCTATGGGCCATCCCGCGGCCCTACGCGCTGACCAACCGACCATCATTTCAGAAGCCGAAGGTGTACGTATTAAAGACATTGATGGCAATTGGATGATTGATGGTGTTGGCGGCCTATGGAACGTTAACTTAGGTTATTCATGCCAACCAATCAAACAAGCCATGGCCGATCAACTGGTAAAAATGCCTTATTATTCTGGCTTCGCTGGCACCAGCAATGAGCCCGCTATCGAGCTGTCCCATGAATTATCTCAGTGGTTTGCCCCAGACGGCCTTAACCGCTCGTTCTTTACGTCAGGCGGCTCTGACTCGGTTGAAACCTGCTTGCGGCTGGCGCGCCAGTACCACAAAGTGCGTGGTGAACACGGCCGCACTAAGTTCTTTTCCTTAAAACTGGGTTATCACGGCACCCACTTTGGTGGTGCTTCGGTTAACGGTAACAACCGTTTTCGCACGGCCTACGAGCCTTTGCTTGCCGGCTGTTTTCATATGCCCTGCCCTTACCCTTACCGCAATCCGTTCAACGAAAGCGATCCGTTAAAATTAGCCCAGCAGTGTTTGCAAGTGACCGAAGATGAGATCATCTTCCAAGGCCCGGAAACCATTGCCGCCTTTATTATGGAACCGATTATTGGTGCCGGTGGCATTATCGTGCCCCATGAGAGCTACATGCCGGCCATCCGTGAACTGTGTGATCGTTATGGCATCCTACTGATCGCCGACGAGGTGATTACTGCCTTTGGCCGCACCGGCGAATGGTCTGGGTCGCGCCTGTGGGGCGTTAAACCCGACATGATGTCGACCGCCAAGGCTATTACCTGTGGCTATTTCCCCTTTGGCGCAGCCATGATGTCAGAAAAAGTCACCGATGTTTTTGAGTCAAATAAAACCGAAGCCGCAGCCATTCGCCATGGTTATACCTATTCTGGCCACCCAGTTGGGGCCGCAGCGGCCTTAGCCTGCCTGAAAGAGACCAAACGACTTAAGGTGAACGAAAACGCTAAACTGCTTGGCACCCAAATGTACAAGGGCTTCCAAAAGCTAGCCGACAAGCACTCCCTTGTGGGTGACGTGCGTGGCGGCCAAGGGTTGATGACAGCCTTAGAGATGGTGTCCGATCACGACAGCAAAACCCCGGCTAGCCCAGCCGTGGGCAAGACCGTAGGCAAAGTTGCCGCTGCAAATGGCGCCATGGTCCGTGTAGCAGGCCATGCGGTTATGGTGTCTCCGCCGCTGATCACAACCGCTGATGAAGTGGATACCATCCTCAACGCCATTGATGCAGGTTTAACCGCGGCTAGTAACCTCTAGCGCCGACTAAAGCCCGCCAACATGGCTTGTAAGGCCGCTGCGGTGGTGTCTTCTGCTTGTGCAACCGCATGACAGATGACGCCACCCACGTTCATTTCGATACATGCAAGCGCCTGAGCATCGGTACCCTTAGTCATTGCATGTTGATCAAACTGCGTCACTTCGATAGCGCAAGTATAGCGTTTGCTCAAGGCATCACTCATGGCTTCTAGCGCGCCTGCGCCATGCCCCGCTAACGAGTTGTCCTGTAGATTAAACTCACCTTCGATAACAATGGTATCTTCACCCGCTACCGAGTGGAGACTGTAGTCACGTAATTGCCATTGTGATTTTACCGCCATAAACTGGCCGTCAAATAAGTCTTTAATCTGTTGCGGCGACACTTCCACCCCTGACGACTCGGTGGCTTGCTGTACCACTTTGCTGACTACAGGGTGCATCCATTTAGGCAATTCAATGCCGTAATCGCGCTCCAATACTAGGGCGACTCCGCCCTTGCCACTTTGGCTGTTAATGCGCACCACGGCTTCATATTCACGGCCAATGTCCCGCGGGTCTATAGGCAAATAGGCCACATCCCAATGGCTTTTGTTTTGCGTTTTGTGAAACGCCACAGATTTACGAATGGCATCTTGATGGCTGCCAGAAAACGCCGTATAAACCAGTTCACCGGCCCATGGATGACGTGGTGATACGGCTATTTCTGTACAGCTTTCTACCACTTCAATAATTTCCAATACATTGCCTAAATCCAAGGTTGGATCAATACCCTGAGAATAGAGGTTCATGGCCATGGTAATCACGTCCATATTACCCGTGCGTTCGCCATTACCCATTAAGGTACCCTCAACCCGATCTGCACCTGCCAATATGCCTAATTCAGCGGCAGCAACAGCACATCCTCGGTCGTTATGGGTGTGTAAGCTAATGGTAACTTGCTGGCGATGTTGTAGGTGGCGGCAAAAATACTCCACCTGATCGGCAAATAAGTTGGGTGTAGACAGTTCTACCGTAGACGGTAAATTAATGATCAATTCGCGGCCTTCGCTGGGCAACCATTGCTCGATCACAGCATCACAGACTTCTACAGCATAATCCATTTCGGTGCCGGTAAAACTTTCTGGCGAATACTCAAAACTCCATTGGGTATTAGGGTAATGATTAGCGTATTGCTGCACCCACTGAGCGCCCTGTACGGCAATGGCTTTAATACCTGCTTCTGGCAAACCGAAAACTTGTTCGCGCTGTACCGTTGAGGTGGAGTTATAAACATGCACAATGGCTTTTTTAACCCCATTCAAGGCTTCGTAGGTCTTCTTAATAAGCTCTTCACGAGCCGGCGTTAACACTTGCAAGGTAACATCGTCTGGCACCTTGTTTTGTTCAATCAACAGGCGTACAAAATCAAAGTCGGTAGTGGATGCCGAGGGAAATCCCACCTCAATTTGTTTAAACCCCAATTTCACCAATAGCTCAAACATGCGCAGCTTTTGTTGTCCGTTCATAGGGTTAACCAAAGCCTGATTACCATCACGTAGATCTACGCTACACCACATGGGCGCTGCGGTAATAGACTGGCTTGGCCAGGTGCGATCTGGCAATGGCGTAGCTTGGAAAGGTAAGTACTTAAGGTGGTTAAACTGGTGATCAAACATAGCGCACTCAAATGAACGGGTTTTACCTAGTTTATCGCCAAGTGTGCGCAATATCATATCTAAGTTACCCAAAACTTGACCTATTACGCAATAGTTAATACCATTATAGAAATAAATCGCAATATATTTGCGCACCAACTCATTCAAGTGAATATAATGATGACCTTAGACCGTTACGACCTAAATATATTGCGCCACCTGCAAGACGACGGCAGACTTTCTAATCAAGATCTGGCAGAACGAGTTGGCCTCACGGCCGCACCATGTTCTCGACGCGTTAAGCAATTGGAAGAAAGTGGGGTTATTCGTGATCGTGTAGTACGGGTTAACGACCGAGCCGTGAACCTCAATCTAACCGCCATACTACATATCATCATGGACAAACACATCCCTGAGCGATTTGAAGAATTTGAACAAACCGTCGCTCTGTTGCCAGAGGTGATGGAGTGTTATTTGATCACCGGCCACGAAGCTGATTATCAACTCAAGGTCGCCGTACCCGACATGGACCGGTACCACGACATTTTATTAGGAAAAATCACCAAAATTAAGGGCGTCAGCGGCGTAAAATCCGCCTTTATTATGCGCAAAGTACTTGATAGCACCGCGTTACCTTTAGGGTATGTGCGAGGCCAATTAGATATTGGAGCCCCCAGTTAATGGGAGGCTTTGCGCCAATTCAAATTCTGCAAAGCGCTCTTAAGCTGTTGCAGTGGCCAACTTTCTTCAACAGCCTGCAGTAATAAATCACGCCCACTTAAAGGCCTTAGACTTATTCCTGGTGCATCACGGTCCATGTTGCTAGAGAAGGGATAACTATCACTGAGAGCTGTCGCTACAGCTGATAATTCCTCATCGTTTAGCTTGGATACACTAAGATGATGATAACAAGCTAGCTGCATACGCTGCTGGTCGATAGATTCCATCGCTTTACCGAATGCAGAAGATATCTGCAGTAAATTGGCCATACGCTCCACATCTGCTGAAGTATTTGCTCCGGCTCCATGCATCAATGCAGGGTTAAAAAACATACCATCACCTTTCTTCAAAGGCATTTGCACCGCATGCTCAGCAAAATAGGCTTTGAATTCAGGGTTGCGATACAGTCCATAGCCATGTTCGTAGCGCTGAGAGTAGGGTAATAGTAGGGTTGGACCAGATTCTATAGGCATATCTATATGGGCCACGGCGCCTTGTAAGGTGAGCATAGCCGACATCTTCTGAACGTGCAGTGGGTAGCGCTGCAGCTCTTCATCATTAGTAAAGCCCAAATGATAGTCTCGATGGGGTTGCTGGGCCGCACCACCAGGGTGTACCAAATTAACTTGTGAGGTGATCTGGTAATCTGGCCCTAGCCAAGCTGAACACACATCAGCCAGCAGGGGGTTTTTATAATAATCTATGAAGGTTTTTGCATTATGAACCGCCATTTTTTCCAAACAGTTCCAAACACGGCCATTAGCACCCGAAGCGGCAAAGTGATCAGCCAGATCGTGTTGGGTTTTGTTTTGATCATGCAACAAGTCATAAAACACCTGTGTTGCAGCATCTACAACTGCCATTTGATCAAATAGCTTACGGACTACAAAAACGCCTGCACCCTGCTGCCAGCATTGAATCCATTCGGCTTCAACATCGGCCTTAGCACTGGCATCCAAACGGCGCAATTGATCACCATCATAGACCGGAATATGCTTTTGGAAATCAACCGCGTTGGGATAGTTTTCAGACTCATGTTTCTGATTTAGACTGGCTACAAACAGGTTCAAGTGAGCCATGGCACTATTCCCTATTAGGCTGAACGTCAGCTAAGCCTATTTCGCTCACTGCAACACTGCGCCCTTGTTGCACAGATAGAATGGCTGCTTCTGCTAAACGTAAAGCTTGGTATCCGTCATCCATGCTAGGAAGCACTAAGTCAGCACCATTGAGTGCTGAAATAAACCCAGCTAATTCAGACCTGTACGCTTGTTCATAGCGTTCTAAGAAAAAATGTAGTGGTTTGGCTCTTGTCACACCCGCTTCGGTATAACTAGTGAGGGTATGTTCGTTAACATTAGTAGCCGTTAACATGCCTTTGCTGCCATGGACTTCGAAGCGCTGGTCATAACCAAAACTAGCACGACGGCTATTAGAAATTTGTGCTAATTTGCCAGATGCAGTGCGCATCATTACTAATGCCGTATCCACATCACCCGCATCACTAATAGCGGCATCAACTAGGCAGGAAGCCTGGGCTGAGACATCTACCACTTCTTCACCTAGTAAAAACCGTGCCATATCAAAATCATGAATGGTCATGTCACGAAATAACCCACCCGATACCTTAATGTATTCTACCGGCGGCGGAGAAGGGTCTTTGGAAATAACACTAACCATCTCCACTTCACCTATTTCACCTGCCGCAATACGCTGCTGCAGCGCAGCAAAGTTAGCATCAAAACGACGGTTAAAAGCCAACATAGAAATAATCTTACTGGCCTTAATTTTGGCCACAACCTCTTGCACCCGAGGCAAGGACAAATCGATGGGTTTTTCACAAAACACATGCTTGCCTGCTGCTACGGCTTGCTCAATTAGATCGGCATGAGTATCTGTGGCTGAACATACCAACACCCCATCAATGGTAGGGTCAGCAAACATTTGTTGTGGCGTCATTTGCTCGCAGCCAAGCACCTTACTCAATTGATCTGCATTGGGCTGATAAGGATCATATAAGGCTACCAATTCTGCCTCTGGGTTGAGTAAAACATTGCGGCCATGAATGTTGCCAATGCGGCCCGCACCCAATAATGCTAGTTTAACCATTGTCTTTACCACCTAATCAATAATTGAGTAACCTGCAGCCAAGGCTGCCTGTTGCAGAGCTTTATAACCCATACACGCATATTCGTATGGGTTAGCTTTTGCAGGGTCTTGTTCAGCTTCCACGATCACCCATCCTTCATAGTTTTTGTCGGCTAGGGCTTGCATAAAACTACCGTAATCAATCATGCCATCTCCTGGCACAGTGAATATGCCACGTAGGACACAATCTAGGAACGAGTCTTGGCTAGGGTCTACTGTGGCCATAATATGCTGGCGGATATCTTTGGTATGAACGTGGTTAATACGATGGCCATAACGATCCACCACCCCCAATAAGTCACCACCAGCAAATACCAAATGCCCCGTATCTACCAACAATCCTACTGCATTACCGGTGTTTTGCATGACTAAATCTAGTTCGTGCTCGGTTTCAACGCCTGTACCCATGTGATGATGAAATGACAGAGGCACACCTTCACTGGCACAATACTGTGCCACTTTGGTGAGACGTTCACCATAGGCCGCAAATTTGTCATCAGCGAGGATAGGCTTATTACACAATGGCGCATTGCGCACATTTTGTACGGTTTTCCAGGTTTCTCCATACACCAAAACTGCAGCACCTAGGTCACGAAATAGCTCCAGTTGAGGTTGCATATTAGCAATTTCTTGCTCCGCACTAATGTCCAATAACTGGCCTGAATACCACCCTGACACCAGCTGCAAATCATGTTCTTTAAGCACCTTACCAAGATTGGCTTTATCCTTAGGGAACTTGCCACCCGTTTCTGTACCTGTAAAGCCTGCTAAGCGGGTTTCACGGAGACAGGTTTCTAACGAGGTTTTTCCACCTAATTCGGGCAGATCATCATTAGTCCAAGAAATTGGGGACATTCCAAACTTTAAATTCATCAGCGTATCTCTAACTATGCTATTTTTTTTCCAGCATCCATTCGTGCGCTGGATCATTATAAAAGTGCCATTCCCTTATAGGGCCAGCCATAACGTTTAAGTAGTAACCGGTATAACCGTGAGGCACACCAACAGGGTGATAACCTTTCGGCACTAAAACCACGTCTCTGTCTTCCGCAGACAAGGTTTCATCTAAGCTACGGTCATCGGTATACACGCGCTGGTGTGCATAACCAGAAACAGGGCTTAAACGATGATAATAGGTTTCTTCTAATAAAGTTTCCTCAGGGCTAGCATCACGATCATGCTTGTGTGGTGGATAAGACGACCAATGCCCTGAAGGGGTAATTACTTCAACCACTAACAAGCCATCAGCGGCCTCGGTTTCTGGCAAAATATTTCGCACATAGCGGGTATTGGTGCCTTTACCTCTAACTTCTTGAGACATAGTGGCAACATCTATTAGCCGCGCTGAACCGCTATTGCCTTGCCCCGGTGCACTGCACACAGCCACTTCAATAGCATCTAGGGCCATGATACTAACTGCTTCCCCCGCGGGTACGTATACAGCGCCTGGTGGTTGATCGACAAACACGCTGCCTCGGCCTCCTACACCAGTCCAACTTTGCAGACCCACAGAGATATTGGCAGTGCCTGTCAATATAACAATACACAATTCTCGCCCTGCCTGTTGGCACTGTAAAGTTTCACCTACGGCTAGATCGTGCACCGCAAAACCAACATAGTTCCAGCCAGCAGACTGAGGTGTAACTTGGTGAATTTGGTTCGTAGCAGCGGGTTTAATTAATAGTTTAGACATGGTTTAGTATCCTCGCTCTGCTAGACGTTGAGCAATCCACTCTTGGTGTTTAGCAACTACTTCTTCACGGGGTGACACTTCTGGCACTTCCACTTCCCAATAGGCTCCACCTGGTGAACAATGAAGAGGGTCTGTATCGATTACCACCACACTCACGCCAGCACGTTGCCGCGCCGCCAAAACGGCTTGCTTCAGCCCACCTATATTGTCAACGTGAACCGCATGTGCACCCATTGCACGAGCGTGGCCAGCAAAATCAATTTGCGCCAAACCTTTGTTGTAAGTGTCTTGCAATAAGTTGTTAAAGTTGGCACCACCGGTGGCCATTTGAAGGCGATTGATGCAACTAAAGCCTCTGTTGTCCAGCACCACAATAGTTAACTGCAACCCCATGCTCACGGCTGTAGCCACATCCGAGTTCATCATCATGTAGGAGCCATCACCCACCATCACCACCACCTCACGATCAGGAGATGCCAGTTTAGCCCCTACACCACCACAAATTTCATAACCCATGCAGGAGTAGCCATACTCCAAGTGATAACCACCCACCTGCTCTGCTCGCCAATGCTTGTGCAACTCCGAAGGTAAACTACCAGCCGCAGCAACCACCACTGCATTGTTATCAACACTTGTGTTTACAGCAGCAACAACCTGCGCATCTGACGGTATCGCTTGGTCGTCTATAGCAGGTAAAATATCCTCACAAAGCTTCTCCCATGCAGCAATACCCTCTTGAGTTCTTTGCTGCCAAGCTGTTGAGGTAACATAGCCACCCAACTGCGATGATAGTGATTGCAGACCCAACCTAGCATCACTCAACAAACTTTGGGCGCGGTATTTAACCGCGTCCATAGGCTGCACGTTAAGTTGAATCACTTGGCCCTTAAACAAGGTATTGGAACCTGAAATAAAGTCTTGTAATCGAGTGCCTACGGCCAAAACTACGTCTGCATTGGCAGCCAAATCATTGGCACTGTCTACGCCGGTCACACCCACAGCACCAGCATTTAGTGGGTCACTAGCAAGCATTGAAGACTTACCCGCTTGGGTTTCAATGACTGGAATCTGATGGCGCTTGGCAAAGGCTTGTAATTCGCTTTCTGCGAATGAGTAACGCACCCCACCACCAGCCACAATGACCGGCTGCTTAGCCCCTAGCAAAGTTTCTACCGCTTGATTTAATTCATGTTGGTCAGGGCCTTGACGGCGTAGCCGCCATACCTGTTTTTCAAACATATGTTCTGGGTAGTTAAAGGCTAGGGATTGCACGTCCTGGCAAACACTGATGGTGGCTGGGCCACATAAAGCCGAATCAGTAAGCGCTACCATGGCCTGAGTCAAAGCTTGGATCAATTGTTCTGGACGAGTAATACGATGAAAATAACGACTTACCGGGCGAAGTGCATCGTTCACTGTACTACTGCCATCAGCAAAGTTTTCAGACTGCTGCAACACCGGATCGGGCTGACCCGAGGCAAATACGTCGCCAGGCACCAGCAAGACAGGTAAGCGGTTAACGTAAGCCACTCCAGCAGCGGTCACCAAGTTAGTCGCACCTGGACCAATAGAGGTGGTTGCCACCATTACTTGCTGACGCTGGCGGGCCTTAGCAAACGCGATGGCCGCCAGGGCCATGGATTGCTCGTTATGACCACGGTAGGTAGGTAGCTGGTCTCGCACTTGATACAGTGCTTCTCCTATACCCGCCACGTTGCCATGGCCGAATATAGCCCAAACACCAGCAAAAAAAGGCATTTCACTACCGTCATCAAGTTCAACATGTTGATTGATCAAAAAACGAGTCAAGGCCTGGGCCGTAGTTAATCGAATTGTTTGCATAGGTGTTGACATAGCAGGTTACTCTTCTTTATTACTTTTGCGCTTGGGCATCATCCCAAGCAGTAATGATTAATCGGTATTTTTGCGCCATTAACGCTACGGCCTGGGCATCGTTGAGGCTACCTTGCAACCAGCCCTGAGCAGCTTCAGCAAACAAAGTGCGGCCAATCGCAAAACCTTTCACCCAAGGCTGTTTAGCGGCCGCATTAAATGCTTCACTAACGCTTTCAATGGTGCCATTTAAACCTAAGACGATGACACCTTGGCAATAAATATCATTTTGATCAATAACCTGACCAACTGAATGCCAGTAGTCATCATTTAATGCTGGCTCAAGCTTCCACCAATCAGGTTTAACGCCTAGGTCATAAAAGTGCTGCATGATGGGTGCAACTTGATCAAATGCTGGGCTATTACCATCACGCGCTGTAATGATTTCCAACAACCATTGATGCCCAGTAAAGCGACAAGCGCGGTCTAGTTGCAGCATTAACTGCTCATGGTGCTTTCGCGTTGCGGCATCATCATCTAACCGATAGGGGCATAATACCTTAACCGTTTGATTGAGAGGCCAATCATACAAGTGTTGCACAATGTCACCTTCGGCTTCCAGTTGCAGAGGAAACTCACCTGAAGCTTCTATTGGGCGGCCAACCCACGCATTAGCACTGGTGATTTGATGTAATGCAGCTCGGCCCATACGGTCATCCACCAACATACCAAAACCAGGATCCTGCCCAGCTTCTTGCTGTGCTGCCTGAACCGCAAGCTGTTTAAATTGGGCAATATAAGCAGGTGACTTACTGGCGGCCTTAGCCCAGTTGGTAAACTGATGTCGGTGATCGATAGCAAATGCCACCAAACGCTTGTGTTGCTTATTGCGGTTAGTAGTCCGATGGATATGGTTGAGCACAGGATCAAAGCGCAGAGCATAATGCTCGCTGCCGTGCTCTAGAAAATATTTCAATTCCTGCCATGAAGGCACAGCTGGGGCACACCCATGCCTGGATACTGCAAAGGCACCACAAGCGTTAGCATAGGCACAGCTGGTGAGCCAGTCTTCACCACCTAACCAACCACGCAACAAGCCTGACATGAAGGCATCACCGGCACCCAGCACATTAAATATTTCAACTTCAAAGCCTGGCCCTTCAGCCCCTGATTGCCAGCCATTAATGTCGCCCTCAAATACTCGACAACCTAATGCACCACGTTTACAGACTAAGGTCGCCATAGACATGGTGCGCACAATAGCCAACGCTTCAAGGCTATCCTCACAACCAGCAGCAATATGGAACTCTTCTTCAGTACCCACAATAAGATCAATATCAGGAAGAAATGCTTGTACATGTTCACTGACATTTTTATCAGCTATAAACCGGCTTTCGCCATCACCATGGCCTGCTAAACCCCATAGATTAGGTCGATAATCAATATCCAACACCACCTTAGTGCCATGTTTTTTAGCCATAGCAATAGCTTTACGACTCGCCGCAGCAACCGTTGGTGTACTCAAGTGAGTACCCGATAATAGCAAGGAGCGGCTCGATGCAATGAGGTCTTCATCGATATCGGCTTCACACAGGGCCATGTCAGCACAGTCTTCACGATAAAAAATAAGGGGAAATTGTTCTTTGTCTTGAATACCTAAAACAACCAAAGCGGATAAACGTTCAGGGTCCGTCTTTATCCCTTGCACATCAACACCCTCAGCTTGCATGGTTTCACGGATGAAACGTCCAAGGTGTTCATCACCTACTCGAGTGATCATGCCAGACTTAAGCCCTAAACGAGCGGTACCTATAGCGGTGTTAGCTGGACTGCCCCCAACGTACTTAGCAAAGCTACTCATATCCTCTAAACGTCCACCTACTTGGTGACCATAAAGATCAACACTAGAGCGGCCAAAGCACACCAAATCCAAACTTTTATGTTTCATATGTAAGCCTAAAAGAAATATATATTCCAAATAGTGAGCGACAAAAAGTTTAGATGTTTAGCTTTTTATCCAACTCGGCACGCACTTTTCCCGTCTCTACAGCCAAGCACAATGCTAAGCACATAGTCGCAGAGAGGCCCCTAAAACCACTCACTTCATCTTCCAACACTTCTAAGTGAAAATCATCAGCCCGGGCAATTGGACTCAATGTGGAGTCTGTCAAAGCCACAACCTTGGCTTTGTTGAGCAAGCAAATATCGACCAACTCACGAGTATTGGCTGTGTAGGGGCTAAAGCTAATGGCCAGTAGGGCATCGTCCGTTTGTAACATGCGCGCTTTGTCTGCCATGCTGTGAGGCATACCCGATAAAACCACCGATTGCACCCCAAGCTTTACCAAGGTGTAGTGCAGATAAGCCACCACCGGCTCTGCTCGACCTTGCCCAGCAATGTACACCATTCGCGCCTGAGCTAGTTGCTCACTGGCTTTAAGCAAGGCACTCTCATCCACCTTCTGTTCCAAGCGTGTAATAGATTCAGCAGCTGCCTGAGTGAACTGAGATAAAACAGTTTGTTCTCGCCCTGCCGAGCGTTGCATGGAGTTAAGTCGTTCAGAATACGGTTGAGGCACATGCCGCATGCTTTCCTGAAATACAGCCTGCATGTCAGAAAAACCTTGATAACCAATGGACTTGGCGAAACGCACCATAGTGGATGGTGTTACGCTCACCTGGTCACTGATTGATGCAATAGTATTGAGGGCAATGACATCAGGATTATGCATGGCAAAAACAGCCACACTCTGTAACCGTTTGGGCAGGTCTTGGTAGTGATCCTGGAGCCACGGCTTCAATTCACTAAATACGCGAGGCGGCTTTACTTGAATAATTTTTGTCATATATTAAACTAACACCTTAGCGATATATTTCCTATGGCCCACATGGGCACGTAGTATTTATTAAAAAATGCTGCTGTCATAATTAGATTTAAAAGCAAACCTCCAAACCTATCAATACTCTAACAATCACTGCCAGAAGCTAAATTAAAACCAATGACAACAGACAAAGCGATTATACGTAAATCAATTTACATATGGAATATTTATTTCAAAAATAAAAATGTTGAAATTTATTATTGAAAATGGTACAAATTAATCCGTCTCAAATATGTTTGTGTAGGTTGCCTTTTAACAATCTATCTGTGTATTTGTTGGAACAAGATTTAACCTAAGGCGTTAGCCTTAAGTTATTGAAGTAGTAATGTTGAGCAACCGCGGAATACTCCGTATAACAAAAACTAAAAATTAGCTTAGCTAAATTTTTAGGAGGAAAATAATGAAAAAAAATAATTTGTTTGCAGCCACAGCTTTATCTGTGGTTATGGCTACCGGCGCAAATGCTGCAACCATTGGATATTTGAGCTCTAACTTTGACGACAACTTTCTAACCTTGATGCGTGAAGCTGCCAAAGTTCACACTGAGGAAAGGGGTCACACTTTCCAAATAGAAGATGCCCGTGAAGATGTTGGCACCCAGTTAAGCCAAGTGCAAAACTTCATCGCCTCTGGAGTTGATGCACTAGTAGTAACTGCAGTGAGTGCTGCAGCAACCCCACAGATGACTAAAATGGCTAATGCAGCCGGCATTCCTATTGTTTATGTCAACCGTATGCCATCTGATTCAGCTAGTTTAGGCGGCACTAGTACCTTTGTTGGTTCTAATGAAACTTGGTCTGGCACCTTGGCAGCCTTCGAATTATGTAACCTAGCTGGTGGTACCGGCACTGCGGTAATGCTGCAGGGTATCTTGTCTAACGAAGCCGCTGTAACGCGTTCTAAGGACTTCGAGGAAGTGTTGGCACTGTCTATGTGCAATGGCATTGAACTAAAAGCTGTTGAGGTAGGTAGCTGGCAGCGTGCTAAGGGCAACGACATCGTATCTAACTGGTTAAGTTCTGGTATGAAGATCGATATTGTTTTTGCAAACAACGACGAAATGGGTCTAGGCGCAGTTCAAGCCTTCAAAAATGCTGGCATCAGCATGGATGATGTACTCATTGGTAGTGTAGACGCAACTGCTGACGCCCTAGCATCGATGAAAGCAGGCGAGTTAGATGTCACAGTATTCCAGAACGCTGCAGGTCAAGCAACTGGCGGTATTGACGCTGCAATTGCTGCGATTAACGGTGAGTCTCTGCCAAACTCGGTTACCATTCCTTTTGAATTGGTCACTCCTTCTAACATGGCAGAATACATGGGCGCTAACTAAAAATTAATGTCTTAGTAATCAAAAAAACCTCTGGATATACTCCAGAGGTTTTTAGTTATACATTTAATTTTTAGCTTTGAGTGCCTTTAGAGAATTCTATGAACAACCAAGACGACATCATTCTACGTACAGAAAATCTCACCAAACATTATGGCGGCGTACATGCGCTAGAAGAAGCCAACTTTACTCTAAAAAAAGGTGAGCACATAGCTATTGTAGGAGACAACGGTGCAGGAAAGTCTACCTTTGTGCGCCAAATTACTGGTGTAGAACAGCCTACTTCAGGTGACATGTTTTTCGAAGGCAAACAGGTAGAATTTAACTCTCCATTAGAAGCACGAGAAGCAGGCATAGAGTCTGTATTTCAAGACTTGGCCCTGTGTAATGATCTAGATGTGCCTTCAAACCTATTTTTAGGCCGTGAAGAGTTACTCTTCAAGTTTGGGCCATTTAGCATCCTCGATGAAAAGAAAATGATGGAAAAAGCCAAGGAAGTATTGGAAAGAACTGCCATCAAAATTCCAAATTTAAGTAACCACGTGGGCGACATGTCCGGTGGCCAGCGGCAGTGTGTGGCTATTAGCCGCTCTGCTAGTTTCGCCTCCAAGCTAATCATTATGGATGAACCAACTGCAGCGCTTGGTGTGCAGGAAACCACCCAGGTGGAAAACATTATTCGTGGCTTAAAAGAGCAAGGGGTGCCCCTTATTCTAATCAGTCATAATCTACGCCAAGTATTTGATTTAGTTGATAAAATATGGGTATTTCGACGTGGGCGTATCGTTGGCGAGGTAATCGCCTCAGAAACTGACGGCAATGAAATTATCTCCATGATCACGGGCATGCAGGGTGGTGTTCACGAAAAAGACAGCTACATTTAGGAGGTCATCATGTTTAAGCGAGAAAACCTCCCCGCTGAGGCCAGCATTTTTGCTGTGTTTGTTGGCATCGCCATATTATTTGAAGTGCTTGGTTGGGTATTTGTAGGTAAAAGTTTTTTAGGCAATGTACAACGCTTAGAAATTATCATCTTGCAGGTTTCTATCTTCGGCATTATTGCTGTAGGTGTAACGCAAGTCATCATCACCTCAGGCATAGACCTATCAGGTG
Source organism: Oceanospirillaceae bacterium (assembly GCA_018647765.1). GTDB lineage: Bacteria > Pseudomonadota > Gammaproteobacteria > Pseudomonadales > Balneatricaceae > Njordibacter. The sequence goes on along the minus strand of JABGSN010000009.1, from coordinate 70,860 downwards.
GCGCAGTATTAGCATTGTCAGCCATGGTTGCTGCAAGTTTTGCTCAATCAGTCGATGCCTTCGCCCCTATATTTCCGCAATTTTTAGGTTTGCCTATTATCATTCCTATTGCCATCGGCTTAGCCGTAGGTGCCTCTTGTGGCTGGATTAACGGATCAATTACTGCTTATACGGGCATTCCTCCCTTTATTGCTACCTTAGGCATGCTTGTTACCGCACGTGCCGTTGCCGTGATTTATACCGAAGGTCAACCTGTCTATTCTTTGTCCGAATCTTTTACCGTCATTGGTTCTGGAGCTTGGCCCGTATTGGTATTTTTTGTTGTGGCGATGATATTCCACCTCATATTGAAGCATACGGTATATGGCAAACACACCTATGCAATTGGCTCTAACGAAAAGGCGGCAAGAGTCGCTGGCATCAACGTTCGACGTCACAAAATTATGGTCTATACCATCGCTGGATCTCTGTCAGGTTTGGCAGGCGTGGTGATGTGCGCTCGCGCCACCATCGCTCAGTCTGGCATGGGAACCATGTATGAATTAGATGCTATATCAGCAGTAGTTATCGGTGGCACCTCCTTATTTGGTGGCCGTGGGCGCATCTCTGGCACCGTTATTGGGGTCTGTATTTTGGGTGTCATTACTTCTGGGTTTACCTTCTTGCGCATCGATTTCTACTACCAAGAAATTGTTAAAGGCATGATTATCGTCGGTGCCGTAATGCTTGATCAACGCCGTCAAGCAAAACAACGTTCTCGCGCATAACAAGGATATTATCATGACTTCAACTTCATCCACGGGCGGCTACAAAACTGAGAAAAGCTGGAAATACTGGCTCCCCAAGGACATCAGTATTCTAATGGTGCTGCTTGGCACCGCACTTATTTTTGAAATTCTGGGTTGGTTTATAGCTGGGCAAAGTTTCATTTTTAACACCCAGCGTCTCACCATTATCATTTTGCAGATGTCTATTATTGGCATTATTGCCATAGGTGTTACCCAAATCATCATTATGGCAGGCATTGACCTGTCTAGCGGTTCGATACTGGCTTTTACTGGCATGGTAGCCGCAAGTTTGGCACAAACCTCCGACTTTACTCGTGCGGTCTATCCTGCCCTAACCGACATGCCCATATTGGTACCCATATTTGCTGGTATTTTGATGGGCTTTGTTTTGGGAGGAGTGAATGGTGGTTTGATTGCATATTCAGGCATCCCACCGTTTATCGCCACCCTTGGTATGTTAGTCGCCGCGCGTGGTTTGGCACGCTGGTACACCAGTGGCTCCCAGGTGAGCTTCTTTATCGACGACTATGCTATTCTGGGTAGTGGCATTATCCCAGTGATCATATTTTTAACTACCGCTATGGCGTTCCATTTTCTGTTGCGCTACACCCGCTACGGCCGCTACACCTATGCCATAGGTTCTAACGAACAAGCCGCGCGCGTGGCTGGCATCAATATCAGAGCCCATAAGGTATTGGTATATACCTTAGCTGGCGGCCTGTATGGGTTGGCCGCAGTAGTGGAAACCTCACGTACCCTTACAGCTCAATCGGGTGCCGGTATGTTGTACGAACTGGATGCCATTGCCGCTGTAGTCATTGGTGGCACGTCCCTAATGGGTGGTAAAGGTCGCATCACTGGCACCATTATTGGTGTGTGTATTTTAGGCGTTATCACTTCTGGCTTTACCTTTTTGGGTATTGGCTCCTTCTACACCAATATTGTCAAAGGCATCATCATTGTTGCCGCAGTCGTTACGGACCAGTACCGTAATAACAACAACGGTAACCGGTAATACTAAATATATTTATTACATCGCCCACTAGGGCTTTAGAGATAGAGACATGAAAGAAATAGGTATAGGTGTTATTGGCACCGCTTTTATGGGCAAGGCCCATTCCATTGCATATACCTCGGCAGGTACTGCTTTTGGCGGTAATTTACGCCCGCGTTTAGAAATGGTGTGTGATCAGGACCCACAGATTGCTGAGGCCAAGCGCGCTGAGATGGGTTTTGCCCGCTGTACTACCAACTACATGGAGGTGGTCAATGATCCCAAGGTTGATTTAATTTCTATTTGTGTACCTAACTCTGTGCACAAAGAAATTGCTATCGCCGCCCTAGCAGCTGGCAAACATGTGTGGTGTGAAAAGCCTATGTCCACCAACTTGGTGGACTCCCAAGCCATGGTGGATGCTGCTGAAGCTAGCGAGCAAAAAACCATTGTTGGTTATAACTATACCCAAAATCCTCTAGTGCATGCTGCTCGTGACATGATTAACGAAGGCGTTATTGGTGAAGTCACAGGCTTCTTTGGAGTCTATGATGTAGACAATGAAGCTGATCCAGACCGGCCGTACAGCTGGCGTATGAACCGTGAGCTATCCGGTACTGGTGCCAATGCTGACGTGATGTGTCATCTAGTGAGTGTAGCCCACTTTATGACTAGCAGTGATATTAGCAGCGTAGTGGGTGAATATGACATTGTTTATGCCGACCGCCACGACCCCAAGACCAATACCCGCAAGACTGTGGACAACGATGATGTCTGTATGGCCATTGCCCGTTTTAACAGTGGCATTAAAGGCACTCTGCGCGTAAGTCGTGTGGCTTGGGGCCGTAAGTGTGGTTTAAGCTGGGAAGTGCATGGTTCTCAAGGAATGATTCGCTTTGATCAAGAACGTCTTAACGAACTACAACTCTATACTCGGTCTGACGACCCGCGCCAGCAAGGTTTCCGTACTATTCTGTCAGGCCCTTATCACAAGCCCTATGATGCGTTCTTGCCTAACGCTGGCCATACTCTAGGTTATATAGACGTTAAAGCGTGTGAGCTCAACCAACTACTTACTACCATTGACCAAGGCGGCCAAACTTGGCCGTGTTTTGCTGATGGTTTAAAAATAGAAAAGGTTATGGATGCCATAGACCGCTCGGCTATGAGTGGCCAATGGACGGACGTGAAATAGCATGACTGACCTGCCCCACACTAGCCCTGAAAAAACCTGGCATGCGCTAGTGTTAGGCCGTGCGGGACTGGACCTTTACCCCCAACCTGATGGTGGTAAAACCAGTGATGCCCATGGCTTTAGTGCCGACATGGGGGGATCTGGAGGTAATATTGCTGCAGCTATGGGGTGCGTTGGCGCAAAAGTGGCTTTATTATCAGCCGTGTCAGACGATGCCATTGGCCATTTTGTGCGCCATCGGCTAGAGCAATACCATGTAAGTGATGCATTCCTGCAAACCAGCCAAGGCAACAGCCGCACAAGCCTTGCCATTGCAGAGGTAAAACCAACAGATTGCGACGTAGTGATTTACCGCAACGATGCTGCCGATCTGCAACTGCGCATAACAGACGCTATGCAGACAGCCGTGGTTAACAGTAACAACCTAGTTGTCACCGGTACCGCGCTTATTTCTGAACCTTCACGCACAACTAGTCTGGAGCTGATGAAACATGCTAAAAGCAACGGTTGCACCGTATGGCTAGATTTAGATTACCGCCCATGGAATTGGCCTGATCTCCAAACCACACGGGCTATTTACAGCCTTGCTGCAAAATATGCCGATGTAGTGATCGGCAATGAAGAAGAATTCGCTGTGCTTACGGATCAATTAGAAGACTACATAAAACAAGCTAACTTGCCCACAAAAGGACAAGCCATTTTACTCAAGCGTGGTGGCAATGGTGCCAGCTTATTTAACCAAGGACAGCGCCTTGATACGGGTGTTTACCCCGTAAAACCACTAAAACCTTATGGTGCTGGGGATGCGTTTTTGGGCAACCTGGTACACCACTATAATAGCTATCACGACTGGCAAGCAGCTATTGCTTGTGGCAGTGCCGCCGCTGCTATCGTAGTTTCCCAACGGGGTTGCGCCAGTGCTATGCCTAACGCAGAACAAATTAATCTCATGCAACAATCCACCACCATGATGCCAGCTGCCAACTGGTATTAGCGACAAGTTTACTAGGAGTTATATATGCATATTCCACCTCATGATAACCAAAATAAAGCCATTGTTGACCGCGATGACGAAAAAACACCTTTATGTTATTTCAACATTGTTAAACTCACTAAAGGTGGATCCTTTACCTCAAAAGTTGAGGGTTACGAAACCTGCTTAGTGCCGGCCACTGGTAGTATTGACGTTAACGTAGCTGGCCAACGCTTTGAAGCGGTAGGTAAACGTATGCACATTTGGCAAGGTGAGCCTGAGGGAGTCTATGTTCCCGTTGGCACTCAAGTCACTTTTACTTGTGTCAGCGACGCCGCTGAAATCTTCGTCTCCGGTGCCAAACACGACGAAGTATATGAACCGTTTGTGGTCCGTGAAGCCGACATCGACCCAGTACAATACGGCTCTGATGACACCAAAACACACCGTAAGATCAAACATATATTGGGTAAAGCTCAAGCAGGTAAAGTAGGTCGCTTGTTAGTGAGCGAATTATTTACCGTGGGCGCTGGCGGCTGGTCTGGATTTCCACCCCACAAACACGATACTGATGCCTTACCTACAGAAACGCGTCATGACGAAGTGTATAACTTCCGCTTTAATCCAGAGCACGGTTTTGGCGCCCAGTTTCTTACCCAAGAAGGCGAAGACATGGGAGACGTGTACCATATTCGCAATAGCTCTACCATTCAGATAGAGAAAGGGTATCATCCGTGTGTAGCAGGCCCAGGCTACGAAATGTACTACTTCACTATTTTAGGAGGCTTGTCGCAACGGCCATTACACCAAAACTTTCACCCTGAACATGTCTACCAACTGGATACAATCCCCGGTATGAAAGACATGATAAACAAGTTTAAGTAGGTCGCTATGTTAGTTAATTTAACAGACCTAATGCAGCCTGCCTTGAAACATGGTTACGCCGTGCCTTGCTTTAATGTGTTTGGCTACGAAGATGCGCTGGCTGTGGTGAATGCTGCACAAGCTCGCAATGCCAGCGTCATCCTCGCAGTTAACTTAGACATGACCCAGTTTATGCCATTGAATCATATTGTAGGTATGCTTAGGCCTCTTGCAATGAGTGCCACAGTGCCGGTGTGTCTGCATCTGGATCATAACTACGATATTCCTACGGTACTCAAAGCAGTCGACGCAGGCTTCACCTCGGTTATGTACGACGGCTCCCAGTTACCCATTGCAGAAAACATTGCTGGAGTGAAACAGGTGGTTGCACATGCTAAACCTTTACGAGTGTCTGTAGAAGCTGAAGTTGGCTCAGTACCTTATGCCAGTGGCCGCGATCACATTAAGTCTGAGCTGACAGATGTCAACGAGGCAATTATGATGCTAGAAAAGGCCAAGCCTGATGTGCTAGCGGTATCTGTTGGAAATGTACATCGTTTAGAAAACACCTTCGTAGATATTGATTTTAGTCGCTTTGGTGAACTACAAACTGCCTTAAATGTGCCCTTAGTCATCCATGGAACCAGTGGTGTAAAAACCCCTGATATACAAAAGCTAGCCCAGGGCAATGTCTGCAAGTTCAACATAGGAACTTGCTTACGACAACGTTTTGGCAAGTCTTTGCGCCACATCCTTGAAACCGACCCCAATTTATTTGACCGGCTTACCATAATGAAAAATATTATTCCTGAAGTTAGCAATGAAGCTGATAAAATGATTGGGCTGCTTGGACAATAACTAGCCTGGTAAACTAACGCAACTAACCTCATACGAAATAAGTTTATGGCTCAATTGACTGGTCTAAATAACAAAGTAGCTGTCATCACAGGTGGCAGCCAAGGCCTAGGTGCTGCCACTGCGCGCCTATTTGCAGTGCGAGGTGCTAAAGGCCTCGTGTTGTGCGGGCGCCAAACAGACAAAGGCCTGGCAGTAGCTGAGGAAATTCAACAACAACACCCATCCTGTGAAGTTCACTTTGTCACCGCGGATTTAGCCGAAGTCGGCTCGCCAAAGCGCATTATTGCGGCTGCACAAGAGCATTTTGGGCAATTAGACATTCTCATCAACGTGGCAGGCCTGTCTGCCCGTGGCACGATATTAGACACCTCACCTGAGTTGTACGATCGCATTATGAACATTAATGTGCGAGCCCCCTTCTTTCTTATCCAAGAAGCGGCTAAATTGATGCGCAGCAGGGGCAACGACGGTACTATTGTAAGCATAGGCTCCGTAGCCGCCTATGCAGGTATGCCCATGCTCACTGCTTATTGCACGTCCAAAGGTGGACTCAACACCCTCACCCGCAATGCAGCCCACGCGCTGATGCGTGACCGCATACGCGTTAACTGCTTAAATATTGGCTGGATGTCGAGCGATGGAGAAGACATCGTTCAGCGAAAATACCATGGTGCTGAAGACGGCTGGCAAGAGACAGTAGGTGCTGGGATGCCTTTCGGGCGTTTAGTAGACCCTGAAGAAGTGGCCCGTGCCTTAGCCTTCCTAGCCAGCGACGAATCTGGATTAATGACTGGTTCCGTAGTTAATTTTGATCAGTCCGTGTGGGCTGCTAGTGATGCTATGGTGGTGCCTGAGCATCGGTTACCCGATTAGACCTGAGCTAACAGCCACTCTTTGAGCGCCCTGACGTCTGGGCGTTGCAAGTGGGTTTTTGGGCACACCACATAGTAGGCATAATCGGTAATGAGCACTTGATCAAACAACCTCACTAGGCGGCCCGCTGCCAAATGATCTTCCACAAACGGCGTAGACCCTAGCGCCACGCCTTGGCTGTCTATGGCTGCTTGAATCAATACATTGGTGTCATCAATAGTAGTGCCGCGTTTGTTATTAATACCCTTTACATCAGCCTGCCGTAGCCACTCGTTCCAACAGTAGGGATCGGCGTCATGCAGTAAGGTGGCGTTAAGTAGCTGCTCTGGTTCACTAATAGGCCCGTTATTAGCCAACCATGTTGGGCTTGCTACTGGGAAAAAATCCAGTGTAACGATAGCAGTACTTTCGACACCCTTCCAGTCCCCACGACCGTAGGTCACGGCTAAGTCAATATCTTCACGTTCAAAATCGACCGCATTGTGGGCATGAAATAAACATAGGTGAATTTCTGGGTAAAGTTGCCAAAACTGCTTCAGCCGAGGCGACAACCACTTTGCTGCAAAGGAGGGTGCTAAGCGTACATTAAGTAACGAACCCACTTTCTCCTGCTTGAGGCTAGCAACCGCGTTGGCCATGTCGTCAAACACATCCGCTAATACAGGCATCAAAGCTGCCCCTTGACTGGTGAGCGTTAGGTTTCGTGGTAGGCGCTCAAACAACTGGTGGCCTAGGTAATCTTCTAAGCCTTTCACCTGATGGCTAATCGCTGCTTGGGTCACGCATAACTCGTCGGCAGCACGGGTAAAGCTCAGGTGCCTAGCCGCCGCTTCGAAAGCGCGCAAACTATTGAGTGGGGGCAATTTTCTAGCCATTAATTAAGCTCATTCACAGATCGAATTTTAGATTAGTTATTCTAATCCATATCCATAAAAATAATCAATTGTATCGATCGTAATTTAAGTTAAAAATTAGCCTGTTTTTGGCCCACAACAACCACATGGAAAAACCACTATGTCACGTCGATCTGGAGGCCGCCAGGCCCGTTTAGCAGAGCGCCTAGCGCCGTTAGCAGAAGAAGAAAAACCCGTTCATGCAGGTGAAATTGGTGGTACATTTGCTCCACTGTCAGAAACCGACATGGCCTCCATCGCCAACAATGCCTACCGTATTTTAGAAGAGATTGGTTTTGGCCGCTCAACGCCCCATTGTACAAAAACTATGGTCGCCGCTGGCGCCATCATGGGTGACGATGGCCGTTTACGGATTCCTCGTAGTTTGGTAGACCACACTTTAGACATTTGTCAGCGCAACCTCACACTCCATGGCGTAGACCCTAAACATGACCTAGAGCTCAATGGTCAGCGTGTGCATTTTTCTACCGCTGGGGCTGCGGTGCATGTGGCCGATCCAGAAAACAACACCTATCGTAATTCCACTAGCCAAGATTTGTACGACATGGCGCGTATTGCCGACACCTGCGAGCATATTCATATGTTCCAGCGTATGTGTGTATTGCGCGATATAGATGACCCGAAAACCATGGACCTCAATACCCTGTACACATCGGTGATTGGCAACAGCAAACACATTGGCACCAGCTTTACCGAGGCTGAGCACGTGGAAGATGGATTAAAAATGCTACACCATTTTGCCGGTAGTGAAGAGGCATGGCGGGCACGTCCTTTTGTGAGCATGTCTAACTGTTTTGTGGTGCCACCCATGAACTTTGCCGAGGAGTCACTCGAATGCCTGCGCGTAGGTGTAGAAGGTGGCATGCCTATTTTGTTGCTTTCAGCAGGTCAAGCTGGCGCTACCTCACCTGCTCTTTTGGCGGGTGCGGTGTCCCAAGCATGGGCTGAATGTTTAGGTGGGTTGGTGTATGTGAATGCGATTAAGGCCGGTGCACCCACTATAATCGGGACTTGGCCATTTGTGTCTGATTTACGTACCGGTGCGATGAGTGGCGGATCGCCTGAGCAAGGTATTTTGTCGGCCGCTTGTGTGCAAATGGGCAATTATTTTGATCTGCCCACTGGCACTGCATGTGGCATGACCGACGCCAAGTTCCCCGATTATCAAGCCGGTGCCGAACGCGGTTACACCGCAGCTGCAGCCGCTATGGCGGGAGCCAACGTGGTATACGAATCTGCAGGCATGTACGCCAGCTTGATGGGCGCTTGCCCAGAAAGCCTATTGATGGACAACGATGTACTCGGTGCCTGTATGCGTATGACCAAAGGCATTAAGGTGGATGAAAACTCCTTGAGCTTTGATGTCATCAATGAAGTCTGTATGAGTGGTAAAGGCCATTATTTAGGTTCCGAGCAAACTCTATCGGTGATGCAAAGCGAATACATTTACCCCGATCTTGGCGACCGCAGCAGCCCCAATGTATGGGAAGAACTCGGCAAACCAGTACTGTTAGATAAAGCCATCAAGAAAAAGAAAGAACTGTTAGCCAGCTACTTCCCCAAACACATCGACGATGCCGCTGATTTGGCAATTCGTGAAGAATTTTACATTAAACTTAGCCGTGAACAAATCGGCCGTTAAGAGGAAATTATTATGTCCCTACAATCCCATGCACGCGTTGTCATTATTGGCGGCGGATCCCTTGGCGTTAACCTTATGTATCACCTTACAGAAGAAGGTTGGAGTGATGTGGTGTTGATTGAAAAGGGTGAGCTTACCAGTGGGTCAACATGGCACGCTGCTGGTCTATGTCCTAATTTTAACGGCAATCACACTTTATCTCAGATACATAATTACACACTGGACTTGTACGATAGAGTCATCCCCGCCAAAACAGGCCTGGCATCTACTTTCCACAAGTGTGGTAGCCTGCGCGTAGGTTATACCGAGCTTGAGGAACAATGGTTTCGCAACATTATGAGTAAAGCTCACAATGTGGGCTGTGAAATGCGCTGGGTATCTAAAGAAGAGGCCAAAGCGATTAATCCTGTGATGAATTTTGATGATGCTCGCTGTATTTTATACACCCCTAATGATGGTCGAGTAGACCCAACCTCGGTGGTCATGCCTTTAGCGCAAATGGCACGTGATAACGGGGCTAAGATTAGCCGCTTTAATCGAGTAATCGATATTAAAATACTGCCTCAAGGTGGTTATGAAGTCATCACAGAACAAGGCAACATTATTGCTGAGCATGTGGTCAACTCAGCCGGGTGCTTTGCCCCAGAAGTAGGTCGTATGGTCGGCGCACACCTACCTATTATCAACTTAGAACACCAATATCTAATCACTGAAGACCATCCAGATATTGCAGCACTAGTGAAAGAAATGCCAGTCACAAGAGACTCCACCGCATCGGCTTACATTTGCCAAGAAGGCAATGGCTTGTTGGTGGGCCCTTATGAAACACGTGGTTCGAAACCTTGGGCACTCAAGGGTATGGATTGGAACTTTGACCGAGAGCTATTCGCTGGTGATTTAGTGCGCTTAATGCCTTGGCTTGATCGCTGTATGGAACTTGTACCATTGTTCCAAGAAGTGGGGGTTAAAACCATCATCAACGGCCCCATCACCCACACACCAGATGATAACTTCTTAGTGGGCCCAGCAGAGGGACTAACTAACTTTTGGAATTTAACAGGTGCCTCTATTGGTATTGCTCAAGGCGGCATTGGTAAATATTTAGCGCAGTGGATGGTTCATGGCCAAACAGAGCTAGACATGTCGTCACTTGATAGTCGTCGATTTGGCCGTTGGACTGATAAAAACTACTGCATCACCCGTGCTATTGAATCCTACGAAAATATGTACACTGCTGGTTCACCTACAGAAAATCGCCCTCATGGACGCCCCAACCGTGTTAGTGCATTGCATACAGTGATGGCTCAAAAAGACGCTGTGCATTTTGCCCATGCTGGATACGAAAAGCCTGCGTGGTTTAAAACTGACGCCGTGCGCAGTGAAAGCCATAGCTGGACTCACAACGAGGCCCATGCAGTTGTAGCTGAAGAATGCGCGGCTGTGCAAAACACCTGTGGTATTACCGACGTGAGTGGTACTGCCAAATTCCGTGTCACCGGCCCAGATGCCTACGCATTTTTAGATCACCTGTCGTGCAACAAATTACCTGCTAAAGACGGGCGCATCAGCTTAACGCTTTTCCATGCCAAAAACGGCGGCATCATGGCCGAACAAACCGTGAGTCGTATTAGCCAAGATCATTTTGTATTAATGGGTGCCATTGGTTCTCAAATCAAAGACCTCCAGTGGATGCAGCAACATGTAGGTAATTTTGACGTCACCTTAGAAGATTTCACAGAAGATTGGGGCGGTTTATTACTCACTGGCCCCAAAGCTCGTGAAATCCTTGAACACATTTGTGAAGACGACCTGTCTACCGCTGCTTTCCCATGGCTTGCTTGCCAAACCATTCAGCTAGACTCTGCGCCAGTGTTTGCCATGCGTGTGTCTTACGCCGGTGAATTAGGTTGGGAATTACACATGCCTGTATGGCAGCTGATCTCTATTTATGAATCATTAATGGAGTTTGGCCAACCGTTAGGCTTACGAGACTTTGGTACTCGTGCCTTTAACAGCATGCGCATGGAAAAAATGTACCGTGCCTATGGCGCTGAATTCACCGAAGAAATTTCGGCTTTAGAAGCCGGCATGGATCGTTTTTTAGATTTAAGCCGCGATTTTATTGGCAGTGACAACATGCGCCAGCGCCAGTCCGATAGCCTAGCACTACAGCTTGCCTACTTGGTGTTTGACGACGAAGTGCCCGCTGAATGTTTTGGTAACGAAGCGGTGTTTGCTAATGGTGACCATACGGGCATAATCACCGGCGGTGCCTATGGCTATCGAGTGCAAAAAAGTTTAGCCTTTGCCTATCTAAAACCCGAACACTGTAATGCGGGTCAGGCACTCACCGTAGAGACCTCTATTGGCACAAGACATTGCCACGTAGAACTCGACGCCGCGTATAATCCAAATAACAGCTTATTACGCAGCTAAGACAGAGTACAAAGAAACAATATTAAACACTTCAAGGGCCAAACTGAGCCCTTGACTAACGAGAATTTTATGAGCGACACCCAAGTATTACCAGAAAAAGCCCGTATTGCCATTATCGGTGGCGGTATTATTGGCACGTCTGTAGCCTACCATTTGGCCAAACGTGGCATCAAAGACGTTATCCTTATTGAACGCAAGCAACTCACAAGCGGTACCACATGGCACGCGGCAGGCCTAGTCAGCCTATCATGGCCCACACCAACTTTGACCAACCTAGCCAAATACAGCCACGAGCTGTATGCAAGTTTAGAAGAAGAAACGGGGCAAGCCACGGGTTACAAGCAGATTGGTAGTATTTCGCTGGCGCGTACTGAAGCTCGTTTAGAAGAGATTAAACGCACCTCATCCATGGCCAAAGTATTTGGTGTGGAATCAGAAATGATCGACAACACCCGCTTAGCCGAACTGTACCCTGGCATCAATACCGACGGCGTTTTAGGCGCACTATATACGCCAGATGACGGCCAAACTAACCCCATCGACACCACCATGGCACTGGCCAAAGGTGCTCGCATGAACGGTGTGGAAATTTTTGAAAACACCGTCATGGAAGAACTGCTGACCAAGGACAACGTGATCACTGGCATCCGCACCGACAAAGGCAAAGTGGAAGTCGATCAGGTGATATTGTGTGGCGGCATGTGGACCCGTGATCTGGCTAAAACTGTGGGTGTGCAGTTACCCATATATACCTGCGAACACTCCTATATTGTTACCGAAGAGATGGAAGGCCTAAGCCAACGCCCGGTATTACGCGACTATGACCGCGGCCTTTACTACAAAGAAGACGCTGGTAAAATGTTAATAGGTTGGTTTGAAGACAATGCTAAAGGCATGTCTATGGACAATATTACTGACGACTTCTGTTTTGGCCAGTTCCCTTGTGACCAAGATCACGTAGAACCCTACGTTATGAACAGTATGGACACCTTTCCGCAGCTAGAAACAACCGGCATTCGTACCTGGTTTAATGGCCCAGAAAGTTTCACCAACGACAACTTACACTTGCTTGGGCCTACGTCAGAAGTAGATAAGCTATTTATTGCCGCTGGCATGAACTCCAAAGGCATTGGCGCTGGCGGCGGTGTTGGCAAAATTATGGCCGACTGGATGATTGATGGTTTCCCATCAGGTGACGTCACAGAATGTGATTTACGTCGTCATCACCCAGCCCAACAACACGACGAATACGTGGCAGAGCGAATTCCAGAAGCCTTAGGCCATACGTACGCGATGCACTGGCCGTTTTACCAGTATGAAACCGCGCGTGATCAAATTCACTCACCCCTACACGCAGAATTAGCTGCAGCTGGCGCATGTTTTGGTGAAGTATGTGGCTACGAACGTGCCAACTGGTTTGCTAACCCCGGCCAAGAAGCCAAATACGAGTACAGTTACAACAAACCCAACTGGTTTGAAAATAGCAAACAAGAACACATGGCTATGCGTGAGGGTGTGGGCCTGTATGACATGTCTTCTTTTGGTAAGTTTGAAGTTACAGGCCCCGCCGCTGCCAAAAACTTACAGTATATCTGCTCAGGCAATATCGATGTGCCCGTGGGAAAAGTGGTTTATACCCATTTTTTAAACGCCCGAGGGGGCATCGAAGCCGATGTTACCGTGGTGCGCACAGGCCAAACCACCTATTGGGTGATTACTGGCATCAGCTCCCATTCACGGGACTGGTGGCACCTAAATCACCGCCTCATAGACGATGTATTGCTACGGGACATCAGCATGAACTTTGGCGGCCTTGCTCTCCAAGGGCCAATGGCACGTGAGGTATTGTCTAAAGTGACAGCTACGGACCTCAGCAATCAAGCCTTCCCGTTTGCTACGGGTAAAGTCATGGATGTGGCTGGTGTACGTATGTGGGTGCAACGGTTAAGTTATGTGGGCGAGTTAGGCTGGGAGTTATTTATTCCGGCCCAACATACCACCACCGTCTACCGCGCATTAATGGCAGCAGGCGCCGACTTTGGCATACGCAATGTGGGTATGCATGCGGTCAACAGCGCTCGCATGGAAAAAGGCTTTGTACACTGGGGTCACGATGTGGGCCCAGAAGATAACTTGTTTGAAGCGGGCCTAAACTGGGCTGCCAAACCGGATGCAGGTGATTTCATCGGCATCAACGGTTATAAAGAACAACTAGAGGCCAACGGAACTGAACGCCGTTTAGTGCAGTTTAAACTAGACAATACAGAGGCCATGTTGTTTCATAACGAGCCTATTATCATGAATGGCGACATTGTGGGTTACCTCACCTCGGGCATGTATGGCCACGCGCTCGGCAGTGCCATTGGTATGGGTTATGTCAACTCGCCCAACCTTTCGCCTATTCGTATTTCCAAGGCCACCTTCGAGATCGAAATTGCCTTAAAGCGGTATTCGGCCCAAGCTAGCCTGCGGGGCTTCTATGACCCTAAAGGTGTACGCCCTAAGGCTTAACAACCTGTCTCAACCCTCTATCTGCTGGCTCTGGTTTTGCAACCGAGCCAGCAACCGAGTAACAATGGCCTAGTTGTCGGTGAATTCAAGCATCACTTGCTCAATCACTGCGCCAATAACCCTGCAGTCGTCATGGTCAAAAGTTAGTGGCACCCGTAGGTCCATGGTTTTCTCTAACGCCCGTAAAGTGTTCGGCAGATGTGGCATCGGGTCTATATAATGCCAGCTGTCGTAGCGGCTCGTAAAGGCGTTAGGTTGCGCTTCGCCAAACCACTTAAGCTCTACACCTTGGTTAGCACAAGCGGCTATAAAATCTGGGATTTGATGTATTGAAAGTCCGGTTGCACGAAACTGCAACGAGCTGCCCACATAAGATTCATCAGCGTGCCGAGCCGGAATATCCAAACCGTTAATCGCATTAATGGCTTGGCTTAAAATTTGGTGCCGGCGGTTCCAGCGCTGACAATTGTGGTCCAAAGACGGCAACTGGGCCACAGCAATCGCCGCGCGGATATTATCCATACGGCCGGACATATTGGCACTGGTTAATCGGATTTTTTCAAACACCTCTGCCGGTGGCGAGGCACCATGGCGTTGATACAACATGTAGGAACCCGAATGCATAATCAAGCGGGCTGCAATGTCCGCATCATCGGTCACCACTAACCCACCCTCACCGGTATTTAAGTGTTTGTAGGTTTGCAGGCTAAACGCCGCCACCTGGCCAAAATTGCCCGACTTTACCCCCCGCCAAGAGCCTCCCATGGTATGGGCACAGTCTTCTAATACTTGTATGCCTAGGTCGCTACACAGCGCCATGAGCCGGTCCATATTGGGAATATGGCCACGCATCAACGACAACAGCAATATTTTGGCTTGGCTAGATTTTGCCTTCGCTTCAAGGTCTGCCAAATCCAGATGATAATGGTCGTCAATTTCCACCAATACCGGCACACCACCAGCCGCATGAATAGCGCCGGGTACCGGTGCTAGCGTATAGGCATTGGTCAGCACCGCGTCGCCTGGCTCCAGGCCCATGGCGCGCAGGGCAATGTGTAAGCCATAACCACCAGAAGTACAGGCTAAACAGTATTTTCTACCTTGGTACTGGGCAAACTGCTGTTCCAGCAAAGCGGCGTCAGAAACCTCGGCGCCAACCGTGTTATAACGGTGTAACCGGCCTGAATCTAATAACGCCATTACCCTTTGCTTGGCAGCTTCTGGAATAGGTTCTTGTTGGGTAAAGGCTTTTGTAAACTGCAACTTGGACATTAATACATCTCATCAAATAAGCACAGCAATAAGATCTCACAAGTGCATTAACGCTGCAAGGGATTAGCTGGCAACTTAGCAACTTCATAACCAGCCAAAGTGTCCGGATTCTCTTGTGCCGCTCCAAACTCACTGGTCATAGGTAATACGCCTGCCCAAACTGGCCAGCTAACGTCTTCGGGTTCATCAACGGCAGGGCCAGAACGCACCTTGCAAGACACCTCATCTAAATCCATCATCAGCACGCCCGTCGCCTTAACCTCGGTGTCTGTAATGGGGCGTAATTGATCCCAGCGCTCAGGCGAAAACTTATCCACCATCAATTTTAGCTGGCGCTCTTTCTCAGCCGCATCGGTGATATCTTGGGGTTTACCAAAAATCATTACCGAACGGTAATTTACCGAGTGGTTGAAGGCCGAGCGTGCCATCACTAAGCCGTCTAAAAGCGTAATGGTCATACACGTTTCTGTAGACTCGGGCGCATTGACGTTTTGAGCCTTACTATGAGCATGCCAGTAGATTTTATTGCCGTCACGCCAATGGCAGGTAGGGATCACTAACGGTTGACTCTTAACCAAAAACCCAACATGGCAAATCAGCGCTTCATCGATAATGGCATGTACTTTATCCACATCATATTCTGCACGTTTTAATCCACGTTTAATCTGGGTACGGGCGGTAACTTTATTTTGGCTCATGTTAGGGACTCAAAGTTTGATTAATGACAGCAATAGGCGCAATATAAATCAACAACTGGCTATATAATATAGCCAATATTGATTACTTTTTAATAGCCAATTTTTATGACCAATAACCACCCACATATACCATTAGAAAACCTTGTAAGTCTGTCAGCCGATGCGGCCGAGCCGCTGTACCAACAGCTGGTTCAACAGCTGCGGTTGCTCATTGTTACCGGGCGGGTATTACCCAGCAGCAGATTACCCTCTAGCCGGCAACTCGCCGTAGACATGGGTGTGTCGCGTACCACCTGCACCAGTGCATACCAACAATTACTCGCCGAAGGCCTACTCATTAGCCGCCAAGGTGCTGGTATTTTTGTCAATACCGGTTTACCAGCAGCGTTACAGCAAGGCAAAACCAAACCTTTATTAATTGGGGGTGGTTTGGCGACCACCCAACCAACCTCCAACACTCGTGTTGGTTTTAGCTCTGGGCCAGATGCCCGTAGCTTCCCGTTTCCGCTATGGGCACGCTGCCTTGCTAAAGCCTGGCGATGCCCAGAACCGAGTTTATTACAAGACGTGCACCTGGGTGGTTATGAAAATTTGCGCCGCAGTTTAAGCCATTACCTGTATATGACCCGTGGTGTTTACTGCAGCCCATCACAAATTGTCATTACCGCGGGCCAGCGCGACTCGTTGTCGTTAATCAGCAAGGCATTAATGCAGTCTGGTGATCGCGTGTATATGGAAAATCCTGGCTACCCATTACAAAGGCAGGTTATCCATAGCCTAGGTTTAACCCCACGCTGGCTTGAAGTGGACCAGGAAGGTGCCCAGTTGCCCGCTAACAATGCGCCACAGACTAAGTTAGCCATCATTAGCCCTAGCCGCCAATATCCTTTAGGGATCGCCATGAGCGGGCCACGTAAATTAGCCTGGCTCAACCACGCACAAAACCAAAACTGTTGGTTGCTAGAAGACGATTACGACAGCGAATTCACCTATGAAAGGCACAAGACCGATGCCTTAATGAGCCTCGACCAGAACCAAAAGGTGATCTTAATTGGCAGTTTTTCTAAACTCATGTTTCAAGGTTTTAGACTCGGTTATCTGGTGCTACCAGAACCGCTGATTGACGCGGTGTTAGGTGCTCAGGAAGAGTTGGGGGGCATGGCCTCACTGCACATTCAACCGGCCTTAAGCTTGTTGTTAACCGACCGTAGTTTTAACCCTCACCTTGGCCGTATGCGCAGGTTGTATCGCCACCGCCGCGATGTGCTTTGTGGTTTAATTAACCAACACTTAAGCCAGTGGCTGTATGTCACTTCACCTGATTCGGGCATGCATTTGGTCGCCTTTTGCCATCAGTCTCCAGACGGCCACACAGTAGATGACCAAGCCATCGTAGTCGATCTAAAACACCATGGCGTTACTACCTTTGCCCTTTCCAAACACTATGCAGACCATGGCCCAAGCGGATTTTGTTTAGGGTTCTCGGGCTGTGATGACGAGCAGCTTACGCATAACGTGATAGTGCTAAAGCAGATATTGTTAGCCACAGGGTATGGAACGGCTCCCACGCAGAGCGTGGAAACCGGATCGAGAGAGCTCTCGGTTTAAACGCTACATTCGTTAGTTTCGCAATGCAGCTCTACATCGGCTGCAGTAATGGCGCTCATGTTGAACATGCCACGGCCAGTCACCGAAGGAATTACAATGTGGGCAGGTTTTGCTAAACCATGAACAAACGGTCCAATCAGCAAGGCATCCGTAAGTGAACGAATCAAACCTAAGGTAATGTTGGCCGTGTCTAGGTTAGGCATGATCAACAAATTAGGCTGTCCGGTCAGCTTTGAGTCCGGGAAGATGGCCTGACGCAACTCTTCATTCAATGCCGTATACGAGTGCATTTCACCTTCGATTTCCTCGTTAGGGTAACGTTCCCGCAAGGTCGCCGATGCACTGCGCATTTTATGAGCCTGGGGATCACTCGAGGTGCCAAAGTTAGAGTGTGATAACAAAGCAACCTTGGGTTTAATACCAAACTGGCGTACAAAGCGCATACTGTCTTCAGTGGTGGACACAATTTCTTCTGCGGTTGGGTCAACCGTTAAAAAAGCATCGGCCAAAAACAACGGCCCGCTCGGTAATAATAAGGCACACACGGTAGACACATGGGTATCTGGGGTTTTTCTGCCCAACACCTGAAATAAGGTCTTAATGTGGGTATCAAAACGTCCGACTTTGCCACAGATCATGCCGTGAGCTTCGTCCAAATCTACCATCACCGAGGCCAACGCCGTGGTATTAGTGCGTATTTCCTGTTTAGCCGTCTCTATCGAGGTGCCTTTGCGAGCGACTTTATTATGATAGTGCTGCCAGTAGCGGCTGTGTGAGTCGCAATCAATGGGGTCGAACACCTCTACATCTTCGCCCAGTTTAAAGCGTAAGCTTAATCGATCAATGGTGGCCTGCATGACGCTTGGTCGGCCAATCAAAATCGGTTTAGCTACGCCTTCGTCGACCATCGCTTGCATGGACATAAGTACGTCAACGTTTTCGCCTTCGGCATATACGATACGGCGCTGAGGGCCCTGCTTGGCTTTTTCGATCATGGGCTGCATGAATAAACCAGCCTGGTTAACGTAACCCTGCAACTTTACACGATAAGCATCTAAATCTTCGATCGGCCGAGTCGCCACACCACTTTCCATGGCCGCCTTCACCACGGCAATAGGCACTTCTTCAATAAGGCGCGGATCAAATGGTTTAGGGATCAAATACTCTGGCCCAAAACGGAAATCTTCGCCTGCATAGGCTTCGGCTACGACGTCTGTGGCCTCTTTACAGGCTAAATCTGCAATGGCTTTAACGCAGGCCATCTTCATTTCTTCGTTAATGGTAGTGGCACCACAATCGAGGGCACCTCGGAAGATAAACGGAAAACACAAGACGTTGTTAACTTGGTTGGGGTAGTCCGAACGGCCGGTTGCCACGATGGCATCAGGCCGCACGGCCATGGCCAATTCTGGCATAATTTCTGGTGTCGGGTTGGCCATAGCCAAAATAAGGGGTTTCGGCCCCATAGTTTTCACCATATCTTGGGTTAAGACCCCTGGGCCAGATAAACCCATAAATAAATCGGCGCCAGCGATGGCATCCGCTAAGGTGCGGTCGTCAGTTTCACGGGCGTAGCTTTCTTTCCACGGGTTCATGCCCTGTTCGCGGCCTTTATAGATCACGCCAGAACGGTCTACCAAAGTAACTTGTTCACGGGGTAACCCCATACTCACCAACAAATCTAAACAGGCAATACTGGCAGCACCAGAACCGGAGCCAACCACTTTAATGTCTTTGATGCTCTTTTCAACCACCCGTAAACCGTTGTACACAGCCGCGGCGGCAACAATAGCGGTGCCATGTTGGTCGTCGTGAAACACTGGAATATTCATCCGTTCGCGCAACTGTTTCTCAACTAAGAAACACTCGGGCGCTTTGATGTCTTCTAGGTTGATGGCACCAAAGGTCGGTTCTAAGGAGGCAATGATATCGACTAGCTTATCGACTTCGTTTTCTTGAATTTCAATGTCAAATACATCGATGTTGGCAAATTTCTTAAACAATACCGCCTTGCCTTCCATCACAGGCTTGGAGGCTAATGGGCCAATATTGCCCAAACCTAACACCGCAGTGCCGTTGGTAATAACGCCTACTAGGTTACCTCGCGCCGTTACCGCTGCAGCCATGGACTCTTCTTCTACAATGGACTCACAAGCGTATGCCACACCGGGTGAATACGCTCTCGATAAATCACGTTTGTTGGCTAAAGGTTTGGTCGGTTGAATACACAGTTTCCCGGGCGTGGGGTGTGTATGGTAGCGCATAGCGCTGTCTTTTAAAGACTCAGGCATCAAGGTATTCCTTGCTATTAGCAATCGGGTTAGCAATAAAAATGGCCTACCGCTTAAGGCATCCGCACTATGTCGGTTAGGAGTATCGGTAGGTCGCAATAGAGTAACGCGTTATAAAGCAAAGCAACAGGTATTGACCACACAAAATGATGAAATAGCGAACATTATTCTTACGACTAAAGTCTAATGCTGAAACTTGATTCAAATTGATGTTTTTGAGAGCTATTTCTGTACCACTTTAACCCAGTCACAAATGGGAGAACGAGGAGATTGAGGCCAGCTAAATCGACCTTAAATGTCACGTGCCATGTTGTAGAACTCAACATTAGGCTGCATAGAGGCAAAATTGACCATGCGATTACTCAAACCAAAAAAGGCAGTAATAGCGGCAATATCCCAGATATCTTCCTCACTAAAGCCATGGCTTTGCAAGACAGCGAAATCGTCATCGCTGGTAGCTTGGGCATTGTTGGAGATTTTAAGAGCAAAGGTCAGCATGGCCTTTTGGCGCTCACTAATATCAGCTTTTAAGTAGTTAATGGCCACTTGGTCTGCCACTAGCGCATTTTTTGCACGTATGCGTAATACCGCGCCATGGGCCACTACACAATACAAACAGCCATTGTCGTTGGAGGTGGCCACAATAACCATCTCACGTTCGGCTTGGCTAAGGCCCCCTTCTTTGTTCATCAACGCGTCGTGGTAATCCATGAAGGCGCGTAACTCATCAGGCCGATGGCCCATGGCTAAAAACACGTTAGGCACAAAGCCTGCCTTTTCCTGCACAGCCATTACTCGGTGCTTAATGTCTTCTGGGAAGTCGGCCAGTTCTGGCACAGGGTATCGGCTAATTGAATTCATGTTAAACAGTTCTTATGGGTTAACTTTAACGACAAAACGACCACGGGTGAGCCCGTCAATTTGCTGTTGCGCCGTTTCTAGCGCTTGGGCTAAGGTTATTTCGGTCATAATTTGTTCTAAATGGCTAACATCTAGGTCTTGCGCCAACCGGTTCCATGCAGCAATTCGGTCGGCCTTGGGGCGATAAACACTATCAATACCTGCTAAGGTCACACCGCGTAAAATAAATGGCATTACCGTGGCAGGAAGGTCATAGCCTTGAGCTAAGCCACAGGCAGCCACGGTACCACCGTATTTCATAGAAGCACAGATATTGGCCAAGGTATGGCTGCCCGCAACATCAATGGCCCCAGCCCAACGCTCTTTCGCCAGCGGCCTGGATTTTTCCGACAGTTCGCTGCGCTTTAATACCTGAGTGGCACCCAAGCTTAATAAATAGTCCGTTTCTTCTGCTCGACCACTAGAGGCCACCACCGTATACCCCAACTTGGCGAGCAAACTCACTGCAACACTGCCCACACCACCGGCCGCACCGGTGACTAAAATTTCGCCTTTGTCTGGTGTTACGCCGTGCTGCTCTAGGGCCATTACACATAACATTGCAGTGTAGCCTGCGGTGCCTATAGCCATCGCTTGTTTAGGCGTGAAGGCGTTAGGCAATGGCACCAGCCAGTCGCCTTTAACCCGTGCGATCTGAGCTAACCCACCCCAATGCCCTTCTCCCACACCAAAGCCGTTCAACACGACTTTGTCACCCGCCTTAAAGTCGGTGTGATCACTGTGCTCTACGGTGCCTGCAAGGTCTATGCCTGGCACCATAGGAAAGCTACGAACCACAGGCGATGCGCCGGTAATGGCTAAGCTGTCTTTGTAGTTGAGGGTTGAATAGTCCACCTTAATCAACACGTCACCTTCAGGTAACTGCGCTGCTTCGATTTGGCCTAATTGAGCCGTATAACCCGTGTCATCTTTGTTAATTAACAGTGCTTGCATTGTTGCTGCCCCAGTGTCATTCCATCCATACCGTATTTATCATCATACGTGCTCATCGAGTAATAGATACTAGCCATTTATCTATGCTAACGCATTAAATATCCTTGGCTAAGCGCAAGCCATCATAGATAGCCGCATGGGTGTTGCGGGCCGCTACGGCGTCGCCAATTCGAAACAGCTGATACTGGCCTTCGGAGTTGCGCACGCTAGTTTGCGGCAAACCTTCTATGAAGGCGGTTTGATCAAGCTCACCTTGATTAGACGCGTCTGGTTTTAACTCAAAATAAAGTTCATCTAAGGGTAAAGTGCCGTGATTAATAACCAATTGATCCACCAAACGCGTTTTATTAACACTGCCATAGTCGCTCGTTAACGTGACCTTAATTTGATCCCCAACACGGCGCGCACTGTCCACACGGTACGTCACGGTGAAGGTTACATCCTTGTCTTGTAAGCTGCGCATATAGGGCACTAAGTTCATGGCCATAACTTCAGGCGAGAAACTTCGATCAGGCGTCATCACTTCCACCTTAGCGCCCGTGTTAGCTAACAATTCTGCGGCCTGAAGTGCTGGATGATCACCCGCATCGTCAAAAATGAGCACATTGTTGCCGAGTTTCACGTCGCCAGAGAGAATATCCCAACTTGACACTGCCAACTCATTACCATGGCTCAGCACGTCGATATCAGGCATACCCCCCGTAGCTACGATGACCACATCTGGGCTCAACGCTTTAACGTCATCGGCCTCGGCCCATGTATTAAACTTAAACTCAACTTCTTTGGCCTGGCACTGCGCCATGCGCCAATCAATAATAGACAACATTTCTGTGCGGCGTGGGCTTTGAGCCGTCAACCGTATCTGCCCACCCGGCTGTGCTGCGGCCTCTAATACAACCACGTGATGACCTCTTTCAGCGGCCACTCTTGCAGCTTCTAAGCCTCCAGGGCCAGCACCAATAATCACCACCTTTTTACGCACAGCGGCTTTAACGATGTCATGGGGCATAGTGAGCTCTCGGCCCGTCGCCGCATTGTGAATACACAAGGCGTCGCCAGCTTGGTAAATGCGGTCTAAGCAATAATTGGCACCAACACAGGGTCGGATATCGGCCTCCTTACCCTGCATAATTTTACGTACCAAATGCGGGTCCGCCATATGTGCCCGTGTCATGCCCACCATATCCAACTTGCCTGCGGCTATGGCATGGCGGGCAGTGGCCACGTCGGGGATTTTAGCGCCATGAAATACAGGGAAGCCTGTTGCCTCGCGCACGGCACCCGCAAAATCTAGGTGAGGCGAGTTTTTCATGCCCATGATGGGAATTACATCGGTTAAGGCCGCATCCGTATCAATGCGCCCACGAATCACATTAAGAAAATCAACATGACCGGTATCACGCAAAATTTTAGAAATAGCGATGCCTTCGGCTGGGTTAATGCCGCCAGCAAAGGCTTCGTCTGCAGTGTAGCGCACGCCTACAATAAACTTGGGCCCTACACGATCACGAATCGCCTGCAGTACTTCTAAGGTGAAGCGTATACGGTTGTCTAACGAACCGCCGTATGGCGTGTCTAAGGTATTGGTTAACGGCGACCAGAACTGATCCATCAAATGGCCATAGGCTTGTAGCTCTATACCGTCTAAGCCGGCTGCGTACATACGCTCCGCAGCATCGGCATAATCTCTAATAATGCGCTCGATGTCCCAATCTTCAATTTTTTTGGGGAAGCTTCGGTGTGACGCTTCGCGTCGGTGGGATGGTGACACGGCCGGTAACCAGTCACCTTTATTCCAACCGGTACGGCGGCCAAGGTGGGTTAACTGTAACATCACTGCACAACCATGTTCATGACAGGCGTCGGTCATATCGCGCAAATAAGGCACCACCTCATCTTTATAGGCCAAAATATTATTAAATACCGGTGGACTATCTTTAGAAACAGTGGCTGAACCTGCCGTCATGGTCAGCGCAACGCCGGCTTTGGCGCGTTCCAAGTGATAGGCCAGATAACGCGCCTTGGGCATGCCATTTTCTGGGTATGCCGGTTCATGGGACGTCATCATAATGCGGTTTTTAAGGGTAAGGTGCTTGAGCTGATAGGACTGTAATAAGGGATCGTTAGAGGACATCAGTAGGTACCATTTTATGACGGCTGTTAAAACGTTGCATTTCCACAGTGGTGGGTTTTTGGCCGGTAAAGACTTCGCAATAGTCTGCAATACGCGAAAGCCTTAACGTCAAAGGCTCTTTTATTGCCATAGCAATATAGCCCACTTGGGTATAGAGCACGGTCATGGCTCGCACTTCGGCTTGGGCAGCTGCCAAACCATGGTTCATAAACATGGCCTTTATAGCTTCATGCCGCTGCGCATCTGCTCGATTTAATTGAACTTGTAGCTGAGGGTCTGTACGTGCCCAGTAGCGAATAGCTTGATCTAGTTGAGCATCAAATAAATCACTATCGCTCCAACAATCCATCACGTTGAGCATAGATTCACATAAAGAAGCGGCAAACAAACCCGCTTGAGTGACCAAATTACCGGTGTTTTTTTCCTGCCAACGCAGCACCAAAGCATCAAGCAACTCGGCCCTGTCTTTAAAGTGCCAATAAAAACTGGTCCGGGACACATTTAAACCTTTAGCCAGAGGCATCACTTTAATGGCGCCTACACCGGCTTCAAGCAACACGTCGTAGGCGGCATCAAGCCACTGGGAACGGCCTGCAGTGGGTTTCATAGTCATCCTTTATTAGGTTATATCGTATCGCATATAACACCAGTGTCATAAATATTGACACTAGTGTCAAGTGTGTTATTGTCAAATCTATAAGCTATCACTGTTCGCACACTACGGAGTTGGATATGAAGATTGCAGAAATACACATTTACCAAAAAGACCAAGCCATTGTGGATGGCCCTTATGTGATGTCCACTATGTCCTTGACGTCCATTGACGCCACTATCGTCAAAGTGGTTTCAGATACCGGCTTAATCGGCTGGGGTGAAGTGTCACCGTTAGGCCCGGTGTACCAACCCCAACACGCTCTCGGTGCTCGAGCGGCGCTGTGCCATCTGGCACCGACACTCATTGGTCGTGAATGTTTACAGCCACTTTTGCTACAACGGCATATGCACCAACACCTCAACGGCCACAACTATGCCAAAGCATCGCTAGATTTTGCCATCATGGACATTATAGGCAAACACTACAAAGTGCGTGTGTGCGACTTATTAGGCGGCGCAGAAAACGAGCGCCTACCCGCCTACTTTGCCATCAGCAAAGGCTCTGCAGAAGACGTGGCGGCTAAAGCCAAAGATAAGGTTGCTCAAGGTTATCAACGCTTACAAATTAAAGTGGGTGGCCGTGACGTGGCGCAAGACATCGAAGTGGTTCACAAAGTCTGGGAGGCCGTAGGTAAGCGTGTTCGTTTGGTCGTTGACGCTAATCGTGGCATGACCGGTAGTCAAGCCATGCAACTGAGTTTGGCCTGCCAGCATATTCCATTTTTGTTTGAACAACCCTGCAACACCATGGAAGAGGTGGCTAATATTAGACCGCAAATGTCTCACCCTATTGCCCTAGACGAAAGCATTGAGGGTATTAATGACATGTTACGGGCCATTGGCGGTAACGTATGTGACGGCTTTGGCCTAAAACTCACCCGTGTGGGCGGGCTTAATGCCATGGCCACTATGCGGGACATTTGTGAAGCCAGAGGCCTTCCCCATACCTGTGAAGACAGCTGGGGGGGCGATATTTTATCGGCGGCTATTTTACACATGGGGGCCACAGTTAAACCGAATCTGTTAGAAGCGGTATGGACCGCTGGTAACTACATCGATGAGCACTATGACCCAGAAAATGCCGTGCGTTCAACCGATGGCTACTTTACCTTACCCACAGGCCATGGATTAGGGGTTAACCCCCATGAAAATCGCATTGGTATATTGGTACATTCGTTTAGCTAAAAATTTACTCCTTGCCATGTCTAGCATAGGTGAATAAACGACAAGGTTTCATACAGGTGAGCTAAATTCATAAGTCAGTCCTGATTATTAGTTGCTATTGCTGCGGCCCAAAACCAATCCCGCAGCGATGGACAAAAGGGCCATTAGCCAAAACACCTGCCCTTCCATAACGTTATAAAAAATACCGGCTAGGGTCATGGTGACGCCCATAAATGCGCCCATAGCTAAGGCATCATAAAACGTTTGGGCCGAGGCTGTAAGCTGGTCGGGTACTTTGTGGGTGATGTACTGGGTCATCGCCAGGTGAGTGGCTGCAAAAGTAAATGCATGCAGCATTTGCAAACCAAACAAGCCGGCAATATCAATGGGGAAACCCATAACTATCCAACGGATTGAGCCGCCCACAACGGCCAACCAAAGCAAGCCCCGCACACCCATTTTTCTCATCAGCCAAAAGCCAAAAGCAAACAACATTACTTCTGCCACTACGCCTTGTGCCCACAATAGACCAATCACCGATTCACTAATACCCGTGTTGAGCCAATGCAAGGTACCTATGGCATATAACGCGCCGTGACTCGCTTGTACCAAGGCGCCAACCACCACCACAGCAATAAAACCAGGCAGTTTAAACAACTCTAAAAACGCCAACTTACGTTGTGGTTTAGACTGGGGACGAAGATCCGGCAAAGGCAAAACCGACACCACTACAGCCGCAGCTAAAACCAACAATAAGGCTGGAAAAGCCTCAATGGTATAAGCAGCAATGTAGAGCCCGCTCAAAGTTGACGACACAATAAAGGCCACCGAACCCCATAACCGAGCACTACTGTAGTTAAGCTTGCCGATCCTTGCGGTGGCAATGGCTAATCCGTCGACCATAGGAATATGGCTGGTTTGTAAGGCCCCCACTACAAACCAAGTGAGTAACATAGGCCAAAACGTTTGCACCTGTACGAACACTGAAAAACCCACCAAGGTCACTACTGACAGCGCTAAAATCCAACGCTTCTTATGGCCGGTAGCATCAGCTAAAGCACCCACGCCCATGCCAAAAAACACTTTACTGATGAACGCAGAACTCAGGATTAGTGCCGCTTGGCTTGCATCCAGCCCACGGCTTACCATCCAATAAGGCAAAAATGGCAACACCACCCCATAACAAGCAAAATAAGCAAAGAAAAAACCTGAAAATACGGTTTGCCCACGGGTTTTAGAAAGGGTTGAACTAGACGTCATGATGTATGGCAACACTGGGCACCCAAATATACCCATTGGGGTCCAAAATGTAGGCCTCTCTCAAACCATGGGGTTTATCCGTGGCTTCTTGTAACACGTAGTAATCCAACGTTTGGGCTTGAGTTACTGCAGCGTCGGGATCAATCCCGTAAAGCCGCAATTCCACACCCGTGCCTCGCATCGCACCTTGTTTCAGCAACCCCAACAGCGGATTACTGTGATAACTAGCGTCGCTGTGTAACATAAATTCCATGTTGTCATGGCGCATGATAGCGAAGTCCGTATCTGCATAAACTGGCTTAAGGTCTAATACCTGCTGCAGAAAGCTCAAAGTGCGGCTCATGTCGTCTACTAACAGGTTAACACCTATTCCTGTTAAAGCTCTGCCAAAAGTGGCGCCATCTGGCTTAATGTTGTTTGCGTCGTCGATGATTCGTTCCAGCTGATTTAGGGGCTAGGTTTCAAGTTTAGCCCAAGCGTGGGAGCTATATCCACTGTGTTAGAGGAATGTCTACGTTGTATTGTGTAGAGCGCCTCTTCATAATGATCATTCTCACCTTAAAAGTGTTAACTCAGACTATGTCTCCTAGCGCGTCTCATCTTGACTCTTTGCGTACCCAACGTTTTAAAGTACTCAGTGCTGGTATCGCCAGCCTTGTATTAATGCTGGGCATTGCCCGCTTTGCCTACACACCCATGTTGCCGTTGATGCAAGATCAAGCCGGACTAGGCATCGCCGAAGGGGGCTGGTTAGCGGCCTTTAATTACTTAGGTTATTTTTGCGGCGCCCTTATCGCGGCTAGTATAAGCAACCTCAACACCAAGGACCGTCTCTATCGCTTAGGCCTCGTGGTGGCACTGATAACAACGCTAGGCCTAGGTTTAACACAAAACTTTTGGTTGTGGAGTCTACTCAGGTTCTTCGCTGGTCTCAGTAGTGCCGCTGGCCTGCTACTGGGCTCGGGCCTAGTCATGCATTGGCTGCTCAGGCACAAGTTACGTACCGAACTAGGCATCCACTTTATGGGTATGGGTGCTGGAATTTTTCTTTCTGCGCTGTTCGTTTACCTGCTCGAACCCTACCTCAACTGGCAGCTACAATGGTTTTGGCTCACGGCCGCAGGCAGTCTGTTGGCCGTTACAGCATGGTTATGGCTACCTAAACCTGATGTTAGCGGCTACGCGGTAGATGGCTCAAAGCTGGAGGACCAGCCGCCCTCCAAAACATTTTTACGGGTATTTATGCTGGCCTATTTTTGCGCTGGCACCGGTTATGCCATCATCGCAACCTTCATCGTCGCCCACGTAGAACTAATGTCCGTGGAACCAGGCATGGGCATGGTGGTGTTTATGGTCATCGGCATTGCCGCCGCTCCGGCTTGTATAGTATGGGATCTCATTGCCCGTAGGATTGGCGATCTCAACGCCCTTCTCGCGGCCTTTATTTTGCAGTTTTCAGGCATGTTAATCCCACTGCTAAGCCCTACTTTAACTTGGACACTCGTGGGAGCCGCGCTGTTTGGGGCCACCTTTATCGGTGTGGTCAGTTTGGTGCTCACTATGGCAGGCCGTTACTACCCTACTCGACCTGCTAAAATGATGGGCAAAATGACACTATCATACGGAGTCGCCCAGATGGCCGCCCCCGCAATGGCCGGTGTATTGGCCCAATGGAGTGGCAGTTACAGTTTGAGCATTGGTATTGCCAGTGGTTTTATGTTTTGTGGATGTATATTGGTGTATTGGTTAGCTCGCCAGCAATAAACATGCGACATTGGAAAAGCATCAATTAACCTGCCATAGTTTAACCTTAACCAACGTGAGGACTTTCTATGGAATTGCTTAATACACTTGCAGCGGCTACCGCAGCTTACGTCTTTGGTGCTATTTGGTACATGAGCCTGTCAAAGCCTTGGATGTCCGCTGCGGGGATCAAAGAAAGCGATTTAAAAGACGAAAATGGCAAGAACAAAAGTGGCCCAATGCCATTTATTATTGCCTTTCTCAGCGCCCTTGTGGTTTCCTTTATGATGCAACACTTATTTGCGCTGGTTGGTGTAGTACAGGTCATCGACGCCGGCTATTCAAGCATAGGCTGTGCTGTTATTGGATTGATGTTAACACTGTTTTGATCTAGCCCAAAGCTAACCAAGCCGCTACACCGATCATCATGGTACCGGCAATACGGTTCATGAGGCGTACGTTACCACTTTTCTGTAACACTTTACTCAGGCTTTTGCCGCCTAAGGCGTACACCAATAAGGATAAGGCTTCGAGGGTTAGTATGACGCTCAGCAACGTGGCCATTTGTTCGGGTAAAGGCCGCGTGGGGTCAAGAAACGGCGGCAACAGGGCAATAAAAAATGCCCAGCCTTTAGGGTTGGCAACGGCGGTGATAAAACCTTGACTGGCCAATTGCCAGCGGCCTGTGTCTTTAGGACGGCCATTAAGATCAATAGCCATTTTTCCCCGTGAGCGCCACAGTTGAATACCGAGGTAAAGCAAGTAGCCACCACCGGCAATTTTTAGTACCACAAATAGCTCAGGGTATTGAACAATCAACGCAGCCACACCTACCACCACCAACACCGCAACTAAACCAACGCCAATCAATTCACCTAGCATCATCCACAGGGTACGGCGGATGCCCACGGTCATACCCAAGGTAAGGGCTAAAGTCATACACATACCCGGCGTTACCGACACAAAAAAGAAGGTGGGAATCAATGCCCACAGTAAGGCTATACTCATGAGTTACATCCATTTAATCGCGTTAGGGCTGCGATAGTGCAGCCTCTGTAGGGCCCTGTCAATGCAAAGACAAAATGACTAAAATCAGTTACCATCGCGTCTCCCTATTGCAGCACCGTCAAAGGTCCTTTATATGCTCCACATAAGCCAATTTTTTCGAGAATTGTTTGACGATATAGTGGCTGTATCTTGGCCCCTGTTTAAACTCATGGTGCCAGTGATTGTTATTGTTAAGGTGTTAGAAGAACTCGGTGGTGTCGCCCTCTTAGGCCAATGGCTGGGCCCGTTCATGGCGCTGCTAGGCCTGCCAGAAGGCATGGGGTTAGTCTGGGCTGCCACCATAGCTACTAACATTTACGGCGGTATGATCGTACTGTATTCGCTGCCCTTAGACACCCCTCTATCCATCGCTCAAATGACCGTTTTGAGTGGCTTATTGCTCATGGCCCATGGCCTACCCATTGAAACCAAAATTGCCCAACTTGCGGGTATGAGAATGCGTGCGGCCATCGTCATACGTGTGCTCGGTGCCTTTGCCTTTGCTTGGTTACTGCATGTGTTATACGATCAAGGCCAGTGGTTACAAGAGCCTGCCCAAATGGTATGGCAACCAGACCCTATTGCGCCCGGTTTAATACCGTGGGGATTGGCCCAAATTAAAGCGTTGCTGATGATACAAATCATCATTATCGTGCTGCTATCCTTCTTAAAGGTCCTCAAAGCCATCGGCGTTGAACGTGTTATCCAATGGATTTTGCGACCTATATTAAAACTTATGGGTATTGGCAAAGAGGCCACTACCATCACCTTGGTGGGGATAACTTTGGGTTTATCTTTTGGCGGCGGTTTGTTAATTAAAGAAGCTCATGCCGGTCATGTCTCCAAAAAAGACATTTTCACCTCCCTCGCGCTACTGGGTTTTTGCCATAGTCTGATTGAGGATACTTTATTGGTGTTATTACTGGGTGCCCATTTATCAGGTGTACTTTGGTTGCGCCTGTTGTTTGCCTTTGTCGTCACCAGCGCCTTAAGTTACTGGCTCACAAAAGTTAGCCCAGCATTTCAACAAAAGCACCTGATACGATAAGCACATGTGGTTAGCCGCTTTTGATTAGCACAATTGGGCCAACAGTCTTTATAATAGGGAATGTTAAAGATATCCAACCGCATCACCATTCCTGCCCACGAGATAGAGCAACAGTTTATTCGTGCCCAAGGCGCCGGTGGTCAACATGTTAATAAAACCTCAACAGCGGTGCATTTGTTTTTTGACATCCGCGCGTCAACGTCTCTGCCGCCTTACGTCAAACACAAACTCCTGAATACGGCAGATCACCGCATCAGCGCTTCTGGCAAAATCATCATTAAATCTCAGGCCAGCCGAAGTCAGGATGCTAACCGGCAAACCGCGTTAGAGCAGTTAACCTTAGTCATCCAAGCTGCCATGGTGCAAGAAAAACGCAGAATTGCCACCAAACCCACCAAAGGCTCTAAAACTCGACGTTTAGATAGCAAGACCCAAAAAGGCCAAACTAAAAAATTACGTTCAAAAGTCCATGGGATCTGACACCACACGATAATCCCCCGCTGCTAAGCTTTGAGGCAATTTAATATGGCCTATTTGGGTTCGGTGAATACTCAGCACGGGGTTACGAAAATGACCAAACATACGTTTGATCTGATGATAGCGACCTTCCTGCAAAATAACTTGGGCGCTAGTCGCCGTGTGTAAATGTAGCTGCGCCGGTGCCGTTGTTAAGTCCTCAAAAGAAAAATAGATACCTTGTGCAAAAGCATCCACTTGCGCTTGGGTAATCGGGTTCGCTACGGTAACGTTATAATACTTAGCAAGCTTAGTGTCTGGCTGGGTGATTTGGCGAGACCATTGACCGTCATTGGTTAACAACAGCAGGCCCGTACTACTCAGGTCTAAGCGCCCGGCAATGTGTAAACTGTGATGCTCCAGAGGCAACAAATCCAACACGGTTGTATGTTGATCATCAATCGTAGCACTTACAACGCCAGCGGGTTTATGCAGCATTACATAGACTGGGTTGTTGTGCCTAAGCACTCTGTGCTCACCGTCAAGGTCAACCTCTACCTTCGAAAATTGGCCAATAAGCTGCTCGCCGTGGTAACACACCTTCTCATCTAAGGTGACCAAACCCTGAGCCAGTAACAGCTGTACTTGGCGTTTTTTGCAGCCTAACTGTTGGCCCACAAACTTATCTAGACGAGTGGCGTAAGACGTCACAGTGCCACGCCGTTACCAAGCGCCGCTGACAAGAAAACTCTTATAAGCGACCAGTTTCTTTTTCCCAGCGTCTTGTGCACCTTCATAGGTTACATTCAACGGCGACGGCATCTTTTTAGGTGCTTTAACAAACCAATCTACAGCCAACTTACCACGCTGAATGTGAGCTTTTTGGGTAACTAACTCCGACATCTTTTGGCTCGCCAAAGTGTCGTTTTCTAACACAAAAAAATCACCTTGATGTTGCAACTCGGTTAGTGATTTCTTGGCTTTCGCTATGGGCTTTTGCATCATCCAAGGCTCGATTTTAGCGTCTTGTCCGGCGCGTTTAACCAACACAGGGAACAATGGCGCCATGAAATCGATCAACCAACCATCGGCCTCAACCCAGGCATGGTGCTGACTGTCATTGCTTTCTAAGCGGCCGCCTTGAGACTCACCAAAGGCCAACACTTTAGCTTGCAAACCTAAGTGATACGCAGCAAACCCCACCACCGGCTGTGCCGCAATACCGTAATGGCGTTTGAGTATTTGTGCGCCATATACGCTAAACAAAAAGTTGGCTTCATGGCTATCAACCGCATCGGCCACCAATAACGAGTGAATTGTGGAATAGATACGGCGGTAATCAGGCAATGTAATAAGCATAGAGGGGTTCTAAACAGGTAAAATAAAAGCCTAGATACATATTTATAACCTTAGTTGGATATAAGTATCTAGGTTTGCTGGATCAAATAAGATGACTAAACCGTAAACAGGCTTAGTCGTTGGTCCAACCACTAATGGACTTCACTTCCAAAAAGTCTTCAAGGCCCCAAACACCACCCTCACGACCATTGCCAGACTGCTTGTAGCCACCAAAAGGTGCTCCAGCGGCGCGTGACGTACCGTTCATTTCCACCATACCAGAGCGCAAGCGACGTGCCACTCTGTTGGCTTTATTGCCGTCTTGAGTTTGTACATAGTTAGTCAAACCATAAACGGTGTCGTTAGCAATTGCCAAAGCTTCTTCTTCGGTGTCAAACGGGATCATGCATAACACGGGTCCAAACACTTCTTCGCGGGCAATTTGCATGTCATTGTTAACGTCGGCAAAGATGGTAGGTTTAACAAAATACCCGGTCTCTAGACCTTCTGGCTTGCCTAATCCACCAGCAATAACACGAGCGCCTTCGTCGATACCGACTTTAATAAGGCCCTGAATTTTGTTGTATTGTAATTCTGAAACTACAGGACCAATATGATTGCCTGCCTCTGCAGCGCGGCCCACTTTAGTTTTAGCAGCCACCTGAATTGCAGCTTCTACCGCTTGATCGTAAATGCTACGTTCGACCAACATGCGCGTAGGCGCATTACAAGATTGTCCGGTGTTGTTAAAGCAATGCCTTACACCACGTACAATGGCTTTTTCGTCGGCGTCTGCAAAGACGATATTGGCACCTTTACCACCGAGCTCTAGGGCCACACGCTTCACACTGTCGGCAGCGTTTTTAGAGATTAACGCACCGGCACGGGTTGAACCCGTAAACGACACCATGTCGACATCTGCATGGCTGGTAAGTTGAGAACCGACACCTACGCCGTCGCCGTTAACTAGGTTAAACACACCTGCTGGAATACCCGCTTCGTGGATCATGTCAGCAAATACTAAACCAGACAAAGGAGAAATTTCAGACGGCTTAAGTACCATGGTGCAGCCCGCAGCCATGGCAGCGATAGCCTTTAAGGTCACTTGGTTCATGGGCCAGTTCCATGGCGTAATCAAAGCGCACACACCAATCGGCTCATAGATAATTTTGTCGTTTGGCGCACGGTCGTTCAAAGGCCGTTCAAATTCAAACTTATCGAGTTCACGTAATAATATTTTAGTATGCCAAATACCTGTACCCACCTGAGAGGCATTAGCCATGTCGATCGGTGCGCCCATTTCTTGGCTAATAGCTTGACCCATTTCGCTGGCTCGAGCCTGATAAATTTCAAGGAATTTTTGCAATAAACCTAAACGCTCAGCTTTAGGGGTTTGACTCCAGCTTTCAAAGGCTGCTTTAGCAGCTGCAA
Source organism: Oceanospirillaceae bacterium (assembly GCA_018647765.1). Lineage (GTDB taxonomy): Bacteria > Pseudomonadota > Gammaproteobacteria > Pseudomonadales > Balneatricaceae > Njordibacter. Next base: position 36,814 of record JABGSN010000009.1, on the reverse strand, counting down.
CTGCAGCGTCGGTGTCGGCCGCGCCACCGATAGAAATAGTGGCACAAACTTGTTCCGTAGACGGGTCTATGACGTCTAGATCTGTAGCGGCCAGAGGCGCAACCCAAGCGCCGTTAATGTAAAACTTTTTTGTGTCGATCATAGTATAAGTCTCGAATAAATCTAGTTAATCAGACCACTTGCTCTGGGCAGGTGGTTTATATTCCTGTAAGCGCTGCAATAACTTTGTGGGGTCGTCATCGACGATTAACAACTGTAAGTGTTTAGGCTTAATAAAACCAGCCAATACTGCATAGTCAAAAAACGCCAATAGGGCGTCATAATAGCCATTAATGTTGAGCAATCCAATGGGTTTTTGATGAAATTCAAGCTGTGCCCAAGTTAACACTTCTGTCAGCTCTTCTAAGGTGCCAAAACCGCCGGGCAAGGCAATACATGCCCCCGCTAATTCAAACATCATGGCCTTGCGGGTGTGCATGGAATCCACCACATGTAACTGCGTTAACCCTGCATGGGAGACTTTGTGAGCAAACGACTGTGGAATAATCCCCACCACCTTTTCACCACCAGCTAAAACCGCATCTGCAACCTGGCCCATTAAACCCACTTGGGCGCCACCATAAACCAGCCCCAATGAACGCTCACTAATGGCCTCGCCTAGGGCCTTGGCAGCTTGCATATAAACTGGATCTTGGCCCTCACTAGAACCACAAAAAACACAAACATCTTGCATCTATATTCGCCTTTGCTAAAACTGCCTTATACTGTATAGTTATAAATATATATCAAAATATACATTTGCCAATTTGAGAGGATCCCACTATGCCAAAAATCAACTATGATGTCTGCATTGTCGGTGCAGGGGCTGCAGGTATTGCCGTTGCAAGCAGCTTGCTAAAACGCCAACCCCAACTTCAGATAGCATTAATAGAACCCTCTAAAACCCATGCCTATCAACCAGGCTGGACGCTAGTGGGCGCCGGCATTTTTAGCCAACAACAAACCCTACGCTCTACCCAAAGTGTCATGCCTAAAGCAGTGACCTGGATCCAAGACGCTGCAGCTGAATTTCAAGCTGCACAAAATCGCGTTATTCTTGAGAGCGGCGCAACGGTTGAGTATCGTGCTCTAGTGGTGGCTCCAGGGCTAAAACTCGACTTTGAGGCTATTGAGGGCCTTACCGAAACCTTAGGCCAACATGGCGTCACCTCTAACTATCGTGTTGACCTTGCCCCTTACACCTGGCAGTTAGTACAAGAGTTACAACAAGGCGCCGCGCTTTTTACTCAGCCGCCCATGCCGATTAAGTGCGCGGGAGCACCGCAAAAAGCCCTATATTTATCATCCGATTGGTGGCAGCAACGCGGCACCCTAAGTAATATTGACGTGGCGTTTCACAACGCTGGCGGCGTGCTCTTTGGTGTACCGGCTTACGTGCCGGCGCTGATGGATACCGTGAGCGGCTACGCTATCGACTTGCAGCTTAACAGCCAACTGGTAAAAGTGGACGGCCCAAATAAAATTGCGACGTTTAATCTCATCAAAGATGGCGCGGTCGTGGGCCAAGAAAATAAAACCTTCGACATGTTGCATGTCTGCCCACCACAAACCGCGCACGACTTCATGCAGGACCAACCCATTTGTGACGCTGCTGGATGGGTCAAGGTAAATCAAGAAAGCCTACAAAACCCCGACTTCCCCAATGTGTTTGGTTTGGGCGATGGCGCCAACACCCCCAACGCTAAAACAGCAGCGGCAGTTCGAAAACAAGCGCCAGTTGTGGCTAAAAATCTGTTAAGCATGCTTGCCCAGCAACCGTTAACAGCAAGCTACGATGGCTACGGTTCCTGCCCGCTCACAGTATCGCGCAGCCGTATAGTGCTGGCCGAGTTTGGTTATGGCGGTAAGTTGCTACCCACCTTTCCCAAGTGGTTGTTAGACGGTACTCGACCCACGCGTAGTGCTTGGTGGTTAAAAGCCAAGGCTATGCCGACCATCTATTGGCAATTGATGTTAAAAGGCAGAGAATGGTTAACCAAGCCATAATCCATAAGGAGCCATAATGCTGCCTTTACCCGCCGTTTATATTGTTGTCAGTGGCTTACCCGCTAGCGGTAAGTCCAGCCTAGCGAATCAATTGCAGGCCAGCTTAGGCCTGCCCCTGCTAGATAAAGACACTATTCTTGAACCGCTAAATTTGGCTTTTCGCGCCACTAACGCCGAGCAAAGGCGCCATGTAAGCACGAGTGCTGACCAAGTATTTGTGGCGGTGGCTAAGCAGTTAGGTATGGGAGTTTTATGCACCTTTTGGAACCACCCCGCTTCCACCACTACGCCAGGCACAGACACTCAATGGTTACGTACGAGCGCCGCACAAATCATCGAAGTGTATTGTCACTGCCCCGCAGAAACCGCCTTTGAGCGCATCCAAATACGCCAGCAAAAGCAAGGCTCACAAGATAGTAGCCGGGCTAACTTAGGTTACGACCTGCTGTCTGAATACAAAATAGAGGCCAGCTTAGGGCCCGCAAATATTGGTAAATTGATTACCGTAAAAACCGACCAACCGATTAAAATAGAGGTCTTAACGCAACAAATACTAGATCTTATCGGCACCAAGGAATCCATTTTATGAACTCAACCACTCAATACAACCGCATCGCCGTGGCATTACATTGGCTCATGGCTGTGCTGGTCATTTTGTCATTGCTGCAGGGCACTATATTACTAGAGCACACACCCAACTCAGACCCCGAAAAATTATCTGCATTACAAGGCCATGCCCTATTTGGTTTAATTATAGGGTTATTGCTGATCTTAAGGTATTTAAACATCAAGTTACGCAATAAGCCTGAGTCTGCCAATCCACAAGGCTCGCGCATGGCGTGGATGTCTAGCGTGGCTCACAAGCTCATCTACCTACTAATCCTGAGCGTCGTGGGCACCGGCATGGCCATGGCCGTAGAAGCTGACTTCGCCAGCTTATTTGCTCAAACCATTACCATGCCAGAAAGTTTTGATGATCTACTTACACGTACCGCCCACACTATTTTAACCAAATTACTGATTCTGGTGTTGTTAGCTCACATTGGTGCCGCACTGTTCCATCAATTTATTGTTAAAGACCACCTCATGCGCCGCATGAGGTGGAAGCGCTTTAACCAATAAACAACCGGGCCTTCGAAGCTTGGAGAGGGTCACTAACAGGCTGCAGTCACAGAAATTTCTACCAATAAGGTTGAGCGAGCCATGGCCGCTTGTACGCAGGCCCTTGCTGGCGCATGGCCCGTGGGTACCCATGCATTCCAAACTAAGTTCATGGCGGCAAAATCATCCATGGTTTTAAGGTATATGGTAGCGCTCAACATACGCGTTGAATCTGACCCAACACTGGCTAATAGCTCATCGACCTTAGCTAACATGGTTTGTGTTTGTTCGGTAATGTCGGTATTGGCATCGGCAGCCACCTGGCCACATAAATAAGCCACGTTATTGTGTACTACAACTTTACTGGTACGCTCATTAGTTTGATGACGGGCGATGTTCATGGGTAAACTCCAAAAGCTCGATGATAAAACTTAACCCTCTGTTTTTGCAACTATTAATCAAAATTTTTAATCACGCTTCGACCCAACTATTGACCTTATTCATTGGCCATGTCATGGTCACTTTAAGTGGTCACCACACCCCAAACTCATTTCATTGGAGCCGGCATTATGTCCTACCTTTTTAGCCCCCTCACCATCAAAAGCATCACTTTGCGTAATCGTATTGGTGTGGCTCCCATGTGCCAATACAGCGCAATAGATGGCGTAGCCCAAGCGTGGCATATGTCTCAGCTGGGTTCAAAAGCCGTAGGCGGAGCTGGGTTAGTTATTACTGAAGCCACCGCTGTTTTGCCAGAAGGGCGTATAACACCCGCTTGTATGGGCCTGTGGAACAATGATCAGGTTGAGGCGCTCAAACCGATCATTGCGTTTATTAAAAGCCAAGGCGCCGTTGCCGGTATGCAATTGGCGCACTCTGGCCGCAAGGGCAGCAGCGCACCCCCATGGATAGGCGGGCAACAACTCACCGATGCCGAAGGCGGTTGGGACACCTTAGGCCCGACAGACGCACCCTTCGACGACGACGGTACGCGCCTGTGGAAAACCCCAAAACAAATGTCACAAACTGACATTGACCGAGTACAAGACGGTTTTGTAGCGGCAGCCGGTCGCGCCGTGGAAGCGGGCTACGAATTGCTAGAGATCCACTGCGCCCATGGGTATTTGCTGCATAGTTTCTTAAGCCCACTGGTCAATACCCGTAACGACGGCTACGGTGGAGACTTGCGCGGCCGAGCTAAATTTTTATTGGAGACCACGCAAAAAGTGAGAGAGGTCTGGCCCCAACATTTGCCATTAGCCGTACGCCTATCCATGACCGATTGGGTAGAAGGCGGTTTAACCGTGCAAGACAATATCCAAGTAGCCACATGGCTTAAAGACCTTGGAGTAGATTTAGTAGACTGTAGCTCTGGCGGCGCCACACCTGCAGCCCGAGGTTCGATTAATGGAGGCATCACTCAACAAGTAGGCATGGCAGCAGACCTACGCCAAAGTACCGGTTTAATGAGTATGGCGGTGGGCGAAATCACGCAAGCCGATCAAGCCGAAAATATCATCGTCACCGGCCAAGCCGACATTGTGTTGCTGGCAAGAGAAATGCTACGCGACCCATACTGGCCCACCCACGCCGCCCAGCAATTAGGTGTTGAAGTAGCCCAAGTTATGCCACCGCTACATCAATTTTTTATTGCCCGTTAAAAACGCCTGATGTCAACTTAAGCCCTCAGCACCGGACGAGTAAGGCAGGTCGGCCCACCTTCACAAGCGATACAAAGCGCATCTCCAGCAAAGATTTGAACTGTGCAACCTGCGGCTTCCATAGCCGCTTTAGTGGCGGGGAAGCCGTCAATCATAATGCAATCTTTAGGTGCTGTGGGGAGCACGTTTAAATTAAGCCCACTGCTTGCCAAAAACTCATCATTAGGGGCCTCAATCAGCTCGATACCCTTGGATTGCATCAGTTGATACAAAGCGGTCGGCACCAATGGCGCATGGATTAAGGCAAGGTCTGGGGCCAAAGGTGAAATCACAGACATTAGGTGCAAACACGCTGCCGCGCCATGCCAAACGGGCAAATCGAAACCAAGGACATCAACCCCATAGGGTGCCAACATGGCTTGCAGCTGTTCAATACCAGCTTGATTAGAGCGAAAACCACGGCCTACCACCAAGGTGTTTTGATCCAGCCAAATGCAGTCCCCTCCTTCGATTTGGCCAGGCGCCTGTACACGGCCCAAAATAGGAATACCGGCGTTAATATATGCTTGCTCATGTAATTCAGGTTCTGCCTTACGCAACGGCTTACCCATGTTGAGGATGATGGCCCCATGATCGCTCATTAATGACGGGTCGTGGGTAAACATCGCGTCGGCCAAGCCATCGTTTACATCCTCAATGTCAATGATGGCAGTACCGCAGGCGAGCACTAAGTCACGAAACGCTTGGTACTGCTCGAGCGCCAAATTAGCATCAAAGGTTAGCCCGTAATGCCATTGCTTAGCATCAGCATTCAGCAGGCTCCCTTTGGGGCCTCGCATGAGCACGCGTTGTAATGGCAAAGACATTGATTGGCACCCATATTTAGACATGGTTTTTTCCTATGCTGGTAGTTGACTAATACATCGCCGTTGAATACTATTGAACGATCGTACAATAATAATAATGACGACAAGGCTAGATCAATGCCCCAACATTCGCAAGTAAATATCGCCTTAGATGTGCATGATTTACATAAATCCTTTGGTGACAATGAAGTTCTGAAAGGCATTTCTATGCAGGCAAAAGACGGAGAAGTATGGTCTGTTATTGGTTCTAGTGGTTCTGGGAAATCCACCTTCTTACGCTGTCTCAACTTACTGGAAATGCCCAGCCAGGGTGCTATTAGCATTGCTGGTGAAGCCATCGAATTTAAATACAACAGTCAAGGCCTCATTCTGGCTGCCCAACGGCAAAAACAAATTCAACGCCTACGTACCAATTTGGGTATGGTGTTCCAAAACTTTAATCTTTGGCAACACCAAACAGTGATTAAGAACATCATCGAAGCGCCGATACATGTGCTCGGTACAGACAAAGCGCAAGCCATCGACGAAGCTGAACAGTTACTTAACCGGGTAGGTTTATGGGATAAGCGAGATGCGTATCCAATGCATTTATCCGGCGGTCAACAACAACGCGCTGCCATTGCTCGGGCGCTAGCCATGCAACCAAAAATGATGCTATTTGATGAGCCAACTTCAGCCTTAGACCCTGAGTTAGTGGGTGAAGTATTAAAAGTCATACGTGGCATTGCCGAAGAAGGAAAAACCATGATTATGGTGACCCATGAAATGCGTTTTGCGCGAGACGTGTCAAACCAAATCATATTTTTGCACGAGGGCCGCATTGAAGAACAAGGCAGCCCACAAAAAGTATTTAACGAATCTGAAAGCGCTCGTTGTCGAGCCTTTGTAAACAGTGTCCATTAAAATAAAAAGGAAAAATAGTTATGAAAAAATTAAAAAGTGTACTCTTAGGCTCCGCAGCCTCCTTGGTATTAGTGGCGGGTGTAAGTCAAGCTGAAATACGTATTGGCATAGACCCAGCGCCTTACCTGCCGTTTTCTGCGGAAAGCGCCTCTGGCCAACTTGAAGGTTGGGAAATTCAGATTGCCGACGCTATTTGTGCGGCCATGAATGAAGACTGCGTATGGGTTAAAACCGCATGGGACGGCCTGATCCCTGCCCTCACATCGAACAAAATTGATGCCATTATCAACTCCATGTCGATCACCGAAGAACGCATGAAAACCATCGACTTCTCTAACAAATACTACAACACTCCTGCTGTGATTGTGGCGCCTAAAGACTCTAACATCAGCGCCGACGCGGCCAGCACAGATGGTATGTATATTGGTGTACAAGTAGCCACCACTCACGCCAACTATGTTGAAGCCCACATGGGTAGTGCGACGATTAAGTCTTACCAAAACTTCGACGAGCACAACCAAGACCTGTTCTCAGGTCGTATTGACGCAGTGGTAGGTGACAGCATGGCCATGCAGCCATTCTTAGAGTCTACCGAAGGCCAATGTTGTGAAATCAAAGGCGACTTACATGATGTAGCCATCTTTGGTCCGGGTGTAGGTGTAGGTTTGCGCAAAGGTTCAGATCTAAAAGCTAAGATCAACGCGGCCATTGATCAAATTCGTGCCGACGGCACCTTTGATAGGATCTCTAAGCCGTTCTTCAATTTTGATATCTACGGCGGTTAATTAAACCAGTCATCCTGACGAAGGTCAGGATCTATAATAAAAGGCCTCCCTTGGACGCATTTCTAGAATTTCTCAACATTCTAAAGTTTTCAGACATGGGCTGGGGCGACAACCTCTTCTATGGATTGTTAGCTACGCTAGAAATTGCCATTGGCGCCTACCTATTAGGTACCTCCATTGGTTTTGCCGGTGCATTGGGCAAAATCAATGGAGGGCCTGTTACTCGTTTTTGCTTAGGTACTTACACCACCTTGGTACGTGCAGTACCTGAGTTGGTACTTATTTTGTTGCTTTACTATGCGGGCACCGCACTAGTAAATGAAGTACTCATGAGTTTAGGTTACCGGCCCATCGATATTAGCGGTTTAATTGCCGGCATCGTGGTTTTAGGTGTGGTACAAGGGGCTTATTCTACGGAAGTCATCCGTGGTGCCTTACAAGCCATCCCCAAAGGCCAGCTAGAAGCGGGAAGGGCTTTTGGTATGTCACGCTGGACCCTATTTAGGCGCATTACTATACCTGCAATGATCCCTCTCGCCCTGCCAGGTATGTCCAACTTGTGGCTCATTGTGACCAAAGACACGGCTCTGTTAGCCGTAGTAGGTTTTCAAGAACTGACCCTTACCACGCGAGTGGCAGCAGGCACTACACGTTATTATTTAGAGTTCTTTCTTATTGCGGCGGCCATTTACTTGAGCGTCACCCTTATTTCTAACCTCTGCTTTAAATGGCTTGAACGCCGTTCTAGCCGTGGCATGACTAGCCTAGGACATTAACATGGAATGGTATTGGCTAGGCGAATACGCCCCTAAACTTCTCTCCGGCACATGGCTCACCATCCAGTTGTTAGTGATGGCGGTATTTTTTGGTATGTTATTAGCCATCCCAATTGGTTTGGCACAAGTGACCGGCCCAAAAATATTTTCTCTACCAGCACGGGCCTTTTGTACCACCTTTCGCGGCACGCCATTATTGATTCAGTTATGGTTGCTCTACTACGGACTTGGCTCCCTATTCCCTTATATGGACGGCATTCGTTCTAGCTTTATTTGGCCCTATTTACGGGATGCGTTTCCCTATGCCATTGTTGCCTTTACCTTAAGTGTAGCCGCCTACGAAGGCGAGATTATGCGTGGTGCCTTTAAAAATGTCCCCAAAGGCGAACTAGAAGCTGGCATCGCCAGTGGCATGAGCCGATTCCAATTGCTACGCCGGATCTGGTTACCCAGAGCCTTGCAAAACGTTATGCCCACACTGGCTGGCGAAATGGTGCTTACACTCAAAGCCACCCCCTTAGCAGCCACCATTACCGTGTATGAAATTTTTGGTGTCGGCACCATCATACGCCAGGAAACTTACCGCATTTATGAACCACTATTGCTTATTGCAGGGGTATACATCTGCCTCACCGGCGTCATTGTTGTATTGTTTCATTGGTTAGAGAATCGTGTACCAAAAGCCTCGGGTTAAGCCAAGGCTAAGGTCCGCTCAAGCCATTGATTAAGGATAGTCTGCCACAGGCTGTCATCTTGGTTATTGCCATTCAAACTCCAGTCTAACCAAAGTCCGTCGACCAAGGCGCTGTATTCAACCGCAAGCACTCTTAATTGTTGCTCATTGTGTTGCGGTAAAGACTTAGCCAGCACCGTTACTAGGAAAGCGTGTAAACGTTCATTAATGGTGTCGTGCATGGCTCTCATCACCGGCGCGTCGATGGTTTTTGACCAAAACACTACCCATGCCCGCAGCTGATCTGGACACATGATATCCGCTTCAAAGGCGCAGGCCACCAAGGTTTTTATAGGCGCATCTTGGTTGTTCAAATCGTTATCTATGCGGGTTTCTAAGGCTTGGTGGTAACGTAATGAAATGGCTTCATAAGCCACCGCCAATAACTCAATTTGACTCGCAAAGTGGTGATTGAGCAACCCCACCGAGACACCCGCTTGGGCACAAATCTTGCGAGACGACAAGCCTTCTGCACCATCACGCATTAAACACGTGAGCGTCGCTTCTACGAGTTGGCTGCGCCTTTCAGGAGGCGATAAACGATCCGTTTTTTTCTTCAAAGTAATTTCGAAACCCACAAATTAATTAACCCTAATTGTCGACTTTATTTGACTATTGAGCAAGTGCTCAATTACTATTGTACGATCGTTCAATAGTGGTGTTATTAGTTCAGAGGCATATATGCAATTTTCCCAACTAACTCAGTGTATTGATGGCGAGGGTGCAGCCGCATGGGACCTGCATGAAGTCGCAGTACAAGCCGCAGCTGGTGGTGAAGATGTGATTGTATTAAGCGTGGGCGACCCCGATTTTTCCACCCCAGAAAACATCACTGCTGCAGCCATTGCTGCACTCCAACAGGGCGACACTCACTATCAATTGGTCACCGGTCGGCCAGAAGTGCGCCAACTCATTGCCGAGCGATTTCAAACGCCAAACACAGGGGCATTAGATGCCGACAATGTGATGTTGTTCGCGGGTGCACAAAACGCTTTATTTGCCGCCAGCTTATGTTTACTCAATGCGGGTGATCAGGTGTTGGCACTTGACCCCATGTACGTCACCTACGAGGCCACCATACGCGCCTCTGGTGCAGAGTTAGTTGCTGTGCCCCAAAGTGCCGACAGTGGCTTTCGCTTTGATGCGCGCGCTGCTCGTGCTGCCATCACCCCTAACACCAAAGCCATACTCATTACTAACCCCAACAACCCAACGGGTGTGATGATGTCTGAGTCAGAAATAGACGATCTCTGTGCCCTCGCCCTAGACCACGATCTGTGGGTCATCTCAGATGAAGTCTATGGTGAGCTTGTGTTTGAAGGTCAGCACATTAGCATTGCCCAGCGACCACAAATGTTTGAACGTACGGTCACCCTCAACAGCTTATCTAAAACCTATGCTATGACCGGTTGGCGTGTAGGTTGGGCAATTGCCCCCGGGGCCCTAATAGCGCACTTCTCCAATCTAGGTTTATGTATGCTGTATGGTTTACCCGGTTTTACCCAAGCGGCGGCCCACGCAGCCTTAGATCAGTCAGCCGCCGCCAGCGCCGCCATTCGCACCGCCTTTAAACAACGTCGCGACTTAGTATTTAATGCCTTAAGCGGTAATCCACTCACGCCCATACTTAAACCTCAAGCAGGCATGTTCATCATGATGGACGTGCGCGCATTAGGTATGGATGGCCTAGAGTTTGCCAATGCGTTATATGCCGCTACCGGCGTAGCTGTATTGGATGCAGGCGCATTTGGAAAAACCGCCTATGGCTGGGTGCGCATTTCCTACACTGCCGATGATAGCCTGCTTACTGAAGCCTGCGCTCGCATTAATGGTTTTATCGCCCAACGCCAAGAGCACGTGGCATGAATACCAAAGGCCAACGCCTCATTGAGCTATTACAAGACTATGGCGTCGATACCGTATTTGGTATTCCCGGTGTGCACACAGTGGAACTCTACCGAGGCCTAGGCGAATCCAACATCCAACATATTACCCCACGCCACGAACAAGGGGCGGGATTTATGGCAGACGGTTACGCCCGCGTAACAGGCAAACCCGGTGTATGTTTTGTGATTACTGGGCCAGGCCTTAGTAACATTGCAACGGCTATGGGACAAGCATTGGCCGACAGTATCCCTATGTTGGTGATCTCTACCGTTAATCCAAAGGGCACTGAGAACATGGGCTGTTTACATGCTATGCCCCACCAGCAAAGCATGATAAAACCGCTGACCGTGGCCTGCTTTTCTATTGACGAAAACGCTTATTTAGACCAGACCATGGCTCAGGTATTTGCTGCCCTTAGCGTCAGCAATGGCACTAAGTTAGGGCCAGTTCACTTGCAAATACCGCTTGATGTAATGGGGCAAGAAGCGCTATCCCAAGACGTTGTTCCAGTCATGGATCACACAGCGCCGTTAGCGACCCCACCATCGTTAGCGCTAAAACTAGCGGCCAACGTTATTAACAACAACGATTCTATTGTCATCCTTGCAGGCGGCGGTGCGGTGCACGCTCAAGCCCAAGTGCAAAGCCTAGCAGACGTGTTAGATGCGCCCGTAGTGACCACCATCAACGGCAGAGGGTTAATAGCAAACCACCCGCTGTCTGTACCTGCCAGCCCCAGCCTTGATGCCGTAAGGGCTTTGCTCGCCAGCGCACAATGCGTGATTGCCCTTGGCACGGAAATGGGCCAAACGGATTACGACATGAACGTCAATGGCGGCTTTCCACATTTAGCCAACCTTATTCGTATTGATATTAATCCGGCCTTAGAAAACAACAAGAAACAGTTGTTTATTCATGGCTGTGTAGGCCATACAGTCAATGCATTGTTGCCGTTGCTGACCACAAAACAGTCAACTCAAATCTCAGGCCACAGCCGAGCAGCATCTACGCGGCAGGCCGCCATGACGGAGCTGCCAGCCAACTACCAAAAACAGTGTCGGTTTTTAAACCTCATCACCAGCGCCCTACCCAAGGCTACGATGGTTGGCGACTCCACCCAGCCCGTTTATGCTGGCAATTGTTATTTTGAAGCCAACTGCGCGAGCACATGGTTTAACTCGGCGACGGGATTTGGTACTTTAGGCTATGCTGTTCCGGCAGCCGTGGGCGCAGCGCTAGGCCTAAGGTTTGGACAAGAACAACAGGCAAAGGCAGCCAATCTTGTTGCTATAACGGGTGATGGCGGCCTGCAATTCTGCTTGGCTGAACTTGCTACGGCTAAAGACACAGGCTTGCCCATTATTTACCTTGTATGGAACAATTATGGCTACGGTGAAATAGAATCTTCCATGCTTGCTGTGGGCGTGACTCCCGTTGGTGTTAGCCCTAAACCGCCTCAACTCGATGCACTAGCTCAAGCCTACGGCCTGCATTACGTTAAACTTCCAGACATCAACCAACTCACCGATATATTGCGAAATTATAGCCAAGGCTGTTGCCCCGTTATCATAGAAATCAATGAAGATGAGATTATGGCGCAGCTTTAGTTAAACGTTTTCATGGCCAGCTAAAAATGGCATCTACACTTAGCTCTATCTTTGGCAGCTTTAAGCGTACCCTATCAACAGTGATGCAGATCCCCGCACATACCAAATAGCCACCCAACCAGTGGCAAACTTAGGGATCACTATTGAGGCTCAATACCAAGTAGAAGAGTACGACATTGTTATTCTGTCGGCTGAACAAAGCTAGGGTTTACAAACATGACTCGACAACAACGGCTATCAGGTGCCTACCAAAGCCCGCAAGGTACTGAGTAGTTACATCAAACAAGGGCCAAATAATACCTTTGTTACCCGCCTGCACTTGCGTTACAACACCCAAACCTTTCCAGAAGATTTAATGCTACCAGAAACAGGTAATCGATCTAATATCTAAGGCCACTGCATTCTGCGTCACCCATGGCAAGGTAACCGCTACGCCTGCGCCAAAGCCAGCACTTATGTCGCCAGTTTGCCCGCGACATTTGAACATCAAGCCCAAAAATTGGCACGTTTAACCGGTTGGCACATCAATGATATTCGCCAGTCCATGAGAGATCACGGGCAAATATCACAGGCCAATGATCATGCCTTTAAGCCTACGGTATGGTGGCAGTCTTTGTGGGACAACTAAAGTAATAAGCTAGACCTAGTTTATTGCTATAATCGGATACACGTTATTTCCTCCTGTGCAGACCCCACATGCTCAACCCCACTTTCAAAAAAATCAGCCTTTATAGCCTTGGCTTTGCTGCCTTACTCGTGATGACCTTTGCCCTAGGCCACCGCAGTATCATACCCATGTTAGTCCCGCTCAACGACTTGCCAACACCCACAGGCCCCTATGCCGTGGGGACGCAAATGTTTGAATGGCAGGATAGCAGTCGTGATGAGTGGTTTACCGAAGAACAAAGCGACAAACGCCGTATCGTGGTCCAAACTTGGTATCCTACAGAGGCCTCCGATGCTAAACCTCTACCTTACTTGGCCAACCCAGACGAATGGCTTCCCGCCCTTAGCGTAGTGTTACAGCTACCTCAATTCCTTTTTAACCATTTAACCGATATAGATACTCACTCAGTACTCAATGCACCGCTACATCCAGAAGTCAAAAAAACCCCGTTGGTGGTATTTTCCCACGGTATTTGGGGCATGCGTTTTCAAAACACAGCCCAGTTTGAAGCCTTGGCCAGCCGTGGTTACATTGTATTAGCGGTAGACCACGCCTATGATGCGAGCCTCACTATCTTTAACGACGGCACCATTGCCGACTTCCGTTCCGGCTACGAAGGCGAACTCAGCGAAGACGAGTTTTGGGCACTACGTAATCCGCAAGTAAAAACCCGCGTGGCCGACATCAATTTTATGATTAACACCGTGGCCCAAAAAGCCGATGCACAAGACCCATTGTGGGCGGCAGTCGACTTACAACGCATTGGTATGTTCGGTCACTCCTATGGTGGCGCTACCAGCATAGTTGCGGCCCACCAAGACCCACGTATTGACGCCACCATTGTGCTAGACGGTTGGATATTACCCGTGCCCCCAAAAGTGATTGACCAAGGCGTGAGCAGCCCCATACTCTTCATTGGGCGTGAAACTTGGCCTGATCCGCTAAATTACCAGAAGTTAGACGTTTTACTCAGCAATAGCCCACAACACCAATCCGTACTGATGCCCAGCACGGAGCATTTTGATTTCTCTGACGCACCGTTATTTTCGCCGTTTATGCAAACCGTAGGTCTGGCAGGCACCATTCCAGCAGCACAACTCGCTGCCGACCTAGAACAACGCATTGTGGGCTTTTTTAATACACACCTAAAGGGCCTATAATCAATGTATTGGCAACTATTTCACGACTACCCAAGCCTGTGGCTTGCAAGTGCTGCACTGGTAAGTTTGCTGGTCGGCAGCTTCCTCAATGTGGTGATAGACCGCCTACCCAAAGCCATGCAAAAAGAATGGCAACAAGACTGCAGGTTGCTGTTATCACTCGACGAAGAACAAGAACAAGCCACCAGCCCAGCAATAGCATCCATTGCATGGCCGGCCTCCCACTGCCCCAGCTGTGAAACGCCCCTCAAATCGTGGCATAACATCCCTGTCATTTCCTATGTATTACTTAAAGGCCTGTGTGCTTTTTGCAAGGGCCGCATTAGTCCCCGCTATCCTACTGTAGAGTTACTTACTGCCATACTAGGCTTGTGCGTGGCATGGGTACTAGGGCCCACCCTACACGGCTTATTAGGCCTCGTACTGATGTATTTTTTAGTGGCCATGAGTTTTATCGACCTAGACCACAAACTACTGCCCGATCAACTCACCCTACCCCTCATGTGGCTGGGATTAATCATCAATACCTTTGGCACCATTACATCATTAGAGTTTGCGGTATGGGGAGCCATAGCAGGATACATGTCGTTGTGGTTTGTATACTGGGGTTTTCGACTTACCACGGGCAAACACGGCATGGGTTATGGCGACTTTAAATTACTCGCCGCATTAGGTGCTTGGATGGGCTGGCAAGCATTACCGATGATAGTGCTTATTGCTGCCGTGGCAGGGATAGCTGTTGGGGTATTAGCACGCTTGAACAATAAAACCACCGACCCTCTAATCCCTTTTGGGCCATTTTTGAGTGTGGGTGGCTTGGTTTATCTTCTGCATGGGGAGAAGGTATGGGGTTTGGCTAACTCAGTACTTCTACCTTAGTAAAAATACAACCGGTTGTCTGGGTCTGGGTACATGTGCGCCACTTGGTCGGCGTAGCCATTAAATAACAATGTGGGTTTGCGGCCTCGTTCGCCAATCACCCGCTCTGTGGCTTGGCTCCACCTTGGATGATCAAAACGTGGATTGACGTTAGCGTAGAAACCATATTCACGATCATTTTGCTTCCACCAAGTGCCATGGGGCATATGCTCTACCAACTCAATTTTAACAATCGATTTGATGTACTTAAAGCCGTATTTCCATGGCACTACGAGCCTTAGAGGCGCGCCATTTTGCTGTTCTAGGGGTTTGTCGTAAATGCCAGTTGCCATCATCGTCAGTGGGTTCATGGCCTCCTCAATAGTCAAACCTTCTACATAAGGGCCGCCTGGCCAACCGGCATTAGGCATTTGTTGAGGATCATTGAGGGTTGTAAAGCGAACAAACTTGGCCTTACTGTTTGGCTGAGCTGATCGAATAATATCGGCTAATTTAATGCCGTTCCAAGGGATCACCATGGACCAAGCTTCTACACAGCGAAAGCGGTGAATATGATTTTCGATGGCGTGTTCGCCTTTAATTTCGGCGATATCATAAATACCGGGGTTATCGGCTCCCGGGCCACCTATTTCTACACTCCAAGGTGATGTGATAAGCGTTTTATCAGCCTCACCTGGGTCATCTTTACCATAGCCAAACTCATAATAGTTATTGTAGCTCGTAATGGTTTCTAATGGCGTGGGCTTCAGTACTGTATCGGCGGCTTCTGGCATCGATTCTATGGGTGGAAAAGGTTGGTCGGTGCCATCTTGCTGAGTATTAAGCATCGCATAACCTTTATCAATGATAGGCAGTGCCAGAATGCCTAGCCCAGCCGCGATAAAGGTACGGCGTTTTTTATAGATCTTTTCTGGTGTGATTTTAGATGGCTTAATGGGCATGACGATACCTCCAAACTAACAGCAGAACTAATACGAGGCCCATCAAAATAGGCTCTACAACATCCGACTTTTGCGCCATAAAGTGATGCGCAATAACAGCTGGCACGGCAATATAAGTGGCTGTGTGCAAACTCTGCCACGGCCGGTAACCTAGCCGTCGTAAACCCCATCGATTGGAGGTAATGGCTAAAGGTAATAACAGTACAAACGCCAATACACCTAGCAAGATAAACAGGTTGCCGGTGATTTCGTCCCACATCAAAGCCCAGTCATAGGCAAACTCTAAAACAATCCACACCAGCAAATGAATCGCTCCATAAACAAAGCCCCACACCCCCACATTTCGGCGTATTGTAAGGTTTCGCCGCACCCAGTTCCAGTGTTTACTTAAGGGCGTAAACATCAAACTGATCAGCAACAAATAGGCGCCGTAACGGCCCGTAAAATCACGTAGTTCAGACACCAAGTCAGGGCCCGTGAAAGCATCGTAAATACCCCATACTAGCCCTAAGCATAGACTCATATTAAGGACATGTTTGCGTGTTGATAAAGATATTGAGTGCACTTTCATGCCACGAGTAAAACCTATTACTTGACCAAGATCAATTTCCATAGGAGTATTTGCCCTAATTTGTTCAAATATCGCCTTGCAGTATTAACCTAAATAAAGGCTAGACCCCATGCAACTACAACACATAGATAACCTTTGGATGTTAGTTTGCACGGCCTTGGTAATGTTGATTCAAATTGGCTTTATTTGTTTAGAAGATAGCCAAGTAAGGCGTAAGAACTCGGTTAATGTGGCCATCAAAAACATGATCGACTTTGCCTGGCTGCCAGTATCTTTTGGTTGTTTGGTTGTTTGGTTTTGGGTTTATGTTTGCTGGCGGTTTTTCGCAATGGAGCCTAGCCACAGACTACTTCCTGTTTTCTAGCTCAGATGCAGTCCTAAACACGGCCTTCTTATTTCAACTAATGTTTGCGGGTACAGCAGCCACCATTGTGTCTGGTGCCGTGGCCGAACGTATTCGTTTTCGGCCTACCTTATCCTCACTGGCCTGTTGGCTATTGTGGGATACCCCATATTTGGTCAATAGATGTGGGGCGGTACACTGCCGATTGACGGTGTGGCCACGGGTTGGCTTTCGGCCTTGGATTTTGTCGATTTTGCGGGTGTGAGTGTAGTTCATGCCACCGGCGGATGGGTAGCCCTTGAAGCGATTATTGTATTAGGCGCGCGTACCAGCCGATTCGACAGTAAACGTCCTGTGATGAAGGCGCAAAATCTGCCGATGTCTGCCGTGGGTGTGCTACTGCTGTGGCTGGGATGGTTGGGGTTTAACGGTGGCTCTGCCTTTGCCCTTACCGAATCTACATCCGCTATTATTATTGTCACACTCATCGCTAGGGTCATCGGTGGCCTTGCCAACTTAGCGGTGTCCCAATGGCGACGCGGTTACCCAGACATCAAACTCATTTTTAATGGTGTATTAGCAGGTTTAGTGAGTGTCACCGGTGTGGCCTATGCCATCGATCTTAAGCAGGCCAGCAAGGCTGCTGTAGCCGACTTAAGTTGTCGGCAATATTGCGGACTACCCCACCGGGGCTACTGGTGACATAGCCTGGATTTGAGGTAAGCCCTAAAAGCCTATTGCTCGGCGAACCTAACAAATCCATCAATAACAACACAATAAGCGCTTATACAAACTCCGCATGGGTATCAGCCTGGTGGCAAACTTCCAGTGCGTCTGCTAATGCCACAGCGCCATTCATGAGGGCACGGCCCACCACCACACCAGCGATATTAGGTAACAAACGTAACGTAGAGATATCATCCAGGGTTTTAACCGTACCACTAGAGATGACTGGGATATTGAGTTCTGACACCATTTGTGTGGTCGTGGCGAAGGTGGCTTCGGGGTGATCCTCGTCTAAGTCGATGTCGGTGTATATAATCGCCGCGACACCATGATTTTGTAGATCCTTCGCCATTTCTAACGGTGTGTATATGGTTTCTTCTGTCCAGCCGTGACACATCACTTTGTTTTGACGAGCATCGATAGAAACCACCACTTGGCCCGGGTAATGGTTACACAATTCATGCAGAAAATGGCGATCCTCTATAGCAGCAGTACCAATCACCACCCGTGAAGCCCCATGTTCAAACCACCAACGTGCGCCTTCGATAGTACGAATACCGCCACCCACTTGTACCGGCACATCCACTGCTTGAATGATTTCCAATACCGTTTTATGGTTATCGTGGCCGCCGCGCATCACGTTATCTAAATCCACAACGTGTAATACTTGTGCACCTTGAGAGACGTATTGTTGCGCCGCTTCTACGGGTAAAACATGATACACAATGGGGTCTTCCATGTGGCCTCGGTGCAAGTTAACACAACGGCCATTTTGGATTTCTATGTCGGGATAAATAACCACCAGTGAACTCCTTTTTATTATTGTACTGACAGCATACTCTCCCACCAATAAAAATCCAGTTTTCACAAAAAATACTGTTGAGGGGTTAAACCGCTGGTTTAGGCAACCTATTGAGATAAAGCATCGCCATAAAGGTGACCCAAGAAGTGCTGGCAAAACCCAACACTAACGGCAACACAGTGCCATCGTAGGACATACCCACCCACATACCAATAGGCACGGAAACCAAGGTAGCGCTAGAGCCAACTACCGAAGCACCCATGCCGGCCAGTTTACCTAAAGGCTCCATAGCAAGAGCGTTTAAGTTGCCAAAACGAAAGCCTATGCCGAAAAATATGATACTGCATAAAGCCATAAATTCACCCAAACTTGGGCCCTTAGTTAGGCTTTGGGCATAGACGTAGAAAGCCAAACAGGCCGTGCCGGTCATGACATTGGTGACTTGTACCAATCGGTACATACCAAAGCGCACCACCAACTTGGCATTAAGTAACGAGGCACCAATGGTGGGCAAGGCTAACACCGCAAAATAAAACGGGAAGGCCTCGCCTACGCCATAGGTCCGCTGGAAGATTTGTTGACTGGAACTCAAATAGCCCATAAAACCGCCCAGTACTAGGCCAGAGACCAAAGCATAACCGGTGGCAATGGGGTTAGCCAACACTTGTAACATGGTGGACCAAAGTTTTTTAGGGTGCAGTGACAAGCGGTTTTCTGGTTTAAGAGTTTCGTCTAAACGTATAAACACCCACACAAACAAGATCGCTGCAATCACCACATACAGACCAAAGATCCACTGCCAAGGGCCTACTAGCAGCACCCCTTGCCCGACTAATGGCGACATAATCGGCACGGCCATAAACAAGGTCATGGCAAACGACATGATGCGCGCCATGGCTGGCCCGCTATAACAGTCGCGAACTAAAGCCACCACCATCACCCTTGGTCCAGATGCACCAAAACCCTGTAAAAACCGGCCCATGAGCATGGCTTCTAGGCTAGTGGCACTGGCGCTAATAACGCTGCCTAAACTAAAGATAGCCAAACCTAAAAAAATACTGCTTCTACGGCCATATTTATCAGAAATAGGGCCATACACTAGCTGCCCTAATGCATGACCGGCAAATACGCCGGTGATGACTAATTGAATGGCATTGCCATCCACTGCAAAGTCTCGTGCCATAAGGCCCAGAGCCGGCAACATTGCATCGGTCGTCAAGGCCACCATAGACATTAAGCAGGCGATAATAATCACAAACTCGCGCTGGCTAATGCGCATAGGGCTAGCCTGCCATTAAGTTAGGCAGCCATAATACTAAGCCAGGCAACAGGATTAAGGTCATTAAGCGGACGATGTCGACAATCCAAAACGGCGTTACGCCACGGAATATAGTGCTCAACTTAACATCGTCCAACATGCTTTTAAGCACAAATACATTGAGGCCCACGGGCGGTGTAATAAGGCTAATCTCGGTAATCACCACCACAATAATGCCAAACCATATAAGCGCTAACTCAGGGTCCATCAAGGCCTCAGAATAACCACCTAAATCTAAGCCTAACACTAACGGGTAAAACACAGGCACCGTTAACATAATCATGGACAGGCTTTCTAACACCGTGCCCAACACCACATATACCAGCATAATAAGCATAATCACAGCAATGGCAGACAGATCAAACGACACGACCCAGCCCGACAATAACTCAGGCAGACCCGCAATATTGACGTAGTTTGAGAAGATTTCTGCGCCAATCAAAATAACAAATATCATGGCCGTAGTGCGTGCACTTTCAACCAATGTTTCAAACAGTGACTGCCAACTCAGGCGCTGGCGAATTAAGGCAATAAAGAAAGCACCCGAAGCACCAATGCCAGCGGCTTCTGTGGGCGTGAAAATACCCCCATAAATGCCACCAATGACTAAACCAAACAAGGCCAATACGCCAGATACGCCCCATAGGGCTTGCAACCGTTGGGGCCAACCAAAACGATCGCCACGAGGGCCTTTTTCTGGCTTCAAGGTAACGGTGACTAACACCGCAACCAAATACAAAATCACACCTAACAAGCCTGGTAAAATGCCGGCAATAAATAACAAGCCAATATCGCTTTCGGTCATGATGCCAAAAATAATTAAAATTACACTGGGAGGAATCAAAATCCCCAAGGTGCCGCCAGCGGCAATGGAGCCTGCGGCTAGGCCTTCGTCATAGCCGTATTTTCTCATGGGTGGCATTGCCACTTTAGACATGGTCGCCGCCGTGGCTAAACTCGAACCACACACCGCACTAAAACCACCACAGGCCACCACAGTAGCCATGGCAAGGCCACCGCGACGATGGCCTAAAAAGGCATTGGCGGCCGTATACAACTCGTCTGACAAACCGGCGCGGCTAACAAAATTGCCCATTAAAATAAATAAAGGCACCACCGAAAGGCCGTAATTCAAGCCGGTGTCGTAGGTGATAATGCTGGCCATGGCCATAGATCCAGAAAAACTGGTCATTAGACCAAACCCGACAAACCCCACCAAACCCATGGCAAAAGCAATAGGCATACGCACTACAATCACTAAGGTGAGCATCGCAGCAAAGGCAATCAAAGATTCATACATAGTGTTTATGCTTTTTCAGAAGAAGGAGTAGAAGGTGTAACGCCTGCTCGAGCATATTGCCAAGCCAACAATAAGGCAATAAAACTACTTAAGCCTATAGCGATACTAATGTAAAAAAATACCGGCGCCGTAGGCAGCAACAGCATGGCGGTTTGGTCGCCGTAGCGCACCGATTCAAGGGCTTTATGCCACACTTTATAACTCACTCCGGCGAGGATGATGCTCGTAGATACGGCAATCGCAACATCTCTTAACCGAGCTAATAAGTTGGGCACAAAGGTATCAATTAGGTCCACAGTAATGTGGGCATCTTTGGCAGACACCAAAGGTAAAGCAGAAAATATAATGGCCGCTAACAGCAATTCAGTGATCTCGTAGCTGCCGTTGACCGGCGCATTAAACCCATAACGACCTACCACGTCGATTAAGGTTAACAACATCAACAAAAACAAAAGGGTGGCTGCTAAGCCACCCAATATACGCTGCAGCACAAACTGCATTAGGGAGCCGGATACAAGGACCCGGCTCCTGGCTTGACTAAGCGACATTACTCAGCAGCTACTTTAGCTATTTCGGCGCGTAGATCAGCCATTACCGCAGTACCGTCAACACCCAAGCCATTGGCTGTTACGATCCAGTCTGCTTCCAAATGGCTTGTTGCTGCTTTAATTTCAGCTACAAACGCATCACTTGCAGTAACGGTAGCAATACCGGCATCGTTCATTGCCGCTTGACCTAACGCATCATGCTTGTCCCAACCTTGTCCCGCAATACGAGCAAAGTTTTCACCAGAAGCGCGCATTAGAGCGGCTTGGTTGTCGGCACTTAAGCCTTCAAACTTAGCTGGGTTCATGGTTAAGAAGAAGCTAGTGTTGTACAAACCACCTGGCACCTTAGTCGCATGGTTCAACAACTTACTTAACTTGAACGATTTAATGGATTCAGTTGGTAAGAAAGTACCATCGGCCACACCGCTAGATAACATTTCGTAATTTTTAGTGGCCGAGGCCAACATTGCAGTCACACCCAGGGCTTTAGCTGCATTACCAGCAACACCACCGCCTACGCGGAACTTTAAACCAGCCATATCTTCAACGCTGTTGATTGCACGCACGTTGTTATGAATTACACCGGGTCCGTGAGACATCAAGCCCAACACAATGGTGCCTTCATGCTCGTTAACTGACTCTAGGTGCTTCTTGTAGATGCGCCAGTAAGCAACCGATACGTCTTCTGCACTGTCACCTAAAAATGGTAACTCAGTAGCGGCCGTTAACTTAAAGCGGCCTGGCTGATAGCCGTGTACACCGTAAGTTATATCGGCAACACCGTCTTTAGCAAGGTCATAGTGAGCTGGAGGAGCACCCAACGCCTTAGGTAAAATACGCACCTTCAGCTCGCCGCCACTTTCAGCTTCTACGGCTTTGATCCAAGGCTGAATAATGTCCGCAACCACTGGATGTTTAGGTGGCAACCAAGACGACAACAATAGGGTTTCAGCGGCGCTAACTACAGTAGACGCGCCTAGCATTAGGCCAGTAGCCATAGTCGCGACGATTAAATTTTTCATGTATTACTCCAATTTTTTAGATTTATGAGCAAACTGGAAACCAGAAACGCCGGTAACCAATTTGGACTCAGCATACACTCGATCAAGTTCACATGTAAACTATATAAACGGCTATTTTTTTATGAATCACTTTATTAAAGTTGCGGCTTAACGCAACAGTTGCTACTATACACCTAATTATAGTTAATATGTTAACTAAGTTGATAAACCTAAATAAGACCACAGCCCATGACTTCTAAGAGCCAACTGCTTAACGACTTACAAGACATCCTGCCCATCATTGCCGCCAATGCCGAACAGGCAGAAGCCATGCGCATGGTTCCCCATGAGAACATTGAACTGCTCACCAAAATTAAATTTTTACGCGCCTTTCAACCCAAAGCATGGGGTGGCCTAGAAGTTTCTTTACCCGAGTTTGCAGAAGCGGTAGCCACCCTAGCTGGGGCCTGTGCCAGCACCGCTTGGTCTGCCAGCCTGCTCAACACGCACAGCCACCAACTAGCGCTATTCACCAAACAAGCCCAAGAGGATGTATGGGGAGAAGACCCAGAAGCGACCGTTAGCTCAAGCATTGCACCCTTTGGTAAAACCACAGAAGTAGATGGCGGCGTAATGTTCAGCGGCGACATGAGCTGGAGCAGTGGTTGTGATCATGCCCAGTGGGCCATTATGGGCTTTATCCGCGCTGGCGCTAAAGTTGATGCCAAGCCACACCAACATTTTGCTTTAGTACCACGCAGCAATTACGAGATTATTGACAATTGGCACGCCATGGCCATGAAGGGTTCGGGCACTAAGGTGCTTAAAGTACGCGATGTATTTGTACCAGAACACCGCATAGAATCGGCCAAAGCTTTGATGACCGGACAATCTAGTGGTTACGGCATGTACCCCGACAGCGACATCTTTTTTGCCGCCTACCGGCCCTATTTTGCCTGTGGTTTTTCTGCCATTAGCCTAGGCATTGCCGAACAAATGGTCAGTTGGTTTACCGAACGGTCTAAAACCCGTGTACGTGCTTATACTGGCGCAGAAGTAGGAAAAGATGTACCGGCTTACATGCGCCTGGCAGAATCTAAGCATCAAATTAACGCCGCCCGTGCGTTATTAGAAAAAGACTGGAACGACCTAGCGCAGATGGGTGTAAAACATGCCCTACCTGATGCCGATCAACTCGCTCAATGGCGCACCAACCAAGCCTATGCAGTCAAAATGTGCGTAACTGCAGTGGACCGTTTATTTGAATCTAGTGGTGCTAACGCTTGGTTCTTAAGCAACGAAGCCCAACGCCTATTTAGAGATTCACACATGACCGCCGCCCACGCCTACACCGATTACGACGTGTGTAAGCAGATCTACGGCCGTCATTTGGTGGGTCTAGAGCCAGATCCACGTTTACTATAACGCCCTAGCTTCTCAACCTGTATAGCTAACATGGCCCTGCACTGGCCATGTTAGCTTAGCTCTACCACATCATGTAACAAATCTAACAGGTCGCTCATCTTTTGAGTACCATATTTATCGTTTAGGCCTTGATAAACCACTTGTACTTCTGGCGTCACCGATTCGATGAGCTGCGCACCTAGAGGCAATATCTGCAATAACACTCGACGTCCGTCTTTACCATCGGCCCGGCGCGTGAGCATGGTCTTTTCTTCCAAATTTTTGATAATACGAGTAAGGCTTGGTGCCAGAACACAGGAGCTTTGAGCCAATTCTTTAGCGTCCATCAAGCCATTTTCGTGCAACACCCGCAACACCCGCCACTGTTGATCAGTGACGTCGTGGTCTTTAAGCACCTTGCGAATGGGAGACATCACCGTTTCTCGGGCTCGTAACAAAGCCAAAGGTAACGCGCGGTCTGTTTTGGTGGGCTGCATAGTCAGTCTCGAACAGTTATATGTTTAGTGAGCCCTATTATACAGTCTTAATCCAAATTACTAAACAGGTTAACTACATATGCCGCCCTCTGGCCCTGATCGAGAGCCTCAATCCACACCAAGAGAAAACATGATTTGCATCACATTAAAAACTTAGTTAACATATTAATTAGTTTGCCACATATTGAATATAAAGAGACACACCCATGCCCCACGTTATCATGGAATACTCCGCCAACCTCGAATCCACAGTTGATTTTGACGGTTTGTGCCGCGCCATCCACACCACCGGTATCGACACCGGTTTATTTGAACTCGGTGCAGTGCGGGTACGCGCTATCAAGTGCGATCATTACGCAATAGCCGATTTGCTGCCACAAAACAACTTTATCGACACCTCCATTCGTATTGGTTTAGGCCGTAGTCAAGCTGACAAAGAACGTCTAGGAGAGGCGATCAACGCCACTATGAAAGAATTTTTGGCAGCCCAGTTAGCCCAACCCTATTTTGCTCTTTCCATCGAAGTGAGAGAAATTAACTCTTCTCTTAGTTGGAAAACCAACGCCATGCACCCGCGTATTCGTAACGCCGCTAGCACAGAAAAAGGAAACAAATAATGAGTAGCTTTGCCCAGAACAAACAAGATGTCGCGCAATTTTTAACGCAGTTTAACAATGGCGTTTTAAACCACATTGATGGCCAAGAAGTGCCGGCCCAAGATGACACCTGGTTCCAGAGCTTATCGCCTATCGATCTAAAGCCCCTTGCTAAAGTGGCCCACGGCAAAGCTGCCGACATCAACCTAGCGGTCGAAACAGCGCATCGCGCGTTCACACCTTGGGCAGCCATGGGTGGCAAGCAAAGGCAAAAAATTCTTCATAAAGTAGCCGATGGCATTGAGACCCGTGCTCAAGAAATTGCCCTGCTGGAATGTATTGATACCGGCCAGTCCATTAAGTTTATGGCTAAAGCCGCCTTAAGGGGCGCCGCAAACTTCCGCTTCTTTGCGGACAAAGCCGTAGAAGCTCAAGATGGCCAGTCACTTTATGCGCCAGGTCAGGTAAACGTTACTAAACGCTACCCTATCGGCCCAGTAGGCGTCATTACGCCTTGGAATACGCCGTTCATGCTCTCCACTTGGAAAATTGCACCGGCCCTAGCCTCCGGTTGTACCATTGTGCATAAACCAGCGGAATTTTCGCCGTTAACCGCCAGCCTGTTAGTACAAATTGCCGAGGACGCAGGCCTGCCTAAAGGCGTGTGGAACTTAGTTAACGGCATGGGCGAAGACGCAGGTAAAACCCTTACCGAGCACCCACTCATTAAAGCCATTTCCTTTGTAGGCGAAAGTCGCACTGGTTCTATGATCCAAAAGCAAGGCGCTGACACGTTAAAGCGTGCGCATTTTGAGCTAGGTGGCAAGAACCCGGTTTTAGTGTTTGCTGACGCCGATTTAGAAAAAGCCGCCGACGCCGCAGCCTTTATGATCTACTCGCTCAATGGCGAACGTTGCACATCGTCTTCACGCCTTTTGGTAGAAGAAAGCATCTACGACACTTTTTGTACCATGGTTGCCGACCGCGCCAAGCGCATTAAAGTGGGACACCCATTAGACCCTAATACAGTTATTGGCCCACTGATTCACCCAGAGCACGAAGCTAAAGTACTGTCCTACTTCGAAGCGGCTAAAGCCGACGGCGCAACAATTGCCGCGGGTGGTAAAAAAGTGGCTGAACTAGCGGGCTGTTATGTTGAGCCTACGCTATTTACCCAAGCCAATAACCAAATGCGTGTAGCGCAAGAAGAAATTTTTGGACCCGTACTTACAGCGATCCCGTTTAAAGACGATGCCGATGCTGTAGCCATTGCCAATGACAGCCAGTATGGCTTGGCTGGCTATTTGTGGAGCCAAAACGTTGAGCGTTGCTGGGCTATTTCTGATCAACTAGAAGCGGGTATGATTTGGGTTAACTCTGAAAACTCTCGTCACCTACCTGCGCCTTTTGGCGGTGTTAAAGCCTCTGGCATTGGCCGCGACGGCGGTGATTGGTCATTCGATTTCTACATGGAAACCAAGAACATTAGCTTTGCCTTGGCCGGACACCAACCCCCTCAGTTGGCTAAATAACTAATTTTACAAGACACAGGAACTACCATGAGCAATTACCCTAAATTCGCCACCGTTACGGCCAACGAAACAAGCCATTACGGTATTGTTACCGACACAGGCTTCATCTGCCTAAGCAACACCTTTGGTGCACAATACCCTACTTTAAAGCACGTCATTGAAGCAGACCAACTGGACGCTTTAGCGGAAGCAGCGAAAGGCCAGCAGGATGATTTCACGGAAGCTGAAATCAGCTACCAGATCCCCATCGACAACGCTGAAAAACTTATTTGTATCGGTGTGAACTATCCTGCCCGTAACGAAGAATACAAAGACGGCCAAGAAGCGCCTCCGTTTCCTTCTATGTTCATTCGTTTTGCCCGTTCCTTTACTGGCCACAATACACCTCTAATTCGCCCTAAGGCTTCTGAGCAGTTGGACTACGAAGGCGAAGTAGTGATCATCATTGGTAAGGGTGGTCGTCACATTCCTAAGGCAACTGCCTTAGACCACATTGCTGGCATTAGCTTGTGTAACGAAGGCACCCTTCGTGATTGGGTGCGCCACGCCAAGTTCAACGTTACCCAAGGTAAAAACTTTGATTCTACCGGTGCCATAGGCCCGTGGATGGTAGCTTATAAAGACGAAAGTCAAATTGCAGACATCGGCCTCACTACCAAAGTGAATGGCGAGTTGCGCCAACAAGACCGTACTGGACGCATGATGTTCGACTTCCGCTACCTCATCAACTACGTTTCTACCTTCACCACTCTTGCTCCTGGTGACATCATTGTTACCGGTACACCTACAGGCTCTGGTGCGCGTTTAGATCCACCAGTTTATTTGAAGCCAGGTGATGTGGTTGAGATTGAAGCCGAAGGCATTGGCCGCCTATGCAACACCATAGTGGACGAGGTTTAAGCATGGCTTTAACTGGTCAACAGATCGAGACCGCTGCAAAGCGC
Source organism: Oceanospirillaceae bacterium (assembly GCA_018647765.1). GTDB lineage: Bacteria > Pseudomonadota > Gammaproteobacteria > Pseudomonadales > Balneatricaceae > Njordibacter. Next base: position 9,220 of record JABGSN010000009.1, on the reverse strand, counting down.
CTCGACCATGCAGAACAAACCCGTTCACAAACAGGTTTAATGTCTCTAGCTTATGACAATATGACCATGGACGATGCCTATGCTATTCAAGCTGGCTGGGTTGCACACAAGCTTAATCATGGCCGCCGAGTTGTGGGGCATAAAATTGGCCTTACTTCTAAAGCTATGCAGGCTGCACTAAACATAGACATTCCAGATTCCGGCGTTTTGTTTGATGATATGTTGTTTGAGAGTGGTTCCACCATTCCTCAAAATCGTTTTATTCAGCCCCGCGTTGAAGCTGAAATTGCCTTTGTCATGAAGCATGACCTAGGTGGGGCTAACATCACTGTAGAGCAGGTTATAGAAGCCACTGACTACCTTGTACCTACGTTAGAAATTTTGGACACTCGCATTTATCGCCAGTGCCCAGAGACCGGTATTGCGCGTAATGTATTGGATACCATTTCCGACAATGCGGCCAATGCTGGCTTAGTGTTGGGCAAGCAACACACCGACCCTAAAGACGTCGACATGCGTTGGATTGGTGCTATTGTCAGTGCCGATGGCGAAGTGGAAGAAACTGGCTTAGGTGCGGGCGTACTTAACCAACCGGCACTAGGCATTGCTTGGCTAGCCGCGCGCTTACATGAGTATGGTGATAGTATAAAGGCAGGCGAAATTGTACTTTCCGGCTCCTTCATCCGCCCCATCGAAACCAAGTCTGGCACGCTAATTGAAGCCGATTTCGGTGACTTTGGCCAAGTAAGCTGCCGTTTTTAAGCCGTTCACCACGTTAATTAGAAGTACTTATTAAGGATCACCCATGCCAGCACCAATAAATCTGTTTAAACAAAAGCTTTTAGCCGGCCAACAGCAGATTGGTTTTTGGTTAGGCATGGGTAGCCCTAACGCCGCGGAAATTGCCGGTGGAGCGGGCTTTGATTGGCTATTAATTGACGGCGAACACGGCCCTAACGATATCACTAGCCTATTAAGTCAAATGCACGCTTTACAAGGTTCTGAATCCAGTAAGGTCATACGCCCACCAGTGGGTGAAGCTTGGATTCTGAAGCAAATCTTGGACATCGGCTGCCAAACCGTGTTGGTGCCAATGGTGGAAACTGCAGAGCAAGCAAAGCAACTGGTGCAGGCCGTAAACTACCCTCCTAAAGGTATTCGTGGTGTGGGCGCTGCTTTAGCACGCGCTTCCCACCATAACCGCATCCCCGATTACCTACAAACAGCCAATGAGCAAGTGTGCCTGTTAATACAGATTGAAGCCCAGCGCGGGTTAGATAATCTAGAAAAAATACTCACCGTAGACGGCATCGATGGCGTATTTATTGGCCCAGCTGATTTAGCCGCAGACATGGGTTATTTAGGCCTACCCACGGCCGAGCCTGTGCAACAGGCCGTGTGCGCCGCCATAAAACAGATTGTTGCCGCTGGTAAAGCCGCGGGTATCCTTATGGCCGTACCAGAGTTAGTACAACAATACCTAAAACTCGGAGCCACCTTTGTCGCCGTAGGCACCGACGTTACCAGCTTCGTTAAAGCCACCGATAGTTTGGTAGCCCAATACAAAAATACCAACGCGCCAGAGTCGGAATCCGGCGTCTATTAGCGTATAATACGGCTCTGAATTTTACCTGACGGAAGCCGTGCCCATGACCACATTCACAGACTACAAAGTTGCCGACATCTCCCTAGCCTCTTGGGGCCGCATGGAAATCGACATCGCCGAAACCGAAATGCCAGCCCTAATGGCATTACGTACCAAGTACGCTGCCCAACAACCTCTGGCCAATGCCAAAATCATGGGCTGTATCCACATGACGATTCAGACCGCCGTATTAATCGAAACACTAGTAGATTTAGGTGCCGAAGTTCGCTGGTCATCGTGCAATATTTTCTCTACTCAAGACCACGCGGCAGCAGCCATTGCCGCCGCAGGCATCCCTGTATTTGCTTGGAAAGGCGAAACCGAAGACGAAGCCGAATGGTGCATCGAGCAAACCATCGTTAAAGATGGCAAAGACTGGGGTGCTAACATGATCCTAGACGATGGCGGCGACCTTACGGTAATGCTGCATGATAAGTTCCCAGAAATCCTTGGCAACTGTCACGGCATTTCTGAAGAAACTACCACTGGTGTGCACCGTTTACAAGAAATGTTAGAAGCCGGCACCTTAAAAGTGCCCGCTATCAACGTTAACGACGCCGTGACCAAAAGTAAAAACGACAACAAATACGGCTGTCGCCATTCGCTAAACGACGCCATTAAACGCGCCACAGACCACCTTCTAGCCGGCAAAAAAGCCCTAGTCATCGGTTACGGCGACGTAGGCAAGGGTTCTGCTGCATCGTTACGTCAAGAAGGCATGATCGTAAGGGTCACCGAGATCGACCCTATTTGCGCCATGCAAGCCTGCATGGACGGCTTTGAAGTGGTTTCGCCCTACCTAAACGGCGACAACACCGGTGATGTGAGCTGTATCAACACAGCCATAATGGACACGACTGACCTTATCGTTACCACGACCGGCAACACCAATGTGTGTGACGCCAATATGCTCAAGACCATTAAAAATGGTGCAGTCGTGTGTAACATCGGCCATTTCGACAACGAAATTGACACCGGATTTATGCGTGAAACTTGGGCGTTTGAAGAAATTAAGCCACAAGTACACAAGGTATACCGCGCTGCCGACCAGAGTGATAACAAAGGCAACTTCGTTATCCTCTTGTCCGAAGGACGCCTCGTTAACCTAGGGAACGCCACAGGCCACCCATCTCGCATTATGGACGGCTCATTCGCCAACCAAGTACTGGCACAAATGCACCTATGGGAAGCCAAGTTCGCCAACCTAAGCGCCGCCGACAAACAAGCCAATCTATGGCTAAAAGTATTACCTAAAAAGCTAGATGAAGAAGTGGCAGCCGACATGGTGGCAGGTTTTGGCGGTGTAATGACCAAGCTGACCGACACCCAAGCCAACTACATCAACGTATCTGCTCAAGGCCCATTTAAGCCAGAAAGCTACAAGTACTAATGCACACCTGGTCCTGACGAAAGTCAGGGCCTCATACAAGCCCAGGCATCCTGTTGTCTTTGCGAGCGCAGCGAAGCAATCCACCTGTCAAACTAACACCCAGGTTATATTTTTCCACCTAACGTCAAGGTAACTTGTTGCGCCGCTGTGGTGACTTTTGCACCAATTAGGGCGATGTGTTGCGCTTCAAAACGCACACTAGGCCCAGATACCGATATGCCACCCACCACTTCGCCGTGGGCGTTACAGATTGCTGCACCAACACAACTCATACCGATATAACGTTCCTCCTCATCAAACGACCAACCACGGGCTGAAGTGAGATCTAAATCGGCGTACAGGTCCTTTGCAGTAATCAGGGTCTTGCTGGTGTACTGGGGTAAACCAACGGTCTTTAACAAACCATCGACCTTATGCCGCGGCAGTTGTGCAAGCAAGGCTTTACCAATGCCTGATGAATGCATAAGTGCGCGCGTTCCCGCACTAAAAAAGGCCCGTATAGGGTTTGTCGTTTCTACTTGAGCCACAAATACGACTTCAGCATTGTCCATTACCGCTAAATTAGCCGTTTCACCGGTGACTTCCATCAAATGACGTAACGGTGCTTGCGCCGCTTCAATAAAATTACTGCGTGACAAGTACGCACTACCCACCCGAAATGCCTCAATACCCACTTGCCACAGTTGTGTATTTTCATCAAAATCAACAAAATCATGTTGCTGTAAGGTCATCAACAACCGGTGTGCGCTAGAGGCTGGCATACCCACTTGCACCGATAAATCACTCAAGCTCACGCCATTGTGCTGAGCGATTGTTTGTAGCAAAGCGATACCTCGATCTAGCGCTTGCACGGTTGATTTACCAGCTTCAGCAGCGACGCTTCTAGGGCGACCACGGCCACGCTTTATGTGATTCACCATTTACACCTCCAAAATTTTCATTATTGTATTAAGCGATAAGACAGAAAACTTATCAACTATAATTTTCCAACAACATGTAATAATCTTTTTTGAAATATTAAATAACCTTTATTTTCAATAATTTGATTATTTTAATTATAAATGGAATTATTTTTCAAAAAAATTGTTTATTAGTAAATTAAAAAGCAAACTACCAATATAAACTGACGTAACCAAAGGTGGTAATGATGCAACATCAAAATCCAATTTTTATCCCAGGCCCAACTAACACGCCTGATGTACTTAAAGCAGCTATGAACATCAGCAACTTTGATCACCGTGCACCCGACTTTGCAGACCATTACATCCCCCTTTTAAATGACCTTAAAAAGGTCTTTAAAACAGAAACGGGCCAAGTATTACTATTTTCAGCTACCGGAACCGGTGGCTGGGAAGGTGCGATCAGCAATACCCTATGCCCTGGCGATAAAGTACTTATTGCTCGTTACGGCATGTTCAGCCAACGTTGGATCGATCTTTGCCAACGGTTTGGTCTCGACGTCGAGGTGGTTGATTGTGAATGGGGCACCGGGGCGCCGATCGAAGAATTTGGCCGGCGGTTAACGGCGGACACACAAGGACAAATCAAAGCCGTATTAGTGACCCACAACGAAACCGCTACAGCGGTAAAAAGTGATGTATATGGTGTGCGTAAGGTCATGAACACAGCCAATCATGAGTCATTATTGATGGTGGATGCGGTTAGCTCTTTGGCCAGTATGGAGTTCCGCATGGACGATTGGGGCGTAGACATTGTCATTACCGGCGCACAAAAAGGCTTTATGTTGAATACGGGTTTGGCTATTGTTGGCGTCAGCCCCAAGGCTATGCGAGCAACTAAAACCGCAACCCTCCCACGCTGTTTTTTTGACTTTAACGACATGGCCAATGCCAACGCTATTGGAAGTTACCCCTACACCCCGCCTGTACAGCTTTTTAACGGCCTAAGAGCCAGTGTAAGCCTACTTCTTAACGAAGGCATGGATAATGTGTACGCAAGGCACCAGCGCATTGCAGAGGGCGTTAGGGCTGCTGTAGCTGCATGGGGGTTGGATCTGTGTGCTAAAAGCCCAGACCTTTATTCGGATACTGTTACGGCCATCATGGTGCCACAAGGCAAGGATGCGAACCTGATCACTCAACACGCTTACAAGGCTTATGGCGTATCTTTTGGTGGCGGTCTTGGGCAAATGGCAGGCAAACTATTTCGCATAGGACACCTTGGCGCAATGACCGATGTAATGGCGTTAGCGGGTATTGCCACCGCAGAGATGGTGATGACTGATTTAGGTTATGACATTAAGCTGGGCTCAGGAGTCGCTGCAGCGCAACAGGTTTACCAAAAAAGCTATGATGATTAGCCAGACACGGGCTTGGATAAAAGCCCTTGTTAATATAATTAGTTCTAGCTAATATATTGAAAGGACGAATTAACCCAGAGAAACAAGATGGCTTACACCGAAAAGTTCCAAACCATGTCAGACCAAGCAATGGCTCGCGTAAAGGCTGTTAACCCCAATCAAGTTGATGCACTCGTGGCAAGCGGCGCCATCTTGCTTGATATTCGTGATCAAGAAGAGCACAACAAGGACCACATCAGCGGCTCTTTAAATGTTAGCCGTGGCAAATTGGAAATGAATATAGAAGGCATTATTCCCGATTTAAACAGCACCATTATTTGTTATTGCAACGCCAATAACCGGGGTGCCCTATCGGCAGCATCATTACGGGATATGGGTTATAACCAGGCTATGTTTATTAAGGGCGGCCGTCTAGCTTACCGCGCCTTGTCACAGGCGTCCTAACTGATGTGGGATCAACGTTACGCCAATCCAGACTACGTATACGGCACCCAGCCCAATGACTTTTTGCGACTAAACGCAGCGCGCCTACCCAAATCAAAAGTTTTGTGTTTGGCCGACGGCGAAGGTAGAAACTCGGTCTACTTAGCCAGTTTGGGCTACCATGTAACCGCCGTAGATAGTTCTGAGGTAGGACTAGCAAAGACTCAGAAACTTGCATACGAAAAAGGCCTAACCGTAGCCACTGTACATGCAGACCTAGCGGATTATGACTTAGGCAAAGGCCAATGGAACGGTATCGTTTCAATTTTTTGCCACCTATCTCCGCTATTACGGCGTCAAGTGCACTGCAACATACCAACAGCGCTTGCCGCTGGAGGTGTGTTACTACTAGAGGCCTATACGCCGAAGCAACTGGAGTTTAAAACCGGCGGACCACCTAACTCTGCGCTAATGATGCAAAGCTCAGAGCTAGCCACCGAACTCAATCCACTATACCTAGACCTAAATCAAGAAGTGGTGCGTGATATCCATGAAGGCAGTGGCCACCACGGCAAAGGCGCTGTGGTGCAGGTCATTGGCGTCCGTTAATAAGGGCAAAAAAAGGCGCTAACTCAAAGAGTTAACGCCTTTAGCTAAACCAGAAGCTAACCTACATATGAGCAGGTAAGACTAAGCCTTAGCAGCAGCAGTAGCCTCGGCCAACAACCCGTTGAGGGTAGTACTGGCTCTCATCACGGCTTTAACGTCATCACGGCTAGCATGGTAGTAACCATTAACAGCTGCCGGTGTACCTTGAACTGTACGTAGCTCACTGATGATCTGTTCTTCATTAGCCGCCATTTTTTTGGCAAATGGTGCATATATTTTAGCAAGATCAGCATCATCAGTCTGAGCACCCAAGGCTTCGGCCCAGTACATACCCAGGTAATAATGGCTACCACGGTTGTCCAACTCGCCAGTTTTACGTGACGGAGACTTGTCGTTTTTCAACAGCTTGCCGGTAGCAGCATCTAAGGTTTGAGCCAAAATTGCAGCACGTTTGTTACCTTGCTTAATACCCATGTCTTCAAGGGAAACCGCAAGCGCCATGAATTCACCTAATGAATCCCAACGTAGGTGGTTTTCTTCAAGCACTTGTTGTACGTGTTTAGGTGCTGAACCGCCAGCACCAGTCTCGTACATACCACCGCCTTTAAGCATGGGTACAATAGATAGCATCTTGGCCGACGTACCCAATTCCATGATGGGGAACAGATCTGTAAGGTAATCACGTAACACGTTGCCGGTTACGGAGATGGTGTTACGACCACGAATCATACGTTCCATGCTGCGGCGAATGGCTTCGATATAATTAAGAATTCGAAGATCAAGGCCTTCGGTATCATGTTCTTTAAGATACCGCTCAACCTTCTTGATTAGCTGGATATCATGAGGACGGTTACGGTCTAGCCAGAAAATAGCCGGGGTTTTGGACTGGCGGCTACGTGTTACAGCCAACTTAACCCAATCTCGTACAGGCTCGTCTTTGGTTTGACATGCGCGCCAGATGTCACCTTTTTCAACATCGTGCTGCATCAATACTGTGCCATCGACTTTGACGACGCGCATCACACCGTTAGCAGCCACCTCATAGGTCTTATCGTGGGAGCCGTACTCTTCAGCTTTTTTAGCCATCAAACCAACATTTGGCACAGTACCCATAGTGGTAGGATCAAAAGCACCATTGGTTTTACAGAAACTAATCATTTCCTGATAGATGGTAGCGTAGGTACTTTCGGGCATTACCGCCTTACAGTCCTTTGCCTTGCCATCTGGACCCCACATACGACCGCCGTTACGGATCATAGCAGGCATAGACGCATCCACGATAACGTCACTAGGCACGTGTAGGTTGGTCACGCCTTTAATTGAGTCCACCATGGCAAGCTCTGGACGATGCTCGTAGCAGGCGTGGATATCTTCTTCAATTTCTTCACGGAAGGAACGTGGCAATTCGGCAATCTTTTCGTAAACACTGCTCAAACCGTTGTTAGGGTTCACTTCTAGCTTTTCAAATAACGGGCCATACTTTTCGAATAGTTCTTTGTAAAATACTGTAACTGCATGACCAAAAACAATCGGATGAGATACCTTCATCATGGTGGCTTTAACATGTAAAGACCACATCACATTTGATTCTTTGGCGTCGTTAAGTGTTTCTTCAAGGAAGGTGCGTAACGCACCAACACTCATGTACATGCTATCTAAGATCTCGCCAGCTTCTATACTTAGCTCCTTCTTAATCGTAACCACACCATCTGCATCAACAAATTCAATACGGATGTCAGTGGCTTCTTCAAGCGTAATAGATTGTTCGCCAGAGTAAAAATCACCTTCACGCATGTAATCAGCGTGGCTACGTGACGCCATGCGCCAACGACCCATTTTGTGTGGAAACTTACGTACGTATTCTTTGACTGCACTAGGCGCACGACGATCTGAGTTACCTTCCCGTAATACTGGGTTTACCGCACTGCCCAAAATTTTACCGTACCGCTCTTTAATTGCCTCTTCCTCACTTGAGTGAGGAATTTGCGGGTAATCTGGAAGTGGGTAGCCTTGTTGCTTCAGCTCTTTGATGCACTCTTCTAGCTGAGGTACTGAGGCACTAATGTTAGGTAACTTTACAATATTGGCATCTGGGTCTTGGGTTAGCGTTCCCAAAAATGCCAATCCATCTACAACTTTCTGATCATCACTAAGGAATTCGCTAAAGGCGGATAAAATACGACCGGCCAAGGAAATATCAGTTATTTTAACCTTAATGCCAGCCGCTTCAGTAAACGTTCTAACGATGGGCAATAATGAGCAGGTTGCCAGAGAAGGCGCTTCATCGGTTAAGGTGTAGTGTATGGTTTGTTTGTTAGTAGTCATAGGTTCCCTTGTTTTTTTGGCGGATAAGCCAGGAACTCTTCGGCGTTACAGCTTGTGGCTGTGGGTAATGCCGATAAGTTACGCGTTGGAGTAGTAATTAACTGCCCCACTATACGTTAAAAAACTACAAAATGAGAAGTAAGTTCGATAATTACTCACTATTTGCCGGCCAAATAGCAGGTAATTGTAGTTGTTTTACCTAAAGAGTTACTTGTATCCAGTGTAGGCATCACGTCATAGGGGCATAGGCTGGTATCTAGCGAGGTTGAGGAGATCCTGACCTGCCGGCAATTTAGTGCAATACTGGCAACTACGGCGATGGCCCGGCCTTGCATCGCAAGTGCAAGGCCTCAGCACTAAACTCAATCCAATAAAAAAGCCCCAATGCGTTAGCATTGAGGCTTTTTTATATAATAAGGTGCTTGGCGATGACCTACTCTCACATGGGGAAACCCCACACTACCATCGGCGCTAAAACGTTTCACTTCTGAGTTCGGAATGGGGTCAG
>JABGSN010000010.1 GCA_018647765.1 Oceanospirillaceae bacterium | reverse complement strand
TTCTACGGCACTCGCTGATTTTGTTTAGAAGGTATAGCGCGCCCGTAGCTCAGCTGGATAGAGTACTCGGCTACGAACCGAGCGGTCAGAGGTTCGAATCCTCTCGGGCGCGCCATTTTTCTTTTTAAGGCGCTGTTTTATAAGGGTTTTTTCGTTAATCTTAATAATGATACCGTAAAATATACCGTCTTTTGTTTTATTTTTTACTAGTCCTGCTAGATCTCACGCTGAATGAACTTGGTTGATCCATAAGATCACTCTAAGCCTTTTTTGTGGGTGTTAGTTTAGCTCCACACATTAACCGTCTGTCCTCTGATTATCTTACTTCAGGTCTTATATATTCCTACGCTAGCTTGTTATTGAACCTGTGGGCCCTGTGTGTCGATAAGCGCAAGAGTGTGGTAAAGCTGTGGGCAACAGCTTTTTGTTGTCCATTGCTTTTCCCCACGTCCCGAAGGGCTTGAGCTGGTCCCGAAGGGAAACGTCCACAAGTCCATAGGTAGGTAAGTGTTTGGAGTCTAGATGCAACAGGAAAGCAAACACGTCTTGTTAACCATGCTGGTGATGATGGCACGGTAAAGTACCCCTCGAATAGTAAATCTTAAATTGACCGAGACGCAATGAAAGACAATAATGGCCTTCAAATAAATCAATCCCCAGTTCACGCTTGCTGCTATTAGGTGCGCTTAAATTAAGGACTCTTACATGTCTGATCTTTGTTTTACGCCAGCCTATCAATTACGCAGCAAGCTGCTAGCGCGGGAAATCAGTGCAACAGAACTTCTGGACGTCTTTATAGCGCAAATTCAACGCTATAACCCTGCCATCAACGCTTTGGTTACACTCAACCTAGAAAGGGCACGGCAACAAGCAGAAGTGGCTGACCAGCAATTAACCAGCAGTTCTAAACCACTAGGGTTACTGCATGGTTTACCCATCGCCGTTAAGGATGTGTTTGCAACACAAGGTCTGCGTACTACTTTAGGCAACCCCCATTTCTCCAGTCACATCCCCACTGAAGATGACATTCTTGTGGCACGAGAAAAGGCCGCTGGCGCAATTATTTTAGGTAAAAGCAACACCCCAGATTGTGCCTCAGGCGGCATCACCACCAACACTCTTTTTGGCCTCACACGAAATCCTTGGAATCTAGAAAAAACCACCAGCGGCAGTGGTGGAGGCGGTGTGAGCAGCCTAATGAGTGGCATGGTGGCACTGGCTGATGGCAGTGATATTGGTGGCTCTGTGCGTTCGCCTGCAGCTTGGACCAATTGTGTAGGCTTTCGCCCAAGCTCCGGCAGAATTCCAGGCCCACCTGGCTCCCTAGCAGATGGAAACACCAGTACTGCAGGCGCCTTCACCCGCTGCGTAAAAGACACCGCCTTGTTCATGGAAGCGTGTGATGGCCCTGACTTACGTTCAGCAACGCCTTACCCTGCCGGCCAGGAGATTACAGTAACAGCATTAGATAGGCTGCCATTGGGGGTAAAAGCAGCTTGGTCGGCAGATTTTGCTCAGCGTAATATGGAGCCAGAAATAAGCACCCAGTTTGAAGCACATAGCAGTTTATTCGAGGGCTGCGGATTAACTCTTTCCAGCATAGAGCTGAACCTAGGCAGCGAATATAGACAGCTCTACAGTGATTTTAACGCCTACAGCTACGTCAAAGGACTACCCGCCCAAGTACTGAACGACTGTTTACAGGGCAAGCCAGTAAAACCTAGTATTCAAACCAATGTTGATCACTATATGAGCATGAGTGCGAAACAAATTTTTAATATGTTTAGAGCTAGAGAAATACTGCGGGTTAACACTCAGAACTACATGCAAGACCATGCCGTTATCATCACCCCTGCACACAACTGCTTCGCTTACGGGGCCACGGATACGGTTGGGCAAGACTTGTGCGATTGGTCCGCTTTCTACCTTGCACCCCTGCTAGGCTTACCCTCAATTGTTGTGCCTTGTGGTTTCACTGAAGATGGCATGCCACACGGTGTCATGATCACTGGCCGCCAAGGAGAAGACTTGCTAGTGCTACAAATAGCTGCCGCGTTTGAGCGCAACACAGGCTACGGGCAACAACGGCCTAAGTTACCGCTTGAGTAGGCTGCCGGCCGCTACACCGCCAACAATTAAAGCCGCTGCTACAGTGGCACGCAGGCTTACAACTTCCTGCAAAAATAAAGCGCCCAATATCAACGCAAAAACCGGCACCAACAACTGCGCTAGAGCGCCAACAGTGACATCTAACTGTGGTAAAACCCAGTACCATAAAGCGTAACCCAAACCCGACATCATAGCCCCAGACACCAGCGCTAACAGCACACCACTGACGGTGATTAGAACACTATCACCGCTTATTAACAGGGCTAAGAGAGTAATAGGTAACACATAGATAAAATTCCACGTACTGGTGAGCAAAGGGTCACTTACCTTGCGTCCTTCAAGTGAATAAAGCGCCCAGCCAAAAGCGGCCACTAGCATCAGCAACACACCGTTGAAGGGTAAGTTAACCTCTTTATCTGGCAAAAACAGTACCACTAATCCTAGCAATGCAATGACCGCGCCCAACCATCGATAGGCAGATAGACGTTCGCCAGAAAAAGCTGCAGCAGCAAACATCACTACTTGCACCGTGCCAAATAAAATCAGGGCACCAAGGCCTGCGTCTAGATTCACATAGGCATAGGAAAAACCCACCATATATGCAGCAAGACCAACAACGCCTTTGAATTGTAAGGGTTTAGCTTTAGGAAGACTTTTGTTACGCCAAGCTAATAGTATGAACAGCGTTAACGCACCAAAAGCCACTCGCAAGGTAGCAAACTCTCCTGGTCCAATTAATTCATACTGTAAAGCACCACGATTGAGCAGTGAATTGGCAGCGAAAGCCAACAGAGTGACAAGAGTGAGTATAATAAGTCGCATAATTGTAGTTTAGTATAGGGCTTCCCCTAGTTACTCCCATTCCATCTGTTGGAATACGCGTAAGGCGTTACCTGGAGCGATGCCTTCGTAGTTAAGTAGGTGGCTAAAGGCAGACTGGTCAACGGTACGAATGTCGACCAAGTCGCCATCATTGTCTAAGAATTCCCCGACACCCTGCCTCAGATGAACTAAATAACTATAGGTTTGCTCACTAAGCTTGGGGAGAGTACTTACTGCGCCATGACCAGGAATAACCTGCTGTGCAGGTAACTGGGCCATCGTTTCAAACACCTCAACCCAAGACTGACTGTTGGACACCTCGATCACCCCTAACATACGATCACCATAGGCAATGTCGCCAGTAAACAGGATTTTCAAAGCAGGAATATACACCCAACTGTCACCGGGCGTGTGAGCTCCACCTTGATGGCTAATGTGAATTTCTAAACCTGCATGATTTAAGGTGTAGGTTTGGTCAAAGGTAATGTCAGCAGTGACTGGTTCGAGATTCTGCATAGGGTTTTGGCCTGTAGCGCCGGTTAACCCTTGTATTTGATCCCCTGCTCGTTCATCGTGATCCGCAACAGCTGCACTACTGGCAATAATGCGGGCACCTTGTTGAGCAAAATAAGCGTTACCTAACCAACGATGGTCTTGGCCACCGGTATTGATAACAGTAGTAATAGGCAATGAGGTAGTCTGGCCCACTTCGGCTTCAATGGCCTTGGCTGCCTGCGTACCCGCACCACTATCGATCAAAACCACTCCTGTATCACCAACAATAAAACCAAAATTGGCATTATTGCCTAAGTTTTCAGCACTGCGGTTTCCCATTTCACCAATAATTGCATAAACAGGGCCACTGATGTGTTGAGTCGTTAATCTAGCATTGTTGGCTAAGACCGTTTGACTCATGCATGCCATAAACAAGCCAACCCCTAAAAGAATGACCAGGGAACCATTACGTAGAAGGTTTACCATACTTAATGACCTCGAAATAATTCTTTGATACTACCTAAATAGCCTTAGATCATACACTGAAAGCAAACCGCTTGCCCTATAGCCAGCCGATGGTAAATTGCTGGTATCGTTCACCCTCAGCTCTGTGGCTACTGAGGTCTGATCCCTCACCAAAACACTGGCAGACTAAGTGGGTGGCTGCATAATTCCTGAGTAGCTGATGCCACTCAATAACGCCATATCACGGTGCCAGGTTGCTAAGTCCTCTTTAGTGAACTTTCTTAACGCATCATGCCCACAGGCACGAGCCATCACCTGCATCAAAAGGGTTGAAGATTGAAAAAAGTTGTTAAGTTGATGAGCCGATTTTTCTACATTTAATCGCTGCCGTAAATCTGCTTTTTGAGTAGCGATGCCAGCAGGACAATTATTAGTATTACAAATTCTTGCGGCAACACACCCGATCGACTGCATTGCACTATTGGAAATGGCAACGCCATCGGCCCCCAAAGCCATGGCTTTAACAAAATCCATGGGCACTCGCAAACCACCGGTAATGATTAATGTGACCTCACCACTGGCACCTTGCTCGTTTAAATATTGGCGGGCCCTGGCTAGAGCGGGAATGGTAGGCACGCTAATATGATCCCTAAACATGGCAGGCGCTGCACCTGTGCCACCTCCCCGCCCGTCGAGAATAATGTAGTCAGCACTGGCATCCAAAGCAAATTGAATGTCTTTTTCAATGTGATTGGCACTGAGTTTAAAGCCAATGGGAATACCCCCCGTAATTGAGCGCACCCGATCTGCAAATTTTCTGAAGTCTTTAGGCGTATGTAGATCTTTAAATGTGGGCGGTGAAATTGCCGCCTCTCCTGCTGTAATACCGCGTACTTCAGCAATTTTATCAACATTTTTATTGCCGGGAAGATGTCCCCCAGTGCCTGTTTTTGCCCCCTGGCCCCCTTTGAAGTGAAAGGCCTGAACATTTTTTAGCTTCGCTTCATCATACCCAAACTGGGCACTTGCAAGTTCATAAAAATAGCGTGAGTTGGCTTGTTGCTCTGCAGGTAACATGCCCCCTTCGCCAGAACAAATACCGGTGCCCGCCAATTCAGCCCCTATTGATAAGGACAACTTAGCTTCCTCTGATAATGCACCAAAACTCATATCTGAAACAAATAATGGCATCTTTAAAACCAATGGCTTTTTAGCTCTTGGCCCAATGATTAACTCACTATTAACTGCCACATCCTCAAATAAGGGTTTACGCGCCATCTGCGCCGTCATAATCTGTATGTCGTCCCAGTGGGGCAACGCGTGACGGGGCACCCCCATAGAGACCATGGGGCCATGGTGGCCCATGTTAGATAAACCGTCTCTAGCAAGCTGGTGTATAAACTCAACCGTAGGCTCTTCTTTTGTGGCGCTAACAAGTGGTATTTTAGAGGCGTCAACGCCCATACCTGGGCCTTCTTTGCCTATTGCATTGTCGTCGAACTGTTTATGACTGCCATCACAAAATGGTAAATTTGAAGAATGTTTACACTGACACAAATACGCATCACCTGCCTCCTCTGCCACTAGCTGCTTAGGTTTGAAGGCAGTGCCGACATGGGAGCCATCACAAAATGGTTGCTGACTCGATCGACCACAGGTACAAAAGGCGTAGGCCTCACCTTTAGCAAGGGTGACTTTAACAGGTTTATTATTAGCGACTACAGGTTTCATTTATTATTTCTCTATCTGGCTCATATGCATTTAAGTGCAAAAAAAAGACTGCCAACAGCAATCTTTAAGGGGATCATTAACACTAAGCGCCTACCAAACTGACGCTCGATGATGTGGTTGCATAAAATCAATCACTGGGCCTGCAGGTATAATCAAGGTGGGGTTTATGGTTTCATGGCTGCCATAGTAGTGGGCCTTACAGTGTTCCACATGCACCGTTTGCGCTACTCCCGGCACCTGATATAGGTCCTTCAGATAACCCCACAGGTTTGGGTAATCTACAATTCGACGCAGATTACATTTAAAATGCCCTACATAAACGGCATCAAAGCGTACCAAGGTGGTGAAAAGACGCCAGTCTGCTTCGGTAATGGTGTTGCCCGTTAGATAACGCTGCTTGTCTAACCTCGCTTCAAGGGTATCGAGGCCATTAAAAACATCGGCTACGGCGTCGTTGTAAGCTGCCTCAGTGGTGGCAAATCCCGCCCGATAAACCCCATTGTTAATGTTGGGGTAAATAAAGTCATTCAGTTCATCAATTTCGGCAAGCAGTTCAGGTGGACAGAAGTCTCCAGGGATAGCGCCCACGCCATCAAAGGCCGAATTAAACATGCGGATGATTTCAGGTGACTCATTACTCACAATAGTATTCGTGTGCTTATCCCAAATCACTGGCACCGTCACACGACCGGTATAGTCTGGCATGGCCGCCGTATAAACTTGGTGCATCCGAGTGGCTTGGTGTATAGGGTCGCCAATCACCCCATCCCCTGCTTCAAAGGTCCAGCCCTCATCACCCATAAAGGCATTCACCACCGACATAGAAATCATGGTGTCTAGGCCTTTCAACTGCCGGTAGATCATGGTGCGGTGGGCCCAAGGACACGCCAGTGATACATACAGGTGATAGCGATTAGGTTCTGCCTTAAAGCCGCCGGTGCCGGAAGGCCCTGCACTGCCATCCGCCGTTATCCAATTACGAAAACTGGGGGCTTTGCGTTCAAAACGCCCACCCGTTGCCTTGGTGTCATACCAATCGGTATGCCACTCGCCATTAACAAGTAATCCCATTATTCACTCCTAAAATCTATTATTTCTAAAATCGTCATAAGCTTGCAATACTTCAGCCTTAGTATTCATAACGAATGGCCCACCTCGGGCAACGCTTTCGTTAATCGGTGTGGCGGCCACTAATAACAATCTTGCCCCTTGGGGCGCTGCCGTTAAACTGACATGGTCGCCATCATCCAGCACACCTAACTGTTTAGCAGGTAAAAGATTCACTTTGTCTCCCACCAGCACATGGCCTTCAATCACATAAATAAAAGCCGTATCACCGGCTTTGATCTGTTGTTTAAACTCACGGCCTGGTGCCAAAGTGATGTCCATAAAGGTGGGGTTGATATCATGACGTTGCACGGGTCCAATACTACCTTCATTTGTGACGCCCGCAACGATCCTCACTTGAGTGCCATCGTCTCGTTGCTCTAAAGTTACGTCTTGAGCCACAAACTCCTGGTATTTTGGCTCACACATTTTGTCTTTACTGGGTAAGTTCACCCACAACTGAAATCCCGCGAGCAGGCCACTGTCCTGTTCTGGCATTTCTGAATGCACAATGCCTTTACCTGCCGTCATCCACTGCACGCCATGGGCCTCAATGACACCTTCATTGCCGATACTGTCTTTATGGCGCATACGGCCGGCTAGCATATAAGTAACGGTTTCGAAGCCTCGATGGGGGTGGTCTGGAAAACCACCAATATAGTCCAGCGGTTTATCACTGCCAAAGGCATCCAGCAAGAGAAATGGATCGAGCATATTTAACTGCTGGGTGCCAATAATACGAGTCATTTTAACCCCGTCCCCATCTGAGGCTGGCATGCCGGGTGTGTTAAACTGCAGTTCTCTTGATGCTACGTGGGTATGCTTCAAAGCAGTCATAAGGGGTCTCCACTGGCTCAAATTTAATTACGCTGGAGCAGATTTTACACGATTGTCTAAGGCGTAAACACCTGGCCCGTGGGCAACCAACAATAAAAATCCTCCAGCAATGGTGACATTTTTCATAAACGAGATCATTTCTGCCTGGTTACTAAAATCATTGTGGAACATTACCGCCGACACTACGCAAAAGCCTGCTAAAGCAAAACTAGCAATTTTCGTTTGCCAGCCAAGGATGATAGCCAACCCTCCCAATACCTCAAGAGCAATCGCAAGGGGCAGCAGAGCGCCTGGCACCCCCATGGCTTCCATATAGCCCTGAGTGCCAGCATAATTGCCAATTTTGCTAAGTCCAGACATTAAAAACATCATGGCGAGAAATAAGCGCCCTGTGGGGGCGGCGAACGTATATAAGGTCTTCATAGTAATGCTCCATATTTGATCTATTTGTGTGACTTATTAAGTCCATTGGCTATGTCTTGCGTAACCATTTTTTACAGACCGTTTTGAGGTGATCAACATCCTTGATGTTTGACTAAATAAAGAAAAACACCCACTCATTGTTCGTACATAAAGAATAGAATTGATGGGACACCACAAGATAGTTATATTCGCTGTTTGACTAATAATTTTTAAAGCTTGTTTTAACTATTTAGATGGCAAACCCTAAACTTTCTTTACTTTGAACTTTCGAATGTTGCTTCTTTTTCTTTGTCAGTTTTGGCTTCATATTCCACAGGTGTTAGAGCATGCCAACCAATACAATCTCCGGTGGGTGATCTGCCGCATGCACATGTGCCATTTTCATTTCTTACATTAGTCATAATTTGTCCTTGTTCTCTTGTTAAACACGTTATGTTAAAAAGCGGGGTTAGCAACAACTACAAAGAATTACAGTTAGTTCTTGCTTACACCCGTAATATACAGTTTGACTAAGCGCGGAAAAACATGAAGAATATGAAAACATTGTTCGTAAAATGAGAACTATATATGGGTCAACTAGAAGATATGCAGGTGTTTGTTAGAATTGTTGAAGCGGGTAGTATCACCAAAGCTGCAGGGCAACTTAACTTGGCAAAATCTGCGGTTAGCAAACGGCTTAGTGACCTCGAAAGTAGATTAGGGTCCAAGCTCATCAACCGCACTACGCGCACCTCTAGCCTCACTGAGGCTGGCCACCAATATTACCAGCGGGTTCAACTACTATTAGGCGAAGTAGATTCGTTGAATGGTGATATAGCGCGTTAAAACAAAGTGTTGACAGGATCGTTAAAGCTGGCTGATACGCACCCATTTTTCTAGACCCCCGCTTGGTTCCTAAAATAGTT
>JABGSN010000058.1 GCA_018647765.1 Oceanospirillaceae bacterium | reverse complement strand
GTGTTGGTCTGATTCGGCGTAATGATCGGCCACGCCAGAAGTACGGCAATGGGTATCTGCACCACCAAGCTCTTCGGCGCTCACCTCTTCGCCAGTGGCGGCTTTAACCAACGGCGGGCCGGCTAGGAAGATGGTGCCTTGTTGCTTAACGATAATGGATTCATCGGCCATGGCAGGTACATAAGCACCGCCTGCGGTACAAGACCCCATAACTACGGCAATTTGCGGAATGCCGACGGAAGACATAGTGGCTTGATTGTAAAAAATTCGGCCAAAGTGTAATTTATCAGGAAATACTTCGTCCTGCTGGGGTAGGTTAGCACCGCCAGAATCAACTAAGTAAATGCAGGGTAAGTTGTTTTGCAGCGCAATGTCTTGTGCACGGAGGTGTTTCTTTACCGTTAACGGAAAGTAGGTGCCGCCTTTAACCGTGGCGTCGTTGGCGATGATCATGCAGTGGCGGCCATTAACTAGGCCTACACCACATAGGATGCCTGCGCTGGGTACCGGTACATCATAAACCTCATGGGCCGCAAGTTGTGATACTTCTAAAAATGGTGAACCCACATCAATTAACTGGTCAATGCGGTCGCGGGGCAGCAATTTACCACGGCCCAGGTGCTTGGCCTGGTATTTTTCGCCGCCACCCAACTGTAGTTGCGCCACTTGGCTGCGCAAATCGTCTACTAAGGCCTGCATGGCACTCGATTTGGTTTTAAAGTCGGCGCTTTGAGCGTTGATTGAATTGGTTAAAGTGCCCATATTAGTGGCTCTCGTTAAATAGTTCACGGCCAATCAGCATGCGGCGTATCTCTGAGGTGCCAGCGCCAATTTCATAGAGTTTGGCATCGCGTAATAAACGCCCTGTTGGGCATTCGTTGGTATAACCGGTTCCGCCTAATAGCTGAATGGCATCTAGCGCCATTTTCGTTGCTAACTCAGCAGAATATAAAATGGCGCCGGCCGAGTCTTTACGCGTGGTTTCACCGCGGTCACAAGATTTAGCGACGTTATAAACATAAGACTTTGCAGCGTTCATTTGTGTATACATGTCGGCTAACTTGCCTTGCACTAACTGAAATTCGCCAATCGCTTGACCAAATTGCTTGCGCTCATGCACGTAAGGGACGACCACGTCCATGCAGGCTTGCATTATGCCCAGAGGTCCGCCAGACAACACCACTCGCTCGTAGTCGAGGCCGCTCATCAACACACGAACACCGCCATTGAGTTGGCCCAGAATATTTTCTGCTGGCACTTCACAGTCAATAAATACCAACTCACAGGTGTTGGATCCACGCATGCCGAGTTTGTCTAGCTTTTGAGTACGGCTAAAACCGGGGTAATCACGTTCTACGATAAACGCGGTAATGCCTTTAGCGCCAGCGGACATGTCGGTTTTGGCGTAGATTACATAGGTGTTGGCATCGGGGCCGTTGGTGATCCACATCTTATTGCCGTTAAGGATGTATTTGTCGCCTTTGAGTTCGGCTTTAAGCTGCATGCTCACCACATCAGAACCGGCACCTGGTTCACTCATGGCAAGGGCACCCACATGATCGCCACTGATCAGTTTAGGTAAATAGGTGTGTTTTTGCTGGTCTGTGCCGTGGCGGTGGATTTGATTCACACAAAGGTTAGAATGGGCGCCGTAACTTAAACCGATAGAGGCGGAGGCGCGGCTAATCTCTTCCATTGCAATGGCGTGTGCCAAGTAGCCCATGCCTGCACCGCCGTATTTCTCGTCGCAAGTGATGCCGAGCAGGCCCATGTCGCCCATTTTTTTCCATAACTGCATGGGGAACTCGTTATTAGCATCGGTCGATTCGGCCAAGGGTGCTATTTCAGCAGCGGCAAATTGATTCACTTGCTCGCGCAGCATGTCATTGGTTTCACCAAGGTCAAAGTTAAGGCTTGTGTAAGTGCTGATCATGACTGATTCTCCAGTAGGTCAATGTTGGATAGGGCGCTTTTGCAACGTTGCTCGGCGGCGTCCAGTTCGTGTTGTAGGGCGCTAATGTCGTCCATCTGCTGTAGTAGGGCGGCTTTTCGGGTCTGTATTTTTTCAATAAATACCAGCAGCTGCTGATCATTGTTGGTGGATGAGGGATCGTATAAGTCGAGTATTTGACTGATTTCGGCGAGGGTTAAGCCTAGGCGTTTACCCCGCAAAATAAGCTTCAGCCAAGTTCGATCGTGACTTGAGTAAATACGTTTGAGTCCTTCGCGTTGGGGTGCGAGTAAACCTTGGTCTTCGTAAAAACGAATGCTGCGCGTGGTGATGTCAAATTCCTTCGACAATTCGCTAATAGTGTAGCTGGCTGGCTGCATGGATAATGCCTTATAATTAATTGTCGGCAATAATTCAATTGTTGCTTATTTTGTTTGACGTTAACGTAAAGGTCAAGCAAAATGTTGGATTAATCTTAAGTGTCGTTATTGGAGTCTTACAAATGAGTCAAGCCGTAGAAGAAAATGTGTATATTGTTGCCGGTAGTCGTACTCCGATGGGCGGCTTAGATGGTAGCCTTGCCAGCCAAAAATCTCCCCAGCTGGGTGCTGTGGCTATTGCCGGTGCCCTGGCTCGTGCCAAAGTGAGTGCTGAGCAGGTGGGTGAAGTGTATATGGGTTGTGTATTGGCTGCGGGCCAAGGTCAAGCGCCGGCCCGCCAAGCTGCACTAGGTGCGGGGCTGCCAATGAGTGTGCCTTGTACCACGGTTAATAAAATGTGTGGCTCTGGCATGCAAACCACCATCATGGGATACAACGCGATTAAAGCGGGCTCAGTCCAAGTCATGGTTTGTGGTGGCATGGAAAGTATGACGAACGCGCCTTACTTGTTGCCGAAAGTGCGCCAAGGCATGCGCATGGGTCACGGCCAAATGTTAGATCATATGTTTTTTGATGGTCTAGAAGATGCGTATAAAGGTGGCCTGATGGGCAGTTTTGCCCAAGCCACAGCGGACGATTATGGTTTAAGCCGCGAAGCCATGGATAAATTTGCCATCGGGTCATTGTCCAAGGCCAACGCGGCAATCGCCAACGGCGATTTAGATGCCGAAATAACGCCGGTAGACATTGTCAGTCGTAAAGGCACAACCACAGTGGCCGTAGATGAGCAGCCTGGCCAAGCGCGCATTGATAAAATTCCGCAGTTACGTGCCGCTTTTAAAAAGGACGGCACCATCACTGCAGCCAATGCGAGCTCTATTTCTGATGGCGCGTCGGCCTTAGTGTTGGCGAGTAGTGAAGCCATAGCGCAACAAGGATTAACACCCACTGCCCGAATTATGGGCGTGCAGAGCTTTGCCCGTGAGCCCAGCGAATTCACCATTGCGCCTATTGGGGCCATAGAAGGGTTGCTTACCAAGCTGGATTGGCAGGTTGCTGATGTCGACTTATTTGAAATTAACGAAGCCTTTGCCATGGTGACCATGTTGGCTATTTCTGAACTGGGTTTGGACGCTAACAAAGTTAACATTTATGGTGGAGCGTGTGCACAAGGCCACCCTATCGGGTCCACCGGTTCGCGCATCATCCTTACCTTGATGACAGCGTTAAAAAATAAGGGTTTAAAGCGTGGCGTAGCCGCTTTGTGTATTGGCGGTGGCGAAGCGACTGCAGTCGCCATTGAGTTGGTGTAGAGGATCGTTGAGGTCGTCATCCTGACGAAAGTCAGGATCTCAGTAACCTAGCTAATATTCCGGCCTGCGCCGGCATGAATAGCTGTAAATTTTATTAGGGAATAACATGGATTTTGATTTAAACGAAGACCAAAGAGCCTTTGTTGAGCTAGCTCAACAGTTCTCTGCAAATGAACTAGCGCCTAACGCAGCGCAATGGGATGCCGAAGCCATCTTTCCTATTGCCACGCTAAAACAGGCAGGAGAACTGGGTTTTTGTGGCCTTTATAGCGACCCAGAAATGGGTGGTTTGGGGTTAAGTAGGCTCGATTCGGCACTCATTTTTGAACAATTGGCGATGGGCTGTACCACTACCACCGCCATGCTCACCATCCACAACATGGCCACTTGGATGGTGTCGGACTATGCCAATGCCGCCACCAAAGCTAAGTATGGCGAGCAACTCACCAGCGGTGAATTGCTGGCATCCTACTGTTTAACCGAACCCAATGCCGGTTCAGACGCCGCTTCGCTAACCACTAAAGGTGAAAAAGACGGCGACGTTTATGTGATGACCGGGAGTAAGGTATTTATCTCTGGCGCTGGGGAAACAGACATTTTAGTGGTGATGGCACGTACCGGCGAGCCTGGTCCCAAAGGGGTGTCGGCGTTTGTGGTTGATGCCAACGCCGAGGGTATTTCTTACGGTCGTAAAGAAGACAAAATGGGCTGGAATGCTCAGCCTACGCGGATGGTGAACTTTGACCAAGTTAGAGTGCCTGCGTCCAACTTGTTAGGTAACGAAGGAGATGGTTTTACCATTGCTATGAAAGGCCTGGATGGCGGTCGTATAAACATTGCCACGGTGGGTTTGGGTACGGCGCAACAAGCCATGAACGACGCCCTAACTTACGTTAACGAACGTAAACAGTTTGGTAAGCCGATTGCGGCTTTTCAAGGTATGCAGTTTAAACTGGCCGATATGAACACCGAAATGGTGGCTGCTCGGCAAATGGTGCGGTTGGCGGCCTTCAAATTGGATAACCAAGACCCTGATGCGTCCACATACTGTGCCATGGCCAAGCGCTTTGTTACCGATGTAGGTTACCAAGTATGTGACGAAGCGCTGCAGTGTTTTGGCGGTAATGGCTATATTAAAGAATTTCCGATGGAGCGCTACCTACGGGATTCTCGCGTACACCGCATCTTAGAGGGCACTAACGAAATAATGCGCGTTATCATTGCCCGTCGTATCTTACTGGCCGACAGCCAAGCTATTTTATAAAGGATTATGACATGAACCCAGCAATTCCCTATACCATTGAAGGTCATGTTGCCGTGATCACCATGAATAACCCGCCCGCTAATACGTGGACTCGGGATAGCTTAGACGCGTTGGCCGACTTGATTAAGCAGTTTAATGCCAATAAAGACATCTACAGTCTGGTCATTACCGGTGAGGGTGAAAAGTTCTTTTCTGCAGGCGCCGATTTAAAACTGTTTGCCACGGGTGACAAGCAAGTGGCCGCCGACATGTCGACGGCCTTTGGTCGTGCCTTTGAAGTGCTGAGTCAGTTTAGAGGTTTAAGTATTGCGGCCATTAATGGTTATGCCATGGGTGGCGGGTTAGAAGTGGCCTTAGCCTGCGATTTACGAATAGCAGAGTCACAAGCGCTAATGGCTTTGCCCGAAGCGGCAGTAGGCCTTTTGCCGTGTGCCGGAGGTACTCAAAACCTAGCTTGGTTAGTGGGTGAAGGCTGGGCAAAACGTATGATCTTGTGTGGTGAACGTGTCGATGCTCAAAAGGCGCTCGACATTGGCCTAGTTGAAGCGGTGACGGAACCTGGCCAAGCGTTAGCTGAAGCCATGCAGTGGGCGCAAAAATCAGAACGTCAAAGCCCTACCAGTATTGCAGCCTGCAAGCGGTTGATTCAAACCGCCCGCAGGGAACCGATGTTTGCTGGCATGGGCTATGAGCGAGATGAATTTATCGACTTGTTTGACACCAATGACCAAACAGAAGGCGTGCAAGCATTTTTAGAAAAACGTAAGCCTAAGTGGACTAACTCATAATGATTTATGACGTAAAAGAAGGGCCCTTGTTGGTCAATACCCACGCTACGGCTGTAGGGCAGCAAATCGTTGAGGTTGTACTTAATACCCCTGAAGCCCTTAATGCGCTAAATGGTGACATGGTTGACCTGTTGCTCGAGCATGTGCCCGCATGGGAGGCTGATGACAATGTCATTGCTATCCTAATGCGCGGTGCAGGCAGCAAAGCATTTTGCGCCGGTGGTGATATTCGCCAGCTATATCGTGAGATTGATGCGGGCAACCAGCATGTGGGTGAAGTGTTTTTTAATCACGAATATGAAATGGATTTAATGTTACATAACCTGGCTACGCCGTTGGTAGTGTGGGGCAATGGTTATGTGATTGGCGGCGGCATGGGGCTATTGCAGAGCGCTGCTATTCGTATTGGTACGCAGTCTAGTCGTTTGGCAATGCCCGAGGTCACTATTGGATTGTTTCCAGACGTAGGCGCTAGCTATTTTTTACGTCAAGTACCAGACCAGCTTGGTTTATTCTTTGGGCTTACGGGTGCCATGCTAAACGCAACTGATGGGCGTCAGTTAGGTTTGTTAGATGGGTTGCTATACGATGACCATTATCAACAACTGATGCAGTGCCTGTTGGCGATGCCTAGCCAATCCCAACAAGCGACATTAGTTCAGCTAAAGGGTAAGGTACTAGCGCTAGAAGCCACAACGTCCGAGATGCCAGAATCAAACTTGGATCATCATCGCGCTGAAATTATAAGTGCTATAAATCAAGTTGAGCTTGCTGATATTATTTCTGGTTTATCCAATCTTAAGGGTACAAGTAAATGGCTAGACAAGGCCATTACCACTATGGAACAAGGGTCACCTACTAGTTTACACTTGTATCATAGGCTATTCCAGGCCAACTTTACTAACGTAGAGCAAGCGCTGCTACAAGAATATATTATCGGCGTAAATGCGACTCGGCTAGACGAGTTTAAAGAAGGGGTGAGGGCACTACTCATCGATAAGGATCGTAACCCCAACTGGCGTTACAAAAGTGTAGATACAACGCCCAAAAACTGGATAGATCAATTTTTTAGTACCCAAGACGTGGCACCTGCCAACTTTTCTTAAACGATACTTGATACATAAGGTAAGGACGAGACACATGACACAAATAGCATTTATAGGCCTAGGCAATATGGGTGGGCCAATGGCCGCCAACTTGGTTAAAGCGGGCCATCAAGTCACCGCATTCGATTTTGTACAGGCTGCATTAGACACATTTGTTGAGGCCGGTGGAGTGGCTGCAAGTTCGGCAATGGAGGCTATCAAAGACGCTCAAGTTGTTGTGTCGATGTTGCCCGCCGGTAAGCATGTCGCAGGGCTTTATCTTGGTAGTGAAGGCCTGCTCGCTAACCTTCCTAAGGATTCCTTGGTGGTTGATTCCAGCACCATAGATGTTGAAACTGCCCGTAGGGTGGGAGTTGAAGCCAAGAGTCTAGGTATCCACTTTGTGGATGCACCCGTGTCCGGTGGAACTGCTGGGGCAAAGGCGGGCACCTTAAGCTTTATCGTAGGTGGCGACCAAACTTGTTTTGAACGGGCCCAGCCCGTGCTAGAAGCTATGGGAAAGAATATATTCCATGCGGGTGACGCAGGCGCCGGACAAATTGCCAAAATGTGCAATAACATGCTCTTGAGTGTGTTGATGGCAGGTACCGCAGAAGCCCTACAAATGGGCGTAGAAAATGGTTTAGACCCTAAAGTCTTGTCAGACATTATGGTGAAGAGCTCGGGCCGCAACTGGGCCTTAGAAATCTATAATCCAGTACCCGGTGTAATGGATGGCACGCCAGCAAGCAATAATTATCAAGGCGGCTTTATGGTCGACTTAATGAATAAAGACTTAGGTTTGGCCCTTAGTGCCGCCCAAGCTTCAAACTCTAATGTGCCTATGGGACAACAAGCATCACAGCTGTTTAAAGCCCATGGTGATGCAGGCTACGGCGGCTTAGATTTTTCTAGTATTTATCAACACTACTCAAATAATAAGGTTTAACTCCATGCAAGTAGAAGGCAAAGTATTCGTAATTACCGGCGCAGCACGGGGCTTAGGACTCGCCATAGGTCAACTGATTGCCAGCAAGGGCGGTATTTGTGCACTGGTCGACTTAGATCAAGCTGCCGTGACTGCGGCCGCCGCTACCTGCGGTGAAAAAAGCAAAGGTTATACTTGTAACATTACTCAAGAAGCTGACGTAGAGCGCTTGTTCGAGCAAGTGTTAGCCGATTTTGGCCGTTTAGATGGCTTGGTTAACAACGCAGGGCTATTGCGCGATGGCATGTTAATTAAGTTTAAAGACGGTGAATTGTTGGATAAAATGAGTTTGAGCCAGTGGCAATCGGTCATTGACGTTAACCTTACCGGGACCTTTTTATGTGGTCGAGAAGGCGCAGCGGCCATGGCTAAAGCTGGTAATGGCGGCATTATCATCAACATTTCGAGTATCGCCAAAGCAGGCAACATTGGCCAAAGTAACTATTCGGCAACCAAAGCTGGCGTAGCGGCATTGGTAACAACTTGGGCAGGCGAGCTGAAGCGCTTCGGTATCCGTGCGGCAGGCATTGCACCGGGTGTTATCTCTACTGACATGACTGATTCGATGAAGCCAGAAGCCTTGGAACGTATTGAAAAAGTTGTGCCCGTTGGCCGCTTAGGCGACCGCAAAGAATTGGCAGAAACGGCACTCTTCATCATCGAAAACGACTACATGAACGGCCGTTTAATTGAGCTTGATGGTGGCTTGCGGTTTTAGGTATTTGTCTTAGCCATGGGCCTCAATTGCAAAATTGCTGATTGATTAATAAAAATGTCGACATTATGTTAAAATGACGATATATTAAGCTGCTAACCTATTTATACCACTTAAACCAGCGAGATTAACCCATGGCTTCACGTACCGAATTTTCTTGGCAGGACCCTTTCTTTTTAGACCAACAGCTTACTTCTGAAGAACGTATGATTCGTGATGCGGCCTATGATTATTGTCAGGACGGTTTGGCGCGTCGTGTACAAAAGGCCAACCGTGAAGAGATTTTTGATCGCGAAATCATGACTGAATTCGGTGAGCTAGGTTTGTTAGGTGCCACCATTCCAGAAAAGTACGGTTGCGCCGG
Source organism: Oceanospirillaceae bacterium (assembly GCA_018647765.1). Lineage (GTDB taxonomy): Bacteria > Pseudomonadota > Gammaproteobacteria > Pseudomonadales > Balneatricaceae > Njordibacter. The sequence goes on along the minus strand of JABGSN010000058.1, from coordinate 116,036 downwards.
TGTTAACTATGTGAGCTATGGCCTTGTGGCACGTGAAGTAGAACGCGTAGACAGCGGTTATCGCTCGGCCATGAGTGTGCAGTCGTCTTTGGTAATGCATCCAATTTACGCCTACGGCACCGAAGAACAGCGCATGAAGTATTTGCCAAAGCTTGCCAGTGGTGAGTGGGTGGGTTGTTTTGGTTTAACCGAACCAGGTTCTGGTTCTGACCCTGCAAGTATGATTACCCGTGCCGAAGCCGTTGATGGCGGTTACCGGTTAACGGGGGCTAAAATGTGGATCACGAACTCGCCCATTGCCGATGTGATGGTGGTTTGGGCCAAGCTTGATGGCGTGATTCGTGGGTTTGTTTTAGAACGTGGTATGGACGGTTTAACCACCCCTAAGATAGAAGGTAAGTTCTCCTTACGCGCTTCTGTTACTGGCGAAATCGTGATGGATAATGTGTTCGTCCCAGAAGAAAATCTATTTCCCTCCATTAAAGGCCTTGCGGGCCCGTTTGGTTGTTTGAACAAAGCCCGTTACGGCATTGCTTGGGGTGCGTTGGGCGCTGCAGAGTTTTGTTGGCAGGCTGCCCGTCAATACACCCTAGACCGTACTCAGTTTGGTCGCCCATTGGCTGCAACCCAGTTAATCCAAAAGAAGCTTGCAGATATGCAAACCGAAATTTCCATTGGCCTGCAAGGTTGTTTGCAAATGGGCCGTTTGATGGACGCTGACAATTGCCCCGTTGAGCTGATTTCACTAATGAAGCGTAATAACTGCGGTAAGTCGTTAGATGTAGCACGTCAATCACGTGACATGCATGGCGGTAATGGCGTGAGCGACGAATTTGGCGTTATCCGCCATGTGATGAACCTCGAAGCGGTGAACACCTATGAGGGCACCCATGACGTGCATGCCTTGATCCTGGGTCGTGCCCAAACGGGTATTCAAGCGTTTTATTAAGTCTTGTTTAAAGGGCCTAGACCATGAGTTTTACGACGCCATTACAGGGAATTAAGGTACTTGATTTAAGCCGTATTTTGGCTGGCCCTTGGGCTGGTCAGATGCTGGCAGACTTGGGTGCCGACGTCATTAAAGTGGAGCGCCCAGGGGCGGGGGATGATACCCGTTCTTGGGGCCCACCATACATGCCTACAGCGGCTGGTATTGAAGACAGCGAAGACCGTCAAGCTGCTTACTTTCAGACGGCTAACCGTGGCAAACGCTCTTTGTGTGTGGATATGTCTAGTGCGCAAGGTCAAGCTATCATTAAGCAACTGGCGGCGAAGGCCGATGTGTTGATTGAAAATTTTAAGGTGGGTGGTTTAGCCAAATATGGCCTCGATTACGCATCCTTAAGCGACCTTAACCCTGGTTTAATCTATTGCTCTATCACTGGCTTTGGTCAAACTGGGCCTTATAAAGATCGCGCTGGCTACGATTTTATGATTCAAGCCATGGGTGGTTTGATGAGTGTCACCGGAGATGCCAAGGGCGAACCGATGAAGGTGGGTGTGGCTTTAGCCGATGTAATGACCGGTTTGTATGCGTCTAATGCCATCCAAGGGGCCTTGATTCATCAATTACGTACGGGGCAAGGTCAGCACATAGACCTAGCCTTGCTCGATGTACAGGTGGCGACGCTGGCTAACCAGGCCATGAATTATTTGGCGACAGGCAATAACCCAGAGCGGTTAGGCAATTCGCACCCCAACATTGTGCCTTATCAGGCCTTTGCGACGGCCGATGGCCATTTAATTTTAGCCGTGGGTAATGATGGCCAGTTTCAGCGTTTTTGCCAAGTGGCAGGTCAGCCGGAGTTAGCGCATCAAGTGGATTACGCCACTAACTCACTACGGGTGGCAAACCGCGCCGCATTGGTGCCTCAAGTGGTGGCGATCATGCAGCAACAAACGACGGTTTGGTGGTTGGCGCAACTGAATGAGGTGGGCGTGCCTTGTGGGCCTATCTGCACCATAGATCAGGTGTTTGATAATCCGCAGATACAGGCTCGTGATATGCAGTTGGAGCTGGATCACGTCACCTTAGGTAAGGTGGCTAGTGTGGCCAATCCCATTAAATACTCTGCAACGCCGATTCAATACACCCAAGCACCACCCACTTTAGGTCAGCACACGGATGAAGTGCTGAAAGATTGGCTGGGGGAGTAATCGGCTTCATTCCTCCAGCAGGTCATCCTGACGAAGGTCAGGATCTCACGAGGTTGGAGAAGATTCCGGCCTACGCCGGAATGACGCTCAATTAACGCCGGAATGATGTGTAATAGACGCCCCTAGCTGACTCTATAACACGGCTCATAGGCTTTGCTACCGGGCAATTTCATTCGATCTTGGGCCACAAAACTATGCAACAGCACATCCAACTTTTCTAATAGGGCGGCCTCGGCGTTGAGCTGATAAGGCCCATGTTGCTGAATCTGGGCTAAGCCAAAGGTTTTAACGTTGCCAGCGACAATGCCACTCATGGCTTTACGTAGGTTGCTGGCAAGCTGTGCTGTGGGTAACTGGGCGGTAAGTTCTAGGTTCGACATATTGGCGTGGGTGGGGATAAATGGGTGCTGGAAGTCTTCTTCTATGTGCAGTTGCCAGTTGTAGTGATAGGCGTCACCCACAGCCTGGCGGTGCTCCACTACTTGCTCTATTTGGGCGTTAACGACTTGTGCTACGGCGCTGGGGTCTTCAATAATTATTTGGTACTTTGCCTGAGCTTTGGGGCCCAGAGTGGCGCCGATAAAGGCGTCAATTTGTTCAAAATAGGCTTTTGAGCTTTCTGGCCCGGTAAAAATGAGTGGCACCGTCAGTTGGTCGTTGTTGGGGTGCAGTAAGATGCCCAATAAATAAAGTATTTCCTCCGCTGTACCTGCACCGCCTGGGAACACGATAAAGGCATGGCCAAGGCGAACAAACGCTTCTAGGCGCTTTTCAATATCGGGCATAATGATCAGTTCGTTGACCATTGGGTTGGGAGACTCGGCGGCTATAATGCCAGGTTCTGTTATGCCAATGTAGCGGTAATCGTGGCACCGCTGTTTAGCATGGGCAATGTGTGCGCCTTTCATGGGGCCTTTCATAGCGCCAGGTCCACAGCCGGTACAGATATCATAACCCCGTAGGCCAAGGTCGTAACCCACGCGTTTGGTGTAGTTATATTCGATGGTTTTAATTGAGTGTCCGCCCCAGCAGACAACAATTTTTGGCTTGCGGCGTGGAGCTAGGGCTTGTGCATGGCGCAGTATTTGGAACACTAACGCTGTGAGCTCTGCACCGTTGTGGGGTTGTTCACTATCAAGCAAACTATTGCCGATGTAGATGATATCTCGCAACACCGAGTAGAGGTTTTCTTTGATGCCAAGGATGATTTCTCCATCCACAAAAGCGCTTGCTGGGGCATTGTTGAGTTGTAGTAGCACGCCTCGGGTTTGTGGCACTACCTCAACGTCAAATTGAGCATTACGCTCAAGAAGGGCGGCAATATCGTCTTCTTCGATGCCGCAATTGAGTACCGCTAGGCAACACTGTCTAAATAGCTCGTGTAAGCCTGTAGAGGCGGACTTGTGCAGTTGCTTGATCTCTTCAAGGGTTAAGATGTCTAAGCTGCCTTGGGGAGATATGAGGGCGTCTATGGTGTCCATATGGATAAGCTTCCTTGTTTTTGTTGTTTGATGTTTAGCATAACAGAGAAAAATGCAAAGGCGAGGGCTTTTAAAATCCATAAAACATCCCATCCATATGTTTATAGTTATTATCAATCAACATCTTATTCAGGAATGCCTCTATGAGCCTCGAACCCACCCAAACCAATAAGCAAGAGTGGAAAGTGATTAGTCAATTGGTCACTAGCATTCAGCGAGAGCAAAAAAGCGCCCGGCGGTGGGGCATTTTCTTTAAAAGCCTAAGCTTTGTATTTGCATTTACGGTATTAGCGTTATTGGTCAGTGAGGACGACGCCGGAGCTATGGCAGAGTCGCAAGACCATGTGGCCGTGGTGGATGTGTTTGGTCCAATTATGGCGGGCGCTGAGGCGAGCGCAGAGCAGATTTTGCCGGCCTTGTCTGAGGCGTTTGAAGCCGCCAACTCAAAAGCGGTACTGCTCAATATTAACAGCCCTGGTGGTAGTCCTGTACAGGCGGGCATCGTGTTTGATGAACTGCAGTTGATGAAGCTGGCATACCCCAATAAGCCGGTATACGCCGTGATTGCAGACGTGGGCGCCTCTGGTGCCTATTACATCGCCGCGGCAGCCGATTTTATCTATGCCGACAAAGCCAGTACGGTGGGCTCAATTGGCGTTATTAGCAGTGGCTTTGGTTTTGATCAATTAATTGCCAAGTTAGGTGTGGAGCGCAGGACTTATACGGCTGGTGGAAATAAAGATTTTTTGGATCCGTTTGTACCCGAAAAGGCGGCTCACAAGGCGATATTTCAAGACTTGTTGGACGACATTCATCAGCAATTTATCAGCCAAGTTGAGCTCGGTAGAGGCGACCGCTTGAGTGATGACCCTGGGTTATACTCGGGTACCGTTTGGCATGGCCAAAAAGCCTTAGAATTGGGTTTGATTGATGGTTTAGGCAATTTGCACAGTGTTGCGCGGGATCGCGTAGGTGTGTCCAAAAAGGTTTGGTATTCAGCCCCGAAAACGGCCCTAGAACAGGTCATAGATGAACTGGGTGCACAAACCCAAAGTAGTATTTCTTGGGGTTTGAGTCAAACCCTCAATCAGCCTCTACAACTCAATTAAGGCCTTGAGTTAGGTGGTAAATTGATTAAATTGTAAAAAAGCTAACAATAACGCGAATTATTGCTAATTCAATGCTGTTTTTCTTTGACATGAGGCGGGTAGATGACTAATATATCGCGCCATGTTTGAGACACCTTTACCTCCATTTTTGGACCCGCGCAAGTTGTGTGATGGCCAGCAAACTATTACCGGTCACGTTGAGTTAGTCAGCTTGGCAGGGTTTTGCAGTTATCTACAGTCGGGTCAAGGTCGGGTAAATGTAGAGTTGCATTTTGCTCGAGATAACGCCCATCGGCCGGTTATTACGGGTAAATCTTCAATTGAAGGTGTGCAAATTGCGTGTCAACGCTGTTTAGATGCCATTAGCCTTGATATAATGGCAGACTTAAACGTGGCTATTGTACTCACAGAAGAGCAGGCGGAGAATCTCCCCACAGAATATGACCCTTGGTTATTGGAAGATAAGAAGCTTGATATGAATGAGTTCATTGATCACGAAATGATTTTGAATATACCCATTGTGGCCTATCATTCGGATTGTGAAGTTACATCCAGTTTTGGCGGCAAAGAAACCGTGCAGGAAAAGCCAAATCCTTTCGAAGGGCTGCAGGCTTTACTGCAAAAAGATTAGTTTACCAATTAGGAGTTTTCAGCCATGGCTGTACAAAAGAGCAAAGTAACCCGTTCTAGGCGTGGACAACGTCGTTCACACGATGCCCTAGGCACTGCCACTTTGGCAGTTGATTCTACTACAGGTGAGACTCACCGTCGTCACCATGTAACAGCTGATGGCTTTTACAAGGGTCGTCAGGTAGTTAACCAAGACGCCGATTAATTTGTCGGCGTATTACACCCTTGCACTTGATGCAATGGGTGGGGACTTAGGTCCCAAAACCAGCCTCGAGGCAGCACTTTCTTGCCTCGAGCGCCATCCCCACTTAACCCTGCTCTGGGTTGGACCTGAATCTTCACTCGCCCCATTGCTGGCTGCTGTCGATGAAAAACAAACACCCCTGTTAAAACGTTTGCATTTGGTTGGCGCCACTCAAGTGGTTGAAAAAACCGATGATTTAATGGTCATTTTGCGACAAAAACAAGACTCCTCAATGTATCAGGCACTCGCACTGGTTGCAGAAGGCAAAGCTCATGCCTGTGTAAGTGGTGGTAGCTCGGCTGCGCTAATGGCATTAAGCCGTCACTTAATTAAGATGCTGCCCGGTTACGAAAGGCCTGCATTTGCAAGCCATATACCTACACGCAACGGTATGTGTTTGGTGTTGGATATTGGTGCCAACCTCAGCTCAAGTGGCGAGCAGCTGTATCAGTTTGGACAGCTTGGACAGGCGCTTGAATCTAGCTTGCAGAAAAATCCGCAGGTCAGTTTGAAGCTGCTTAATATTGCCACCGAAGCGGGCAGCGGTCAGGACCAAGTGCAAGCAGCCGATGCCTTGTTAAGTGCAGACACCAAGCTCAACTACTTGGGTTATGTTGAGCCCCAAGAGGTATTCGATGGCCAAGCAGATATTGTGATTTGTGATGGCTATACGGGTAATATTTTAATAAAATCAGGTGAGGGCGTTAGTAATATGCTGGCGCTGCGATTTAATGAAGACTTGCAGCGCAGTGACCTTACCGCTCAGCAAATCGAGCGTATTATGCAAGCTTGGCAGTTTCAATTTGACCCTGATCGGCTTAACGGTGCGTTTTTGTTAGGTTTACAGGGACTGGTGGTTAAATCCCATAGTTACGCCAATACCACAGCCTTAACCTACGCCATTGAGGCGACCCAGGATTACGTTGAAATGCAGGTTGCTGAGCGACTGCAAAACGAACCAGTATTTGAATAACACTAGTACTAAGGGCATATCATGAGTTCTCGTATCGCATTTGTATTTCCAGGCCAAGGCTCACAGAGCGTTGGCATGTTGGCCGAATTGGGCCAGCAGCACGCTGTTGTTAAACACACCTTCGAAGAAGCAAGCCAAACCTTAGGTTACGACCTTTGGCAGTTGGTGCAAGAAGATGCTGAAGGGCAGCTAAATCAGACCCACATTACTCAACCTGCGTTGCTAACCGCCAGTGTGGCTCTGTGGCGTTTGTGGCAAGAGTGTGGCGGTGCAACGCCACACGTGATGTCAGGTCACAGCTTGGGTGAATACTCGGCACTTGTTTGTTCTGGTGCCTTAGATTTTGCCGATGCGGTTAAGTTGGTCCAAGCCCGCGGTCAGTTTATGCAGGCCGCTGTACCCGCTGGAGAAGGCTCAATGGCGGCGATCATCGGTTTGGCCGATGCCGATATCGTTAGTGCGTGTGAGGCTTCGGCCCAAGGCCAGGTGGTTACCCCCGTTAACTATAACTCGCCAGGGCAGGTGGTGATCGCGGGCGCTAAAGCCGCCGTTGAGCGGGCCATGGTTGCGTGTAAGGATGCTGGGGCAAAGCGCGCGTTACCGCTGCCCGTGAGTGCCCCTTCTCATTGTGCGCTTATGCAGCCAGCGGCAGAGAAACTGCAAGCCGAGTTGGCGGGTATCACCGTGACCGTGCCCAACATAGCGGTCATACAGAACGTTGATGCTAAGCCTGTGCAATCGGCAAAAGCCATTGTTGAAAACCTAGTGGCGCAGCTACATCAACCTGTGTTGTGGGCCCAGTGTATTACAAGCATAGCCACAAGTGGTGCCGAGCTTGTGATAGAATGCGGGCCAGGCAAAGTCCTTACCGGCTTAAATAAGCGAATTGATAAAACCTTACAGGCTGCTGCAATTAATGATGCAGCTTCGTTGGCGGCGGCTCTAGAACTCTAATAAACGGAACAAATTATGTTGGCAATTGATGGCAAAGTAGCACTCGTTACAGGCGCGACTCGTGGCATAGGTAAAGCGATTGCTTTGCAGTTGGCTTCTCAAGGTGCGGTAGTGATTGGTACTGCCACTTCAGATAGTGGAGCTCAGTCTATTACTGAGGCCTTAAAAGGTGCCGGTAATGCGGGTATGGGTATGGTTTTAAACGTGTCTAGTGCAGAGTCGGTAGATGCCACGCTAAAGGCTATTGTTGAGGCCTTTGGTGCGCCCACTATCCTCGTTAATAATGCTGGTATTACCCGAGATAACCTGCTGATGCGTATGAAAAACGACGAGTGGGACGATGTAGTGAACACCAACATGAGTTCAATCTTCCGCATGTCTAAGGGTTGTTTGCGTGGCATGACCAAGGCCCGTTGGGGTCGAGTCGTCAACATTAGCTCGGTGGTGGGTTCCATGGGCAACATGGGTCAAGCCAACTACGCCGCTGCCAAAGCGGGCGTGGAGGGGTTCAGTCGTGCTATGGCGCGTGAAGTGGCCTCTCGCAACGTCACGGTAAACTCGATTGCCCCTGGATTTATTGCTACCGATATGACCGAAGCCTTGGGCGACGAGCAAAAAGATGTGTTACGTAAGCAAATTCCGTTACAGCGTTTGGGTGCACCAGAAGATATTGCTAATATTGTTGGGTTTTTGGCCAGTGATGCTGGGGCATACATTACTGGTGAGACCATCCATGTAAATGGTGGCATGTATATGAGCTAAGTTGCGCAGTTGGCCAGTTTTTGTCGCCTTGTGGCGCACAAATTAGCGTTTTAAGGTTGCATTTTTGGCCAGTTTGTAGATAATAGCTGCACTCTATACTGAGTAGGAAGTAGAACTTATTTGCGGAATTCTCCGCCCTCTATTTTCTAGGTTAACCGTTGCCTTTTTAGAGGTTCAACGGCGTATAAGAACCAATTAGGAAAAACTATGAGTATTGTAGATCGCGTTAAAAAAATTGTTGCTGAACAGCTTGGCGTTAAAGAAGATGAAGTGACTAACGCTGCTTCTTTTGTTGATGACCTTGGCGCAGACTCTTTGGACACTGTAGAGCTAGTAATGGCTCTAGAAGAAGAATTTGAAACTGAGATTCCAGATGAAGAAGCTGAGAAAATCACCACTGTTCAAGCTGCAATTGACTACGTAAACGCTAATCAGTAAGTACGCTTAGTTTTTGCACTTCGAATTGAAGTTACGAAAGGCCGCGCCAATTGGTGCGGCTTTTCTACATCTATAGCTTTTAAAACATCTGTTTTAAGTGGTTTTTTTGCTTATACTATAGGCTTGATTAAATGACATTTATGAAGCACATGGCAATGGCTTTGTTTTTAAAACAAAGTTAAGGAGAATATAATGAGTCGCAAACGTGTAGTGGTTACCGGTATGGGCATGTTGAGTGCCCTGGGAAATACCATGGATCAGTCATGGAACAATACATTGGCTGGTAAAAGTGGTGTGCAAAACATCACTCACTTTGATACCGAAGGTTTTGGCACTCATTTCTCTGCCAGTGTTAAAGATTTTGATTTGAGTCATTACTTGCCGCCAAAAGAAGGCAAGAAAATGGATTTGTTCATTCAGTATGGCATGGCAGCTGGCATTCAAGCTATTCAAGACGCAAACCTAGAAGTCACCGACGCAAACGCCGACCGTATTGGTGTTGCTATTGGTTCGGGTATCGGCGGTTTACCGCTCATTGAAAAGAGCCATGATGCCCTAAAACGGGGTGGCCCTCGCCGTATCTCGCCGTTCTTTGTGCCCGGCAGTATCATTAATATGATCTCCGGCAACTTGTCTATTATGTACGGTATGCGCGGCCCTAATATTGCGATCACTACGGCTTGCACCACGGGCACCCATAATATCGGCGCGTCGGCGCGTATGATTGCCTATGGTGACGCCGATGTCATGGTATGTGGCGGCGCAGAAATGGCCACTACACCGTTAGGCTTAGGCGGTTTTGGTGCAGCTAGAGCCCTGTCTACGCGTAATGATGACCCGTTAGCGGCTAGCCGCCCTTGGGATGCTGACCGTGACGGCTTTGTACTTGGTGACGGTGCAGGGGTGGTGGTGTTGGAAGAATATGAATCGGCCAAAGCTCGAGGCGCTAGAATCTACGCAGAATTAACCGGTTTTGGCATGAGTGGCGACGCATATCACATGACCTCGCCACCAGAAGATGGCCGCGGAGCCGCCGCTTCTATGCGTAACGCCATGAAGGACGCAGGCCTCAATGGTGATCAAATTCAGTACATCAATGCGCACGGTACATCTACGCCTGCCGGAGACGTTGCCGAATCTAACGCGGCTAAATTAGTGCTGGGTACCGGTGCTGATCAGGTGCGCATGAGTTCTACCAAATCAATGATTGGACATTTGTTGGGGGCTGCCGGAGCGGTAGAAGCTATCTTTAGCGTATTGGCAATTCGAGATCAAGTGGCACCACCTACCATAAACCTTGATAACCCCTCGCAAGGGTGTGATTTAAACTACGTGCCCCACACGCCTCAAGAAGCACCGATCGAGTCTGCCATGTCAAACTCGTTTGGTTTTGGCGGCACGAACGGCACGTTGATTTTTAGTAGAATTTAATCCTGAATAGGCTGAGGTTATGCATGCAGTTACCCTTGTCAACGGCAGCCATAATCTGGGCCTAGATGCGCTTGACCGTGGCTTGGCCTATGGTGACGGTGTATTTGAAACCATCGCCCTTCAACAAGGCCAAGTGCAACTATGGCAGGGCCACTGCGAGCGTCTAACTAAAGGCCTGTTACGTCTGGGCCTAGCGGCTGATGCAGCAGCTGCATCAGTGTTGGTAACAAAGTTAATCTCCGACATACAGGTCGCCTACCAACGTTTTCAAGCGCCTGACGGGGTATTAAAAATCACCCTTACGCGCGGTGTAGGCGGCCGCGGCTATGCTGCGCCACAAGCTCCCCAATGTACGCGTATTGTTTCCCTAGCGCCTTGGCCTGCAGGTCGAGAAAGATTGTCTATTGCTGGCGTCAATAGTCGACTATGTTGCCATCCATGGTCAGTCAATTCAGCGTTGGCCGGTTTAAAACACCTCAACCGCCTTGACCAAGTCATGGCTCGCAACGAATGGCAAGACCCACACATCCACGAAGGGTTTATGCTTGACCCTGAGGGCTATATTATTTCTGGCGTCATGAGCAGTGTATTTTTACAACAACAAGGCCAGTTGATTGTGCCGCTGCTTGATCAATGTGGCGTTGCTGGGGTGATGGCCCGCGAAGTTCGTGTTATTGCTGAGCAAGCGGGTATCAATGTAATCCAAGGGCGCATTAATGTTGCAGCATTGCTTAGTGCAGATGCTGTGTTTATGACCAACAGTCTAAATGGTATTTGGCCTGTGGTTAATTTGTGCCCCAGCAGGTCCCACACCAAATCTCACGCTTGGCCTATCTCAGACCTTACTTTAGGGTTACAAAAGACGTTAGCAGTAAATTTATTACGTCAGCCATTAGTGGGTGAGCTATGTTAAATCGCTTGTGGTTTTGGCTACTGATGGTCAGTGTGTTGTTAATTGGCTTGTTGACCTATGGCGCCGTGCGTCAAGTTCAGGTTTGGTTGTACCAGCCCTTTCCCTTGACCCAGCCCGTGATTGTGAGCATTGCACAGGGCTCAGGACTGACTGAGGTGAGCAATAAATTGCTTGCAGCAGGGGTAATAGCCCATGCTGACAGTTTTAAATACTATGCCAAATGGCGGCAACTCGATCGACAGATTAAGGCCGGAGAGTATCAATTTAGCGGTGCACTCAATAGTGTTGAAGTATTAGCCCAGTTAGTCACGGGTAAGGTATTAGAATACCAGTTTACCGTGCCCGAAGGCCTAACCTATAATGATTTTATCGACCTGTTAGGTCAGCATCCGGCGATGTTAGGTAAACCGATCCCTAAAACCAACGATTGGTTGGCACTGCTGCATAGTCGCTGGAGCCACCCAGAAGGATTGCTATTCCCGTCTACCTACCGTTTTGCGCGCCACAACCAACCCGTCGACATTATTCGGCAGGCCTTTATGCAACAACAAGAAATATTGCAGCAAGCTTGGGCACAACGAGCACCAGACTTACCCTATAAAAGCCCTTATGAGGCCTTAATTATGGCGTCCATTATTGAAAAGGAAACGGGCCAAGCCAGTGAAAGGACTGCCATTGCCGGTGTATTTGTACGACGCTTACAAAAAGGTATGAAATTACAAACCGATCCTACCGTAATTTATGGCATGGGCGAGGCCTTTGACGGTAATATTAGGCGTAAGGATTTAACCCAAGACACACCCTACAATACCTACGTACACAGAGGCTTGCCGCCCACGCCTATCGCTTTGCCTGGCAAGGCGGCTATAGAAGCCGCGCTACATCCGGCCGCAGGTTTGAGTTTGTTCTTTGTTGCCAAGGGCGATGGCAGCCATGTGTTTGCGCAAACCTACCCTGAGCATCAGGCCAATGTACGTAAGTATCAGCTAAAACAGTAAGAGAGATTCATGCCTGTATTGACCCCAACCCCACCCGTAGCCTGCTTTATTTCTATAGAAGGCGGCGAGGGTGCAGGTAAATCCACGAGTATTAATTACCTTAAGCAATGTTTGTTAAACGCAGGTATAGAGTGCGTACATACCAGAGAACCTGGTGGTACCCCTATGGCAGAGGACATTCGTGCCCTGTTGTTGGCTCACCGCGACGAAAGCGTTGATCCCTACACCGAACTACTACTGATGTTTGCAGGCAGGCGACAGCATGTACAAAACGTCATACGCCCGGCACTAGCCGCTGGAAAATGGGTCATCTGTGATCGTTTTACCGATGCATCGTTTGCCTATCAAGGCGCGGGTCGAGGTTTAGATGCCGACTTCATTGCTAGCCTTAAGCAGTATGTGCACGGTGATTTAGACCCTCACATGACCTTGCTGTTTGACATAGATGTGGCTACCGGTATGGATCGGGCTGGCAAACGTGCCAATTTTGATCGCATAGAAAAAGAGGATTTTAGCTTTTTTGAGCGAGTGAGGCAGGGTTATTTATCTCAAGCTCAGGCTCAGCCCGAGCGTTATAAAGTGGTCGATGCAGGGCAGTCCATTGAGCAAGTGCAGGCTCAGCTAGATGTTTATTTGGCGCCACTTGTTAATTCTGCTGCAGTAGTCGACGTATGAGCCAAGCTGCGAGTAGCTATCCTTGGCACAGCGCCCAATGGCACCAAGTTATGACCATGGTTAAACAACAGCGATTGCCTCACGCACTGTTAGTTGGCGGCGTGCCAGGGTTGGGAAAATTAGCCTTTGCACGGCGCTTGGCAGCCACCTTATTGTGTCAGCAGCCTATTGAGACTGATGCCTGTCGGCAGTGTAAATCGTGCCAGTTGATGGCAGCGGCGAGTCACCCAGATTTTACTCAGTTGCAACCAGAAGAGGCGGGTAAAGCCATCGTCGTTAATGCGGTACGCAAGTTGCAAACCGCCTTGGCCAACACGGCGCAGCAGGGTGGTGCTCGAGTAGTGATTATTAATGGCGCCACCGACCTTAACCTTAATGCGGCTAATGCACTACTTAAACAGCTAGAAGAACCCGGTGATAATTGTTATTTTTTACTGCTGCATCAATGGCCTAAACCGGTGTCGGCAACCGTTACCAGCCGTTGCCAAAAGCTAGACATTGCCGTGCCTACTAACGCTGACGCGGTGTCTTGGTTAAGCCAAGGCATGGATGCCGAAACCGCACGCCAAGTGTTGCTCTTAGCTAGCGGCGCACCGCTGCACGCTTTGGCTTTGTTTGAACAAAAGGCCCACGAAGTGAGGCGCCAAATGTTAGTCCAGCTGACGGCTATTTTGCGCGGCCAACAAACCAGTCTTGAAGTGGCCGAGAGCTGGAAAAAGCTGCCTCTGGCCCAAACCTTCACTTGGTGGGTAGAATGGCTTAACGACTTAATCAAACTCAAACTCACCCAAGATGACAGCTGTATTATTAACACAGACTTGCTTAAATTATTACAAGCAGTGGCTCAGCGCAGTGATATTGCAGTTATTTATCAACTTTTGGATGCAGTGACCCAACAACTTAATTATGTTCACCAGCGGCGTAACCTCAACCCACAGATGGTGTGTGAAGAATTACTAAATGGTTGGTATTTGTTGGTGCGTTCTGGAGCTAAACAGTGATTATTGATTCCCATTGTCACCTTGATAAACTGGATGCCAGCCATTACCCAGATGGCCTAGCCGGTCTAATTGCAGCGGCGCAAGCCGACGGTGTATCGAAAATGCTCTGTATTGGTGTAGATACGCAGCAGTTTGAACCTATGATGGCTCAAATTGAGCCCTATGATTTTATTCATGCGTCGGCGGGTTTACACCCTTTAGGTGTAAAAGAGCTCACTAGTCTGGCTTTACTTGAACAACAGGCGAGGCATAAAAAAGTAGTGGCTATTGGTGAAACTGGGCTGGATTATTTTTACCAACAAGATAACGCGGGCTTGCAACAACAAGCGTTTGCCGCCCATTTGCATCTCTCCAGGCAGCTTAAAAAACCCGTCATCGTGCACACACGAGATGCTAAAGCAGACACCTTGGCTCTGTTGAGAGATAAAGCAGATCTTGAGGTTGGTGGAGTGATTCATTGTTTCACCGAGAATTGGGCCATGGCTAAAGCCTGTTTGGACTTGGGTTTCTATATCTCTATTTCCGGTATCGTCACCTTTAACAATGCTAAAGCCTTGCGCGAGGTGGTGAAAAAATTGCCTATGGATCGTTTATTAGTAGAAACCGACTCGCCATATTTGGCCCCAGCGCCTCATCGAGGCCAACAAAATGAACCTAAGCATGTGCGCCTTGTGGCTCAATGCGTGGCTGACTTAAAGGGCCTTTCGTTAGCGCAATTGGCGGCTCAAACCAGTCAAAACTTTACAGATCTTTTCCTGCCCACTTAATAAAGCATAGCCTTTGCTTCATTTTATGACTATTATGGCCTTTATAGTCATAGCTAGACTGATCGATTAATAGCATCTTGTAAGGTCGTATTGTATGAATTGGGGCATTGCTGCAAAACCTAAAATTCCAGCCTACTTTCCACGCGAAAAAGAAAACCGCAAAGTGCGTGAGTTTAAACGCCGTGAAGAAGAAATTTTAGAAACGGCATTAGTCCTTTTTCGCAGTCATGGCGAAGACAAGGTAACCGTAGAGATGATTGCCGATAACGTAGGCATTGGTAAAGGCACTATCTATAAACACTTTAAGTCTAAATCTGACATTTATATTTGTTTACTGATCAGTTATGAGCATCAACTTGCGGGCTTACTAGCCACTAAAGACTTCTCAGATCCGGAGTCGATCTGGCGCAGCTATTTTGAATTTCGTATGAACGATCCGGAACAGGCTTTGTTGTTTGATCGCTTGGAAGATCGCTTGGTTAAAGGTGAGGAATACGAGGGCGAAATTGCAGAAGTACATCAAATTCGCAACCAGAACATGCAAGTGTTGGCGAGTTTAGTCGAAAAGCGTATTGCTTCTGGTAAGTTGGAGCAGGTGCCCGCTTACTACCATTTGTCAGCCTCTTGGGCCTTAGTACATGGTGCTCTAGCGCTGCACAATTCGGGATTCTTCAAAGAGTTTATTCAGGATCGAGAAGCCTTTTTTGAATTTTTGATGCAGATTGGTATGCGTATGGGCAACCGTGGCCAAAGCGGGTTTAGCGATACCACCAAAGCGCCAGACGGTTCAGTCGATAATGAACTCACTGTCGTTGACTAACGCTAATGTTAGATGACCTCATCACACAAGCACAGCAGATGCCAGATTACCCGCTGGCTAGCTGGGATCCAGAATTCAAGGGTGCGATGGATTTGGTTATTGGTGCTAATGGCACTTGGATGCATCAAGGTCAACCGATTGTTAAAACTAAAATAATGCAGTTGTTTTCACGCTTGCTACAGCGCCAAACTAACGGCGATTACTGGCTTGTAACCCCTGTGGAAGCGTTCGCTATTAAGGTTGAAGACCTACCCTTTACTATCATTGCTGCAGACCAAGTGGTTGTTGATTCAGACACGCAATGGCACTTTACTAGTAACTGTGGTGATCAAGTTTGTTTGTCACAAGTAGATCAATTGCAGGTTACCGTCGATGCAGCGGGTCAGCCTCAGCCCCAACTGTGTGTGCGAGACGACTTGTGGGCTCGTATCAGTCGCCCTGTGTTTTATCAATTGGCTTTGGCCTGCAACCCTGTACTCACCACAAATGGCCCCCGAGCCATGCTGCTTAGCGCTGGCGTCGAGTACGACTTTGGCGCTGTTGAACTTTAATAGAGATTTTAATCATGCCCGTTCATGCAATACATCACCCCTTAGTCGCCCACAAGTTAGCCTTGTTACGTAAGTCTGGTGTTAGCACTAAACAGTTTCGCGAACTGGCTAATGAAGTGGCGAGTTTGTTAACCTACGAAGCAACGCGCTCATTGGCGTTAGAAAATGTAACCATTGATGGTTGGCAAGGCAGCCCAATTGCCGTGCAAATGTTAGCTGGCAAAAAATTAACCATAGTGCCCATATTACGAGCCGGCTTAGGTATGCTAGATGGGGTGATGCAATTGGTGCCAAATGCCAAGGTCAGTGTGGTGGGCTTGTACCGCAATGAAGAGACCTTAGAACCGGTGGCTTACTTTGACAAAATTATTGCTGATGTAGATCAGCGTATGGCTTTGATTATAGACCCGATGTTGGCTACTGGCGGCACTTTGTTGGCGACCATCGATTTGCTTAAGCAAAAAGGCTGTAAAAAGATTGTGGGGTTGTTTTTGGTGGCTTCACCCGAAGGTCTGGAACGAGTACATGAATTGCACCCTGAAATAGATTTATACGTTGCTGCAGTGGATGATTGCCTCAACGAGCAAGGTTACATCTTGCCTGGTTTAGGTGATGCCGGTGATAAAATATTTGGTACTAAATAATAATTAAGCCCTGGCTCGCAGGCGAGCTCAGGGCTAAGAGGCTGGCCTAATTACATGTTCGGGTAGTTGGGTCCGCCGGCACCTTCAGGCACCACCCAAGTGATGTTCTGACTTGGGTCTTTAATATCACAAGTTTTACAATGCACACAGTTTTGGCTGTTGATTTGGAATTGTTTGGCACCCTCTTCGGCTTCAATAATTTCGTATACCCCGGCAGGGCAGTAACGCTGAGCGGGTTCGTCCCACATGCTTAGGTTAATGCCTAAGGGCAGGCTGTCATCCTTGAGTGTCAGGTGGCATGGCTGATCTTCTTCGTGGTTGGTACCCGACAGAAACACGGACGACAGTTTGTCAAAGCTAATTACGCCATCGGGCTTTGGATAATCAATCTTAGGCATGTCTGCAGCAGGTTTAAGCTGCGCGTGATCTGGCGTATTGTCCTTGAGAGAAATTGGCAGCTTGCCGCCAAAAATGTTTTGGTCAATCCAGTTAAACGAACCCCCTAGCCACATACCAAATTTGTGCATTGCGGCGCCAAAGTTACGCGCCTTATAAAGCTCTTCATGTAACCACGACTGCTTAAAATTATCGCCGTAACGGGTTAGATCCTGTTTACCTTCGTCGCCATTGGCAATGGCTTCGAACAAGGTTTCTGCTGCTAGCATGCCCGACTTCATGGCCGTATGGCTGCCTTTGATTTTAGCAAAATTCATAGTGCCGGCGTCGCAACCAATGATCAGCGCACCTGGTAAACTCATTTTGGGTAAGGCAAACAGACCACCTTTTTCTACTGCCCGAGCACCGTAGGAAACGCGAGTGCCGCCGTCTAAGTATTGTTTTAATACAGGGTGGTGCTTGAGGCGCTGGAATTCATCAAATGGGCTTAGATGTGGGTTGTCGTAGCTCAGGTCGATGATTAAACCAACGGTGACTTGGTTGTTGTCGCCGTGATAAAGAAAAAAACCACCGTTAGCGCCTTTGGTCAATGGCCAGCCCGACCCATGCACCACTAGACCTGGCTGATGCTTGGCAGGGTCGATGTCCCACAGCTCTTTGATGCCGATACCATAATGTTGACTAGTGGTACCTTGGTCTAGGTCAAACTGTTCAATTAGTTGTTTACCTAAGTGACCGCGGCAACCTTCGGCAAACACGGTGTATTTTGCATGTAACTCCATGCCTTGCATGTAGCCATCTTTTTCTTCACCGGATTCACTCACACCCATGTCACCAGTGGCAATGCCTTTAACACTGCCGTCTTCGTGGTATAAAATTTCAGCAGCCGCAAAACCTGGAAATACCTCGGCGCCTAAGTTTTCGGCTTGCTCGGCTAACCAGCGGCACACATTACCTAAACTAACGATGTAGTTTCCTTCATTATGCATAGGTTTAGGGATAGCGAAGTTAGGCATGCTCAAACCACCAGTAGCACTGGTTAAAATGTGCATTTCGTCTTTCACAACGGGTGCAGTTAAGGGGGCGCCCATCGCCTGCCAATCTGGAAATAGTTCATTCAGTGCAGTCGGTTCTAGGATAGCACCCGACAGAATGTGCGCACCGACTTCCGACCCTTTCTCAACCACGCAAACGCTAAGCTCTTGGTTTTTGGCTTGAGCTAATTGTAATAGTTTGCACGCGGTTGCTAAGCCCGAAGGTCCCGCACCAACGATGACAACATCGAATTCCATTGATTCACGTTCCACTACAATTCCTCTTTTTTTGATGGTGACGAAATAACCACTTTATCTGTGCTCAAAGTGGCCTACTGTTCATATTGCGACTTATTCTGGCCCTTCTTTAACATAGATTCAATCAATACCGTCCAGTCGGCGTTAGTTAATCATGCGAGGGGCCCATTAAACTAATATTTTTGTTGTATAGGGCTATGTTTTGTTAGAATGTGGTGAACCTATACCGCACTTCTATTACTC
The DNA here is from genome assembly GCA_018647765.1 of Oceanospirillaceae bacterium. Classification (GTDB taxonomy): domain Bacteria; phylum Pseudomonadota; class Gammaproteobacteria; order Pseudomonadales; family Balneatricaceae; genus Njordibacter. The sequence goes on along the minus strand of JABGSN010000058.1, from coordinate 97,557 downwards.
AGCGATACTCCTCAATTATGCACATTGAAATTAAACCTTCGGTTACCCAGCAACAGGTCCACGACCAATTACGTCAATGTAGGGCGGGTGACCGGGTGCATTGTCTTGACGTGGATCAGTTCTTATTGTGTAAACGTTTGCTAGAGCAGTGGCGCTGGGGTGATGTTCTGTTGCTCATGATGGATGACCAAAAACAAGTTTTGAAACAATATAAATATCGTCCGCCAGCCCACGACGAGATACCCCGTGAACGTTTGGTCAGAGATCAAGAACAAGTGGTATACGCGCTGGAAAAAGTGTTTGCCCACTGTCACAAAGCTGGCTTGAAGGTGGTGTCTTTTAGTGATGGCTTAGTGGTGGTGCCCACGGCATTGGCAGATGACCCCTTAGCTTTGTGCTCGGCGTCGGCTCTGGGCATTAATGACTATGAGACTTATGCTACCTTTGCCGAACAAGTTGAATAGTGGGGTTAAAGATAACAGCAACATAAAAGGCACCTTGTAAGTGCCTTTTATGTTGGGTGGGTAGGCTACGCGACTTCTTCTTCGAGGTCGTCCGGCGGCAAGCGCATGCCTTTATCTATGCCTTTACGGGTTTGAGTCTTGGACTTGGCTTTTTGTAACTGAGTTTCAATTTTAGAGCTTAGTGAGTCAATGGCGCTAAACATGTTATCGCCTTTGGCTTTGGCAAATATTTCGTGGCCGGTATCTAAGTGTAGTGTCGCTTCGGCAAAGTCTTGATTGCCGTCTTTGTCAATGGTGACTTGAATGTTGGTGATATGATCGAAGTGGCTTTCATTTTTCTGCAGCTTGGCCATAATACGTTCTTTTATGGCGTCTGTAGCTTTGGTGTCATGACGGGCAGTAATGTTCATTTGCATAATCGATTCCTTGTTTCGAGTGGTTGTAAGAGTGTTGGAATAAAAGTTGGGCCCTCATTAAGTCGTGGTTATAGTGGGGGTGTGGCGTGAGCAGTGGTGCTATGTAAGAACGCGCTTATGCTGTAGCTACGCTTTTAATAGAACACAAGTACGCTAGGAATGAAAGTGATTTTGCGCTCAAAAATGCAAATAATTAAATCCATTAATAGTAACCAAGAGAAGGCTGTTGAGTTGACTGAAAACTATGATATTGTGATTTGTGGCGGAGGCATGATTGGTGCAGCCTTAGCCACCCAATTAGCGCCCCAAGGGTTCAATATTGCCGTTATAGAGGCGCATAAGCCTCAGACCTTTGACTTAAGTCAGCGTTTTGATTTGCGTATTTCGGCCCTAAGCCCACAAAGTCAGCGGGTGATGCAAACGACTAAAGCTTGGGACACTTTACAAGGCATGCGTTTATGCCCCTACCGACGTATGCGCGTGTGGGAAGTCGAAGGCTTTGGTGATTTAACGTTTGATGCTGCACATGTGGGGGCGGATCAGTTAGGGCACATTGCCGAAAACCGCTTGGTGCAGTTGAGCCTTTGGCACGCCCTGAGCGATTTTCCCAATGTGCAGTTGTTATGCCCTGCGGTACCCGTCGCCTTTGAAAGGTCTGCGAATGGCACCCGCATTGAACTCGATACAGGTGCCACGCTATGTGCAAGGCTAGTAGTTGGTGCAGATGGAGCTCAGTCGAACGTAAGGCAGGCGTTTGGTATCGGCGTTAATCGTGGTCAGTATCAACAGGCCTGTTTGGTGGCCGCAGTGACCACGCAGTTAGGCCAACAAGACATAACATGGCAGCGATTTGTAAATACTGGACCACAAGCGTTTTTGCCCATGTTAGGCCAGCATGGGTCTGTGGTTTGGTATCATCAAGCTGACCAAGTGAGAGCCCTAAGTCAGCTGTCTAATTTACAATTAGGCGACGAAATTATGCGCCAATTTCCACACCAATTGGGCCATATTGAGGTTTCTGAACACGCGTTCTTCCCCCTGCAAAAACAACATGCTAAACGTTACGTGGGTGACGGTGTGGTGTTAGTTGGTGATGCAGCCCATGTGATTAATCCATTGGCAGGGCAAGGTGTCAACTTAGGTTTTCAAGATGTGGCTTGTTTGGCCAAAGTACTTAATGATGCCCATGAGCAAGAGATGGACTGGTCCAGTGCTAAATTATTAATGACTTATGAAAACCAGAGAAGACGAGCCAATAGCTTGATGTTGCACACCATGGACGCTTTTCATCATGGCTTTAGTCAGACTCATCCCGCGGCGAAATGGTTACGAAACCTGACGTTGGCAGCGGCAAAAGTGCCCGTGCTAAAAAAACAAGTAATCCGTTACGCTATGGGATTGTGAATTTATGTTAGACAGCGCTGTTCTAGTGGCGTAATTCAAATTATACTGGGGCAGGACAATTAAGGCGTTAGTGACCACTCGCGTGGTCCACAGCGAGACTAATAAGATACACACCAGTGGCCCACATGACTGATAACCAAGACAAAGTGTTTTCCGCCCTTATCGTTGATGACGATGAAATTAATTTAGAAATTCTTAGCGACTACTTAGAAGCGGCAGGGCTTGCAGTAATGACCGTGCCGGACGGCGAATCCGCTGTAGAGGTTTTGTCGAATGACGACTATGAATTTGATGTGATGTTTTTAGACTGGATGATGCCAGGCATTAGTGGCTTAGATGTACTTAAACATGTGCGCGCCTCAAGTAAAAATGCCAGCTTGCCTATTATTATGCAAACAGCCAAAGCCAGTGACCTAGAGCGTCGTGAAGGCCTAGAGGCCGGGGCCGATTTTTATCTAAGCAAGCCGTTTGACGAAGGCTCATTTTTGTCTGCCTTGCAAACCACCATGCCTCAAGTCCAGTTTGACTAACGGGCACCTATACTTGGTGAGCTAAACCCTCACCGCTAATATTGCCACACTCAGTAGCCACTGACTGTGGCTTTGTTTTTTATCTTGGTAAAAATATGACTGCTGTTCCTTCATCTCACGCCACCTTTCGTTTTTTACGCCAACAGACTGTCGCTTCGCTGCAAATCACTATTCAGCAATTTGAGCACATTGAAACCGGCGCCCAACACATTCACCTCGCCAGCGATCAGGCCGAAAACGTGTTTTTGGTGGCCCTGAAAACCATGCCCCAGGACTCTAGTGGTGTGGCTCATGTGCTAGAACATACGGCACTTTGTGGTAGTGAAAAGTTCCCGGTGAGAGACCCTTTCTTTATGATGATTAGGCGTTCTTTAAATACCTTTATGAACGCCTTTACCAGTAGTGATTGGACAGCGTACCCGTTTGCTAGCCAAAACAAAAAGGACTTTAACAACCTGTTAGAGGTGTACCTGGACGCCGTGTTTTTTGCTCGCTTAGACCCGCTCGATTTTGCTCAAGAAGGCCAGCGTGTTGAATTTGCCGAGCCAACATCTGCCGATCAAGCCAAAAGCTTGGTCTACAAAGGTGTGGTTTATAACGAGATGAAGGGTGCGATGAGTGCCCCTGTGAGCCAGTTGTGGCAAACCCTTACCAAGTATTTATTTCCTACTACCACCTACCACTTCAACAGTGGCGGCGAACCGAGCGATATTCCAGATTTAACCCATGAACAGCTGTTGGCCTTTTATAAGCGTCATTACCATCCGTCTAACGCTATTTTTATGACCAGTGGCGATATCAGTGCTGAAGAGCAACAAGAAAAATTTGAACGTCATGCCCTGAGTCGTTTTTCTGAACAGAAAATTGATTTAGTTGTGGCCGACGAAAAACGTTATTATAGCCCTGTCAAAGTACAAGAAAGTTACCCCGCTGCCGCAGGTGACGAGCAAGCCAAAAGCCATTTGGTGTTAGGCTGGTTGTTGGGACATAGCGTTGATCTAAAAGCACAAATGCAAGCCAACCTATTGTCCCGTGTATTGTTAGACAACAGTGCGTCACCGCTGCGCAAGGTATTGGAAACGTGTGGTCTTGGCAGTGGCCCTTCGCCCTTGTGTGGTCTGGAAGACTCCAATAAAGAAATGACCTTTGTGTGCGGCCTAGAAGGCGCAGAAATCGAAGATGCGGAAGCTTTTGAGCGCTTGGTGCTAGACTGCCTGAAGCAAGTGGCCGAAGACGGCGTACCTCAAAGCGAAATTGATGCTGCCTTGCACCAACTGGAGTTGAGTCAACGTGAAATTGGTGGCGACGGTTATCCCTTTGGTATGCAGCTTATTTTGAGCGCACTACCGGCAGCGATCCATGGCGGTGATCCTCTTGCTGCGCTATATCTAGACCCGGTATTGTTGGCCTTGGGCGAGGCCATTAAAGACCGTGGTTTTATCCCCCAACTAATCAACCAGCTGCTGCTCAACAATAGCCATTGTGTGCGCCTAACCCTAGCGCCAGACGAAGCCTTTGCTGAGCGCCGTGACCATGCCGAAAAACAGCGTTTGCAACAACTGTTGGATGCAATGGATGAGGCAGAGCAACAACAGGTAGTCAGTCAGACGCAGGCCTTACTTGAGCGTCAGGCCCAAGAAGATGACGTGGACCTGTTACCGCAAGTGACCCGTGATGACATTCCCCTCACCCAAGCGATTGCCAGCCCTAGTGTGCAAAACAAAGACTTAGGTTGGCAGTTTTATGGTACGGGCACCAATGGCTTGGTTTATCATCAGCTAGTGATCGACTGGCCTAAAGTGGATAAAGAAACACTACCATACCTTAACCTATTGTCTCAGCTAATGACCGAAGTTGGCATTGGTGACGACGACTACTTAACCATTCAAGCCCGCCAAGCCGCAGTGTGTGGCAGTTTATCGGCCTATTTGTCTTATCGCGGCAGTGCAGCTGATGCCGATCAATTGAGCGCATATTTTATTATGAGTACTAAGGGTTTGGTGAGTCAGCAGCCGGCCATGGTTGAACTACTAAAACAGACGCTGTTAAATACGCGTTTTGATGAACAGCAACGTATTAAAGAATTGGTAGGTCAGTTGCGTTCTCGTCGGCAACAAAGTGTGGGCCAGTCTGGCCATAGTTTTGCCTTAGGCGCTGCCAGCCAAAATATGAGTGCTGGCGCCAATCTACAGTTTAATTTGAGTGGCCTGCAGGGGGTGTTATGGTTGCAGCAGCTGGATGACGGCTTAGCCGATGACAGTAACCTACAGGACCTTTGTGAGCGCTTAACGGCACTTCATCAAGACCTCTGTGGCCAAGCCTTACAGCTGGCCAGTGTGGCCGAAGAGCAACAGGTCGAGGTGGTAGAGCAAGTATTTACCCGTGCGTTTAATGCTCACGTTGGGGCGTTAAAAGGCGATCTAAGTTGGGCTTACGACCAAGGCACCAAAACACCAACCACAGTTAAGCAGTTGTGGACCACAAATACCCAAGTGAACTACTGTGCACGGTCATTTGCTACGGTGACTAGCGCTCACCCACACGCGGCTGCATTAGTTGTACTGGGCGAAATATTACGTAATGGGTACTTGCACCGTGCTGTTCGAGAGCAGGGGGGCGCCTATGGTGGTGGTGCTGGCCAAGACAATAATAACGCCTGTTTCCGATTTTATTCTTATCGTGACCCGCGTAGTGTCGAAACCTTTGCAGACTTTACGGCCGCGGTGGATTGGGTGCTTTCAGAAGAGCTAAGTCAGCGTCACCTAGAAGAAGCCGTGTTAGGTGTGATCGGCAGTTTAGACAAACCCGGTTCGCCAGCGGGTGAAGCCTTACAGGCCTATCAAAATCAATTACACGGCCGCACTCCAGCCCTACGGCAGGCGTTTAGAGCTTCTATACTGGCCGTTGGCCTTGACGCCTTGCGACATGTGGCCATAACCTACCTCAAAGACGCGGCGCCTAATGAGGCTGTAGTCGCGCCAGTGGAGCTTGCAGATGAGGCTTATTTTAGTGATTTTACGGTAACTAAAGTCTAATTTCGCTGTGGTTTTATTTGAAAACCTAACCATTTAGTCAGTTTTTATTGACGCAAAGCTCGATGTTGTTAGAATCAACATATAACTCTTTATTGTTATTGAGGCTATATGCAAAATAATTCTAATAATCGCCTACCTACGCCATTATTGCGGGTCACCAAGCTCACTAAAAAGTTTGGTGATTTTGTAGCTAATGACAGTTTAGACCTGTCTATCGAAGCAGGCAAAGTGCATGCCTTACTTGGCGAAAACGGTGCCGGTAAATCGACCTTAGTGAAGATGATGTATGGTGCGCTGCAACCGACCTCAGGGGTCATTGAGTGGCAGGGGCAACGCGTTACCGTGGCCAATCCAGCCCATGCTAGAGACCTAGGTATTGGCATGGTGTTTCAACACTTTTCCTTGTTCGAAGCCCTTACCGTGGTGGAAAATATCAGCCTGGCTTTACCTCCTCAGTTACGTCAAGCTGACTTGAGTCAGCGCATCGCTAGTTTGTCTAATGATTATGGTTTGCCGCTTAACCCCGAGGCGTTGGTTGCCGACCTGTCTGTAGGCGAACGCCAACGCATCGAAATCGTACGCTGCTTGTTACAACAACCCAAATTGTTGATTATGGATGAGCCTACGGCCGTGCTCACTCCCCAAGAAGCGCAAGCACTGTTTTCCACATTACGTCGCTTGGTCGCAGAGGGCTGTGCGGTGCTGTATATCTCTCACCGCCTGGAAGAAGTTAGACAAATTTGCCATGACGCCACGATATTGCGCCATGGCCAGCTGGTAGCGGAAGTCGACCCACAAGTCGAAACTGCAGCCACTTTAGCTCAGCTGATGGTTGGTTCTAGCGTGCATCAAGTCAATCGCCCAGCGAATAACGCTGTTGGCCCTGTACTGTTGCAACTAAAACACCTTAACCAGCCTTCAAATACTCCTTTTGGGGTAGCCTTAGTTGACATTAACTTGAGCGTTAAAACCGGAGAAATATTGGCTATCGCCGGTGTGGCTGGTAACGGCCAAGGTGAGTTGTTCGGTGTTATTTCTGGTGAAGAGGGTGATCGCTCAAGTCGCTCAATGGTGTTAATGAATCAAGTGTGTAATCAACTTACCATTAACCAACGGCGTCAGCTTGGCGCTGCCTTTGTGCCTGAAGAGCGTATGGGCCACGGGGCTGTGGAACACCTTAGTTTAACGGATAATATTTTGCTCTCGCGCCATGCATGTAATGATACACCAAACCCTCTCAATCGTGGCTTGATGGGCATTGATCGGGCGCAGTTAGCAACCTTAAACGCAACCATTGGACGTGATTACGATGTCCGTAAGGGCCGAGAAGATGCTCAAGCAGGGTCCTTGTCTGGTGGTAATTTACAAAAATTCGTGGTCGGCCGAGAACTTAATCGTAAACCCAAGGTATTGGTGATTAATCAACCCACATGGGGCGTAGACGCCGGTGCTGCTGCACTTATTCGTCAGGCGGTGATTGATCTCTCTCGTCAGGGTAGTGCCATTTTAGTGATAAGCCAAGACCTAGATGAGATCTTTGAGTTAGCAGACACCATTGCGGTGATATCGCGTGGTCAGTTGTCGGCAGGCTATGCAGCAGCTCAATTATCCCGTGAAGACATTGGCTTGATGATGGCCGGCTCTCACGAACAAAATAACGCTGGGAGCGGAACCTGAGATGCAAATAGTATTAGAGAAACGCTCACAAGCATCGTCATGGATGAACGTCATGTCACCGGTGTTGGCGGTTAGTTTGACGGTGATTATGGGCGGTCTGATCTTTGCCGCCATAGGAAAACCACCCTTGACCGCCTTATACCTTTATTTTATCGACCCGCTCACAAGTTGGTGGTCGATAGAAGAAGTGTTAGTTAAGGCCGGTCCATTGGTGCTCATAGGGGTAGGACTCGCCGTGTGTTTTAAGGCTAATGTTTGGAACATTGGTGCAGAAGGGCAGTTAACTGTGGGTGCCTTGATGGGTGCTATGGTGCCAATATTGTTTGGCGACTGGCAAGGTCCATGGGCCTTGGTGGCCATGTTGCTGTTGGGTGCTGTAGGTGGCGCTATGTTTGCGTTTATTCCAGCCTGGCTGAAAACTCGATTTGGGGTGAACGAAATATTAACCAGTTTGATGTTGGTGTATATTGCCCAACTGTTATTGGATTGGATGGTGCGTGGCCCATGGAAAGACCCACATGGCTTCAATTTCCCCAAATCTGTGGCGTTTGAGGGTTGGCATTTATTGCCCATGTGGGGCGACGGCCGTATGCATTTGGGTTTAGTTATTGCTTTAGTTATCGCCTTGGTTCTGTATTGGGTCATGCGTAATAACCTCAAAGGTTTCGAGATTAGAGTGGTTGGTAGCGCGCCTCGTGCAGGCGCCTTTGCTGGATTTTCTCAAACTAAGATGGTGTGGTTTTGTTTTGCCTTATCTGGTGCTTTAGCAGGACTTGCCGGGCTGATTGAAGTGGCTGGCCCTATTGGTCAATTGCAGCCGCATATATCACCTAACTATGGTTTTACCGCCATTATTGTAGCCTTTCTGGGACGCTTAAATCCGTTAGGCGTGGTGTTCGCCGGTTTGTTATTGGCGGTCAGCTACATTGGTGGTGAAGGTGTGCAGATAGAATTGGGTATCTCCGATAAAACCACACAAGTATTTCAGGGCATGTTGCTATTTTTTATCTTGATGTGCGATACCTTGATTTTATACCGCATCCGATATTTGAGTGCTAAGCCAGTTACCGGCTCAGGAGACGCATCATGAGTGCATACGAAGCCATAATACTCACCATTATAACGGCCTCTACGCCGTTATTGTTGGCCGCCATTGGCGAACTGGTGGTTGAACGCTCTGGGGTGCTTAACTTAGGCATCGAAGGCATGATGGTGATGGGGGCCGTGTGTGGTTTTGCAGCCGCCCATGTGAGTGGCTCTGCGTGGTTAGGCGTGATCGCTGCGGTTATGGGTGGCGTCGCTATGTCATTGTTATTTGCTTTATTAACTCAAACATTGATCACTAACCAAGTGGCTACTGGTTTGGCCATTACCTTACTCGGGTTGGGCTTGTCTGGCTTGATTGGCAGTGACTTTGTCGGTTTGCCAGGCGTTAAACTGTCTAACGTTTCCATACCGTGGCTGACGGAATTACCTTATGTAGGCCGTTTAGTCTTTGGGCAAGACCCATTGGTTTATGTGTCTATTGTCTTAACGGCAGGTGTAGCCTATGGCTTAAAATACACCCGTTGGGGTTTGATAATTCGTGCCGTGGGTCAAAGCCACAGCTCTGCTCATGCCTTAGGTTATCGTGTGATTGCCGTGCGCTACGCTTGTATTGCCTTTGGTGGGGCTACCTCAGGTCTTGCAGGTGCCTACTTATCGTTGGTGTATACGCCACAGTGGATAGAAAATATGACCGCCGGTAGGGGCTGGATCGCGCTCGCTTTAGGGGTATTCTCGACTTGGTTGCCAGGGCGTTTAGCCGCCGGTGCCTATTTGTTTGGTGGCGTGTGGATCTTGGGTTTATATGCTCAGGCCATGGGTCTTGGCATCCCGTCTCAGTTGCTTTCATCGTTACCTTATGTGGCGACTATTTTAGCCTTGGTGGTTATTTCTACCAACCGGCGCTTATCTGTAATTAACACCCCTGCATCTTTAGGGCAGGGTTTTGTACCTGATCGTTAAGCTTGGCTTAAGGTTCATGTTTTAGCTGTTAACTATTAATAATCCATTATAATTGATGAGGAGATGTTGTATGAAGAAGTTACTCACTGCTGCAGCTGGTATTGCACTAGCATCGGTACTGTCTATGTCTGCGGTCGCGGCAGACAAACTCAAAGTTGGTTTTATCTATATTGGACCTCCAGGTGACCACGGTTGGACTTACCAGCACGATCAAGGCCGTCAGGCCATTGATGCGCACTTGGGCGCCCAAGTTGAAACTGTATTCGTAGAAAACGTACCAGAAGGCCCAGACGCAGAGCGAACCATTACTCGTCTTGCCCGCCAAGGTGCAGGCCTGATTTTCACCACCTCGTTTGGTTACATGGATCCAACTCTAAAGGTTGCAGCTAAGTTCCCAGACGTTAAGTTTGAACACGCCACGGGTTATAAGCGTGCCGATAACGTGTCTACTTATTCTTCACGTTTTTACGAAGGCCGCTATGTCATTGGTCAAATCGCTGCTAAGACGTCTAAGTCTGGCGTGGCGGGTTACATTGGTTCTTTCCCAATTCCAGAAGTAGTGCGTGGTATTAACTCCTTCTTGCTAGGTGCCCAGTCTGTTAATCCTGACTTTAAGGTTAAAGTTATATGGGCTAACTCTTGGTTTGACCCCGGCCGTGAAGCCGATGCTGCTAAAGTATTGATCAGCCAAGGTGCCGACATTATTACTCAGCACACTGACTCAACCGCGGCTGTCCAAGTGGCACAAGAGCAGGGCGTACATGCCTTTGGTCAAGCGTCTGATATGGAAGCCTTTGCACCTAATGCGTTGTTGACCTCAATCATCGATAACTGGGCTGACTACTATGTTGCGCGTACACAGGCCGTATTAGACGGGACTTGGGTGAGCACAGATACCTTTGGCGGTATGGATGACAACATGGTTAACATGGGCCCATTCGTCAATATGCCAGCCGATGTTAAAGCCATGGCCGAAGCCACTACGGCGGCCATTACCGCAGGTGAGTTACATCCGTTTGCTGGTCCGGTATACAAGCAAGACGGTAGCTTAGCTGCTGCAGAAGGCGAAGTGGTAGACCTTGGTACTTTGTTAGGTATGGATTGGTACGTACAAGGTGTTGATGACAAGCTCTAAGTTATCGCTTGTTGATGGCCGTGTCATAGCGGTTATTTGATTCCACTAAAAAACCCGCCTAGAGCGGGTTTTTTGTACCTGTCAGGAGACCCACCCAAGGGGGTTACCTTTGCTCGAATTATTGTTTTAACTTAGTTACATTGACATAGAGCGTTAACTTCTGGCCCGGTTGAAGGTATTTCTTTAGCACTTGGTTCCACTTTTGAATATCTTTAACTGTAACGCTAAAGCGCTGTGCAATAACTGACAGGTTGTCCCCAGAACGCACCTTATAGGTAAGCTTTTTAACAACGGTGCGTTGCGCTGTAGCGAGCTTATTAGTGCTGCTACGGGGCCATAGGTTTAGTTTGTCTCCTATCTGCAACACCGAGCGAGAGCCGAGCTTGTTCCAACCCGCAATTTGCGTAACAGTCACTTTATATTTTTGCCCGATCTTCCATAGGCTATCACCACTTTTCACGCTGTATTCTACTCTTTGGCTAGCCTGAGTTTGGGAGATCTGTTTTTGCCTATTAATCACACGTTGGGCGGCACTCAGGGTATAAGCTGCGGCATCTTTGCTGGCAACAGGAATCATTAGGGTTTTTCCGGCCCAAATCATATTGCCGTCAATGTTATTGATGGTGCGTAAAAGGTCCACACTTACATGGTAACGTTTAGCTAGCCTCAACAAGTTATCACCGGTAACAATTTTATACCGTTCCCATGACACCCGTTTGTTAGAGGGTAGGTCTAATAGACTGGCATTAAACGTGCCTAAATGGGCCACGGGAATGAGTAGATGATGTGGGCCTTGTGGATCTGTTGCCCATTGGTTAAATGCTGGGTTTAATCGATACATTTCGTCAGTGGTAATGTTGGCCATTTCTGCAGCTTGGGCCAAGTCAATCTGAGACCCGACATCAATGGCTTCGAAGTAAGCTTCGTTAGCAACACTATTAAGCGTGTCTGTACCGGCGTGTTCTGCAACTACCCGCGCAACGGCCAGCAGCTTAGGTACATAGTTCATAGTTTCTTTAGGTAAATTCAAAGACCAAAAATCTGTAGGTTTACCCGCTTTTTTGTTACGTTTGATTGCCTTTAATACAGTACCTTGGCCGCCGTTATATGAGGCAATAGCAAGTAACCAATCACCATCAAACATTTTGTGCAATTGGATTAAGTACTTATGGGCAGCTTGGGTGGAGGCCATAATGTCTCGTCGACCGTCATACCACCAGTTCTGTTTGAGCCCAAAAACACGCCCTGTCGACGGGATGAATTGCCATGCTCCAGAGGCACGCCCAGACGAATAAGCAAAAGGATCAAAACCACTCTCAATAATAGGCAATAATGCAATTTCTGCGGGTAATGACTTGGCTAACGCCGAATGTAGCATAAAGTGGTAATAACGACTGGCTCGTGTGGTTACCCGGTGCATATACTCTTGATGTTTGTTGTACCACTGGTAATGCTGGTCTATGCGTGGGTTCTGCACGTGGCCCAAACCATAGTTAGCCACCGTAAGCTGCCAAAGGTCTAGCTCGGGTACTGGTTCAAGCGCTAGCACAGGTTCGGGTATAGCTTGAGTGGTGATTTTCACTTCAGTAACCGGCTCGGGTTGCTCATAGGCTTCCGCTAGTAGGTCAGCGGCGGTGGAGGTACTAGATTCGGTATCTAATTCTGACCAAGCCAGAGAGTTATTATTAGCTATTTTCTCGGCTATCGATTCGGCGGACTCCGGAGGAGGGTCGGTTACGATAACCGACGGGGTGGTGGTAGAAAAAAGCACTTCCGCAGAAGGAGTGTTATCGACCTTTGAATTGTAACTAATCTGGTTAGACGGTTGTTCGCTTTTTTGTGCAGATTTAGCCGTATCTTCAGGTGTGTTCACTAACTCTATAGAATCATATGGGTCTAAATTAGCAGTTTGCGGTGGTATGATCGACGTTTGACAAGCACTGAGAAACAGAGCTGAAATCACCCAAAGTGTGGGTTTAAATGAGATATAAGCGCTATAGTGGAAAAAAAAACGTGTCAAAATTATCATCACAAATTAAGTGTAAAAGGCTGCCAATTCTATCAGGCTAGGTGTCTAGGTCAATATAGAACTCTAAGTATGGGTATAATTTCGTTGTTTTTATCACAATCAAGATGTTTGGTGATTTAAAGAGGCTAATTCCTCTAAAAGGGCTAGGCGTTCATCTAATCGTTTTTAGAAATTGTTTTTCCACAACCTTAAGGCCGTAAATACTGCGCTTGGGCTAGTTAATGTTTCATTTTGATACGCTTCTGCGCTAGCAATAACGGTTTTAGCATGGGTGCGTACAAAAGGGTTGATGGCTGCTTCTTGGGCTAAACGGGTAGGCAGGGTGACTTCATTGTCTGCGCGCATTTGCATACACATTTCTTGAGTCAGTTGTAAGGCTTCGTTATCGCCTTCTACGGTGATGGCAAACTTTAGGTTGGCCAAGCTATATTCATGGGTTGGATAGGCCTTAGTCATGGCGGGTAATGCCATAATTTTACTGAGTGAATGATGCATCTGTTCTGGCGTTCCTTCAAATACACGGCCGCAGCCAGCCAAAAATAAAGTGTCACCACAAAACAATAGGCCTTGTTGGTCATCGTGGTAAGCAATGTGGTCTAGGGTATGGCCTGGGATTTCCATAATGGTAAATAGCCTGCCCAATACATCAACGCTAGCACCTTCGCTAACACCGTGGGTAATACCATTGTAGGGGCTGTTTGCAGGGCCATAGATGGGCAGTTCGCCAAAATGATCAACTAAAGCTGCAATGCCACTCGTATGGTCGGCATGATGATGAGTAACCAAGATGGCCGAGGGTGTTTTTTGTGTTTTTAACGCCTGGTCAATCACTACTTGAGCATCGCCTGGGTCCACCACTGCAAAAGTATCGTATTGCTCACGTTCAATACACCAAATGTAGTTATCCTCAAAGGCGGGTAATGGTGTGATAATTAGATCGTTAGAGGTAGTCTGCATAGGGTGCTCTTTTGTAGGCCTAAGATGTCATTAATTAGGGTAACGAGGCTAGCAAAATTACGCAAGCAACGCGCGTGAGAATAACTTATTATAAAGCATGATCAATCATACACATCTACAATCCTATCAGTTTGAAGAGCTGCAGTTTGCTGTGTGGCTAAAGAGCCCGCGTGGGGTTTCATTTATGGCTCAAGAGCAGGGTCAGTTGGCTTCCTTGATGCCTCGAGCTTTTGGCCACTACAGCGTCTATTTAGGCCTAAATGCGGCACTTAGTTCAACTCAGGAAACGCCCATAAAAAATGCCATGGCGCTGACGGCTAACCCTCAATTAGGAGGCCATACTGTTGTGGACCCACATCAGTTGCCCCTAGCTACGGAAGCCATAGACCTCGTTGTACTTCAACACGTGTTAGATATGAGCAACAACCCCCACCAAACCCTTAGAGAAGCAGCGCGGGTGGTTAATGCGGGGGGGCGCTTAGTCATTACCGGTTTTAACCCATTCAGTGTGTGGGGCTTATGGCGTCACCTAAGGTTTAAGCGCGGGGTGCCTTGGCGGGCTAATTTCTTGGCATTGCGCAGGCTTAAAGACTGGTTATCTTTACTCAATTTTGGTGACTTTGATATTAAGCCTGTATATGATTGTGCGCCGGCACAATGGCGGTCTAACCCTTGGTTAACCTGCTTCATAAACCCTTTAGGTTCAGGTTATGTTTTATCAGCGGTTAAGCAAGAAACACGGGTTCACCTTGTAAAAACACATTGGCGTAATAGGGTAATGAAACCCAGTTTTGGTTTAGCTGGAGCCACCCGCCAACCTAGCCAAAATAAACGATCATTGGAGAACAGTTGATTGGTCACAGATCAAATAGAGTTATATACCGACGGTGCATGTAAAGGTAACCCAGGCCCAGGAGGCTGGGGTGTGTTAATGCGTTTTAAAGATCAAGAAAAGCGTCTCCATGGCGGTGAAGCACTCACCACTAATAACCGCATGGAGCTTATGGCTGCCATTAAAGGTTTAGAAGCCTTAAAAAGGCCATGTAAAGTCGATCTCACCACTGATTCTCAATACGTGCGCAAAGGCATTACCGAGTGGATTTTTAATTGGCGCAAAAATAACTGGCGCACGGCGGCCAAAAAGCCGGTAAAAAATGCCGATCTCTGGCAGCTATTAGACCTTGCTGTGCAGCAACATGAAGTCGAGTGGCACTGGGTCAAAGGGCACAGCGGCCATACGGAAAACGAAATTGCGGACGACCTAGCCAATTTAGGCGCAGCAGAACACACGAATTAATCGGTAAAGGACGTTAATATGCGAATTATTGTACTCGACACTGAAACCACGGGTTTAGAGCCTAAGCAAGGTCACCGATTGATTGAGGTGGGCGCATTGGAAATGGTGAACCGACGCCTGACGGGTAAAAGTTTCCATGAATATGTGCAACCAGAGCGCGATGTGCCTTTGGAGGCGCAGGCAGTGCACGGTATTTCCGAAGAGTTTTTGCAGGATAAACCATTATTTGCCGCCATTGCCGATGACTTTTTAGACTTTATTCGTGGTGCCGAACTAGTTATTCACAATGCCCCCTTTGATTTGGGCTTCCTCGACAATGAGTTAGCCATTGTGGGCAAAGCTGCAGGGCGATCTTATCCTAAGATTGCAGACATCTGTAAAATCACCGACTCCCTCAAGCTAGCGCGTCAAAAACACCCAGGGCAAAAGAATAACCTTGATGCCTTGTGCCGCCGTTATGGTATTAACAACGCCCATCGCGAGCTACACGGTGCCTTGTTAGACTCGGAAATACTCACCGATGTTTATCTCATGATGACGGGTGGGCAAACGGATTTATTACTGGCCGGTGATACCGCAGTGGCGGGTGCAGATACAGCAGCGGCACATAATCGCCAAGTTCAGGCTGACGTCCATAGTTTAGTGGTAGTGAAGGCCACAGATGCGGAGTTAGCTGCCCATGATGCTAAGCTGGCACAGGTTGCCAAGGCTTCTGGTGACCAGTGTATGTGGTTAACAACTACGGATTAAGTCAGTGGTTGTTAACCGCAATCAAAAAAGCCGCACATGTGCGGCTTTTTTAGGTTTAGCTCATTGTGCTTAGAGCATGTAGCTCACGGCTAAGTAACCCACAATGCTCATGGTGATGGTGTAAGGCAACGCCATCCACACCATGGTGCCGTATGACAAACGAATTAACGGTGCCACAGCTGAGGTTAACAAGAACAAGAAGGCCGCTTGGCCATTAGGTGTGGCCACACTCGGGATGTTGGTACCAGTGTTAATGGCAATTGCCAATTTATCAAAATGAGCACGGTCGATTAAACCCGCTTCTAAGGCACCAACTACTTCGTTAATGTAAATAGTGGCAACAAACACGTTGTCACTGATTGCAGACAATACACCATTAGCTACAAAGAACACACGTGGCTGCATGTCCAATTCAAGCGTAAGTACCCATTCGATGATGGGGTTGAACAAGTGTTGCTCATGAATCACTGTAACGATAGAGAAGAACACCACGAGCAATGCAGTAAAAGGCAGCGCCTCTTCAAAGGCATGGCCAATTTGGCTTTCTTCAGTAATGCCATTGAACGCAGTCAACAGAATGATAATCATTAATCCAACAAGGCCTACTTCGGCCACGTGAAAGGCTAAGGCCAGTACCAATAACAAAGCGATAATGCCTTGTACAATCAATGTGGCATGGTCACGTAAGCTACGCTGGGCACGCTGTTCGGCATCAAATTCTTCTAATACAGTACGTACAGCAGCAGGAAGTTTAGCGCCATAACCAAACCAACTTAGCTTTTCTGTGAGCATACAAGTCAGTAAACCAGTCACTAATACCGGCATAGTCACAGGAGTCATGTACATTAAGAACTCAATAAATTCCCAGCCGGCTTTTTCTGCAATCAGTAGGTTTTGTGGCTCGCCAACCAAAGTGGTTACACCGCCTAAAGCTGTACCTACGGCACCATGCATCAGTAAACTGCGTAGGAACGAACGGAACTGGTCTAAGTCTTCACGGTGCAACTCAATTACATGGTCATCATTGTGGTGGTTGTGGTCGTGTGAGCCGGCATTAGAGGCGACTTTGTGATACACGGAATAAAAACCAACACCCACACTGATGAGTACTGCAGTAACCGTAAGGGCGTCTAGAAATGCTGACAGTACAGCGGCCGTCAAACTAAATAAAAATGACAAGGCTGTTTTCGATTTAACACCTACCAAAAAACGGGTAAATACGGCCAGCAACATATCTTTCATAAAGTAGATGCCGGCAACCATAAACATCAGTAATAAAATAACTTGCAGGTTGCTGCTCACTTCGTGATAAACACCATCGGGTGACGCTAGGCCAATAGCAATGGCTTCGATGGCTAATAAACCACCGGGTTGCAACGGGTAACACTTAAGCGCTAAGGCGAGTGTGAAAATAAATTCAAAAATTAACATCCAGCCGGCCACTGTAGGGCCAAACATAGCCAGCACCACGGGGTTAAGAATTAAGAAGCCAATAATGACTTGCTTATACCAAATAGGCGAATTGCCTAAAAAGTTGCGCCTAAATGCCTGCGGCAGAGTTAATACTTGTTGCATACAAAGGTCCTATAAAATGATGAAAAATATGGTCATAGTCGGCTCGTAGATGTTTGTATTAATGCGACTAATTTGGCGCGCTATCTTAGCTGATTTGCGCAATTTTTACAAATTATAGAGGGTATTTGAACTTTAACAACGGGAGCGAGGGGAGCAGCCCGTGTAGCAATAACCTCTACACTAGATGGGCTGCATGGATAGGTTGTCCGGCTTAAACGTGACGTGGGTTTAGCTTAATTCAAATAGTTGGCTCAAGCGGGTGCCTAACATAACATCGCCTTCGGCTTGTAAGCGGCCACCCATGAATGCTGCCATACCGTCTAATTTGCCGCTCACAATCTCCATTAAAGTGTCTGAGTCCATGGACATAGTGATTTCAGGATCGGCGTGGTTGCCCAAGCTGGCAGCACAATTGGCGTCGTCGATAGTGACATAAAAGTCGTCGTCGTCAGCGATACAAAATTGAAAGGTTGCTTGTAAGCCATCGGCTTCGTCGGCGACAAATGCAGACTGCATTTTTGCCATAATTTCGGCTACTGCCATGGTGTAAATCCTTATGGGTAAGATGGAGACCTGATTCTATGCGTTTTTACTACGTAAATCAAACAAGCGTTTGAATTTGGTTTGAGTCCGATCTTATATTATGGTTTTGCCTCAGACTAGACTAGAATAGGTGGCAGAGGGCGACTGGCTATACAGCGCCAAATTTGGAGACACTCAGTGTTAGATTTTTTGTACGAATACGGTTTATTTTTCGCCAAAATAGTGACCTTTTGTATTGCTATTCTCATTGTGGTTGCAGTGTTGGTCAGTGCCAGCATAAATCGCCGCCATCAAGGCAAAGGCGGGCACATCGAGGTGCGTAGCCTGAACGACGAATTTGAAGACATGACTGATACCCTAGATCACGCCATGATGGATAAGTTTCAGTTTAAACAATTGCGTAAGGGTCAAGGCAAAGCGGATAAACTCAAAGCCAAACAAGATAAAGCCGAGGCTAAAAAGCAGGCTAAAGTTGCCAAGACCACCGGTGAGTCACAAGGCGTTGAACCGGACAGTAAGAAGCGCGTGTTTGTATTGGATTTTGATGGCGACATTAAGGCCAGTGCCGTAGAGCACCTGCGCCATGAAATTTCAGCGGTACTGTCGGTGGCTAAGCATACTGACGAAATTGTGATACGACTGGATTCCAGTGGCGGCATGGTACACACCTATGGTCTGGCGGCGTCTCAACTTGGACGTATTGGTAAGGCTAAGGTGCCGTTAACCATTTGTGTTGATCAGGTGGCTGCCAGTGGTGGCTATATGATGGCGTGTATGGCTAATACTATTGTAACCGCGCCTTTTGCCTTGGTGGGGTCTATTGGTGTGGTTGCAGAAGTGCCCAATGTGCACCGTTTGTTAAAGAAACACTCGATTGACGTAGAAGTTCTCACTGCAGGCGAGCATAAACGTAGCCTCACGGTTATGGGCGAGAACACCCGTAAGGGTCGTGACAAGTTTGTTGAGGACTTACAGCAAACCCATGGTCTATTTAAACAGTGGGTTGCGCAACAGCGCCCACAGTTAGATATTCAACAAGTCGCCAATGGCGACGTTTGGTATGGGCAACAAGCGATAGAGTTAGGCTTGGTGGACAAGGTCGAAACCTCAGATGAGGTGTTGCAACAGGCCATGATCAATAGTGATGTCTTGTTGGTTGAGTACGTGGCTAAAAAAACCGTCGGCGAAAAGCTTGGTATTGCGGCCTCATCCAGCCTTAGCCATGTTGCCAGCCGTATTTGGTCGAAGTTACAGCGCCAACGTATCACCCATTAGTAGGTAATCCTTATGACCTCATTCGCCAATATTAATCTACCGCTTAAAGCGCGTTTTTTGGCCGCCGCTGATACTCCCCTAAGAGTGGGCTTAGTAGTGCTTGCTACCGACATGGTCATTGAGGCTGAATGGGCTCAGGTATTTGCTGGCCTGCCGATCGAATTGTTGGTGTCGCGTTTGGCCTGCGAAGCGGAAGTGACGCCAGAGGCTTTGTTAACCATGGCCGACCAAATAGGCCAGTGCGCCAGTCTGATTTTGCCCGATGTGGCCCTTGATGCAATTGCCTATGGCTGTACCTCTGCAAGCTTGGTGATTGGCGAAAAAAAAGTTCATGCGTTGCTACAAAAAGGCGCGGGCTGCACCATTACCAGTAACCCCTTTACGGCGGCCAAAGCGGCCTTGGGTCACCTAGGCGCGAAACGTATTGCGGTGTTGTCGCCTTATGTGGCACAGGTTAACCAACCGTTCTACACGGCGTTGCAGTCCGCTGGGTACGAGGTAACCAAGTGGGGCAGTCTCGATCTGGAGCTGGATCGTCAAATTGGTTCAATGGACGTGACTCATTTGCCGTCCCTAATCGAGCAATTATTCGCGGCTATGGAACAGGCGCCGGATGCCGTGTTTATTTCATGTACCAACTTTAGAACCATGAGTTTGTTATCATCATTAGAGCGCCGTTACGGCTGTTACTTTTTGTCGAGCAACCAAGTTATGGCCTGGCATACACTACACCAGCTTAAAGCGCCGTGTCAGATCGACGGCTTTGGGCGTTTGCTTGCCCGCTTGTAAGGCGACCTTCTCTAAGATGCTTTAATCGGGTTCGCAAGGCTTAAGCCAGACACTGGTATCGTGAAACACGGCACCACCAGAGGGAAGCCCAGCTTCGGCGCTGGTCAAGGCGTTAATACCTACATTGCCACTAAAGGCCTTGTTGGGCCAAATAGACTCACACACAACAGTGCCTTGCTGTAAGCCTTCGAAGGCTTTAACGGGCAGTTTTACAGCGCCCCTTTGATTGCCCACTTCCACCCAGTCTCCGTTGCCTAGGCCTAGTGCTAAGCAATCCTTAGGGTGAATCATCAGATCAGGTTGTTTTTCTAACCGTAACGAGAAAGGCGCTTCGGTAAAGGTGGTGTTAAGAAAGTGGCGGGCAGGCGCCGTGACCAATCGCCAACGTTGTTTAGCCGTGGTGGGGTCGGTAATGTCTACGTGATCGGCAAAGGCGCTACAATTGACTTTACCCAATAACAGCTCATCCCAACCATGGCGGAAGTGAAATTTACCATCGTCATGACCAAAGCCGTTTAAATAATGGGCCTCCTCAAACGGGACTGCACAATCAACCCAATTATCGCGCCACAAATTGTTCCAATCGATACTGTCACTGGCTTCAACAGTGTGTTGCATGAGCTGTAATTCACCCATGCTAAAGCTTGGGTGGGTTGAACCTAACCGTTGCCCCAGTTGATTAATTAACCAGTGATTACTACGACACTCCCCAGGCGGCTCTATGATTTTTCGGCTCAACTGGATGTGGGTGTGTCCGCCACCTAAATAGATGTCGTCGTGCTCCAAAAACATGGTTGCCGGCAGTACCAGGTCTGCCATCGCGGCAGTTTCAGTCATAAACTGTTCGTGAACACAGATAAATAGGTCGTCGCGCTCAAAGCCTTGGCGTACCAGATTGGACTCGGGTGCCACCACCATGGGGTTAGTACTTTGTACTAAAATGGCTTTGATAGGGCTCTTACCCTGTAAATCGCGCTTGTCGTTAGTCAGTACAGGGCCAATACGTGATTGGTCTAGCTCGCGGGTATTTAAGTCAACCACGTCTAAGCCTTTGATGGCCGAAAAATCCACCTCGTACATGCCTGAATTACTGTACAAAGCACCACCACCAAGGTGCTTCCAGGCGCCGGTAACAGCCGGCAAGCAGCTAGCTGCATGCATATTGAAGGCCCCATTGCGACTGCGGGTAAAACCATAACCTAAACGCAAAAAAGTTTGTGGATTGTCACCGTACCACTGGGCAAAGGTTTCGATATCGTCCACATCTAGGCCGGTGATGGCTGCTGCCCAGGTGGGTGTGCGTGTGGCAAGGTGTTGTTCTAAGCCTCTGGGGTCATCGGTGTATTGGTTTAGGTAGTCCCAGTCGGCGTAGTTATCACGAAACAAACAGTGCATTACAGCGCAGGCTAGGGCACCGTCGGTGCCTGGTTTTAACATTAAGTGCAGATCGGACTTTTGTGCCGTGGCCGTACGGTACGGGTCGATCACCACAAGTTTTGCCTGGTTGTTTTTTTTGCCTTTATTAACGTGATGCATGACGTTAATTTGTGTATGTACGGGGTTACCGCCCCAAGTTACCACTAAGGTTGCGTGTTCAATTTCCCGTGGATCAAGACCGCGCTTTAAACCTGTGCCGGCAATATAACCGGCGTCTGGTAAGCTGGTACAGATGGTGGACTGTTGCCTTGAGTAGCCCAAACTGTGGGATAACCGGTCTATAGAGTCTCGCTGTACAAGGCCCATAGTACCAGCGTAGTGGTAGGGCCAGATGGCTTCCGCACCGTATTTGTCAGCCACATGGGTAAACTTTTCGACCATCATTTGTAATGCTTGATCCCAGCTAATGGGGCTAAATGCCGCCATGCCTACGCCTTTTTTGCCCGTGCGTAATAACGGCTGGGTGAGTCGGTCTGGGTGATGGATACGGTCTTTATACCGCGCAACCTTGGCACAAATCACACCCTGAGTGTATGTTTGCTCTTTATTGCCATATACGGCACCGATGGTATGGCTGTCTATACGTTCTACCTGTAAAGCGCATGCGCTAGGGCAGTCGTGGGGGCAAGTGGCGGCAAGTCGTTGCGTCATAGGTTAGATCACAGGTTGGTCTAGTTGAACCGTATATAACGAGTGTACAATAAAACCTTGTGTTAGCCACCTTGGATTTTCTTGTTTTGCAAACCTTAGCCCATTGGCTTGATGTAGATTGCCACATCGATGTCGCGCGACGTAACGGTCATCGTTTCATGTTAGTGTTAGCTATGGACCTGGACCAAGCCCAACCCCATGCCCGCCAAGTGCAACAAGCCATTGGCGATTGTTTGTGGGTAAATTGTCCCAATGCACCGCTAGAGCACAGCATTAATGCATCGCAAGCCTTACAAGTATTGGGTTCTAACCATTTGGGTGTGATTTATAATGCCCATAGTGAGTTTAATGCGAGTGCCTTTAGCGCGCTGGCAGGCACCATTGAAGCGGGCGGCATCATGGTTCTGCTGACGCCTGAATTACCGCAGTGGGTTGACGTGTGTGACCAACAACTGTTGGCCTATGGTCAGTCAGAGCAGGGCTGTAAGTCATGGTTTAAACAATGGTGGATTGATCAATGGTACCAACACGACGCTGTGTGTCTATATAGCCCACAGCCAAATATGCCTAACAACGCGCTTGAGCAGCTCATTAGTCAGCCGGTCGGCACTGCAATAATCGCTGACGCTAAGTTAAAGCCTAGCGTGGGCCAACAACAGATTATCGACCGCTTGGTTGCGGCCCATGATTTACAAGCGCCCATGATCTATTGCCTCAATGCGCCACGCGGGCGTGGCAAGTCGTCTTGTTTAGGCTGGGTTATTAATGCCATTGATACCTTGCCAACACTGCTGCCAATGATTGTTACTGCGCCGAGTAAGCGCGCCTTAGCCAGTATGCAAAAAACAGCGGCACCAGCGCAGGTTGAATTTTGGGCGTTGGATGCCTTGTTACTACAATTGCCAGCGGCGGCAATGCTGATTATTGATGAAGCTGCGGCTGTGCCGATATCGCAATTGGCGCGTTTGGCGACTCATTATAAACTTCTGGTGTTATCGTCCACCCAAGATGGTTATGAAGGCAGTGGTCAGGGCTACCGTCTCAAACTGCCACGGCTACTGGATCAACTCAACTTGGCTACCACAGATCTGAGTTTGGTTGAACCCATGCGCTGGCGCCAACATGACCCATTAGAGGCATTGATCGCGGGGTCTTTTTTATGTCAACAGAAAAGCCATTGCCAGACGGCGACGCCATTAACTCCTACCATGCTTGATTATCATCAAGTGTCTGCTCAACAGCTTACCCAGCAGCCCATGTTGTTACAGCAAGTGTACGCATTGTTGATGTTGTCGCATTACCAAACGAGTCCGCAGGACCTAAGAAACTTGCTGGACCATGCAACCAATCAGCTCCATGTCTGGAGCTACGAACATACGGTTGTAGGCGTAACCTGGCTTAGCCAAGAGGGGGGCTTTGATGATGAGCTAGCCCACCAAGTGGAGCTGGGGCAGCGTCGCTTGCAGGGGCACTTATTGGCCCAAATACTGGCTCAACAAGCAGGTTTTGGCGAAGCCGCACGTTTGACGAGTTGGCGTATTCAGCGTATCGCAGTAGCGCCGAACCTTCAGCATCAGGGCGTAGGCAGCGTTATGCTGGATCACATTAGCCTGTTGGCGCGACAACAAGGTATTGATTATTTAGGGGCTAGTTTTTCTGCCGATGCCCAGTTGGTCGATTTTTGGGCTAACAATGACTATCACGCGGTTTGGTTGGGGTTAACTGCAGATGCGGCTACGGGCTTGAATAGTATTCAATTTATGTTGCCCTTGTCGCACCCTGCGCAGATTCTTTTCGCGAGTTTACGCAGCCATTTGTGCGGTTATTTACAGTTTACACAAAGCGATTGGTTTCAGCACTTGTGTAATTTGCCGTGGTTTTTAGCTATGCATGAGACCTTGGCTGAGCTGCCTCAATTGTCATCTGCACACAAAGCACGTTTGCTTAAGTTACTGGCCCATGGAAACTCCAATATACATGCGGGGATGTATATTTTGGCGCCATTGTTAGCCTCTAGCGATATGCAACATTTATTAACAAAAGGTCCCCAGCAGAGTAAAAAAGTCTATCAACAACAGGTTCGTGGGTTAGCCTTGCAATCTGTTTCATGAGATCTAGTAACACCCTTAGCCATTACTCGGTATACTGGCGTCCATATTGATTTAGTAAACGGAACTTAGCCCTAATTATGAGCGACATTAAACTTACACAATACAGTCATGGCGCAGGTTGCGGCTGTAAAATTGCACCTCAAGTGTTGGATACAATGCTGCAATCAGAATTGCCAAAATTCACCCATCCTAACCTCATAGTCGGTAACGAAAGCCGTGATGACGCAGCCGTGTTTGACCTAGGCGATGGCTCAGGCATTATTAGCACTACAGACTTTTTTATGCCCATTGTTGACGACCCGTTTGATTTTGGACGAGTTGCAGCCACCAATGCGATAAGTGATGTATACGCCATGGGTGGTCAGCCTTTAATGGCCATAGCAATATTAGGCTGGCCAGTGGACAAATTAGCCCCAGAAGTGGCTGCGCAAGTGATTGATGGGGCCCGTGATGTGTGTGCCAATGCCAATATTTGTTTAGCTGGTGGCCACAGTATAGACGCCCCTGAACCTATATTTGGTTTAGCGGTAACCGGGCGAGTTGCGCTAGAACACTTACAACGTAACGATCAGGCTCAAGCAGGCGACCAGTTAATGCTCACTAAACCTCTAGGTGTAGGCATTCTTACTACCGCTGAAAAACGCGGTATTCTACGCCCTCAAGACGTTAACTTAGCGCGTGATAATATGGTAAAGCTCAATGATATTGGCGCTAAGCTAGCACCCTTGACAGGTGTGCACGCCATGACAGACGTCACCGGGTTTGGCCTAATGGGCCATCTTATCGAAGTTTGTGAGGGCAGCGAGCTTCAGGCCAAGGTTAACTTTGATGCAGTGCCTCTGCTGACGGATTTAGCGCATTATTTAGACCAGTCATGCGTACCCAGTGGCAGTGGCCGCAACTATAGCAGCTATGGCCATAAGTTGGGCCCGCTTAGTGAATCACAAATCAATATCCTATGCGATCCTCAAACCAGTGGTGGTTTATTGGTCGCTGTGGCGTCAGACCAAGTCAGCGCCGTAGAAGAGTACTGCCTAGACAATCATCAAGAGTGTGTATGGATCGGAGAGTTATGTACTCCTGACACCACTCAGAAGCACTGGGTAGAGGTTATCTAAGTTGACGTCTAAAATGTTACCCGCTGCGATTCAAGCCGACCAGTTTGACGACTTGCTGCTTGAGCAAAGGCCTATGTTCGACGTGCGCGCGCCAGTGGAATTTAACAAAGGCGCTTTTCCATTGGTGCTTAACTTACCCTTAATGAACGATGACGAACGCCAGCAAATAGGCACCTGTTATAAAGAGCAGGGCCAAGACGCTGCCATTGCCTTGGGCCACCAACTGGTTAACGGCACCACAAAAGACCAACGGGTAGCGCAGTGGCATGGTTTTGCCAGCCGCCATCCCAACGCAGTGCTATATTGTTTTCGTGGCGGCCTGAGGTCAAAAGTAAGCCAGCAATGGCTTGCCGAAGCCGGTATAGCAGTGCCTTATGTCGAGGGCGGGTACAAAGCCCTGCGTAGTCACCTTATAGAGCGCTTAGACCAACTGGTAGGCAACCTTCCTGCCTTTGTGCTAAGTGGTCGCACGGGCACTGGTAAGACAGAAATATTACCTTTGTTTGACCGCACCATCGACCTAGAAGGCATCGCCAAGCATCGGGGCTCGAGTTTTGGTAAGTACATTGAAGAGCAGCCTTCACAGATTAATTTTGAAAATAATTTGGCCATTGCCTTGATGCAACTCAATCGGGATTCTCAAAAGCCCATTATCTATGAAGACGAAAGTCGTTTGGTGGGCTGCCGATTATTACCCGACAGTTTACAAGCTAAACTCAAAACGTCGCCTATTATGGTGCTCAATGATGACTTTGAGGCTCGTATAGAGCGTATTTTTGGTGAATATGTGGTCAAGGCCACGGCTGCATGGGAGCAAGAACTTGCCGATCCTCAACAAGCCTTGTTAGCGTTTGGTGATAGTCTATTACAAAGTATGTTTAGAATACGCAAGCGCTTAGGCAATGAGTCCCATACTCATCTCGTTAAACTATTGGAAAAGGCGTTGCACCTGCAATCCGTAAAACACAGTTTAACAGACCACAAACACTGGATTTCGTACTTGCTTACGCATTATTATGATCCTATGTACGATTACCAACTATCCCTTAAGCAAGACCGCGTAGTGACGCAAGGCACATCCAGTGAACTTGTCACTTGGTATCAAGCTAACCATTTATTATAAACATAACTATATAAGGACACCCCAGTCATGAAGTCAAGAGCCGCAGTTGCCTTAGCTAAAGGCCAGCCACTGACCATTGCAGATATCGACGTAGAAGGCCCAAAAGCCGGTGAAGTCCTCGTGCGTATGGTGGCTACTGGTGTGTGTCATACGGACGCATTTACCTTGTCTGGCGCCGACCCTGAAGGCATTTTTCCCTCTGTGCTAGGCCACGAGGGTGGCGGAGTGGTGGAGGAAGTGGGTGCAGGTGTAACCAGTCTTGCGGTGGGTGACCATGTCATCCCGCTGTATACCCCTGAATGCGGCCAGTGTAAGTTCTGTTTGTCGGGCAAAACCAACCTTTGCCAGGCCATTCGTAGCACCCAGGGTCAAGGCTTAATGCCAGATGGTAGCAGCCGTTTTTCCTTAGATGGTCAAACCTTATTCCATTATATGGGCACTTCAACTTTTTCTGAGTACACCGTTGTACCAGAAATTGCCCTTGCCAAAGTCAATAAAGCTGCACCGTTAGATAAAGTGTGTTTGTTAGGTTGTGGTATCACTACGGGTATTGGTGCGGTATTAAATACCGCTAAAGTGCAGCCTGGCGACAGCGTTGCCGTATTTGGCATGGGTGGTATCGGGCTGAGTGTAGTGCAGGGCGCGGTAATGGCCGGCGCCGGTCGCATCATTGTTATCGACATTAATGAAGACAAGTTTGAAATGGCGAAGATGTTGGGTGCAACAGACTGCATTAACCCAAAAAATTACACAGACTCGATTCAAGATGTGATTGTTGATCTCACTGATGGTGGCGTAGACTATTCATTTGAGTGTATTGGCAATGTTGATGTCATGCGTTCTGCATTAGAGTGCTGCCACAAGGGTTGGGGCGAATCTGTAATAATTGGTGTAGCCGGCGCTGGCCAAGAAATTTCCACACGGCCCTTCCAGTTAGTGACTGGCCGAGTCTGGCGTGGCACCGCCTTTGGTGGTGTTAAAGGTCGTACACAATTACCTGATTACGTAGAACGCTACATGGCTGGCGAAATTAATATTGACTCCATGGTTACCCACACTATGGGTTTAGACGACATTAACAAAGGTTTTGATCTCATGCACAGTGGTGAAAGTATTCGCTCCGTGGTTATTTTTTAGGAACTGCTGTCATGTCTTTAAATCAACTTTCAGAAGTAAAAGTCAGCGGTGGCCATCTATTACGGGTAGAACACGAGTCCACCGTGTGTCACGGCACCATGACCTTTGCTGTGTTTTTGCCGCCTCAAGCTGGCAAAAACAAGGTGCCTGTGCTTTATTGGTTGTCGGGTCTCACTTGTAATGACGAAAACTTTAGCCAAAAGGCCGGTGCCTTTGCGCTTGCGGCAGAACTTGGTATGGCTATTGCTATGCCCGACACTAGCCCACGAGGCGCGGGTGTTGACGGTGAAGACGATGCCTATGACCTAGGTAGCGGTGCTGGTTTTTACCTTAATGCCAGCCAATCGCCTTGGTCTACCGCGTACAATATGTATAGCTACGTTAGCCAAGAGTTACCTGCGGTCATCACTGCGAACTATGCAGTTAACGAGCAATGCGCTATTAGTGGTCATTCTATGGGTGGCCACGGAGCATTAATTTGCGCGCTCAAGAATCCGGGCCAATACGCATCCGTGTCTGCTTTTGCCCCAATCACGTCGCCATCTCAGTGCCCATGGGGCCAAAAGGGCCTTGCCGCCTATATGGGTACCGACCAAGCTGACTGGGCTCAATGGGACGCTAATCAACTGGTACAAAGCAACCACGCGGCGGGGATTACGCCTCAAGCATTACTTATCGATCAGGGATCCAGCGATCCGTTTTATGCTGATCAGTTGATGCCTGGGTTATTTAATGCCACCTGTGAAAAACTGCAGCATCCGTTGGATTACCGTGAACGCGAAGGTTATGATCATAGCTACTACTACATCAGCAGCTTCATAGAAGAACATCTGCGTTATCACGCTCAGCATTTAGGATTAACGGAATAACCCATGTCTAAAAAACCTCGTCAGACACGCCACGGCCACATGGCACGCGTGTCTAAACTGGCCTTAGGTGATAAAGCCTTGCCTGTACGATTTATGTACAAAACCATTCCTGAGCATGGCAATGACACCGGTTGGCGCTTGTTTACCGGCTACGAAACAGCCGAATTTTTAGCTGAGTTCGCCAACCTAGAACCGTTTCCGTTGGCGCCAATGTGTGACGTGGATGACAGCCTAGACGGCTTATTAGATCACAACGCCGGCACCGTTTGGGAAAGGCAGCCAGGTCAAGAGTGGCAGCAAGTCCACGACTTCGAAATTCCAGTCGAAGAAGTGGATGTTGATGTCAGCTAATGCGGCTCAATAGTCAACAATTTAGCACCGGTAGTCAGTCACCACTTGTAGTTTTGCATGGCTTATTTGGTGCCCAAGATAACTGGCGAAGCCAAGTCTTGGTTTGGGCGCAAGATCGCCATGTCATTACCATGGATCTACGTAACCACGGTATGTCTGCACATGATGTTTTAATGGATTACCCTTCCATGGCGGCCGACGTGATTGAAAGCATGGATGCGATGGGGCTAGACAAGGTCGATTTGTTAGGCCACTCCATGGGTGGCAAGGTGGCCATTCAATTGGCTCTAAACCACCCGCATCGGTTACGAAGCCTACTTGTGGCTGATATCGCCCCAGTCGCCTACCAGCCACGCCATCAAAGCATCATACAAGGTCTCAATAAGATCGACTTGACCCATCTAAAGTCCCGCAGACAAGCACTCGAACTATTAAATCAGTATGAACCTGACCCAAGGGTGTGTCAGTTTTTACTGAAAAGCCTGTATAAAAATGATGCCGGCGAGTTTTGTTTACGTTACAACCTAACGGCGATTGAAAAAAATTACGCAGCGATCAGTGCCGCACCGCAAGCCGCTGCAGACGGTACTGGCTATATAGGGCCTACACTGGTGATAAAAGGCGCAGAGTCTGCCTATATATTGCCCCAACACCAGGCCGCATTTGTATCACTATTACCCCAAACACAACTTAAAATTATGGCGGGCTGCGGCCACTGGTTACATGCCGAAAAACCAGATTTATTTTGTCGCTTGGTGTCTCGGTTTTTGGTTAAGCTTGGGTAATTGATGCGTATACTTTTGCTCTCGGCCTATGATGCTCAAAGCCATAAGTACTGGCGCGAAGGTCTAGTGGCACAGTTCCCAGAGCACCATTGGACTCAATTAGTCCTGCCAGGGCATCACTTTAGCTGGCGTATTCGTGGTAACAGTATGCAGTGGGCATTAGGCGAACGGGATTGTTTAGAGCGACACTATGACCTGCTGATCGCTACCTCGGTGGTAGATTTGGCCTCGCTTAAGGGCATGGTGCCTAATCTAGCGTCCATTCCATCCATCTTGTATTTTCATGAAAATCAGTTTTTGTACCCACACAGTCAAGCCCATCAACATCGTCACCTTGACCCCAAGATGGTGACCCTCTATGGTGCCTTGGCAGCCGATACCTTGGTGTTTAACAGCCGCTACAACCAACAAAGCTTTATTACGGGCGTAGACAGGCTACTCAGACGCTTGCCTGAAAGGATGCCCTTGAATGTGGCTCAGCTATTAGAGCAAAAAAGTAGGGTGTTGGCCGTGGCGCTTAATCCTCTAGACAAGGCTACTGGCTATGACACAGTTTGGTCTACTAGGGAAGCCGACCATAGGCCAGTGAGACTAGTATGGGCTGCACGGTGGGAGTACGACAAGGGCCCCAAACAATTACATAACCTTTTAACCCAATTGGTAACAACGGGTGTGCGCTTTGAGTTGTGTGTTTTAGGCCAACAGTTTCGCCAGCAACCCATTGAGTTCGAGCAAATAGCCACTGAATTTTCTAGTCACATTGTTCAATTTGGTTATGCCGAGTCACGTCATCACTATTTAAGCTGGTTGGCTGGCGCCGACATGGTGTTGTCGACTGCATTACATGAATTTCAGGGGCTATCGGTGTTAGAAGCGGTACAACTAGGCTGTATTCCCGTTTTACCTAACCGCTTGGTTTACCCAGAGTTTTTTGCTGCGGACTATTTGTATACATCAAACCTAGACGCGCCCGACAAAGAATCTATGGCGGCAGCAACACTGATCGAAAAGCTGGGCCGAGCCCTGGACCAAGGTAACTCAGCGGCCACCTCTGTTGAACACCTCACTTGGCCGGTGATGAAACCTAAATATGAAAAACTATTTAACAGCGTCTGTTACATAAACATGGTAAAATAACCTCTAGCGTTAATATACAAATCACTGAGCCCAACAGCCATGACCCGTGCCAAAAAGAAGATGCCCGCCGTTTCCGGTGCAACCTTTAGCCCAAACAAAAAGACTAAGCCTGCGCCCAAACCATTTTCTGCGACCAGTTATCAAACGCGTAAACAAAAAGGTTTAGCCACCAAAAAGAAACAAAAGTCGGTGTACCAACAACACCAAGAAGAGACCTAAGTTAGTGGACTCAATCACTCACTACATTGTGTCTGCGTTGCCAGATCAAGCTTGGAACATACTCGCATTAGCGTGGTTTGTGGTTGCCGTGCGGGGTTACCAAGCCTACGCCATACGTGCCTCCAGGCGTAAAGATTCGTTAGCTGGGGTGTTACACGCCTACCGTCAACGTTGGATGACACGTATGATTGGCCGCGATATGAGAATGGCAGACATTGGCGCGGTGGCCAATTTAGAGCGATACGTCACCTTGTTTGCCTCATCTAGCTTGCTGGTATTGGCCGGTTTAGTGACCTTGGTGGGCTACACCGACGATGTAGTGCACATAGGTAAAGGCATTCCATTTTTGCCACCTCAATCGGCCTTGGAATGGCAGTTTAAACTGTTTATTTTGACGCTTTTGTTCGTCTACGCGTTTTTTAAATTTACCTGGAGCCTGAGGCAATATGGCTTTGCCACGGTAATGATTTCCAGTGCGCCGGTGGTACATGGCGATATTTCTCTCAACAAAGACCTTATGGATCACGTTAACCGTTCTGCCAAAGTACTGTCGATGGCCGGGAATAACTTTAACTTTGGTCTACGGGCATACTATTACAGCCTTGCAGTACTCACCTGGACCATCCATCCTGCAGCATTTATGATCACTACTACCGCTGTGGTATATATTCTCTATAGTCGCGAATTCAACTCCAGTTCACTCGCAGAACTGAAGGGTTCTAATGACTCGAAAAACCGCAAAACCTTGGTAGACTACCACCTTATCTAGCGAGCATTTAGAGACGGTGGTTATGGATCAACAACGTCTTGCCCAAGCCAATAATTTTTTACAAATATTGCCCCATTGTAAAAATTAGGTATGCAAATTATCACTGCGGCAGATGGCCAACTTACACTAGAGTTACCTTATAACCCAGGCATATCAGGCGCCGATCCTGAGGGGGTACATTCACGGTGGCATTCTCACCACTATGATGGATACGGTGTGTGGGTTTTCCATTACCGCCGCGTTACCGCAACCCGAATTTTACCCTACCTTGGACCTACGTATTGCAAACGTTTACGTGACGGCTTGGCAAGAAAACCAGGAACAACCCATTGCTATCGCTAGGGCACATTTTTTATTAGGTGAAACAGCCTAGGTGGCTTGAAATTGGGAGAGCCACCCCCATCATCTTTGCCGTACTTGTTAATAACGCGCACTCAGCGCTGCACATGATCTACGGAGATGTAACCCCCATGAGCACCGAAACACAAACAGAAACGCTAGGTTTTCAAACCGAAGTTAAGCAGCTTTTACATTTGATGATCCACTCCTTGTACAGTAACAAGGAAATCTTTTTACGTGAGCTTATTTCCAACGCATCCGACGCAGCCGACAAAATGCGTTTCGCAGCGGTATCCGATGGCAGTTTGTATGGTGATGATAGCGATCTAGCCATTCGTATCAAGTTTGACAAAGAGGCCAACACACTGAGTATTAGCGACAACGGCATTGGCATGGACCGTGCTGACGTTATTGCCCACTTGGGTACGATTGCGAAATCAGGCACCTCTGAATTCTTGCAAAACTTAACCGGCGACCAACAAAAAGATTCACAGTTAATCGGTCAGTTTGGTGTTGGTTTTTACTCATCCTTTATCGTTGCTGATGAAGTAGAGGTCATTACTCGTAAAGCTGGAAGTGAAGCCTCAGATGGTGTTTCTTGGCGCTCAAAAGGCGAGGGCGAGTTTGATATTGCCCAAGTTGAAAAAGCTGGCCGTGGTACAGAGATTATCTTACACCTTAAAGCCGATGAAAGTGAATTTGCAGAAGGTTTCCGCCTGCGTAGCTTAGTGCGTAAGTACTCCGACCACATTTCTATTCCTGTGATCATGATGAAAGAGCATTACGGTGAAGATGCGGATCAACAAGAACCCGAAGAAGAAACAGTAAACTCCGCGACGGCCCTTTGGACTAAGTCTCGTTCAGAAGTCGAAGACGAACAGTATCATGAGTTTTACAAGCATATCTCCCATGATTTCCAAGAGCCTTTAACCTGGTCTCATAACAAGGTTGAAGGTAAGTTAGAGTACACCAGCTTGTTGTTCATTCCGGCTAAAGCGCCTATGGACATGTATCAGCGTGAAGCCAGTCGTGGCCTTAAACTATACGTTCAGCGCGTATTCATTATGGACGAAGCCGAGCAATTCTTGCCTATGTACTTACGCTTTATGAAAGGTGTAGTAGACAGCAACGACTTGTCTTTGAATGTGTCTCGTGAAATTTTGCAAAAAGACCCAGTCATCGACTCTATGCGTGCAGCGTTAACTAAGCGTGTACTGGACGTGCTGGAAAAAATGGCTAAGAAAAAACCAGAGCAGTACGCTGCGTTTTGGAAAGAATTTGGTCAGGTGATGAAAGAAGGCCCTGCAGAAGACCATGGCAATAAAGAAAAGATTGCCAACCTGTTACGCTTTGCCTCTAGTACAGATGACAAAGTGGAGCAAATGCACAGCTTGGCCGAATACAAAAGCCGTATGCAAGAAGGCCAAGACAAAATTTATTACGTGGTTGCCGACAACCATAACACGGCCAAGAACAGCCCACACTTAGAAATTTTCCGCAAGAAAGGTATCGAAGTCTTATTGTTGTCTGAGCGTGTCGACGAGTGGTTAATGTCGCACATGATGGAGTTTGATGGCACACAACTACAAGACGTGGCTAAAGGTGCTCTAGACCTCGGTGAAGTTGAAGACGAAGCGGAAAAGAAAGAGCAGGAAGAGCAAGCCAAGCAATACGAAGGCCTTGTAGAACGAGTTAAAGGTTTACTTGAAGAGCAGGTTGAAAGTGTTCGTATTACTCACCGCTTAACCGATTCACCCGCCTGTTTGGTGGTGGGTGAAGATGATATGGGCTTACAAATGCGCCGTATTATGGAGTCTGCTGGACAAGCTATGCCAGCCACAAAGCCAACCTTTGAACTTAACCCTGAGCACCCGTTGGTGGCCAAGTTAAACGACGAAGCGGATGAAGATCGTTTTGGCGAGTTGACTCGCGTGTTGTTTGATCAAGCCCAGTTGGCTGAAGGTGGTCAATTAGAAGATCCCGCAGCTTACGTTTCTCGCTTGAACAAGTTGTTATTGGAACTCAGTGCTTAACTAAGTTCCAGAGTCTTTAAAAAGCCCCCGCCTATATCACTAGCAGGGGGCTTTTTAGTGGGCTAAGCATTGACCATCCAAAGTGCCGTGGGCGCATAAATCGGCAATTAAAGAACTGAGCAACGAAGCCACCGCCTGCATGGCGTGGGACGGCGCTTGGGTCGACAATTGTACAAGCGAATGCACCCGCTGAATGGGTGGGTTGATTATTCTTGCAGATTCTAGCTCCCCTAGACGCAATTCTGCGGCCATGACATCGAGTGGCAAAATAGCGTGAGCCATACCATGATGAGCCAAACAGCGTAATGAAAGCCCTGTATCTTGCTGGTATTTAATATTCAAAGGTAGCTGCGCCTGCAATGCGGCCTCGTCGATATGATGGCGCAAATTAAAGCCTTTACTGGGGGCCACTAATGGCAATTTCTGTAATTGAGTAAATTGGATGCAACCGTCCAACGCATACTGATCTAGGTGTTTGCCGATAAGGTGGAGAGGCTCTCGGTACAAAGGGGTGACCTCTACAGACAGTAAGTCTTCCGCTCCTGGGATAAGCGCCATATCGACTTTACCTTCCATCAACGTCTGGGCCGCATGGGTACTCATGGCATCCGTTACACTGAGGGTAATACTGGGATACTGGGCTGCACAACGTTGTAATAATGGAGCCAGTAGGGTGTAGGCTTTAGAGCCATCGATCACCAAACGGACTTCGCCACGGGGCGAAAATGAGTCTGAACTAACGTGGTCTTTAGCGGCTTCAACTTGGCGGGTAATGACACGGGCGTGATCGATTAGCTTTGTGCCTGCACCGGTCAAGGTAACACCTTTTACACTACGAACAAACAAAGACACGCCTAATTCGGCCTCCAAGTTAGAAACCTGAAGGCTTAGCGCAGGCTGCGCCACAAATAATGTACGTGCTGCTGCCGACATGCTGCCCGTTTCAGCGATGGCTAGGAAATACTTTAAAGTCTTGAGGTTCATTTTATGCACTACTTGATATAAGAAATATATATGGTTAACCATAGTTATTATGTATTTTTTATATCATAAAAAAACCGCTAGAGTAAACCCATATCAAATAATGACAGGTGGAATTGATGGCTAAGGACTTCGCAGGTGTAGGACAGCAAATGCAACCCATTACCGGCCCAGCGGTATGGGATCGTAAACAAATCGAAGCGGACGCCAGCTGGTTGTTTCAACTGTCTAAGCAAACCTTACAGGAACTTGATGTAGCGGTAAAAGCGCTCAGTGGCAGAGATATCGAGTTCTCGACACTGACACAGGCAGATTTTATATTGCCTTCGTTTTGTGCGACCGCTGAAGCCATGCAAGACGTACTGGGTTATGGGCGTGGATTGGCTAAATTATCAGGGTTTGAAGTGGCAAATTACACGTTAGACCAAGTGAAGTTGGCCTACTTTGGCATTTCTCTTCACTTAGGCATTCCCGTGTCGCAAAGCTACCGTGGCGACTACATTGGTGAAGTGATTGACAAGCAAGATCCGGTAGATCGACGCCCCTATCATAATGGTGGTGAATTTATTATGCACCGCGACCCAACGGCGGATTTGGTAGGCTTAATGTCGATTAGAAAGGGCAAAACGGGCGGCTTAAGTCGGGTTATGAGTTCGGCAACAGTGCACAACGTTTTATTGGCCGAAAAACCTGAACTAATGTCAACCTTTTACCAGGGCTACCCTTATATGCGTACTACCCCTGACCGCGGTGACACTGAGTTATATACCCCTTATAAAATTCCGGTTTTTAAGTTTGCTGATGAAGGCGAATTTATGGCCCATTATATCCCAGGCTTTAGTGAGTTTTACCAAGAGCGTGATGGTATGGCCAGTGACCATATTGAAGTGACCGCTCAGACGGCAATTAAAGATGTATTGTGGCATCGTCCTGAATTATACTTAGAAACCATATTAAAACCTGGTGATATGCAGTTCGTAAACAACCGTTTTCTAATGCACGCACGCACCGATTATGAAGACTGGGACGAGCCTTCTAAGTACCGTTTACTATTACGTA
Organism: Oceanospirillaceae bacterium; assembly: GCA_018647765.1. GTDB lineage: Bacteria > Pseudomonadota > Gammaproteobacteria > Pseudomonadales > Balneatricaceae > Njordibacter. Next base: position 61,555 of record JABGSN010000058.1, on the reverse strand, counting down.
TATGGATGCAGCTGCCTGGCTTGAGTGTCGTGCCAGATGACATGCAGCACTTTGTCAACCGTGATCGTGCTGACGGCGGTATCGCCAAATCTACCCCTGACGTAAACTAATAATAATCTGGGAATTGACTTAATGACTACATCAAACCAAGGTCTAACAGCGCTAAAAGCTGTGTTCGGTGATCGTTATAGCGACAATGCCAACATGCGCCAAGAACACAGTACCGGTGAGGGCTATATCAGTGATGCTATGCCCGAAGCCGTGCTAATGCTAGACACCACAGAGGCCGTAGCAACGGCCGTAGGCATTTGTAGCGAATACAGCATTCCGGTGATCCCATTTGGCGCCGGTACGTCACTCGAAGGGCATCTGGTGCCCGTTAATGGCGGTGTCAGTATTGATTTGACTGGCATGGACCAAGTGTTAGAAATTAATGTTGAAGATTTTGACGTCAAACTACAAGCCGGTGTGACTCGAGAAGCACTAAATTACGAGCTCAAGACCAGTGGCTTGTTTTTTCCCCTTGATCCTGGGGCCAATGCCAGTTTAGGTGGTATGGCGTCTACTCGCGCATCTGGCACCAATGCAGTGCGCTATGGCACCATGAAAGAAGTAGTACTGGGGCTCACTGTGGTCACGCCTAATGGTGATGTTATCGAAACTGGCGGGCGCGCAAGAAAAAGTGCTGCTGGCTATGATTTAACCCATTTATACGTTGGCGCTGAAGGCACACTAGGCATCATTACCGAGCTTCGGTTGCGCATCTTTCCAGTGCCCGAACAAATTCGCTCAGCCGTGTGTGGTTTTGCCACAGTAAACGATGCTGCACAGTGTGTGATTGAATGTATGCAGTTAGCGGTGCCAATGGCCCGTATTGAGTTGCTTAACAGTTGTCAAATGGGTGCCTGTATTGAGTATTCAAAACTGCAAGACTTTACGGCTCAACCGACCTTGTTTATGGAATTCCACGGTTCTAAAGCCAGTGTTGATGAACAAATTGAGTTGGTGGAGTCGGTGGCCCAAGAGTATGGCGCCCAGGGCTTTCGTTGGGCCGAAACCTTGGAACAACGCAACCAATTATGGACGGCGCGGCATAAAGCCTACTTTGCTGGCATGGCGCTTAACCCTGGCGCCAGCGTCATTAGTACTGATGTCTGTGTACCCATCTCTAAGCTGGCAGATTGCATTGAACTCGCTGAGGCCAAAGCCTTGGAATTGGGTTTTAATTGTCCACTAGTAGGGCATGTGGGCGATGGTAACTTCCACCTTCTAATTCCATTTTACCCAGATAATCAAGCTCAGGTGTTGGCTGCTAAGGAACTGAGTCATCACTTGGTACAGCTAGCCTTGGCATTACAGGGTACCTGTACTGGTGAGCATGGTATCGGGCTTAGAAAAATGGATTATTTAATTGAAGAACATGGCGCTAAAGCAGTACAGACCATGGCCGTAATCAAACGTGCCCTAGATCCAAAAAACATTATGAACCCGGGCAAGATATTTGAACTTTAGTTACGAGCAGTACAGCTCGTGTAAGGTGTTAATGACTTTAGACGCCCGTACGTCAGACAGCGAGTAATAGATGGTTTGTGATTCCCTGCGGGTCTTCACCAAACCATCTTTACGCAATACCGCAAGGTGTTGCGACAAAGCCGACTGACTGAGGTCTAAGTGGTCATTGAGTTCGGTAACAGAAAGCTCTGTGCCATCCAAATTACACAAAATCAGCAGGCGACTCTCATTAGCAATAGCTTTGAGCATGGTGGCCGCTATTTTGGCGTTGCTTTTTAGGTCGTCAGCCGCTTGATTTAGGGCTGGGGTTTGGGTTGCCATGGGCGATTATCTCCGCACTTATATTAGTGCTTATTGAGTCTTAGGGTGTACGATTGGTTAATTGTAGACTATTTATTAATAGGTACAATAATTAATAGGTACAATAATTAATTCTAAAATATTAGATGCTTCATTATAACCAAATAACATATGCTTTGTAATTTATATATCACTTGGTCATAGATCTAAGCGCACAAAAATGGGGCAGTGGTCAGACGGCTTTTCCATCGCTCGGATAACATAATCAATTCCCGCTTCGCTAACCTGGTTTTGAAGGCTTTGGGTGAGCAATATTTGATCAATTCTAAGCCCCCGACGCGGTTCTCGATCGAAGCCTTTACTACGATAATCAAACCATGAATAGTGTTGTTCATTGGGGTGTAGCGCTCGATAACTGTCAGTCAAACCAAACTGCATCAGCCGCTCTAGCCATTCACGCTCAACCGGTTGAAAGCTGGCTTTGCCGGTTTTTAACCAGCGCTTACGGTTGTCATCGCCTATGCCTATATCAATGTCGTTGGCAGCGATATTAATGTCACCCATGACCACAACATGATCACTGCTGTGGTATTCATCGGCTAGTAATTGGGTCAGGCCTGCATAAAAATCTCGTTTAGCCGGGAATTTTGTAGCATGGTCAATGTTTTCACCTTGCGGGAAATACCCATTAAGAACTGTCATGGTTTCACCATTGGGTAGCTGCAATAGCGCACCCACTAAACGTTTTTGCGATTCTTCGGTGTCACCGGGCAGGCCTTTAATAGTTTTCAAAATTGGTAGGTTGGTCATCAGAGCAACGCCATATTGGCCTTTTTGACCATGAAATATGGTTTCATAGCCCAAACGTTGCGTCTGAGCGATGGGAAACTCAAGGTCTTGTACTTTAGTTTCTTGCAGGCCTATAACGGCGGGTAAGTATTGCTCACTGATGGCTTTCAGTTGCGCAATACGTGCGCGGATGCTATTAATGTTAAACGAAACTAGGTACATAAGGAAAACTCGAGTTAGGTGATTTAAAACCGACAAAGCAGGTAAAAGACTGCTAAGCTTTGCGGCTATTGTAATGCAAGAGCGGCTAGGAATGTAGCTTGGCGTTGCCGCCCACGATTAGAGAATTAAAGATATGAATTATGATTTTGATGTGTTTGTCATTGGTGCCGGTTCTGGTGGTGTGAGAACAGCACGCATGGCCGCCGCCGCTGGCGCAAAAGTTGCCGTGGCAGATGACCGCGCATTGGGGGGCACCTGTGTTAACGTCGGATGTGTGCCTAAAAAACTGTATACCTATGCCAGCCACTTTAGTCATGATGTGGCCAACGCCGCAGGCTTTGGCTGGCAGGTACCTGCCGTTAAATTTGATTGGCCGACTTTGGTAGCCAATAAAAAACATGAAATTAGCCGTCTCAATACTATCTATGGCAACTTATTAAACAGCTCTGGTGCGCACGTTATTGCCGGCTATGCACAGTTAAAAGACGCGCATACTGTGACCGTTTCTAACCAAGATTACACTGCCGAACGCATCGTTATTGCCACCGGCGGCACGCCTAATATTCCGCCCGTAGGTTATGCCGATTTACTCATTAGCTCCGATCAAATCTTTGACTTGCCAGAGTTTCCTAAACGCTTGCTGGTGGTGGGTGCTGGTTACATTGCGTTAGAGTTTGCGTGTATTTTCCAGGGTTTAGGTAGCCAGGTTGAAGTGTCTTACCGCGGTGACTTGATCATGCGTGGATTCGACCAAGATGTTCGCCAGTTTGTCGACCAAGAAATGCGCAAGCAGGGCATCGTCTTAAGTTACCAAAGCCAGGTCGAAAATGTAGAAAAGCAAACCGATGGCAGTTTATTGGTGACCTTTAACGATGGTTCCAGCCGTCAGGTCGATCAAGTGCTCATGGCGATTGGGCGCAATCCACGTTTGCAGGGTATAGGCCTTGAGCGTGTCGGCATCCAAACCACAGCCAGTGGCACTATTGCAGTCAACGATAAATTCCAAACCAATATCAGTAGTATCTACGCGCTGGGTGATGTTACCGGCGGCATTGAGCTTACACCCGTGGCGTTGGCAGAGGCCATGACCTTGGTAAACCATTGGTATGGAGATGGCTCAAAAACCATGGATTACGAGTTTATACCAACTGCGGTATTTACTCAGCCCAACGTTGGTACCATCGGTTTAACAGAGCAACAAGCCCGCGATCAATATTCCCACATAGACGTGTACAGCGCCGACTTCAAACCGATGAAGCACACCCTTAGTGGCAACGATGAACGTAGCTTTATGAAACTCATTGTTGATAAAACCAGTGATAGAGTGATCGGTTTACACATTGTGGGTGAAGGTGCAGGAGAAATGTTGCAAGGTTTTGGAGTGGCAATAAAAGCTGGCGCCACTAAAGCCGATTTCGATGCCACCATTGGTATTCACCCAACCAGTGCCGAAGAATTAGTTACCATGCGAGTGTAGAATTAATATTTATTGTCATTTTATTAAATATTAGAGCAAATCAAAAAACCTATTCTATATTTGACATCACGTACGGGGAGCGATCCTGTGTAATCAATTGATGGCGATCAATTTAGATGGTGTACAAAACTGCTTAAAGATAAATAAATGAGGAATAATTCAAGACAGGCACTTGTAATCTGCTAAGCTCGTACTCAATTTAGGCCTTTACTACCCTTTAGTCGCTTCTTTTAGCCGTTCCAGGCTAATATTAGCCGCGCAGTTGCTAACTGTTATCTACTCATTCACGCTTACATGTTACCGGCTGAGATGGATGATAACGGCGTTGAAAATCTAGCCGAAAGTCGCCGTGCAGAAGTACTGATTAAAACTCAGTTCTACCAGGCCTCATCGGTTATGCCGGTTGGGGCTTTTTTAGTCGTGGCGTAAATGATCCTTAACGGCAATGGGTGACTTGAAGTTCCACACCACAAGGTAGGAGGAGGCCACAAATGTAATGATCGCCGTGGCTTGAATAAGTAACGATGCCGTATCAGTAATCAACATACTAGAGGCCGCTAAGGTAGCGATCAGGATAGAAAATTCACTGGTTTGACCTAATCTAAAACCCACTTCCCAAGCCGTAGACTTTGACTTGCAGATAGGCCTTATAATCAAACCAAACACCAGTGGTTTGATGCTAATGACCAACAAGGCCAGCACCAAACACTGAAACCAGATGGAGTGCATCATGGGGAAGTTAAAACTAGCGCCGATGGAAAAGAAAAATAACACCAAAAAGAAATCTCTAATCGGCTTTAAGTTAATCGCAATGTATTGGCTAATGGGGCTTGACGCTAGACTTACACCGGCAATAAAGGCACCGATTTCTGCCGAAAGACCGATGCTGTGAGCTAACTCCGCCAGCCCCAAACACCAACCTAAGGCCAGTAGGAAAATATACTCGTGAAAGCGGTCAAACTTTTGAATGAGCACCAATAACACCCAACGAACCATGGCTAAGGCGGCCAACATTAATACCGGCACCGCCGCCAAACTGAATAACAGGTCGGCATTTAGGGTTAAGTCTAAGCCTTGGCTAAACTGCTGCCCTAGGGTGGTAAGCAAGGTGAGTAAGATAATGGCAATTAGATCTTGTAATAACAACAAGCCCACCACCAGTTCACCCGTTTGTTTATGGTGCAACACGGTCGTAGGTAGTAGCTTAATGCCAATGATGGTGCTAGAAAACATCGTCGAAGCACCAATGATTAAGCTGTCAATGGTGTTGAAGCCAAACCCTACTGCCACGCCATAACCTAACAAGGCAAACGCCAGCGAACTAATTAAAGCCACCATATAGCCTTTGCGGAGCATCTGTAACAAGTGGCTTGGTTGCATGTCTAAACCGATAAGAAACAACAAAAATATGATGCCCACATGGGATACATCGGCTAACAACTCCGTGTCGACGACCCATGCCAAACCAAATGGGCCCAAGCAAGCGCCGAGTACGATATAGGCTAATAACAAGGGTTGGCGAAAGTACAACGATAAAGTTGCTAGCAGCGCAGCACCGGTAAAAATTAAAAAGAAGGAAAATATTACTGATTCGGTATGCATTTAGCTTGCCTGTCCTTGTGTCTTGCGCTGTTGTAAATAATGTTGCCAACTAAGCCACAAAATGCCGCTGACGATGGCGCGATAACCGATGTGTAGCCACCAAACCATAATAAAACCATAACTGGGGATACACCAAATCATCAATGGTAAAAATAAGCCCCATTGACCTAAACTGACCCATATCATAGCCCGTTTTCGCTGACCTGCTACTATCAGACAACGGCTGAGGATGATAATGAGTGTTTCTAACACCATCGCCAAGGCATACCAGGGCAGTGCAGTGCTGGTTAAGTTCTGTAATTCACGACTCACCAACAACAGATTAGCCAAAGGCTCACGCCCCAACCAGACTAATACTAATAACATGACGGAACTGAGCAGGCCGGTGATTAATATTAATCGACTCCACTGCTTGATACGCGTTGCGTCCTGTTGTGCAATGGCTTTGCCGATAAGGCTTAATGTGGCTTGCCCCAAGCCGACCGCAGGCAATACCAGTAACAAACCCACATTGAGCACGCTAAAGGTGGCTGCTAACGCAGACGCGCCTAGGTGGCTTACTATCCACATAAATACGGCTAAGTGCATAGAGAATGCCAATTGCTGTACCATTGATGGCCAACCAAGATAAATTAACTGCCTAATTTGGTCAACTTTAGGTGCCCGTAATGGTACTGAACCGTGGGCCCTAACAAAGTGTAGCCACTGCATAAAGGCGCCCAGCCAAAGTGCAATGCTAGTGCCTAGCGCTGCGCCTGAAGCACCCATAGCCGGGACACCAATACCATAGATTAAGGCGTAACTTATGGGTACGTTAGCCACATGAGCTAGGAGCAAGATTTTGGCAAATTGCCATGGCTGCCCTTGGTGGCTCCAATACACCCTCATGCTAATGCTCAAAACGATGGCAGGTAATCCCCACAGTCGCCATTGTGTGTAGTGTAGCGCCAGGCTATTAATACGGTCATCGAGTACAAAAGCTGTAATGACCTCTGGTGCCACCAATGCTGCGATAGCGCTCAACACTATGGCTAAGCTGAGTCCAAACCATAGTCCAGAACTTAGCCATGTTGACGCTATTTTGCTCTGGCTCACGTAGGTGTGTAGACCGGTACCAAAGCCGGTTAACAACGCAGCTAAGATAAACACCAAATAACTACCAATGCTCACACTCGCCAAGGCCAGGCCACCTAAATGGCCCACTAGGGCCGTATCGACCAGACCAAGCAATGCCTGAGACAGCATCGCGCCGCTTAATGGCAACGCCAAGCGTAATAACGCCGTTAATGATGGCTTAGTAGGCAAGGTAGAGGTTGGTATAGGGGGCATGTAAGGACATTTTGTAACATTGAGCCGCTATTATATGCTTTTTTGCCGAGGCTTCAAAATGAATACCCAACTAAAACAGTAAGGTATATAATATGCACCATATTACAGTTGCGTCTCCCCACGTTTTACCTCAACGGGAGCAACACAGGAAAAAACAGTGGATTATCTAGAAATTACCGCCAGCGCTCAAGAGTACCTTGCCGAATTGTTGTCTAAACAAGACGTAGAAGGGATCTCAGTACGTATCTTCGTTACCGACCCTGGCACGCCCAACGCCGAGACCTGCTTAGCTTACTGTCGGCCCGATGAAGTTAAAATTACGGACGAATTTACTGATCTCGAACACTTTAGGGTTTACGTTGACCCCGCCAGTGTAGATTACCTAGAGGATGCCTTTGTCGATTACAGCGCCGACCGAATGGGCGGCCAGTTAACTATTAAAGCACCGAATGCCAAGATGCCTCAGGTTACCGCCGACAGCCCCTTAGATGCACAAGTTAATTACTACCTGTATACAGAGGTAAACCCAGGCTTAGCCTCACATGGTGGCGATGTGAGTTTAGTGGGTGTGGTTAAGGAAGACGATGTTAACGTTGCAGTCTTGCGTTTTGGCGGCGGTTGCCAAGGCTGTAGTTCGGTGTCGATGACGCTGAAAGACGGCGTCGAAAAAATCCTCATGGAAAAAGTACCCGGCATCGGCGCAGTTAGGGATGTTACTGACCATACTAATACCGACAATGCCTATATGTAGACCTTGTTAGCGCAGCAAAAAAACCAGCTAAATGCTGGTTTTTTTGTTTTTCGTTTGTGCCGCTAGCGCAAACGCTTGCGCTTAACTAAACGATCTTGCAGTTTGTTGGCCAGATCGCGCATGCTGGATTCGGTGGTGTCCCAGTCGATACACGCATCGGTGACAGAAATGCCATATTGTAATTCCGACAAGTCTTGTGGAATCGACTGGTTACCCCAATTAATGTTGCTTTCAATCATCAAGCCCACAATAGACTCATTGCCTTCATTGATTTGTTGGGCAATATTGTCCATCACCAAGGGTTGGATGGAGGGGTCTTTACTGGAGTTGGCATGACTACAGTCAACCATAATGTTGCCAGACAAGCCGTCTTTTTCTAGCGCTTGTTCACATAAAGCAATATTCACCGAGTCATAATTTGGCTTGCCGCCACCGCCTCGTAATACCACATGACCATATTGATTGCCGCTGGTGCGGGTGATGGCAACTTGTCCTTGAGGGTTAACACCAAGGAACGAGTGAGGCGAGGCCATGGACTCAAGCGCATTAAAGGCCACGGTAAGGCCACCGTCGGTGCCGTTTTTAAATCCAATAGGGCATGAAAGGCCACTGGACATTTCGCGGTGGGTTTGTGATTCTGTAGTGCGTGCGCCGATGGCGGCCCAGGTCCATAAGTCTGACTGATATTGAGGTGAAATAGGGTCTAAAGCTTCTGTCGCTAGGGGTAAACCCATAGCCGACAGGTCAAGCATCAACTTACGACCAATGTGCAACCCCGTTTCAATGTCAAAGGTGCCGTCTAAATGAGGGTCGTTAATTAAGCCTTTCCAACCCACGGTGGTGCGCGGTTTTTCAAAGTAGACGCGCATGACGATGTACAAGGTATCTTTGAGTTCATCGGCTAATACGGCAAGGCGGCGACCATAATCTAAAGCGGCTTCGGTATCGTGAATTGAGCATGGCCCAATGACTACAAATAGGCGGTGATCGGTTCCATCTAATATGTTTTTAACGGTTTGGCGAGCCTGCATAACGCTGTCGGCAATGGCGCTGGTGGTCGGTAATTGAGTCTTTAAATCTTCGGGTGAGGTGAGTACCTGTTGGCTGGCAATGTTCAGGTCTTCGATACGGCGATCGGTCATGATATATCTCTAACAGTAAAAACGGGTAAATAATGGCCTGTGGGTAAGCCAAAACGCTATAATTAAGCGCTCCTTTGTAACACAATCAAGGGCCTAGAAACAAATAAAACGTGCAGAGAAAGGGTATATATGCAGATATCGTGGGTTCATAGTGGCTTACGCCATGGTGTGCAGGTTGTTGCTTTGTTGCTTCTGATGACCACTAATGCCAATGCAGCGCTGTTTAATTCGCCGCAGCACCCTTTGCCAGCCGCCGACGCTTTTCCCTTAACCGTTGAACAGCATGGCCACAAGATCGACATTATCTGGAATACAGCGCCTGACTATTATCTGTATCAAGACAAACTTGCTTTCACTACCTCTAATAATCACCCATTAACTGACCTAAGTTTATCCCCAGCCAAGGTAAAGCAGGACCCGACCTTTGGCACCACTAACGTCTACTACGGACAATTGCATCTGACTGGGTTGTTACCCCTAACCACTGAGCCCGCCACCACACTGCGGGTGCATTACCAAGGCTGTTGGGATGGCGGGGTCTGCTACCCTCCTCAAACCATGGAATTTGATCTGACGCCGGTCATTGCCGCGCAACCAGTAGCGGCGCAAGCCCCCAGCCTGTGGGCTCAGTCTAGTGGTACCAATGCCAACTGGTTCATAATGCAACTCGAAGGCAGCAGTGTTGGTGGTCTATTAATAGTCTTTTTTCTGGCAGGTTTAGCCCTCGCATTTACTCCTTGCGTGTTACCTATGGTGCCTATTTTATCCAGCATCATTGTTGGACTTAACCCCAAACCAAGTGCCTGCAAGAGTTTCGCTTTATCGGCCGCCTATGTGTTGGCTATGGCGTTAACCTATAGCTTAGCTGGTTTGGTGGCAGGTCTTAGTGGTGCTAACGTTCAAATTGCATTACAACAACCCTGGGTAATCGGGGTTATCGCGAGTTTATTTGTGGTGTTTGCTGGGGCGATGTTTGGCTGGTTTAACGTGCAAATGCCCACCCTATTACAACTTAAAATTAACCAACTAACGCAACGCAGGGCAGGCGGGCAGTTTGTCAGTGTGGCTATTATGGGGGCCTTATCAGCCTTAGTAGTTGGCCCCTGTGTGGCGGCTCCGTTAGCGGGTGCTTTATTGTTTATTGCTCAAACGGGTGACGCTACACTGGGTGGTTTTGCGTTATTTGTTATGGGTTTGGGTATGGGTTTACCCCTACTGCTTGTTGGCACGTCAGCGGGGCGCTTTATTCCTCAAACTGGGGCTTGGATGCAGCGTATTAAAACTGGCTTTGGTTTTCTCATGCTGTATATGGCGATCTGGATGAGTGATCGTGTGTGGTCGCAGTGGAGTTTGTGGTTGGTGGCTGTGGTGACCTTAGTGTTAGCCCTGTCGCTGCTACTCAATAGCCGCTGGAAACCAGCACTTGCCAGCCTGCAGGGAATTGTTTTTGCCTATTTTGCAGGGGTGTTATTGGCGATGTATGCTATTACTTTGTTGGTGGGTCTATTGCTAGGCCACGCATCCTTGTTGGCACCATTACAAGGTTTAACGCAGCAGCCCAGCCAGTCACTAAACCAGCCAATGTCCATAACTAAGGTGACAGCGTCCGCAGTACCGCTATTATTAAATAAGGCACAAACTGATGATCAGGTGGTGATGTTGGACTTCTACGCCGACTGGTGTATTTCTTGCGTGGAGCTAGATGTGTTTGTGTTTACCAATGCCGGCGTCCAGGCCGCGCTGAGCGATGTAGCAGTGATTAAGGTTGATGTCACAGCTAACGAGCCTGAGGCTGTGGCGTTGATGCGTTCATTGCAGCTTGTGGGGCCTCCGGCATTGGTATTTTATAGTGCAAGTGGTGAGCTATTGTTGCAACACACCGTGGTAGGGGTGCCCGAAACAGAAGATTTAGTGCGCTTAATTGAGCGTGTAAAGGGTTATTAATAACTAAATAATATCTATATGCTTTTTCGGTCTATGTGATATGATTTAAATACTAGTGGGCATGATTTAAGCGGTATTTATGAAGTTACAGCAATTAAGATATATTTGTGAGGTCGAACAACACAACCTCAATGTGTCTGCTACTGCACAAAGTTTATTTACCTCGCAGCCGGGTATAAGTAAACAAATCCGGTTGTTAGAAGACGAGCTTGGTGTTGAAATTTTTGCCCGCAGTGGTAAACACCTAACCCACGTAACCCCTGCAGGCCAAACGATTTTGGCCTCCGCTCACGATGTATTGCTGCAGGTTGAAGGCATTAAGCGCAAAGCGCAAGAATACAGCGACGAAACCAAAGGTTCTTTGTCCATCGCCACCACCCATACTCAAGCCCGTTATGCCTTACCTAAGGTCATACACAATTTTATCGGTGGTTACCCAGACGTTTCCTTGCACATGCAGCAAGGCACACCTAAGCAGATAGCGGCTTTAGCGTCCGACGGTGACGTTGATTTTGCCATTGCCACCGAAGCCATTGAGCAATTTAGCGACTTGTTAATGATGCCTTGCTACCATTGGAATCGTTGTGTCGTAGTGCCTAAGGATCACCCTCTTGCTAAGGTGAAGAAACTAACCTTAGAGCAGCTAGCACAGCACCCCATTGTGACTTACGTGTTTGGTTTTACCGGTCGTTCTAAATTGGATGATGCTTTTAATAAAGCCCACTTAGAGCCGAAGGTTGTATTTACGGCGGTAGATTCTGACGTTATCAAAGCCTACGTGCGCTTAGGTTTGGGGGTTGGTATCATTGCTTCAATGGCGTACGAACCACACTTGGACGGTGATTTGGTGTCCTTGGATGCGAGTCACTTATTTGCCCACAGCACCACCAATATTGGCTTTAGAAAGGGCTCATTTTTGAGGGGTTACATGTACGATTTTATCGAAGCCTTTGCCCCTAACTTAACCAAACAGAAGGTCGATGAAGCCCAAACATGTCGCACACCGCAGGAACTTCAGGCCTTGTTTGAAGCCGACTCGCTACCCATGCGCTAGGCCTTATAACACCCGCAAGCCATCAAGTAGGTTGTTAACTTTGTCGAAGGTTTCTTGGTATTCTGACTCACAGTCCGAATCGGCCACTAGGCCGCCCCCAGCCCAACAGTAAATTTGCCCGCCACCATCACCTTTGCTGTCCGTCACTAACGTACGAATACAGATATTTGTATCCATGCGGCCATTGCTGCTCAGGTAACCAATAGAGCCTGTGTAGGCATTGCGACGATGTGGCTCCAGTTCTTCGATGATTTCCATGGCCCGTAGTTTGGGTGCGCCCGTGATAGAACCACCGGGAAAAGCGCCTTTTAACAAAGGTAAAATTTGCTCATTAGTCGCCAATTCCCCGGTGACCGTAGTGACCAAATGGTGAACATTGCTGTAACTCTCGATGGTAAACAAATCCGGCACTTTAACGGAAAAAGGTAGGCAGTGTTTACTTAAATCATTGCGCAACAAATCGACAATCATCAGGTTTTCAGAACGATCTTTAGGGCTTGATCTTAGTTCTTCATACAAGGCTTTGTCTAACGTTGGCGTGTCACCTCGAGGTCGGGTACCTTTAATCGGTTTGGTTTCAACCCGCCCTTTGTGGACTTGTAAAAAACGTTCTGGAGACAGGCTGAGTAGGGCGCCTTCACTGGTTTCCATATAAGCACTAAAGGGTGTTGGCGAAGCTTTTCTTAGTTGCTGGTAGGCAAACCAAGGGTTGCCTGTGTAGGTAGCACTAAAACGCTGGGCTAAACACACCTGATAGCAATCGCCAGCGTGGATGTAATCGATAACGCGATAAAATTTATCCGCATATTCTTGCGCCGACATGTTGGAGCTAAAATCACCTTTTAAGGCAAAGGTATTCGCCATGACACTTGATGGATGTGTCAGCGTTTGCACAAGGGTTTGAGTTTGTGGGTCATCTAATTGGCTCACTAAATAACTTGTACGCAGTTCATGGTCGGTAATCACGGCCCATGGATAAATACCTACACACATATCTTCCACAGCAATGTCGGCGTTAGCTTGGCTAGGCATAGCCTCGATAGAGCGGCCTAAATCATAGCCAAATAGGCCTGCAGCGCCGCCTGTAAAGGGGATGGCTGGGTCTAGATCGCCAGCGCTCAGATCTTGCAATAACTGCTGCTGCAACTCGCCAACGAGATCAAAAGCATCACTTTCTGTTGTGCGTGTCATGCCATCTTGTAGTACTTGGGTCACACCATCCTTATGGGTGATCACTGCCAGCGGTGCGGCCATGGCAATGTCGTAGCGACCAAAGTGGCTAGCAGGACGACTGGAATCCAGCAACAAGGGAAACGGCTGGTGCCTGATGGCCTCAAAATAATGGCAGGCATTTTCAGCAAATGGTAGAGGGATTATATACACGTCTAAAGTCTAACGGCTGACAAAAAGGCTATTCTAACTTCCCTAACCTGTGACGCCTAGGGTTTTACTCATAGCGGGTGTTATTTATTTGTATTAGCTCGACAATCTAAACGCCTGCATTGGGACTATTGTCAACAATATTAGATCAATGTCTAAATTGACAGGTTAAATATGAAACAATATAATGATTTTACTTATAAAGTGTAGACAATATATATGGAAGTAGAAGCCACAACCTTAGCCAATAAAGTCTGTGACCGTATCGTAAAAGATATTATCACCGGGGTTATCGCTCAGGGCCAAAAGCTAAACGAACCCGAACTGGCGCGTATTCATGGCATTAGCCGTGGTCCACTGCGTGAGGCGATGAGTCGCATAGAAGCAATGCGCTTGATTACCCGAGTGCCTAACGTCGGTGCCAGGGTGGTTAAACTGTCTTATGGTGAGTTGCTCGAAATCTATCAAATCCGCGAGTCTCTCGAAGGTTTGGCGGCAAGGCTTGCTGCGCAAACCATGTCAGTGCAAGAGAAATCGGAACTACGCTTGTTATTGACGAGCCATCATAAACATATCCTCGACACGCAAGGCCGCTCATACTTTCAACAAGAAGGCGATGTAGACTTTCATTACCGCATTGTTCACGGCAGTAAAAATCAACGTTTAATCGACATGTTGGCTGGAGATCTTTACCAGTTGGTGCGTATGTACCGCTATCAATTTAGTTTGTCGAGTAACCGCCCAGAGCAAGCTCTAAAAGAGCATGACCAAATCTGCAGTGCTATTGAAGAAGGTGATGGTGAATTAGCCGAATGGTTAATGAAGCGTCACATCAACAATGCCCGCAATAATATTATGCTGCGCATGCAAGCGCAGTCAGACCCTCAACTCGGAGAAACACCATGAGCAGGATAAGCCAAGGCGCAAAATTTCGCGCCGCTATTGCCAACAACAACCCCTTACAAATTGTTGGAACTATTAACGCCTACAGCGCCATGATGGCCGAAAAGGTGGGTCATCAGGCCATTTATATTTCTGGTGGTGGTGTGGCTAACGCGTCTTATGGTTTACCCGACTTGGGTATGACCAGCCTTAATGATGTACTGGAAGATGCGCGTCGTATTACCGCTGCGAGTGAGCTGCCATTGTTGGTAGACATCGACACAGGCTGGGGTGGTGCATTTAATATTGCCCGCGCCATCAAGGGTATGGAATCTGCCGGTGTTGCTGCTGTGCATATCGAAGATCAGGTCGCGCAAAAGCGCTGTGGCCATCGCCCTAACAAGGAAATCGTTTCAACCCAAGAAATGGTCGACCGGGTGAAAGCTGCCGCCGATGCCCGTATTGATGATGACTTCTTCATTATGGCTCGCACAGACGCCTTTCAAAAAGACGGCTTACAAGCAGCCATTGACCGTTCACAGGCCTGTATTGAAGCCGGAGCAGACGGTATTTTTGCTGAAGCCGTACATGAATTAACCGACTATGACGCTTTCGCGAAAGCGATTGAAGTGCCGCTGTTAGCCAACATTACCGAATTTGGAGCCACGCCTTTGTATAACAAGAGTGAGTTAGCCAATGTTGGTGTAGACATGGTGCTCTACCCATTGAGTGCTTTTCGGGCAATGAACAAAGCCGCGCTTAACGTGTACCAGCACCTACTCGAAGACGGTGACCAAAAAGCAGTGATCGATACCATGCAAACACGTATGGAATTGTACGATTTCTTGGACTATCACTCATTTGAACAAAAATTAGATCAGCTGTTTGCAGCTGGTAAAAACCTATAACGTCGATCATCTGTTAATAATAAGGACACCATCATGAGCAAACCCATTTCTGGAGCTGGCCTGCGCGGCCAGTCAGCAGGTTCTACAGCACTTTGCACCGTAGGTTTAACCGGTACAGGTCTCACATACCGCGGCTATGACATCAGTGAGTTGGCAGAAAAAGCTAGCTTTGAAGAAGTCGCCCACCTGTTACTTAAGGGCCAATTGCCCACTCAAACTGAACTTGATGCTTACACGGCTAAGTTGAAGGGCATGCGTCATTTACCTCAAGCATTAAAGACCGTGTTGGAACAGATTCCTGCCAATGCCCATCCGATGGATGTGATGCGAACGGGTTGCTCTATGTTGGGCAACCTAGAGATGGAAGATGACTTTTCCATGGAGCAAGATGTAACAGATCGGTTGCTGGGTTTATTCCCTGCCATTATTTGTTACTGGTATCGCTTTAGTCATGACGGCGTGCGTATTGAAACAGAAACTGATGACGATTCAATTGGTTCTTATTTCTTGCACCTATTACATGACAAAAAGCCAAGCGAATTACACGCTAAGGTTATGAACGTGTCGTTGATCTTGTACGCTGAGCATGAATTTAATGCCTCAACATTTACCGCCCGCGTATGCGCGTCTACCTTATCTGACATGCACTCGTGTGTCACCGGTGCCATTGGCAGTTTGCGTGGACCACTACATGGTGGCGCTAATGAAGCGGCCATGGACATGATTGAGCAGTGGAAAACGCCTGACGAAGCTGAAGCTGCCATTATGGGGATGTTGGCTCGTAAGGATAAGATCATGGGGTTTGGCCACGCCATTTACCGTGAATCTGACCCACGTAACGTGATCATCAAAGGTTGGTCAGAGAAATTGGCCGAATCCGTAGGCGACACCCACCTTTATCCAGTGTCGGTACGTTGTGAGTCGGTGATGTGGCGCGAGAAAAAGTTGTTTTGTAATGCCGACTTCTTCCACGCATCGACCTATAACTTTATGGGCATTCCGACCAAATTGTTTACCCCAATCTTTGTTATGTCACGCCTCACGGGCTGGGCTGCCCATGTAATGGAACAGCGTCAAAACAACCGTATCATTCGCCCTAGCGCCGACTATACGGGTCCAGAAACGTCCCAGTGGGTCGATATTGCAGAGCGAGGCTAAACCATGAACAATACAAACTACCGTAAGCCGTTGGGTGCCACCGGTCTAGATTATTTTGACAGCCAATCTGCGGTTGAAGAGATTAGTGCAGGCGCTTATGCCAAGCTACCCTATACCTCTAAAATTTTGGCCGAGCAATTGGTACGCCGATGTGATCCGCAATCGCTCACGGCGTCACTCAAACAGTTGATTGAGCGCAAGCAAGATCTAGACTTTCCATGGTACCCCGCGCGGGTAGTTTGTCATGATATTTTAGGCCAGACTGCATTAGTAGACTTAGCCGGTTTACGCGACGCCATTGCCGACCAAGGCGGTGACCCGTCTAAGGTTAACCCTGTGGTACCCACGCAGCTGATCGTTGACCACTCGCTCGCCGTAGAGCATGGTGGTTTTGAAGCTGATGCATTTGACAAAAACCGTGCCATTGAAGACCGACGTAACGATGACCGTTTCCACTTTATTGAATGGACCAAAACGGCGTTTGAGAACGTTGATGTGATCCCAGCCGGCAACGGTATCATGCATCAAATCAACTTGGAAAAAATGTCACCGGTGATTCAAAATCGTGACGGCTTGGCTTTTCCAGACACTTGCGTAGGCACCGATAGCCACACACCACACATTGATGCTTTAGGCGTTATTGCAGTAGGCGTAGGTGGGCTAGAGGCCGAAAATGTCATGTTAGGGCGGGCATCAATGATGCGTCTACCCAACATTATTGGTGTTGAACTTACCGGTAGTCGCCAACCGGGTATTACCGCCACTGATATCGTTTTGGCGTTAACCGAGTTCTTACGTGAACAGCGCGTTGTGTCCTCTTATCTAGAATTTTACGGCGCTGGCGCCAATGGCTTAACCATCGGTGACCGAGCCACTATCTCTAACATGACACCTGAATTTGGTGCCTCTGCTGCACTGTTTTATATCGACCAGCAAACCCTTGATTATTTGAATCTGACTGGCCGCGAACCAGAGCAAGTGGCCTTGGTAGAAGAGTATGCCAAAACCAATGGTCTATGGGCTGATGAGATGGTATCAGCTACTTATGAGCGGGTATTAAGCTTCGATCTTTCAAGCGTATGCCGTAACATGGCGGGGCCATCTAACCCCCATCGCCGGTTGCCCACCAGTGCACTAGCCGAACGCGGCATTGCCTCAGATTGGCAACAAAACGACGGCGAAATGCCTGATGGTGCAGTTATTATTGCCGCCATTACCAGTTGTACTAATACCAGTAACCCACGTAACGTGGTGGCTGCAGGACTTTTGGCCCGTAACGCAAACCGTTTAGGGTTAACTCGCAAGCCATGGGTTAAGTCGTCTTTTGCGCCAGGTTCTAAAGTCGCAAAAATCTACTTAGAGGAAGCGGGTTTACTTACGGAGCTTGAGCAACTTGGTTTTGGTATTGTGGGTTATGCGTGTACCACCTGTAATGGTATGAGCGGCGCACTGGATCCAGTCATACAACAAGAAGTGATCGAGCGTGACTTGTATACCACTGCAGTGTTGTCTGGCAACCGTAACTTTGACGGCCGTATTCACCCCTATGCAAAACAAGCCTTCTTGGCTTCGCCGCCGTTAGTCGCTGCATACGCTATTGCTGGCACCATGCGTTTTGATATTGAACAAGACGTGTTGGGACAGGACCAGCAGGGCAACGACGTTACCCTGAGGGACATTTGGCCCAACGATGACGAAATAGACGCGATTGTTGCTAAGTGTGTAAAACCTGAGCAGTTTAAACAAGTCTACATTCCGATGTTTGACTTAGGTAAGGTAGAACAGGCCCCGAGCCCGTTGTACGACTGGCGTCCACAAACCACCTACATTCGCCGCCCACCATACTGGGAAGGCGCCTTAGCAGGTGAACGTACCATGAAGGGCATGCGACCCTTAGCCGTTCTAGGTGACAATATCACCACCGACCATTTGTCGCCATCCAATGCGATATTAGCCAGCAGTGCTGCGGGCGAGTATTTGACTAAAATGGGGTTGCCAGAAGAAGATTTTAACTCCTATGCGACCCATCGCGGTGATCATCTAACCGCCCAACGGGCCACCTTTGCTAACCCTAAATTGCTAAACGAAATGTGCCTTAACAACCAAGGTCAAGTGCAACAAGGCTCGTTGGCTCGTGTAGAGCCCGAAGGCAAGGTCACGCGCATGTGGGAAGCCATTGAAACGTACATGCAGCGCGCCCAGTCACTAATTATTGTTGCTGGCGCCGACTATGGCCAAGGTTCTTCCCGCGATTGGGCGGCCAAAGGTCCTCGTTTAGCTGGCGTAGAAGTGATTGTGGCTGAAGGTTTTGAACGCATTCACCGTACCAACTTGGTCGGAATGGGTGTCATGCCACTCGAATTTAAGGCTGGCGAAACCCGTTTAACTTACGCCATTGACGGTACCGAAACCTTTGACGTTATCGGTCAAGCGGCACCGGGCTGCGACCTTACCTTAGTGATTAACCGTAGCAACGGCGAATCAATACAAGTGCCCGTAACCTGTAGGCTAGACACTGCTGAAGAAGTGTCTGTTTACACCGCCGGTGGCGTTTTGCAACGCTTTGCTCAGGACTTTCTTGAAGCTAGCGAAACCCCATAGGATAACTTATGCAACATTCACCACAGATTAAGGTAGCCGCGACCTACATGCGCGGCGGCACCAGCAAAGGGGTGTTTTTTAACCTCAAAGACTTACCCATAGCCGCGCAGGTAGCTGGGCCTCACAGGGACGCATTGTTGATGCGTGTAATTGGTAGCCCAGATGCTTATGCCAAGCAAATTGATGGCATGGGTGGCGCAACGTCTAGCACCAGCAAAACAGTCATTGTAGGGCCTGCTACCGTGGCAGATCACGACGTGGACTATTTGTTTGGTCAAGTGTCTATTAATAAGGCATTTGTAGATTGGTCTGGTAACTGCGGTAACTTGTCCTGTGCAGTTGGCGCTTTTGCCATTAACGCAGGCTTAGTTGACGCCAGTCGTATCCCACTTAATGGCGTGGCCTTGGTGCGTATTTGGCAAGCCAACATCAAAAAAACCATCCTCGCTCACATTCCTATTAGCAATGGTGTGGTACAAGAGACAGGCGACTTTTTGCTTGATGGTGTGACTTTTCCTGCTGCTGAAATCAAATTGGAGTTCATCAACCCGTCTGCGGGTGATGCGGATATGTTTCCCACCGGCAATTTAGTCGATCAGCTGGACGTGCCAAACGTCGGTTGTTTTTCAGCCACTATGATTAACGCCGGTATCGCCACTATCTTTATTAATGCGCATGACCTTGGTTACTCAGGTACCGAACTACAGCCCGATATTAACACCGACCCGCAAGCATTAGCTAAACTTGAATCCATCCGCGCCCATGGTGGTGTTAAAATGGGTTTGTTTAGCCACATTGATGATGCCCAACAGCGACAACACACTCCTAAAGTTGCCTTTGTTGCTGCAGCCCAAGACTACACCTCTTCCAGTGGTTCTGCGGTGGCGGCCGTTGACGTCGATCTCTTAGTTCGGGCCATGTCCATGGGTCAGTTGCATCACGCCATGATGGGAACCGCGGCCGTCGCAATTGGCACAGCCGCTGCAATTACAGGCACCTTGGTGAATCAGGCCGCAGGTGGCGGCGCGCGGTCTAGCGTCACTTTTGGACATCCTTCGGGCACCCTCACGGTGGGTGCAGAAGCCGTAGAGCAGGATGGCCGCTGGTCAGCCACCAAGGCCATTATGAGCCGCAGTGCGCGGGTGCTAATGGAAGGTTGGGTTAGGGTGCCTGGTGCCTGAATACCATGTGTTAGTGGGTGAAACTAAGGCTACGGCAGTAGACACGCTCAAGACCACTAGCGGCTTGTCTAAGCAGGTTATTAAACAGGCCATGAAAAAGGGCGCTGTGTGGGTGAGTCTACTTGATCAGGGCCATAAACGCCTCAGGCGGGCAGATAAACAACTCAAGCCGGGCCAGCAGTTGCACCTTTATTATGATCCATTGGTGTTGGCCCAAGTGCCCACGGCGCCCGTGTTAGTGGCGGACGAGGGTGACTTCAGTGTTTGGTACAAACCCTACGGTATGCTCAGCCAGGGTTCCAAATGGGGCGATCATTGCACCATCAATCGATGGGTAGAGCAACATCATCGGCCTCAGCGGCCGGCGTTTATCGTTAACCGTTTGGACCGAGCAGCCCAAGGCTTGATGCTGATTGCCCATTCAAAAACAGCAGCCAGTGCCTTAAGCGATTTGTTTGCCCAGCGAGCGATAGACAAACGTTATACGGCACTGGTGGCTGGCACCTTGCCAAAGCCTTTGTTATTAGACACAGACATCGATGGTAAAGCTGCAGTCAGCCATGTGAGTTTGTTGCAATTTGATGCATATACTCAGACTTCCTTAGTAAGCGTGGGAATTGACACAGGTCGTAAGCACCAGATACGTAAACACTTGAGTGGCGCGGGTTTGCCCATTGTAGGCGATAGACTGTACGGGCCTGAAGAGCAAGCTTCTGAGGTCGATTTGTGTCTAGTTTCGAGTTATTTGGCGTTTCTCAGCCCATTTGACTCAATGCCAAAAAGCTACACCTTGGCACATGAATACTTGCCCAAAATTAGTTAGAATCACCCCTCTCAATCGTCATTATCAAGGACCTACAGATGAAAGATTTACTACCTGAGCTATGCGATCAGTTTGAAAATTTAGTGCACGTGGTTGAACCCATGTTTATGAACGTCGGTGGTAAAGAACGTTTTGGTGGTCAAATCGTCACCTTAAAGTGCCATGAAGACAATTCTAAGGTGCGTGAATTAGCAGGCCAAGATGGCACTGGCAAAGTGCTTGTGGTTGATGGTGGTGGTTCCTTACGCCGTGCCCTTTTAGGTGATTTATTGGCGGCTAAAGCGGCCGCTAATGGTTGGGAAGGTATGGTGATCTACGGCTGTATCCGAGACGTGAATGCCATAGGCGAGATCGATTTAGGCGTACAGGCATTAGCCACACACCCCATGAAAACTGAAAAGCGCGGTTTAGGTGACGTCAATCAGACAGTCACGTTTGGTGGTGTTAACTTTGTACCGGGACATTATGTCTATGCAGACAATAATGGGGTGCTCGTTGCACCCCATGAGCTACTCGTCAGCGAAGTATAAATAACCCTGGTTGTGCAGGATTAACAGCATCGCCTTAGCGGCTTCACTGCTGATGAGTGGCGCTAGTTGATCCACCTCAATGAGCCATTGATTAGCGATGGTTTCTGCAAAATCAGTGGTATCTGGCGGGCAGGGTAACGCTTCTCCTTGCGCAAACAGGGTTAAGCCTCCGTCACCTTCCCATGTATAAGCCAGTCTCACTCCTTCTGAGACCCTCAGCACGCCGTAACCATCGGCAACAATAGTAGCCAGTTCATCGGCATCCATCGCTTCTTCGGCCATATCAAGGTTAGGGTACTTGGCTTCGGTGCTTAGCTTGCCAAACCACTGCGCTACATTTTCGGTGGTGATTTGCTGTTGCATTAGGCGCACTAAGTCGGCCACATCATCGGCACTAATTTCCGCACTGTGAGTAACCTTGCCGCGATCTTTTAAACGTAGATCGGCACTTAAGTCTAGATTGCGCTCATCGGCAAAACCCGTGATTACATCACTGTGCGAAGGTGAACGAAAGCCCACCGAATAGGTGACACAATGGTCACTAACCGCCGTGCCTTTATGAGCCACTAACGGCGGAATGTAGAGTAAATCACAGGGGTTAAGAATAAACTCTTGCTGTAATTCAAACTGGTCTAACAAACATAATTGATCATGCGCCATTAGGCCTGAGTTTTCACTACAAGTTTGGCCAATTTGCCATTGGCGTTGACCTTCGCCCTGAATTAAGAACACATCGTAGCGGTCGTAATGAGCGCCCACACCTGCGCCTTTAGTGGCATAACTGATCATGAGGTCATCTAAACGCCAGCTGGGTAAAAAACGAAACTTCGCCAAAAAGTCGTGTACCTGGGGCACAAAACAATCGACTCCCTGAACAAGTAAAGTCCAAGGAAAGTCGCGTTCTTTATTAAAGTCAGCTTCGCTTAATGGCCCATGAATCACTTGCCAGTCGGCAACGTTGCCTTGGTTTTCGATAAGGCGAGAGTCCACCTCTGCCTCTAAGGCTAAACCCGCTAGTTCATCAACCGCAATGAGCGGTTGCTCCAAGTCGATGGCGTTACGAATGCAGACGGGTTTTTGCTGCCAATAATCAGCCATAAATTCAGCTAGGCTTAATTCGCCTAACTGAGTCAATGGCGCTAAATTTGGAGCGCCCGCTACGGTTGATGTGTTCATCAATTAAATAGCCGCTGCCTGAGCGACGGCATTACCAATGTAGTTGGCTGGCGTGAGTTTCTTTAACTCGTCTTTAACCGATTGCGGTAGCTCAAGGGTATCGATAAATTCAGCCATAATGGTTGCATCAATGGTCTTTCCTCGAGTTAAGGCTTTGAGCTTTTCGTACGGTTCTTCAATAGCGTAGCGACGCATGACGGTTTGAATCGGTTCCGCAAGTACTTCCCAAGCATTGTCTAAGTCAGCATCTAAACGTGCTGCGTTCAGTTCTAACTTGCTGATGCCCTTTAACGTTGACTGGTAGGCGATGAGGCTGTGCGCTAGGCCAACACCCAAGTTACGCAGTACTGTGGAGTCGGTTAGGTCACGCTGCCAGCGCGAAACAGGCAGTTTAGTGGCTAAGTGTTGCAAGATGGCATTGGCAAGACCCAGGTTGCCTTCAGAGTTTTCAAAGTCAATAGGATTAACTTTGTGGGGCATGGTAGAGGAGCCAATTTCACCGGCAATGGTCTTTTGCTTGAAAAAGCCCATGGAGATGTAACCCCAAATGTCGCGATCAAAATCCAATAAAATGGTGTTAAAACGCGCAACTGCGTCAAATAATTCGGCAATGTAGTCATGGGGCTCAATTTGGGTGGTGTAGGGATTCCAAGTCAAACCTAAGCTCTCCACAAACATCTGTGCATTGGCTTGCCAATCAATTTCTGGATAAGCACTTAGGTGGGCATTATAGTTACCCACGGCACCATTAATTTTTCCTAATAACTCAACCTGCTGGATTTGCTTGAGTTGTCGTTGTAGGCGTGCAGCGACGTTAGCCATCTCTTTGCCAAGAGTCGAGGGCGACGCAGTTTGGCCGTGTGTACGAGACAACATAGGCTGGTTTTGGTAGGTATGCGCCAAACCTCTAATCTGCTCCAGTACCTGGGTCATTTCTGGCACGATTACTTGGTCAAAGCCTTGTTTTAGCATAAGACCATGGGACAAGTTGTTGATGTCTTCTGAAGTGCAGGCAAAGTGCACGTACTCATTGATTGCACGTAGTTCTGCGTTGTCGGCAAACTGCTCTTTAATATAGTACTCCACGGCTTTAACGTCGTGGTTAGTGGTGCTTTCAATGTCCTTAACCCGTCTCGCTGCGGCTTCATCGAAATTTTCGACTAAGGCTTCCAACAAAGCGTTGGCGGTGGCGCTTAAAGGTGCCACTTCGGTAATTTGTGGGTGCTCAGCTAAGCGTTGCAGCCAACGCACTTCCACCAGCACGCGATTATAGATTAAGCCGAATTCGCTAAAGTAGGGGCGCAATGAGGCAGTTTTACTGCCATAACGGCCATCAACAGGTGAAAGAGCGGAAATTGACGATAAGTCCATAACTTGGTCCTAGGTTGGATTAGAGCTGATTAAGCAACGCGTTAAGTTCGCGCTGCAAAGAATTTTTAAACAATACCAGTTGCCATTTTCGACCACCCACTTGGCGCCACAGGGTGGTGGCGCGAATGCCGGCTAACAAATAGCTGCGTACACGATTGGTATTCATCGGTTGCTGTAAATAGGTGGGGTTGCCGGTGACCTGAATACGGAAATGAAAGCTACTCAAGGTGCTCGAATAGGTTTCTGCAACACTGGCCAATACGTTGGCGTGGGTGAGGTCGTAGAGGTCTACTTGACGCTGGCTATGGCTTAACTGCTGGCTTATTGCGTCAAGCATTTTAGGACGTTTACGTAGTTTCGCTTCTAAATGGGTTAGGCCCAATACGTAACGGGTGATCTCCCTAGCGGCAACGCTTTTGTCTTGGTCCAAAATGGACTTGAGTGTTTGTAATCCCAAACGGAGGTTTTGCACCGCCTGGTCGCCTCCAAACACATCTTCGGTTGATTCTGGCGAGGTGACAAATAAAGATGCCAGACAAGTGCGGCTAGCTTCTTCGCAGGCTTTGCCTGTGCTTGCCACTTGATGTACTAGCGACGCCGCTTGCACCACCGCTGCAAGGGCTAGTACACGTTCTTGATTGGAATTTAAACGACTAATCAATGACCGCTCCTCCTAAACAGGTATCGGCGTCATAAAAGACAATGGATTGACCGGGTGTCACTGCCCGTTGTGGCGTATCAAACACCACCTTAAGCTGGCCGTCGCCTAGTGCCGTGATGTGGCAGGCTTGATCATCCTGGCGGTAACGTATCTTGGCCATCAGCGATACGCTTTGACCTTGGTTCAAGTCGGGACCTAAGCCGTCAACCCACATGAGTTGTTGGCAGGTGAGAGTCGGCTTAAACAGGCGAGGGTGGTTTTTACCCTGGGTGACGATAAGTCGGTTGCGCTCTAAGTCTTTATCCACCACATACCAAGCCGACTCATTGTAGTTGGCCAAGCCACCAATCCCCAACCCTTGGCGTTGGCCGATGGTGTGGTACATCAATCCCTGGTGATCACCAATAACATCCCCATCTACGGTTTCAATCTTGCCTGGCTGTGCCGGCAAGTATTGCTGCAAAAAATCTTTAAAACGTCGTTCACCAATAAAACAAATGCCCGTGCTGTCTTTTTTTGCATGATTGGCTAAACCGTGTTGTTCGGCCAAGGCCCTAACCTGTGGTTTTTGCATGGCGCCAATGGGGAACAAGGTAAGGCCCACTTCGGCAGCGCCAATGGCGTGTAAAAAGTAGCTTTGATCTTTGTTGGTGTCTAGACCCTTGATCAGTTGGCACTTCGTGCCTTCGCCGCGACGCTGCACATAGTGACCAGTGGCAATAAAATCAGCACCTAAGGTTTTGGCATATTGCAAAAAGGCTTTGAATTTAATTTCTCGATTACACAGGATATCTGGATTGGGTGTGCGCCCGGCTTTGTATTCGGCTAAAAAGTGCTCAAACACATTGTCCCAGTACTCGGCTGCAAAGTTGGCGGCGTGAAGGTGTATGCCCAAGGTGTCACAAACGGATTGGGCATCCGCCAAGTCTTGTTTTGCAGTGCAGTATTCTGTGCCATCATCTTCGTCCCAGTTCTTCATGAACAGGCCTTCAACATGGTACCCTTGCTGCATGAGCAACAAAGCAGAAACAGACGAGTCAACTCCGCCAGACATGCCGACGATAACGCGCGTGGGTGTGGTAACACTCATAGATTTGGTCAAGTGATAAACTACATTTATTAACGGCCCTAATTTTAACCGAACCAAGGGCTCACGCCTAGGCTTAAAGTGATATAGCGAGAATTATTAACCCCATGAAAAAAGCAGACCTCATTGCCATTCAAGAAGCTGATTTTGATATTAACCATCATTATCAGCGTTTGTTGCAAATCAACCCTGCCGGCACAGGTGCAGCGGTATTGTTTGTTGGATTAGTGAGAGATTTAGATGATGCCCACGTGGAGGCTATGCAACTAGACCATTATCCGGGGATGACTGAAACCTGTCTCCAGCAAATTGTCACAAGGGCCCACCAGCGTTGGGCATTGGAAGGCATTCACTTAGTGCATCGCGTAGGACGCCTCAATAGCAACGACCAAATTGTATTGGTGGGTGTGGCTTCTCGCCACCGCAGCGACGCTTTTGATGCCTGTGAGTTTGTGATGGATTACCTGAAGCAGGATGCCCCGTTTTGGAAAGCCGAAATCACAGAACATGGCAAAAACTGGGTCCAAGCCAAAGCCAGTGATCAGTTAGCGCAACAGCGCTGGTCAACTGATTAGGCCTTGTCGTAACGCCAAAGGCCGACTGCAAGGCCCTTTAAGCGCCACGGGCCAACCGCAACCCTCACCAAACGTAAGGTGGGTAGGCCGACTGCCGCGGTCATGCGGCGCACTTGGCGGTTACGGCCCTCGCTAATACGTATTTCTAACCACTGAGTCGGTTTGTCTACACGTTTTCTAATGGGCGGTTCCCGTGGCCATAACTTATTCACTTCACTGCCTAACGGCCTCACTTTAGCCGGGCGGGTTGGCCCATCTTTGAGCACGGGTCCTGTGCGCAGCTGCTTTAGCTGCGCTTCGTCGGCCCGGCCTTCAATCTGTACCCAATAGGTTTTTTCTAATTTGT
Organism: Oceanospirillaceae bacterium; assembly: GCA_018647765.1. Lineage (GTDB taxonomy): Bacteria > Pseudomonadota > Gammaproteobacteria > Pseudomonadales > Balneatricaceae > Njordibacter. Next base: position 34,754 of record JABGSN010000058.1, on the reverse strand, counting down.
GTTTAGGGTTAGAAATTTTTTGCTGCAGCTGACCATCATTGGTAAGGATCATTAAACCCTCAGAATCGTAGTCTAATCGACCTGCAGCATAAAACCCTGGGGCATCAATGTATTCGGCCATGGTGGCACGGCCGTCGTCATCCTTAAACTGGCTCAATACCTTAAACGGCTTGTTAAAAACGACAATGTTTGAGGTATGCATATTTGCTTACAATTCCTGTGAGTTGCTGGGTCCGAGCTTCAAAACGGCCCTATTATCACTTATATTGAAGCCAATGGCATGGGAATTAAACTAATTAATCTCCCCATCAGGACTCGGCCGTAAGATGATGTTAATGGCTTGAGGGCCTTTGGGACCGTCCGTCAACTCAAAGCCCACGTCTTGTCCTGCCCGTAAACAGCGATACCCATGACTCTGAATGGCCGAATGATGCGCGAACAGGTCTTGGTTTGGATTGTCGTTTGACACGATAAAGCCATATCCTTTTGCATTATTGAACCATTTCACCTTACCTGCTTGCATACCTTACTCCTGAGCATTGCTTAAACCAATTAAGAAGGCTGTATCCGGTAACTCAACAGCTCGACTAAAACGCTACCTAATAATATTAGCAGCAGTTTTTTATTCTGCTCTGGAAAAGTGCTGACATTGGCCCAATAGTAACGTTATGATAAAACCAATTGAGATGACTAGAGTCTGCTAATGCACAATCTGAATACCCATAACATGAGCGCCCATGATCACGATGGGCCAGAAGACAACCACGATTTGCAGGTGATCGAACAGACACGACCTAAAATTGCCCAACCGTCCTTATACAAAGTGGTCCTGCTTAATGATGACTATACGCCCATGGAGTTTGTCATCGATATTTTGGCGCACTTTTTTAACCATGACGAAGAGCAAGCCACCCAGATCATGTTGGCCGTGCACACCCAAGGCAAAGGCGTCTGTGGCACCTATACTAAAGATGTGGCAGAAACTAAAGCCATGCAAGTGAATCAGTTTTCACGTCAACATAAACACCCGCTCTTGTGCGAAGTAGAATCGGTTTGATGAGATGTTAGATAAAGATTTAGAACAGAGTCTTAGCCAAGCCTACAAACACGCCAGCTGGAAGCGTCATGAATTCATGACGGTTGAGCACCTGTTGCTGGCTTTGCTAAACAACCAAACAACCGCCGAAGTACTACAGGCTTGTGGCGTCTCCTTAGACGATTTACGCCAACCCCTGGAAAAGTTTATTGAAGACACCACGCCTGCTGTGGCGGAGTCTCATGGCGACTATGAGGTTCAACCTACCTTGGGTTTTCAGCGCGTGTTACAGCGCGCGGTGTTCCATGTCCAATCGTCCGGAAAGGGTGAAGTCAGCGGCGCTAATGTGTTAGTGGCTATTTTTAGCGAAACCGACAGCCAGTCGGTGTACCTGCTTGATTCTGTCGATGTTGAGCGCGTGGACATCGTCAACTACCTGTCGCACGGCGTGAGTAAATCAGACATAGAGGGCAGTGAGTCCACCATTGAAGGCGAGGGCGAAGAAACCAGCCACCTGGTCAAATACACCACAGACCTCAATGCCGAAGCACGTCTCGGCCGCATTGACCCTTTGGTGGGGCGAGGCGACGAACTCGAGCGCTTAGTCCAAGTATTGTCTAGGCGGCGTAAAAACAACCCTTTATTGGTGGGTGATGCGGGCGTTGGTAAGACTGCTATTGCAGAAGGGTTAGCCTATCAAATTGAACAATGCAATGTGCCGCAAGTTATTGCCAAGTCACAAGTATTTTCCTTGGATATGGGCGCCTTACTGGCCGGTACTAAGTACCGAGGTGATTTTGAAAAGCGCCTTAAAGGTTTATTGTCTGATATCGAAAAAACCCCTAATGCAGTGCTGTTCATTGATGAAATTCATACCATCATAGGCGCGGGCGCTGCTTCGGGTGGTTCTATGGATGCATCTAACTTACTTAAGCCCATGCTGAGTTCTGGCAAGCTACGTTGTATTGGTTCCACCACATTTACCGAGTTTAGGGGCATCTTTGAAAAAGATCATGCCTTAGCTCGGCGGTTTCAAAAAATTGATGTGGAAGAGCCTAATGTGGCCGATACCCAGGCTATACTGCGCGGCTTGATTTCCCGCTACGAAGCGCATCATCAGTTAACTTACTCCTCAGCAGCCATTGATGCGGCCGCGGAGCTCGCAGAGCGCTACATCACCGATAAAAAGATGCCTGATAAAGCCATTGATGTGATCGACGAGGCGGGAGCGTTTCAGCAGCTATTCTCCGAAAGTGAACGCAAATCTCTGGTTGATGTTGCGGAAATTGAAGCCGTGGTGGCTAAAATCGCACGCATTCCGCCCAAAAGTGTGTCGGCCACTGACCGGGATCAATTGCAATCCCTAGAACAGAACCTTAAGCGCGTGGTGTTTGGGCAAGATACTGCCATCGATACCTTAACCAACGCTATTAAGCTGGCTAGGGCGGGGCTTAATGCCCCCCATAAGCCTGTTGGCAGCTTCTTGTTCTCTGGACCCACGGGAGTGGGCAAAACCGAAGTAACACAACAGTTGGCCCGTATTATGGGCATTGATCTGGTGCGTTTTGACATGTCTGAATATATGGAGCGACACACTGTATCGCGCTTAATTGGCGCGCCGCCAGGCTATGTTGGTTTTGACCAAGGCGGTTTACTTACCGAGGCGGTAACTCAAACCCCACACTGCGTATTGTTACTCGATGAAGTGGAAAAAGCCCACCCAGAAGTATTTAATATTTTGCTGCAAGTGATGGATAACGGCACCCTAACAGATAACAATGGCCGTAAAACAGACTTTCGTAATGTGATTATCGTGATGACCACTAATGCTGGGGCTGAACAAATGGCCCGTAGTTCCATAGGCTTTACCAAGCAGGACCACAGCTCCGATGGCATGGGGGCGATAAAGCGCCTGTTTAGCCCAGAATTCCGTAATCGCTTGGATGACATTATTCAGTTTAACGCCCTCGCTAAAGACGTTATATTGGGTGTGGTGGATAAGTTCTTAGTTGAGTTACAAGTGCAATTAGAGGATAAGCAAGTCCACCTACAGGTAAGCGACGAGGTACGAGTGTGGCTAGGTGATAAAGGCTATGACAAAGAGATGGGCGCGCGACCTATGGCGCGGCTTATCCAGCAAGAGCTAAAGAAACCGATGGCAGAGTTGTTATTGTTTGGTGATTTAGCGGCTGCAGGCGGCAAGTTATTAGTGGGCCTTACGGATGATAAAATTACCTTAACAAGCAAACCTAGTAAACGGGCGATCAAGCTGCTCGACCCAGTCTCAGCCTAGGGGTATAGCTTAGGTAACAACAAAAAGAGCACCCTAGGGTGCTCTTTTTTTATTATAGGCGAAACTTAACCAGCGACGATTAACGTGCGCGGTAAGTAATACGGCCTTTGGTTAAGTCGTATGGAGTCAGCTCCACTTTAACTTTGTCGCCCGTCAAAATACGAATATAGTGCTTACGCATCTTGCCAGAAATATGTGCGGTGACCACGTGGCCGTTTTCTAGTTCTACGCGGAACATGGTGTTAGGTAAGGTATCAATAATGGTACCTTCCATTTCAATCTGGTCTTCTTTTGCCATTAAAGCCTCAAGGTGTATTGCTAAATTTTATGGTGGTTACAGTGCGCGATATTGTGCCAGAAAGGTGTTTAAAAAGCGAGTAAAAACATCAAAATCGACGTGCGCTAGGGTTCTAAGGGTTGCCAAATCAAATCATTAAACACTTCCAAGGGTTGGTAATCTGCCTTGTAGGACATTTTTTGACAATTTTTTATCCAGTAGCCTAAATAAACGTAACTCAAAGATTGCTTTTTCGCCCAAGAAATTTGCCACAACACGGCCAATTGTCCAAGGCTTCTTATACTGTATTGTGGGTCGAAAAAGGTATAAATGGCCGAAACCCCTTTGGGCAGCATGTCGACCACCGCCACTGCAATCAGCTTTTCGGCTGCACGAAAACAGATGAAATAACTGCGGCAAGCTGGGTTTGGCTGACACAAAAAGCTGGTGAATTGCTCCTCTGACGGCGGGTGCATATCGCCATCCGCATGGCGAGTGTTAATGTAGTGTTGATACAAAGCGTAATATTCGTCGCTAAATTTGGGCTCTTCAAAGGTAACTTCAAGGTCTTTATTGCGATTGATAACGCGCTTTTGACTTTTTCTAAAGGTAAATTGATCTAGCGGTACCCGTACCGATTTACACTCGCTACACGTGTCACACCATGGCCGGTATATGTGTTCGCCACTGCGACGAAACCCCATATCTGTTAGTTGCATGTAGGTGGGCTCATCCAGGCCTTGGTCGGGACTCAAAAACACGGACCGAGCTTGGCGCCCAGTTAAGTAACTGCAATCATGTTCGGGGGTCGGGTAGAACACCAAACTATTGATATCGGTAGATGAAGACATAATGTGATTACTCTAGCACCAGTTCCCAGCAACTATCTACACCAAAAGTTAAATTGTGGTCTAAGTAGGCTTGAAACTCAGCCATTTCAATTTCAGCCGCACCAAGGCTAGATAAATGGTGTGTATGCATCTGACAGTCTATCAGTACAAAACCCCAGGCTTGTAGCTGCTGGGCTAGGTGGATAAAGGCTAATTTGGAACCATTGTCGGCGAGGCTGAACATAGACTCTCCAAAAAACATGCGCCCCAGGGCAACGCCGTACAAGCCGCCAACCAGCTCGCTACCGCGCCAAACCTCAACACTATGGGCATAGCCTGACCTAAATAAATTGGTATAAGCCTCCTTTATGGCTGGCGTAATCCAACTTTCTGCCTGGACTTGTCCGGCCCTTACGGTGCTACCACAGGCATCAACCACGCGTTCGAATGCGTAATCGAAGGTGACGCTAAATTGCGTTTTACGCATCCACTTACGCATGCTTTTAGATACATGTATGTGTTCTGGTTTTAATACCATGCGCGGGCTAGGGGCCCACCACAAAATGGGTTCCTGATCCGAGAACCAAGGAAAGATGCCTTGTTGATAGGCGTGTAGCAAGCGGGGCACACATAGGTCGCCACCAATGGCCAACAAACCGGCAGGGTTGGTTAATGCCTCGCTAACGGGTGGAAACCAATAGTCAGTGGTATCAAGTTGGTAAACAGGCATCGCAGTGTATAAATTCGCCTAAAGTGCTCGACTAATGCTCGATTAGATACGCTAAGCGTGTGGCCGACAAGATTAAACTGTCTTTCTCATCGGTGTCTGAGTTATGGATGTAGCCATAAACTGGGTCTGGGTGTGTTTCTGCAGACAAGTCATCAGGGTTACGCATTTGAGTAAACTGACTGTCTTCGTAGGATACAATATCATCCATGCTATCAAGCACCAATGCAAACCAAGGCGTCACGCCATCCCTAGTGATATAAAGTACCACCGGGTGTACCGCCGATTGTAGCTGTGATTTCGTGTAATTAAACAACCGCAATAGTTCGCTTACTTTGCCTCGCTTGGCTGCGGCTAGTTGCTTCAGCGCTTCGGCGGTGCCTGAATCTTTGGCAACCTGGAGCAGAAGGTCGGCTTGACGGTGAAACTCAACATGAGGTTCTTCAAACCGCGACAATAAGGTTTTAGTGGTTTCGTCGGCTGTTTTTTGTTTGTGCTGTAGCCAATGGCCAAACTCACAAACTCGAGGGTCGCGCTGTAGATCAAAGCTAGTACCGTTGGTAATACTCTGCTCCAAAGCATTGAGCCAACTCACATGAGCTTCTTCGCCTTCGTTAAGGCTGATAATGGTACTTTCTAATATGGTGCGATTGGAATCACGACCTAGCAGCGTAGAGCATTCGTAGGTATTAACAGGTTTGTTGCGGTAGTAGAGGTAGCCTAAAAACGACAGCTGGTGGTTTTTCGAAGACTCTACTTTGTTAAAATCGTCGGTAATTGACAGTATGCTGGAAATATCAATAGCAAACCGAGTATGGCCCAACAGGAAAGTTAGGATACGATTAGAGCGTTCTGTCTTATGGGCTGTTGCTGCAGTCATAATAAAAGGGCCATGGCTTTAGATTAGGGCCAGTATATTACGCCTGTCAGCGGTTGAATATGCACTGACCCAATTAATTTATTTTTACAAGTAACATATTGTAACAGCACGCCGATACAAATGACTGTGGTAACGGACTTGGTTCAGGTATCAGGATTGAGTATCATAGGCTATGCTAGCTAATCCTTACACTCCTACACTTTAATTAGCCGCACTTATAAAAGGATCTCATTTAGTGGCCCTCTCTAACCCACGGACACGTAAACCCAGTCAAACACCCAACACCAGCTGGATCCAACTTCTCAGTTGGCGGGGCTATCATTTGGCACTGCTTGCCTTTAGCGTGTACCTGCTTATAGTACTGGTCACCTTTGATGCGGCAGACCCTAGCTTTTCTCAAGCCTTTGATGTGTCCACGACGCATAACGCTGGGGGCACATTTGGCGCCATTTTATCCGACTTATTATTGCGTTCCGTTGGCATTGTGGCGTATTTAATCCCGGTCATCGTTATTGAATATGAAATTCGCCGTTTCTTGGGTCAAAAAAACGGCCCGGATGCCATACACCCTTGGTTTAAGCTGCTCACCTTTGCCGCCCTCGTCGTTGCTTTTAGTGTGTTTGCTGCTGTGCACTTTTCTAACCAAGTTTTACAATACCCCCAGGGTAGTGGCGGTTTGTTGGGCCTGAGTTTGGGCCAGCCACTACATCACGCTTTGGGTATGACAGGCACTAATATTTTAGTATTAACCACCTTAATGCTGTCCATTAGCCAATTTTGGCAATTACGTTGGGGGGTCATTACAGAAACATTAGGCCGCCATTGCATCTATTGGTACCTACACTTAAAACAAAGCCTGTTTAGTGCGCCGCCTATCACTGCCAAAGCAGCAACCAAAAACCCTACCCCAGCGCCAACTGGTGCCGCTAAAGCCGCCTGGTACCGATCGGCTGTGACCCGTATAAACCAGTGTTGGCAGGGAATTAGCGGCTATTTGCGCGGCTTTAGGCCCAGCGCAGTAACACCCTCTGCGCCAATACAAGCAAAGGCTAGCGCCGTCGCGCCGGCACCCCGAGTGAATTCGGTGCAGGACCTTTCGAGTCAACATGCTGATTTTAGTCATGACGAAGTGGCTGCGGCACTTTCGGCAACACCAGCAAAAGCCAAGCCCGAAGCTATGAAAGCGAGGCCAGCGCAACTGGAGGTCGAACCGACACCTATCACTGCCGTCGCTACGCCGGTAAAGGAAGTGAAAATTGTGCCTTTGTCCGAAACCCATAAACAGGACACCGGCGACTCCCATACCGAGCAAAACCAAGATCAAAAGGGCCGCGCTGCCAAACAAAAAGGCTTGCCGTCGGTTAGCCTATTAGACCCCCCAAGCGCCAGCCTCAATCCAACCGTAACGCCCGAAGAATTAGCTAGCTTAAGCCAGCTACTAGAGGCCAAACTTCTCGATTTTGGTGTGGTGGCAGAAGTGGTGGAGGTGAACCCTGGGCCCGTAATTACGCGCATAGAAATTCAACCAGCGCCGGGCACCAAAGTGAGCAAGATAAGCAACTTGTCAAAAGACCTTGCCCGTTCGATGGCGGTAATGAGTGTACGTGTGGTTGAAGTTATTGCCGGAAAATCGGTGATTGGCATTGAAATCCCTAATCAAAACCGAGAAATGGTACGCATTAGTGAAGTTGTCGGCAGTAAAACTTACCTGGCCTCAACGAGTCCACTGACCCTAACCTTAGGCAATGATATTGCCGGCAAACCAGTGGTGGTGGACCTTGCGAAAATGCCCCACCTACTGGTAGCGGGCACTACGGGTTCGGGTAAGTCAGTGGGTGTTAATGCCATGATCATGAGTATTTTGCTTAAATCTGGACCTGATCAAGTACGCATGCTGTTGGTGGACCCAAAAATGTTAGAGCTGTCTATTTACGATGGCATCCCACACTTGCTAGCGCCCGTCATTACCGATATGAAAGAAGCCGCCGGTGGCCTACGTTGGTGTGTGGCAGAAATGGAACGCCGTTATCGCCTGATGGCCTCTCAGGGAGTGCGCAATTTAGCTGGGTTTAACACCAAGATAACCGCCGGCGAACCGATTCTTGACCCCATTTGGGTGCCCAACGAGGCTGCCGGGGAAAACCCCGATGACCGACCTTTCTTAGAGCCCTTACCTTATATCGTAGTCGTGGTGGATGAGTTTGCCGACATGATTATGGTTGTCGGGAAAAAGGTTGAAGAACTTATTGCCCGTATTGCACAAAAGGCAAGGGCAGCCGGCATTCATCTTATTCTTGCTACACAACGGCCATCTGTGGATGTGATTACCGGCCTGATTAAGGCCAACGTACCAACTCGAATTGCATTCCAAGTGAGTTCTAAAATCGATTCGCGTACCATTCTTGATCAAGGTGGTGCAGAAAGCTTGTTAGGCCACGGTGATATGTTGTACTTACCGCCAGGAAAGAGCATGCCCGAACGGGTTCACGGTGCCTTCGTGAGCGATGACGAAGTTCATCGTGTTGTGGAAGCATGGAAACAACGGGGTGCCCCCAACTTCATTGAAGCCATTGTAGAAGGCAACTACGACCAAGAAGAAGGCTTTGGTTTGACCTCTTCTGAAGGGGCCTTTGAGGAAGACCAGGACCGGCTTTATGATGAGGCGGTCGCCTTTATTACCGAAACTCGCCGCGCATCGATTTCCTCGGTGCAGCGCAAATTTAAAATTGGCTATAACCGCGCTGCGCGCATAATTGAGTCGATGGAAGCCGCCGGTGTCATTACGCCACCGGCCCACAATGGTAGCCGCGAAGTGTTAGTGCCACCACCGCCACGGGATTAACCCCATATGTTAGGATTATTTATGCGCGTAGCCGCGTTACTGTTTGCTTTAACCTGCTCTATGCTCACCTTTGGGCAAACCGCTGCCCAAGCCCTGAGCCAACAATTAGGCCAGCGTAACAACATAGAAGCCGATTTTGTCCAATATCTATTAGATGCCAGCGGTAGTCGCCTGCAGGAAACCCATGGGCACATGGTGTTGGCCCAGCCGAACCAGTTTTGGTGGCAAACGGAGGATCCATTTGCACAGTTGCTTGTAAGTAATGGCCAGCGCTTGTGGATCTACGATCAAGATTTAGAACAGGTGACCGTACAAAAGTTGGATCAACGTACCACCAATACACCCGCACTATTGCTCAGCGGCAATAGCAAGGATATTGGCGCACAGTTTGAGGTGGTGATGAAACGAGGTGAGGGCGGCTTAGTCTTTTACAGGCTTACACCTAAAGACCCAGAAAGCCTGTATCAGAGCTTGCGCATCAACTTTAAAAACGCTCAACTACTGGAAATGCAATTGGAAGACAGCATGCATCAAAAGACGAGTTTGAGTTTTACTAACGTAAGCCTAAACCCCATCATCGATGCCTCTTTGTTTGAGTTTGACGTGCCCGAAGGGGTCGACGTTGTTGCCATGGGTGAACTTTGATCAACGATTTATTTGCTCAACAATCACGCGGTTACCAGCCGCTTGCAGACCGAATGCGGCCACAGACCCTTGATCAATACGCGGGCCAATCTCACCTCTTAGCCGAAGGTAAAAGCCTTGGTCGTGCGTTACAACAAGGCTTGCTGCACAGCATGATCTTGTGGGGCCCTCCAGGGGTGGGTAAAACCACCCTTGCACGTCTAATGAGTCATGTCAGTGATGCCCATTTTATGACCATGTCGGCGGTCATGTCTGGTGTTAAAGACATTCGTAGTGCGGTTGAAGAAGCCAAACAGGTTCGGGCTCAGTCCGACCGCGACAGTGTGTTATTTGTTGATGAAGTACATCGCTTTAACAAATCACAACAAGATGCATTTTTACCTTACATAGAAGATGGTACCTTCATTTTTGTCGGTGCCACGACCGAAAACCCAGCCTTTGAACTTAACAATGCGCTTATGTCACGGTCTCGGGTTTATATCCTCAAGTCCCTCAGCGAAACAGAGCTCGCGCAACTGCTAAAACAAGCCTTGGCGGATGAAGAGCGGGGCCTAGGCAAGCTCAACATTAGCATTGAAGAACCACAGCAACGGTTGTTGCTACAGGCCGCCGATGGCGACGCACGACGCCTGTTAAACCTATTGGAGATCGCTAGCGACCTCGCTGAGACTTCCGGCGCAGTGCAAATCATTGATAACACTGTGCTAGAACAAGTATTACAAACCAGCCCCAAACGATTTGATAAAGGCGGCGATATCTTTTATGACCAGATTTCTGCGTTTCATAAATCCGTGCGTGGATCAGACCCTAGTGGTGCGCTGTATTGGTTAGCGCGTATGTTTGATGCCGGTTGCGACCCCTTGTACATCGCCAGGCGCCTGTTAGCCATCGCTTCAGAAGACATTGGCAATGCCGATCCCAGGGCATTACAAGTCGCCGTTAACGCTTGGCAGGTGTTTGAGCGGGTTGGATCCGCTGAAGGTAATCGAGCAATAGCCCACGCGGCGGTCTACTGTGCTTGTGCTGCCAAGAGCAATGCCGTGGACACGGCCTTCAAGGCGGCCATGAAGTTAGCTAGAGAAGAACCCGGTTACGAAGTCCCCAACCATTTACGTAATGCGCCAACGCAGTTAGCCAAGTCCATGGGCCATGGCGACGATTATCGTTATGCGCATCTTGAGCCCATGGCATTTGCGGCTGGCGAGAGTTACCTGCCAGAGCCATTGGCCCATCATGTACTTTACCAACCATCGGATCGTGGGCTTGAAGGCAAGATTGGCGAAAAGTTAGAAAAACTCGCTCAACTCAATCAAATTAGTGATCAGCAGCGTTATAAATAGCCTCTTGAGTAGGCTATAATATGGCCCGGTAGTAGTTCTATGGAGAATTATAAAGTGGGGCAGTTATTAGCAATTGCTTGCGGCGGAGCACTAGGTGCAGTTAGCCGCTTTGGGTTACAGCAGTGGATAAGTACACTTTATAATGGTCGTTTTCCGGTCGCCATCTTTTTGGCCAACTCACTAGGCTCCTTATGTTTGGGTTTGGTGTACGTGTTAATCACAGAAAAAGGCATGTTACCCGAGACCTGGCGCCCATTTATCATGATTGGGTTATTAGGCGCCTTTACCACTTTCTCTACTTTTTCATTAGACAGTTTGCGCTTGATGGAACAGGGTTATTGGATGTTGGCTTTAAGTAACATTATTGCCAACGTTGCGTTTGGCTTGTTCGGTGCTTTTGTAGGCATGAGTGTTGGCCGTTGGCTTTGAGTTAATTAATTAGGATCCCCCCATGTTAGACCAGAAATTGGTTCGAAATGCGCCACAAGAAGTGGCCGACAAATTAGTAAAAAAAGGCTTTACCCTTGACGTAGCTGCCCTCAACCAACTGGAAGAGTCTCGTAAGCAATTACAAGTAGACACCGAAAATCTACAGAGCGAGCGTAACTCCACCTCCAAACAAATCGGTAAGCTTAAGGCCCAGGGCCAAGACACTACAGAAATTATGGCTGCAGTCAGCGCCTTTGGTGCTCAGCTGGATGATAAAAAAGCCCAGCTAAAAGTGGTGCAAGATGATCTCAACAGCCTATTTATGGAAATGCCCAACATTCCCCATGACAGCGTGCCTGAAGGCGACGACGAAGACGATAACCAAGAAGTGTTGGTATGGGGTGATAAACCCCAGTTTGATTTTATGGTTAAGGACCACGTGGATTTAGGTGAAGGGTTAGGGGGCTTAGACTTTCCTGCTGCGATCAAGGTGACTGGCGCGCGTTTTATGGTGCTCAAGGGCCAACTAGCGCGGCTACATCGCGCACTGATTCAGTACATGCTCAACAGTCACATCAATGATCACGGTTACGAAGAGGTCTACGTACCTTATTTAGTTAATTCCGACTCCTTACGTGGCACCGGCCAATTACCTAAATTTGAAGAAGACCTATTTAAGGTGCCGGGCGAACGTGACCTATACCTTATTCCGACCGCCGAAGTACCGGTCACCAATCTAGTACGCGATCAAATAATTGACGCCAGCATGTTACCCATGCGTTACACCTGCCATACGCCATGTTTTCGTAGTGAAGCCGGCAGCCACGGCCGTGATACTCGTGGGCTGGTTCGCCAGCATCAGTTTGAAAAAGTAGAAATGGTACAGATGGTTAAACCCTCTGAGTCTACCGCGGCTTTAGAAGAGCTCACTGGTCATGCAGAAGCCATACTCAAAGGCTTGGGCTTAGCTTACCGTAAAGTTATTTTGTGTGGTGGCGACCTTGGCTTCTCTGCCATTAAGACCTATGACCTAGAAGTATGGTTGCCAGGCCAAGACAAGTACCGTGAAATCTCATCATGCTCAAATATGGGTGACTTCCAAGCACGTCGCATGCAAGCCCGCTGGCGCAACCCAGAAACAAGCAAGCCCGAATTGCTACACACCCTTAACGGCTCGGGTTTGGCCGTAGGCCGTACCTTATTGGCAATATTGGAAAACTACCAACGCGAAGACGGCAGTGTGGTGGTGCCCGATGTATTGGTGCCCTATATGGGTGGCGTAGAGCGCCTTACAAACAATTAGTTGGTCTAGGTAACCCTGCAATTTTGGACGCCAACTTTGCAGGGTTATCGGGGAATAATGTGAGTAGGTGAATGCTGTTACCTTTATCAATACTTACTTTTTGTTTGACGATTTTTACCAATATACGCATGGCAGGGGACACGCCTGTATCCTCATAAAAGGCCCTCAGCGCATTAATGACTTCCCAGTGCTCATCCGTTAATACCACACCTACACTTTGGGCCAGCCAAGCGGCGACCTCAGGGTTCCAGTCCCCTAAGTGCTTTAGGTAGCCATCTTTATCGGTTGCCAAATTCATATCACCAACTCATAGACGAACTATAGCGCACAGTCAAAGCGACCAACTGAGCCATATCAATGTGAACCACACTCATCTCGACGCCACCTAAACCGCGTTGTAGGGCATGTTGGTGTAAGACGTAAACACTGCACCCCGAAAGGGGGTTATCGGCCAGACCCAAGCCGCTATAAACGCCGTCGTCCATCAATACAAATGCGTCATCGGCGTGACTTCGCTGTTTAAGTTTGGCCAGGGCCTCAGTACTCAGATGAGTCGATATTATGTGTAATATTGCCATCGCTAAAATACCAAATGTTGATCATATTTAGACCAGAGTTCAGACAGTTGTTGGCGGCCTATGAGTTTAACCGGCTGCGATAGTTGCTCTAACTGCAAACCTAGCTCCTGCAGTGACTCAGTTTCCACCCATAGCTCGTCTATGTCATACATTTCTAAAGCGCTGATGATCTTGCCGATATGTTTGTGAGGTGAGGGCTGTTGGCTCTTAGGCAATAACTGTAGTACCCCGTCGTCAATAAATAACAGGCCAGGATTCTGTTCAAATGCGGCCAACACTAAGGTAATATCTAAGGATTCCTTAGCAGACCGAGAGCCATACGGTGATTGACTTAAGCTAATTAAGCAAGACATATGTTAAGCTCCAAAACTGATTAATCGGTCGCAGTCTGCACTGGCCGCGGCAAGCTGTCCTAAGCCAACCAATTGAAAACCCTGGGCTAGATTTGCAGCGCTCAACTGGTAGCGCTCACACTCTTGAGGGTTAACAATGCCATTTTGTAAAGCGCCGGCAATACAGACACCCAATTCCAGCTGGTGTTCTTGTGCCAGTGCTTGCCATTGTAGCGATAGGTTAGCCTCATCTTGAGGCATCACCGTAAAGTTAGACGCTATAAGTACCGCCTGTTGGTAAAAGAACACGCGAATCACCCTATGGCCTTGTGCCAACAGCTCTTGGGTAAACTGCAGCGCAGACAGGGATTGGCTTTGTTGGTTTGGGCCGCAGCGAACTACAATGCAATAGGAGAGGCTGGTGACGTCGTTTGGGTGGGTGGTATTAGGCATATACAAAAACCCCGCCAAAAGGCGGGGCTCCGAATTCAGATTGCTGAATCAAGTGACGATTAATCATCGCCACTTAGAGCACCTGTTAGATGTAACAACATCATAAACAAGTTGTAGATATTAAGGTACAAGCTCACCGTCATCATCACGTAGTTGGTTTCACCACCGTTAACCATGCGGCTCGTGTCGTACAAGATGAAACCAGAAAACACTAACACACCCACGGCACTAATCACTAGAGATAGCGCAGGAATGGCGAAAAAGATATTAGCAATTGAAGCCACAACCACAAGGATGAGTCCAATCATTAAAAAACCACCCATAAAGCTAAAGTCTTTACGGCTGGAAACGGCATAGGCTGAAAGGCCCAAGAAAGTAATGCCCGTCATGGCTAGGGCAGTAGTAACAATGTCGCCGCCATTGGCCATACCTAAATAAAAGTTAACAATAGGGCCTGCGGTATAGCCCAGGAAGCCAGTGAAGAAGAATACTAAAGGAATCGACCAAACTGAGTTTTGAAACTTGTTTAATGCAAATAAGGTTCCAAGCAAAACAACCAGCTGAACAATGAAGTTAACTGGTGCAGCATTTGAAGCAATAGCGATGGTCGCCGTTACAGCGCTGAAAATCAACGTCATAGACAGTAGGGCGTAGGTATTGCGTAACACCTTGTTAGTGGCTAAGGCAGACTCGCGTGAGCTGCTGGTAAACTGAACTTGGTCTTGCATAAGTACTATCCTCATTATATCAATATCGATTATTGTAATCTAACTAGCTTAAGATGCTAGGTAATTTACGCAATAAATTGTAAATTTCAGTATTTACAACCACTTATCTTAATGCCTTCTAGTTTAATTGGGGTGATGACAGCGTTTTTCAAGACCATGTGACGCCCAAATTGCGGCGGGTAATGGTTACAACATCAATAACCAACTGTATTGAGCGCCACAAAGGGCGTATACTGGTGTCTCACAGTTAACCATTGAGCAAGCCCGTTGATGCAAACAACCCATGCACTTTTTAATATTGGCCAGGTGGTGGAGCATAAGCACTATGGCTTTCGTGGGGTGGTGTTTGATGTGGATTTTGAATATTCGCTCGATGAGCATTGGTATCAAGAGGCCTGCAAGGCCATGGCTAGTTTGGGCAAGCCTCCTATTGAAAAAAAACAGCCGTTTTATCATCTTTTAACTGACGGCAGTGATCACGAATCCTATGTGTCGCAGCAAAACCTGTGTGCTGCTGACAATGTAGAGCCCGTACAGCATGCGGGCATTGAGGCACTATTTACACTCGCCAACGGCCAATATGTGCACCGTTATAGTCTAAATTAAGGCCCATATTTGGCGTCTACCTAGGCTAAGTATTGGGGCGCCAAATAGTGGTTATTTGGACCACTATTTAACTGGTTTATGGCTCTGTTTATACGTATAATTCCCGCCAATTATTACACTTAATTGGGACGTCATTATGTTTGACACTTACACGACTATTTCTTTGGCTGCGAGCCTTTCTGTTGTTTTTGCTTGCGTTGCACTGCCTGCCTATGGCATTAAGCTTTTACGCCAGTCTATGGCAACGGATGCAGCTGCGGCGGCGACAAACGCCAAATAGACCTAACCATCGACAGCTAAAGCCAGCCCATGTTTACATCGGCTGGCTTTTTTATGTACAAAATTTACTGTATGCCGCGGTGACATAGATGCCAAAGAGCAGCGATCCCGCACCAATAGGCTGGCTAAAAATTGATTCGTTGAACTAAGGCCTTAACCAGGCGTTGTTGATCATCAGACAGTCGTGCCATATCGAGCATAAAACCAGCTTCATCATCATTGGCATAAAAATAAGGTACAGGCACGCCCAGCACGTGAGCCAGCTTACAAAGGGTGTCATAATCAGGCACGTGCTTACCGCGTTCATATTGATTCATACGGGCACTGGCTGATGCCGTGTCGATACCGGCGGCAATGCCCAAACTACGCTGCGAAATATTGCATTTGATGCGGGCCTGTTTAAGTCGCTCGTGAACCGGGCAGCTTGAAATAGTGGGGACGTTGTTGTTTCTGATTTCTAGCATAGCTCGAATTATACCTCTCTGATTCTTGTGTGGCCATGGTAGGGCCGCATTAGGCATATATTAAACTTCGCATAATGTATATTATGTTAAATTATATAAAGCATGTGATACGGATTGGCAATTGCCTAAGTTTTTAATTGCATTCTTGAACATTGCCCGTATGCTGACGTTGCATACCTAAACTGCCTAAAACTAGCCACAAGGACCATACCAATGCAGCTTGAACAACGGATTAACTGGCTACTGCTATTTGCCTTAGTGGCTCTTTGGGGAACTTCTTTTATTGCCATCAACGTTAGTTTGCGCCAATTTACACCCGACCAAATTGTGGTGTTGCGCTTATCAATTGGCGCTGCCGTACTGTTGGCGTTTATGCTCGCTAAAGGTAAACGTTTGCCGTTAAACCCAGTGGCATGGTTACACTTTATGATTATGGGCTTGTTAGGCAACGTGCTGCCATTTTGGTTTATCGCCAAAGGCCAACTGTTAGTTACTTCCGGCATGGCCGGCTTGCTGATGGCAATCATGCCCTTGATCACCTTGATCTTGGCGCATTTTTTTATTACTGGCGAAAACCTCAACCGTAACAAGCTATTGGGCTTTGTCTTGGGTATTACGGGCATCGGCCTCATCTTGGGTCCTACCATTCTAGGTTCGCAAAATAGCCTGATTGGTTGCTTATTAGTACTTTCTGCGGCTGTACTCTACGCCACCAATACCATTGTCGCCCGTCGTTTACCCACCTACAGCTCATCGGTGGTCAGTACTGGCGTCACCTTGTGTGCAGCAGTCATTAGTTTGTTATTGTGGCCGTCAGTACTGCAAGTGGATTGGCATCAAGTAAGTCAATTGAGTTTGATGGCCACGTTATGGTTAGGAGTGTTTGCCACGGGCGTAGCGGCAGCTATATTTTTTGTATTAGTACGCCGTGCAGGGCCTACATTTTTGTCGAATATAAACTACCTAATACCCGTAGTTGCCTACTTTGCCGGTGCCTTGGTATTGGGTGAAACCGTGGTATGGCATGACATGATTGCGTTATTGGCAATATTGTTTGGTATTGGTGTTAGCCGCAGACCAGTTTGAGGCGTTTAAAACTCAAGGCTTACTCTTCGACGATGCCTTGCAGCACGGCAAAGTGAACGATGCTGACATGATTTTTTAGCTTAAGTTTTTTCATAATATTAGCGCGGTGGCTATGGATCGTTTTGTGGTTAAGATTCATATCTTCACCAATTTCCATCGGTGTGCGCCCTTCTGCTAACAACGAAAACACTTGAAATTCGCGGGCACTTAAACAACTTAACGCGGTATTTTCAGTGCCAGGTGTCTTTCTCATCTCCTTAACCACACGAGCGGTAATATAGGTGCCCCCCTTGTGGATTTTTCGTACCGCTTGGATCAGCTCCTGTGGCGCACAACGCTTACTCAAATAAGCTTTAGCGCCGGCGTCCAATACTCGTGTTGGAAATGGCTCCGTCTCATGCACCGTTAGTGCAATCACTTTGGCTTTTGCATTACGCTTACAGATCCGTTTGATGGCTTCTAGGCCACCGATACCAGGCATATTAATATCCATAATGGTCACATCTGGATAGACTTCCTGAACCATAGTGTATGCGTCTTCACCGGTGCTGGCCTCGGCAATAACAATAATGTCGTCGGAGGTTTCTAACAAACGCTTAAAACCAACCCGCACTATTTCATGGTCGTCGACCAACATCACACGAATTGCCGCAGATTTAACCATCAGGCAGTCATCCCTTTCTTTAATTGCATCCAAGCTGCAGATAAATACAACACCATCGACCAAAGGGTCAATACTGCCGCCACATAAAGCATCACGAGACCAATTAAAGACACCAACGTGCCTGGAGGAGTCGCTAATAAGAGCACAATAGAGCCCATTTGCATTGTGGTTTTAACTTTACCGATATAAGACACTGCAACGTGTGCACTCTTACCTGTTTCTGCCATCCACTCACGTAAGGCGGAAATTACAATTTCTCGACTAATAATGACAATGGCTGGCAAGGTTAACCACAATTCAGAATAGGACTCGACTAAAGCGACAAGGGCTACGGCCACGGTGATTTTGTCAGCTACTGGGTCTAAAAAAGCGCCAAAAGCGGTTGCCTGATCTAGTTTTCTAGCCAAGTAGCCGTCAAGCCAATCGGTGGCCGCCGCCAAGGCAAACAGCCCTGCAGCCCACATATATTTGGTTTCTGAGGGCCAATAATAAGCCAACAAAATAAACGGAATGAGCCCCAAGCGAAATAACGTGAGTAAATTTGGAATGTTTAACATAATCAACTGCTTGAGTTCTTACAACGATAAAGAAACACCATTTTAGCCTATCCTTCTTCGCCCCGTAAAGAACGATAGATCATGTCTGCCATTTCTACACTAATCCCTTTCACTTTTGCTAACTCATCAACACTGGCCTTGGTCACATCTTGTATGCCACCAAAATGTTGCAACAGTGCTTGACGGCGTTTTGGCCCAACTCCATCTATTTGCTGTAGCTTTGATTGGGTGCGCTTTTTATTACGTCGTGCGCGGTGACCGGTGATGGCAAAGCGGTGACTTTCGTCCCGAATGTGTTGCAACAAGTGCAACGCCGAGGACTCCGAGGGCATTACAATCTCCTGCCCTGTCCAGCCATTAAACAGACGTTCAAAACCCGCCTTGCGGGTTTCACCTTTAGCTACACCGAGCACATACAAGTCGTGCAATTGCAGTTCGGATAAAACTCGAGTGGCTTGGGTTAGCTGGCCTTTGCCACCATCAACAATGAGAATATCGGGCATCACACCTTGGTTCTCTTTAAGCCGTGTATAACGCCGCGTGATCGCTTGAGTCATGGCCGCATAGTCATCGCCGGGGGTAATGCCTTCGATATTAAAGGTGCGGTAATCGGACTTTTTAGGACCCCCTTGATCAAACACCACACAAGACGCCACGGTAGCCTCGCCACTGGAGTGGCTAATGTCAAAGCACTCCAGCCGCTCAGGCATTTGTGGCAAATCTAAAGCTTCTTGCAAGGCCGCAAACCGAGTGACTTGTGTCTGTTTATTGGCCACATAACTCAACAAAGCTTGGTCGGCATTAGTTTGAGCTAAACGTAACCACTGGGACCGAGCCCCCCTCACCTTGCTGATGATACGAAATCCGTGATCAATTGTTTCAGCGATGGCTAGGGCAATCACTTGCTGATCTTCTTCGGCGTGGCTGACTATCACCTCATCGGGCACGTCTCGATGACGGCCTGATAAGTAGTACTGCCCTAAAAAAGCAGTCAACATGGCGGCGGTTTCGTCTTCTAAACCCAGCTTTGGGTAAAAATTTTTACTGCCGATAACGCGCCCAGCACGAACCATCAATTGGTGAATACACAACCCAGATTGAGTGGCGGCCGCAGCAAATATATCTAAGTTACCGCGTTTAGAAACCACATGCTGCTGCTCCTGAACTTGGCGTAAAAAACCCAGCTGATCCCTCAGTTGAGCCGCTGATTCAAATTTTAAGTGTTCCGCAGCTGTATCCATCTGTTGACTCACTTCGTCCAATAACTGTTGGTTTTTTCCTTCTAGATACAAGGTGGCATGACGTAGGTCAGCAGCATAATCATCAGCACTTATTTCACCCGTACAGGGGCCGCTACAACGGCCAATTTGAAACTGTAAACAAGGCCGTGTGCGGTTGGAAAAAAAGGCATCTTCGCATTGGCGTATGCGAAATATACGCTGCATTAAATTAAGACTTTCCCTAACGGCACCGGCACTGGTATAGGGCCCAAAGAAACGGCCCTTTCTGCTTCTACCCCCTCTCACATATTGCATTGTTGGGTAGTTGTGCTGGTCAGAAATGAAAATGTAGGGGTAAGACTTGTCATCTCGCAAGGAAATGTTGTAGGGCGGTTTTAAGCGCTTGATGAGGGTGTTTTCCAACAGCAAAGCTTCGCTTTCGCTGTGGGTAACGGTAACCTCTATAGTGGCCACTTTGGCCACCATTAGCTGGGTTTTGGTATTGTGACTCTTGCCCCTAAAATAGCTACTAACACGGCTTTTTAAATTCACCGCTTTGCCAACGTATAGCACGTCTTTTTTAGCGCCCAGCATGCGATAAACGCCTGGCCGCAGTGGCAGCTGCTTTAGGTACTCATCAATATCGAAGTGAGCAGGCTCAATCAACTCGTGCATCATTAGCCAGCAAGACGAGAACGTTTATTTTCGCCCATGTGAAAGTGGGTTGCCTGATTATAGATGTCTTGTATTTGTTCGTGGCTTTGTGGCGTAATACCGGCACCGTGAGACAGAGACACTTCTAAATAAACGCCTATTTCTGCGTAATAATACAAGCGTGCATTAAAGGACTGAGCCCGTCTCATTTTGTTAAAGGCTATTTGCGCACCATTCACAAGGATGTGATTGATATCTGTGTTCATAAATCAAACTCTAGTGAATTTGTAATGTGTCACCTATTCTACCTCATCTTCATAACCAATTACTGCTCATCTTTTAGTCTAAATTATTTTTATGAAGTTCCGGTTTTTAGGCTATAATAGACCGCTTTTGCAAGGCACAATTATGACCATCACGTATGCAGAAGCCATCTCGGTCCACTCTCAGGCTGATCTACTTGTAAGCGGTGAAACTATCGCCGACAGTCTTGTGACCATGGCCCAAGAAATTACGGCCACAATGTCCAAAGACATGCCATTAGTGCTATGTGTTCTCAATGGTGGAATGATTCCAATGGCTCAACTACTGCTTAAGCTTCAGTTCCCTCTCGAAACGGACTATTTACACGCCACCCGTTATGGTAAAAAGACCGTCGGCACTAACCTCTCTTGGTTGGCCCAACCTAGCTACGACATCACCGGTCGTACGGTATTGGTTGTGGATGATATTTATGACGAAGGCCATACCCTAGCCGCAATTTGCGAATACTTAGAAGAAGCCGGTGCTAAAAAGGTGTATGCTGCCGCCCTGCTCAATAAAGTCCATGACCGTAAGGTCGACTATGTACCTGACTTTATCGGCCTAGATGTGGAAGATCGTTTTGTGTATGGTTTTGGTATGGATTACCAAGGTTACTTCCGGAATATGGATGGCATTTACGCTGTTAAAGACATGTAACTGCAACGATTAAAACATTAAAAAGGCAGCCAAGGCTGCCTTTTTTAATGCTCGAAAAGCCACTGTAAACTAAAAGGTTTCGATAACCGCCTGATCAGTTAATGACTGTTCTAACAAAGCCACATCGGCTTGACCTTGCAAGCGCGCCAGTGCTGCAATGAGCGCTGAGCGCTGCTCAGACGTTTGGTCAACGGGGTCTGCATCTACAACCGATTGCAGTTGGATGAGGCTGATGTCTCCGTTGTAGCTCGCAGCCAAGCCATATTGCGGGCCAGCTTGCGGCCGCGGCAAACGAAATGCCGACTGCACCAACAAACTATTTACCAAAGTCGAGCCACGTACCAGTTGATCAAACTGCTGCCAATCTAACGATTCTTGGGTCGAAATGTTTTGGATATCTGCGCCTTGCTTCAATTGCTGGAGGTAGTCGTTGGCTTTAGCATCTAGCGCAGCGGCCGCTTTTTGATTGACTAGCTGTTGCGTAATATCAACTTTTACGTCTTCCAGCGCTTGCTCGGCCGGTTGATTATGCTCGGCAATCCTAAGCACCAATAACTGGTCAGAACTGAGTTCGATGACGGTAGAGTTGTTGCCATCAAGCAACACATCATCACTAAAGGCTGCACTCACCACCCGGTCGTGATCGGCGATATCGGTGCCGCCGCGACGATCAAACAAACCACTTAGCTTAATGTCGACCGCTAGGGCATCAGCCACTTCTAACAAATCGGGTGAAGAAAAGGCGGTATCGGCCATAATTTCACTAGCAGCGACAAATAAGCTCTCTGCGCCGGCTTGTTTAAGCGCTAGCGTAAGGCTTGGCTTTTGTTCTTCAAAACTCGGCTGCAAGGCTGTATCGGTTGCATGAGCATATACAATTTGTACACCAAATCCAGTTTCAACAGGTGAACTGTAGGCGCCCGATTGCAGGTCAAACAAGGCACTATCAAAGGCCTCTCCAAATTCGCCTTTGGCCAATAAACCAATATAACCGCCGTCTGCCGCTGTACTGTCGTCTTGCGAATGAAGCTTGGCTACATCGGCAAAATTTTGGCCTTGCTGCAATAACTGATATGCCGTTTGAGCCAATGCCATGGCTTGCGCAGAGTCCTGCGACTCGTTAACTAAAAACAACATATGTGAGGCTTCAATTTCTGAGCGATTAGCCACTTGGTCTAATGAATCCTGATAGGCCGCCTCTAGATCCGCTTCACTCACCGTTACTTGGTCGTAAAAGTCACTCTTATTCAAGGCAACATAACTCACACTCACCTGTTCTGGCGTTTTGAATTGTTGTTTATTGGCTTGGTAAAAGGCGTCTATTTCTTGCTCATCCATAGTCACTTTGAGCATTTCAGCGGCAAGTGGCAAGGTTAATACTGCAATGTTACGAGTTTGGCCGTCCAGTTGCGCCACTAAGTCAGCATCAGACTCAATAGTAAACGCACTACCGGACACCGCCTGTTGTACCTGGCCAATAAGATTGCCACGCTTTAATTGTTGGCGATAAGTGGTCGGGGTTAAGCCAAAATTACGTAACAGTGATTCAAACAATTCACGGTCAAAAGTACCATCCACTTGAAAATCTTTAGATTGCAAAATCATTTGGTCAACACTGGCATCAGACAATTCTAGGTCATTGTTTTGCGTGTATTGAAGCAATATCTTTTGAGCAATAAGTTGTTGTAACGCCGCCGCTTGGATTGCTTGTTGGTCGAGTGTTACGGGATCAATGTCTGGGTTACTTGCAAGGATCTGGCGTCGCTGGAGTTCAGATGTTTGCAATAGTTCTTGAATGGTAATTTCTTCACCATTAACTTCAGCTGGCGCTGAGGCGTCTGAAGAAAAATCAAATAGGGCTTCAGCACCCCAAATGACAAAGGTAAAGGCGATAAGGCTCACCAATATCTTGGAGATAATTCCTTTTGAGTTGTCTCTAATATTTTGCAGCATTATATGTAACTTCTACAGCCGATATGGCTATCTATTGTGGTTCTACAAACAAAAAACGCATTCAATGGAATGCGTTTTTGATCACTTAAAAAACAAGCAAAGTTGAGGGCTTTGTTTTTAGCTCGTTAACAACCGTTCTTAGTAGTTGACGGAGTCTTTTAGCGCTTTACCCGGTTTAAAGTTAGGAATGTTAGCAGCCTTAATTTGAATGGTAGCACCAGTTTGTGGGTTACGGCCAGTGCGCGCAGCACGTGCTTTCACAGAAAAAGTACCAAAACCTACTAAAGAAACAGATTCGCCATCTTTAAGTGCGCGAGTTACAGCACCTATAAAGGCGTCTAGTACGCGTCCACCAGCAGCTTTAGAAAGATCAGTATCGGCTGTGATAGCGTCAATCAGTTCAGATTTATTCACATTAATCCCCTTTTGTATATATGTATGTTAGAAAACCTGCTCCAGCAGATCTTTTTTTATTATTGGCCTTCTGATTTCAACTGAAAAAGTTGAGAGTCAATTTATACCAACTTGCGCAAAGCCTTGTCAAGCAAGGCTTTGTAAAAATACGGCCTAAATGATTAATGAGTACTTATGGCGTCTTTAGTTGACGAATCTTTGGCAGATTCAGCAGCTAACTCGCTTTCAGACACATTAATTGGCGTCGGTGCGAATTGTAAGGCCAAGTCGAGTACTTCGTCTATCCATTTCACAGGTTTTATTGATAAATCGGCTTTTATATTGTCAGGAATCTCTTTTAAGTCCCTTTCATTCTCTTCTGGAATGATAATTGTCTTGATGCCGCCTCGATGGGCCGCCAATAACTTTTCTTTAAGACCACCAATAGGCAGAACTTGGCCCCGCAATGTGATTTCACCGGTCATGGCAACGTCCGCCCGCACCGGAATACCGGTGAGCACTGAAACCAGCGCCGTACACATGCCGACACCTGCACTTGGGCCATCTTTTGGGGTTGCGCCTTCGGGCACATGAATGTGCATATCACACTTTTCATGGAAATCCGCTTTAATACCCAAGCCAGAGGCCCTGCCTCTGACGACGGTTAAGGCCGCCTGAATGGATTCCTGCATGACGTCACCCAAGGACCCCGTTTTCACCAAGCGACCCTTGCCGGGCACTACAGCAGCCTCTATGGTGAGTATATCGCCACCCACTGAGGTCCAGGCTAAGCCATTCACATGACCCACACGGTCATCTACATCGGCCTCGCCAAAGCTATGTTTATGAACACCAGAGTAAGCCTCTAGATTATCGGAGTTGACGGTCTTAGTTGGGCCTGCTCCAGACGTTTTAAAGCCAGCCAATAGCTGCTCCTTAACGACTTTACGGCAAATCTTTGCAATTTCGCGCTCTAAGCTACGTACGCCTGCTTCGCGGGTGTAATAACGTACCAAATCAACAATGGCGCAGTCGGCCAAGTGCATTTCCGAGGGAGACAAGCCATTGGTGGCAAGCTGCTTAGGTAACAAGTAGCGTTTGGCGATACTTAGCTTTTCATCTTCGGTATAGCCTGGAATACGGATCACTTCCATACGGTCCAACAAGGGGCCTGGAATATTCATAGAATTGGACGTACAGACAAACATGACGTTGGACAGGTCGTAATCGACTTCTAAGTAGTGGTCGTTAAAACTGTTGTTTTGCTCGGGGTCCAGAACTTCTAGCAGAGCCGACGCCGGATCACCACGATTGTCCATACCCATTTTATCGATTTCGTCCAATAAAAAGAGCGGATTTGAGACGCCCACTTTAGACATTTTTTGGACCAGCTTACCTGGTAAAGATCCAATGTAGGTACGACGATGACCACGAATCTCGGCCTCATCTCGCACGCCACCTAGGGCCATGCGCACATACTGACGACCCGTAGCACGAGCAATAGACTTACCCAAAGAGGTTTTACCTACCCCTGGAGGGCCAACCAGACATAAGATCGAGCCTTTAACCTTTTTAACACGCTGCTGAACGGCTAAATACTCCAAAATACGTTCTTTGACTTCAGTTAGCCCGTAATGGTCCTCTTCTAAAATGGCTGAAGCCTTGGCTAAATCATGTTTTAGGCGGCTTTTTTTCTTCCATGGTATAGTCACCATCCAATCGATGTAACTACGCACCACTGTGGCTTCTGCCGACATAGGCGGCATCATTTTAAGTTTATTAAGCTCAGCCTGAGTTTTGTCTTTGGCTTCAGTTGGCATACCCGCTGCATCAATTTTGCTCTGCAACTCTTCCATGTCATTGGGCGCAGCGTCGTCGATGTCGCCTAATTCCTTATGGATGGCTTTGATCTGTTCATTGAGGTAATACTCTCGCTGGCTTTTTTCCATTTGTTTTTTAACTCGGCCACGGATGCGCTTCTCAACTTTCACCAAGTCGATTTCGCCTTCCATTTGCGCCATGAGATGCTCTAAGCGTTGGCTCAGGTCACCCATTTCAAGTAAGTTTTGTTTTTCTTTTAGCTTTAAACTCATTTGCGAAGCAATGGTATCGGCCAAGCGGCTAGGGTCATCTATGTTGGTAATAGAGGACATGACATCATTGGAGATTTTTTTACTCAACTTAACGTACTGCTCAAACTGCGCCATTAGCGTATGTGCTAGCGCTTTACGTTCACCTTCGGGTAGCGCCGCGTCATCAATGGCAGCAACTTGAGCGGTAAAGAAGCCATCTTGTTCTGCCACCTCACCTATAGCCACCCGGTGCTCGCCTTCAACCAATACCTTAACGGTGCCGTCGGGCAATTTAAGCAACTGCAAAATACGTGCAGAAGTACCCACTGCAAATAAATCTTCTACCTTAGGTTCGTCGACTGTGGCATTTTTCTGAGCCACCACAACGATGGCCTTTTCGGCCGCCATAGCGTGCTCTAGCGCATCTATGGAGTTTTGACGCCCCACAAACAAAGGTATAACCATGTGCGGGTAAACCACCACATCACGAAGAGGAATAAGAGGGAGGCATTGAGTCATAGAAAATCCTATAGGCTAACGGTCGCGATGGCTTGCGAAGTGAAGGTATAGTTCATTAAATGCGGACAGCGGGTCGAAATACAAGCCTTTGATGAAAATGAAGCAAAAAAACCACCCGTAGGTGGTTTTTTAAACAGCAGACATTACTCGTCTGACGCGGCTTGAGGCAGCTCTTGGCTATCCAGTACCACTAGTGGATCGCTCTCACCAACAATACATTGCTCATTAACCACCACTTTGATGGCGTCGGTTTGATCAGGTAACTCATACATGGTGGGCAATAACACCGATTCAAGTATCGATCGCAAACCACGCGCACCGGTCTTGCGTTCCATAGCCTTTTGGGCAACGGCCTTAAGGGCTTCATCACGGAACTCTATTTCAACACCTTCCATTTCAAACAATTTATGGTATTGCTTAGTGAGGGAGTTCTTTGGTTCGGTTAAGATCTTTACCAGTGCCGCTTCATCCAACTCCTCAAGCGTGGCGATCATAGGCAAGCGACCCACAAACTCCGGGATTAAACCAAACTTAACTAAGTCTTCAGCTTCTACCGAATGCAATAGCTGACCAAAGGTCTTGCTGTCGTCCTTACTCTGTACCGAGGCTGAGAAACCAATACTGCTCTTCTCGGTACGGTCACGAATCACTTGATCTAGACCAGCAAAGGCGCCACCACACACAAACAAGATATTGCTGGTATCGACCTGCAAAAACTCTTGCTGAGGGTGCTTGCGACCACCTTGAGGCGGTACCGATGCAACGGTGCCTTCAATCAGCTTCAGCAACGCTTGCTGAACGCCTTCTCCAGATACGTCACGGGTGATTGATGGGTTATCTGATTTGCGCGAAATCTTGTCGATTTCATCGATGTAAACAATACCGCGCTGCGCTTTATCCACATCGTAATCGCACTTTTGCAATAACTTTTGAATGATGTTTTCAACGTCTTCTCCCACATAACCGGCTTCGGTTAAGGTGGTTGCATCAGCAATAGTAAAAGGTACGTTTAACAAACGCGCCAAGGTCTCTGCTAACAGGGTTTTACCGCTACCGGTAGGTCCGATTAGAAGGATGTTACTTTTGCCCAATTCGACGTCATCTTTACCGGCCGAGTAGTTTAAGCGTTTGTAGTGGTTGTATACCGCTACGGCTAACACCATTTTCGCACGCTTTTGACCAATTACGTACTCTTCTAGAGCCGCTCGAATTTCTTTAGGTGTCGGCAAGTGGTCATCAGACTCAGGCTGTTCCTGATCCAAGATCTCTTCCCTGATGATGTCGTTACATAGGTCTACGCATTCATCACAAATGAATACCGAAGGCCCAGCAATTAGCTTGCGTACATCGTTTTGGCTTTTGCCACAGAAGGAACAGTAAAGTAGCTTACCGCTACCTTCGTCAGTGCCGTCTTTTTCACTGCTCATAGTGTTACCCATGTTCTTGCCCCATGCATACGCTGGGGCTGAATGTTTTGTCTATTGTAGCGCCTACTATGGCAGACGCAAGGTCTTGCGTTAGTGTGTACTATCGGCTGCTAAAACAAATAATTTAGTCAGACTTATACTGGACGCTTATCCAATACCGTGTCTATTAAGCCATACGCGGCGGCCTCAGTACCTTCCATAAAGTTATCCCTATCGGTATCTGCGGCAATGGTCGCTAGATCCTGACCTGTGTGTTGCGCCATGATACGGTTTAGCTTATCGCGAATATTAAGGATTTCTTTGGTATGAATTTCAATGTCCGTTGCTTGGCCTTGATAACCGCCAAGTGGCTGATGAATCATCATGCGCGAGTTAGGCAAACAATAACGCTTGCCTTCGGCGCCACCGGTTAACAACAAGGCGCCCATGCTGGCAGCTTGGCCAATACACATAGTGCTCACATCAGGTTTGATGAACTGCATGGTGTCATAAATGGACATGCCAGCAGTGACAGAACCACCAGGTGAATTAATGTATAGGTGGATATCTTTATCTGGATTTTCGGCTTCCAAAAATAATAACTGAGCCACAACCAAGTTGGCCATGTGGTCTTCAACCTGGCCTACAAGAAAAATGACACGCTCTTTGAGTAAGCGTGAATAAATATCATACGAACGCTCGCCGCGGGATGTTTGTTCAACAACCATAGGCACTAAAGCGGCTAATTCAGAGCTTAGCCCTGAATTCATTACAGGGTTATTTTGACCCATGTGAGGAGGAAAAGAAAAACTCATTGTCGCGGTGACTCCAATACAAAAATATCGATACAGGCCCTATATAGTGACGCTCGACCTAAATGCCAAGTGCTAATCTCAAAAAAAAGCGGTATGAATTACCTAAAAGTAACTCATACCGCCCTTCTGTTCAAGCCCCAAAAGAGACTCGACTATAGCCTAAAAGAATTATGCTTCTTCGCTGGCTTCTTCGTCATCACCAGATACGTCTTTGCCTTCAGGCTCAACGGCTGTTTTGTAGTCTACAGCAACATCAGTGATGGTCGCGGCAGCAAGCAAATGCTCCACCACTTGGTCTTCTAAAACTACACCTTCCAACTGCGAGCGCTGCTCTTCGTTGTTCATGTAATAGTCGATGAACTCTTGTGGGTCTTGGTAACCTTGAGCCATCTCCTCAACCAACGCCTTCACTTTGTCTTCGTCAGCTTTGAATTCATTGGTTTGAATGATTTCAGCCGCCAACAAACCAATCTTAACGCGTTTGTCTGCTTGGTCTTGGAACATCTCGTCTGGCAAGATGCTTGGATCTAGATTTTCATTACCACCGCCAAACTGTTGCAAGGCTTGTTGCTTTAAACGACCTAGCTCTTCTTGAACGAGCGCCGAAGGAACTGCAAATTCGTTGAGTTCTAAGTAGGCGTTTAGCAAACCATTCTTAAGTTTAGACTTAAGCGCTTGGTTTAACTCGCGGCTCATGTTGGAGTTGATTTCCGCGCGGAAACCGGCTTCGCCTTCTTCCTTCGGGTTAAAGCGAGCAAAAAACTCGTCGTTTAACTCAGGCTTGGTGGCTTCGCTAACGGTATTGGCTTTAATGGTAAAGGTTGCTTCTTTACCAGCTAATTCTGCAGCGTTGTAATCGGCAGGGAAAGTCACGGTAATGTCTTTATCTTGACCCGCTTCCATGCCTTGAATGCCTTCTTCAAAGCCAGGAATCATGCTGTTAGAACCTAACACTAGGTCGTGACCTTGAGCGGCACCACCATCAAATGCTTCGCCATCAAGGTAGCCTTCAAAGTCGATATTGATCTGGTCGCCGTCGGCTGCCGCACGTAGCACTTCAGTCCACTGTGTTTGCTGGCTCAACAAGTTTTCGATCATGGTATCAACGTCGTCGTCTTCAACACTAGACGTCAAACGCTCTACGCTGATGCCAGAAGCGTCAGACAGGGTGATTTCTGGGTAGACTTCGACCACTGCTGTGTAGCTAAACTCACCTTCGCCGGCGTCTTCTTTAGGCTCGATGTTAGGCATGCCAGCAGGCTTAATGCTTTCCTGCTGAAGCGCTTCAAAGTAGCTAGACTGGATCACATCGCCCAATACGTCTTGGCGAATGCTGGCGCCATAGCGCTTCTTAACCACCTTAGTGGGTACTTTGCCAGGGCGAAAGCCATCAATACGGATGGTCTTTGCGGTCTCGTTAACCTTTTTATCTACTGCGCTGTCAATTTGCTCAGCAGGTACAGTTACGGTTAAACGTCGTTCGATGCTAGTGGTCGCTTCAACTGAAACTTGCATTTAAATGCCTCATTAATTATCAAATGAACAAACCTTATTAAGGTCCGTTGTACAAAATCTTGTCCACTTAAAGCCTAATCAAGGCTTTTTACCAACCAAATCGGCAAATGCGGGCGAAAATAAAAGACCGAATTTTCCGTATTTAAGCCCCAATAGTCAAGCCATATGAGCCATTAAGGCTTATTTTTGGTAAAAAAAAGGCCTTCGGTTAAGAAGGCCTTAGGCATAAATAGCGGTTAAAGCGTCAGTAACAGTTAGGCCACTAACTGGGCAGGCGAGTCCGCCACAACAAATTGTGGTGCTAGATAGTCGTATCCCAGTGCCCTGGCCACATGCTCATTGGTCACCTTACCGGCATGGACATTAAGGCCAGCCAAAAAATGCTCATCTTGTTTCAAGGCCTGTTTCCAGCCCAAATTTGCCAACTTAAGAATATACGGCAAGGTGGCATTGTTTAGTGCATAAGTAGATGTCATCGCTACGCCACCGGGCATGTTGGCCACGCAATAATGCACCACATCATCAACCACATAAGTGGGGTCTTGATGGGTGGTGGCTTTGGAGGTTGCAAAACAGCCACCCTGATCAATGGCCACATCGACCAATACAGCCCCAGGCTTCATGGCCTTCACCATGTCTGCAGTAACCAACTTAGGTGCCTCAGCGCCAGGTATTAATACACCGCCAATCACCAAATCAGCATCCAGTACATACTGCTCAAGGCTATCTTGGGTTGAGTATACTGTTTGCACCGCGCCGTTAAATTCCTTATCCAAACGCGCTAAGGCCTGTGTGGAGCGATCTAATACAGTCACCTGGGCACGAGCACCCAAAGCCATTTGTGCAGCGTTTGAGCCCACCACACCACCACCGATAATCACGACTTTAGCCGGTGCAACGCCAGGCACACCGCCGAGCAACATACCACGACCGCCCTGGGCCTTTTCGAGTACGTGAGCACCGGCCTGAATTGACATACGACCCGCAACTTCAGACATGGGGGCTAACAATGGCAAACCGCCCTGCGCACTGGTAATCGTCTCATAAGCAATACAGGTGGCGTTTGAGGCCACCAACTCAGCGGTTTGCTGGGCGTCTGGCGCAAGATGTAAATAGGTGAATAATAGCTGATCCGCACGCAGCATAGCCCGCTCTGGGGCTTGTGGCTCTTTGACCTTAACGATCATTTCTGCACGGGCAAAGACTTCGGCTGCCGTAGCGGTGATTTCTGCACCCGCCGCAAGATAGTCCTCATCGCTCGAACCAATACCGCCTCCGGCCAAGGTTTCAACCAGCACTGTGTGCCCTGCGTGCACCACTTCTCTAACACTAGCGGGCGTCATGCCAACACGGTATTCATGGTTTTTAATTTCTTTTGGTACGCCTATCAACATGGTATTGCCCTCTAATTCAATTGGTGAAGATAATGCTATTCTAGGAGTGTTTTTGAACAATTACCTTGCTTTAATTGGGGTTATTAACCTATATTTGGAAATATAATTGCGAAAAAAGGTATTCCCATGCAACTAAATACATCAATTGATATAGAACTTGATCACACTGATAAGAAAATCATTAACGCGCTGCAAAAAAATGCGCGCCTAAGCAATGTGGAATTGGCTGACCAGATCAATCTTTCGCCTTCGGCCTGCTTGAGGCGCACCAAAGCGCTAATCGACGCCGATGTGTTTGGGGAGTTTGTAGGTCTTATTAACCGTGACCTATTCCACGTGCAAGGTACGGCGTTTATCTTTATTAGCCTAGATCACCAAAGCGAAGCCGTATTTGAAGAATTTGAGGTTGCGGTGACTCAGCTTGAGCAAGTGATAGAATGTTACTTAATGGCTGGCGACAATGACTATATGCTCAAAGTAATCTACACCGACGCCAAAGACTACGAAGAGCTGTATTACAAAAAATTGCTACGCCTACCCGGTGTGGTAGGCACACAAACGCGTATGGCTTTGCGCCAGGTCCACAGCAGTGCCTACATTAACGTTACCTAATCGCTGCACATTAACCGCAGTTCAAAAGGGTAATCTGACATGATTTCACAGCTTGTTTCCGTGACCCGGACTCGCGTCTCGAGCTTAACCCCTTCCAGCTCGTCTTCTGGGCCAAAAAAACTTGGAGTGGGGCTAAACGTTAAATCTAGCCCCACTTTTGGGAGCTTAGCTCATGGTGATGGTGGTATTTACGCCTTCAGACACCTCTTCCGGTTCAAACCAGCGGGCCGAAACCGTGTGTGTTTGGGTCCAAAACTGTACCGCTTGCTGGCCATTTGGGCCTAGGTCTCCTAATTTAGACGCACGGGACCCAGTGAAGCTAAAATAGGCCACCGGCACAGGAATGGGAATGTTGATACCAATCTGGCCAACGTCAATGTTGTTTTCATAGTGGCGCGCATTCCAACCAGAATTAGTAAAGATAGACGTGCCATTACCATTGGGATTAGCGTTAACGATGTCGATAGCACTGTCAATGTCATCCGCTTCCATCATACACATGACAGGGCCAAAGATTTCCTGAGCATAGATGTCCATATCGGTGTTCACCTCACTGAAGATGGTTGGGGCGACAAAGTTGCCCTTATCAAAACCGTCAACCTGTGGATTTCGACCGTCCAGTAACAGAGTGGCACCCTGCTCAACACCCGAAGCAATCAGCCCTTCTACACGTTGCTTGGCCTGTGGTGAAACCAGTGGGCCTAAGTCAGCCGCACGGTTAGTACCCACATCAATCGTCATAGCCTTAGCCTTTTCCACGATTTCTGGTAACCAATGTTTCGTTTCGCCAACCAAGATAGCGACCGAGTTCGCCATGCAGCGTTGCCCAGCAGCACCAAAGCAAGAACCTAATAAGTGGTTAATGGCTTGGCCTTTATTGGCGTCCGGCATAATCACGCAGTGGTTCTTAGCACCCATCATGCACTGTGCCCGAATGCCCGCATTACTCGCTCGTCGGTACAAGGAGGAGCCAACGTGAGTCGAACCAATAAAGGAAAGCGCCTTTACGTCCTCGTGTTCTGCCAAGTGGTTAGCCACATCAGCACCACCATGGACGACGTTTAGCACACCAGGGGGTAAGCCTGCTTCGTAAGCCAACTTAGCCAAGAACATAGTCGACGTTGGATCTTGCTCAGAGGGCTTCAGTACAAACGTGTTACCACAAGCGATAGCAATCGGGAACATAAAACAAGGGAGCATAATTGGGAAGTTAAAGGCAGTGATGCCCACGCCCACGCCCAGGGGTTTGTTTAACGTGTATACGTTAACATTACCGGCCACGTTGTCGGCCAATTCACCGAGTTGCAACTTAGTCACCATGCAGGCGTTTTCAATGGCTTCAATACCGCGGCCCACTTCGCCTTCTGCGTCGGGTAAGGTCTTGCCATGCTCTAAGGTAATTAACTCAGCGATGTGGGTTGTATTGGCGCGTGCCAATTGCAAAAACGTTAACAAAAATTGCTGGCGCTTGGCCAAAGATACCTTGCGCCAGCTTTTAAACGCTTGCTTAGCGTTCGCTACCGCGTGGTCCACTTCCTCTAGTGTAGCAAAAGGAACCTGGGCCACCACCTCTTGTGTCGCTGGGTTTAGTACATCAACCCAAGTGGAACTTGTAGATGAAAATTCTTGTCCATTAATTAACATGGGGACTTTACGGATACTCATGGGCTGCCTCGTTATCTGACTTAAACAAGCGATTGCCGCTGCAATACAAACAGGCAATCACACAATAGGCGCTACTTTTACATAATCTAACGGGCTTGGGTATTAGAGAAGTATCTAATACCGGTTTCGATTTAGGGAAAAATTTGAGACTTTTAATTATCGGTTTCTAGCGTATTAAGCAACGGAGCTCTCGACTGAAAGTTCTTGTCCATTGCGAATGGAGTGGCATTACCAATCGAATTTGATGATTTTCATTTCCCGTTGATTAGGAAAAACCCCTACTGAATCTTCAAAAATAAAGCTTTCTGCCAGCATCTCTGCTAACGGCGCTGTATTGCCATCATCGAGCGCTGTCTTGAACCTATCTAACGAATCCAGTGCTAACGACACAATACTCCCCTTATAAATTCGTTGCTTCAATCCTTAGACGACCAACATATAAAGCCCAGCTAGCCGCATGTTCCTCAGGCTTAAATTAACAGTACCCCTCTACTTTATTAATATCTAGTCTTGTTTCTGTACCAGTCCCCTTTGGCACTGATACTTTGCTCGCCTACAAAGAGTATTCTTTTCTTAGTAGTGAGCGTGTGTTTCTCAATCCACGCACACGTGAGCCTTGGAGTACGACTAACAAAATACGTGCTCAATGGACAAGTGTGTTGAAAAAGGCTGGGATTCGTTACCGCGTGCCGTATCAAACTCGACATACTTACGCATCGACGATGTTAGCGGTTGGAGAGAACTTTGAATCGCCACTAGTTAACTATGGCTTTGACAGAACTAAACACCCTCTTAACTGAACTACTAGCCAGACCTTTCTCAACCAGCCAGTCTCGGTACTTAGCGGCATCCGCTGAGGTGTACTGATCTATAGGCCTACAGCCTAAGCACTTAACGACATAAGCAATGTTTCTTCGTGCAGTAGTAATGAAATACTCAGAGCGCCCAGTGGCTTTAACCTTTAGATATAAATCTAACGCATCTAAAAGAGTTGGCGCATCAGATGCTTGAGATGGACTAGTTCTTAATAAATGTTGAGCTGGTATATCAGTATGAGTTAAACGAAGACCCAGCCAATAGTTTTCAAGCTTACTTAAAAGAGATTTAGACGATAATTCAGCTTTCTTGGCTGACTTAGTGTTGAGACAAATAATAATTCGACTACGTGTATAATGAGGCTTTAAATCACGAGGTACTGTCTTAGAGAAGTAATATGTACCGGATTTG
>JABGSN010000011.1 GCA_018647765.1 Oceanospirillaceae bacterium | reverse complement strand
ACGGCCAATACGGTGCACATAGTCTTCGGCAATGTTGGGTAGGTCATAGTTCACCACTTGCGGAAGTTGGTCAATGTCCAAGCCGCGAGCGGCGATGTCGGTCGCCACCAATACTTTAACTTCGCCGGCCTTAAACTGTGCTAAAGCACGAGTTCTGGCGCCTTGGCTCTTGTTGCCATGGATAGCATCGGCACTAATGCCGCCACCTACCAGCCATTTAGCGAGTTTGTTGCAGCCGTGTTTGGTGCGGCAAAATACTAATACTTGTGACCATTGGTTGGTGACAATCAATTCTTGTAATAAAGCTGGCTTTTGCTTTTTGTCTACCGGACACATCCACTGCTTTACGGTAGCGGCAGTGGTGTTAGCAGGGCTGACGCTAATTTCAGTGGGGTTATTCATTAACCCTTTTGCTAGGCTGCGGATTTGGTCAGCAAAGGTGGCAGAGAACATCAGGTTTTGACGATCTTTTGGTAAAAACGACATGATGCGCTTTAAATCATGAATAAAACCCATGTCTAACATACGATCGGCTTCGTCGAGTATAAGCACTTCTAGTTGATTAAACTTCACTGCTTTTTGTTGGTATAGGTCCAATAGGCGACCGGGGGTGGCCACCAACACATCGGCACCACGACGTAAGCGCATCATTTGTGGGTTGATCTTGACGCCACCAAAAACCACGGTGGAGGTAAGCGGCAAATCAGCACCATAGGTGGATACACTTTCGGCAACTTGAGCCGCTAGCTCGCGAGTAGGGGTTAACACCAAGGCACGAACTTGGTTGGCTTGAGCGCGCTGGCCCTTAGCCAATTTTTGCAGCAAGGGCAGGGTAAACGCGGCAGTCTTGCCGGTACCGGTTTGGGCGGCCGCCATAACATCATTACCGGCCAAAATGGCAGGGATTGCTTTCTCTTGAATTGGGCTGGGTACGGTATAACCTTTGCTTTCAATGGCGGTTAATAGGCGCTGCTCAAGACCGAGTTCGGCAAATGACATAGTGTATCTCTGTATAGGGGTGTTTAGGGCGCAGAAGCATACAGGAAAAGGGCCAGAAACGCCATATTTTAAGGCTTCTCTAGCATCCTGATAAAGCCATAGAAGGGCAGTGCTTATCCCGTTATCCCAGGTTATTAGCCCGACCCTAGGCTAATTCTGTTGGGCGGAAAAAAGCACGATAAAGGCTTTAAAGTTATATAAGTTAATTAGATTGATGTGTCTGCGAGGCTAAAACCAAAAAGTGCCCAAAAGTATGGAGTGTGCTTTTAGTTAAAAAATCAGATAAATTTAGATAAGATACTTAAAACGGATTGCAATAATTTGTCCAAAATTAATGAGTAAAAAGACATGAAAAGTACACGCAGCCATGACGAACAAATTGCACAACTGACGTATGCGGAAATATATCCACACTACCTTGCAAAAATTGAGAAGAAGGGTCGTACCAAAGAAGAATTACATCAAGTGATTGAGTGGCTGACTGGCTATAATGAAAAAAAGCTAAATAAACTCAGCGAAGAGAATATGACTTTCGCGCAGTTCTTTCAACATGCCACGTTAAACCCAAATGCGCACCTCATTACCGGTGTAATTTGCGGCTATCGGGTGGAAGAGATTGAAAATCCATTAACCCAGCAGGTCAGATATTTGGATAAATTGGTAGATGAATTAGCGAAAGGAAGAAAGATTGTGAAGATAATCCGTGTTAAATAAAGTAATACAACACACGTTATTTGGGTGATTAAAAAACATAACAAGGCAAGACACAAGCGCCTTTCGGGCTGGAATCACCCACAGGGGCTCGCCTATACTTGCGGCGTTAGCCGTTAAAATGATTATCCATGAGAGTTAAGGTAACATACGTATTTTCGTTGCTAAGCTCATACGACATTCATTGTTGGTTTGGTTTCCAAGTGGGTTTAAAAAGGTTTTGACATGGTTTCTACAGCGCACGCTCTTCACATATTGGTTAAGCACAAAGAAATTGCGGAAGATATTATTAAGCAGTTAGGAAAAGGCGCTAAGTTTCAAACCTTAGCTAAAAAGTATTCATCATGCCCATCGGGTAAAAAAGGTGGTGATTTAGGCGAGTTTAGACAGGGTCAAATGGTGCCTAAGTTCGATAAAGTTGTATTTACCTGTGCAGTACAAGAGCCTCAGCTAGTTAAAACTAAATTTGGTTGGCATGTCATTAAAGTGCTTTACCGCACATGACTTAAAACCTAATAGCGAATAAGCGCTTAGACTAATCGAGAATGGGCAACAAGCGCTCATTGAGTTAAACTCTAACCTAAGCCAATAACCCGTGTTAGAACCTTCTCACTATGTCGAGCAAGCAGTTTCTTGAAGACCCTGCAGTCAATTTTGTAGATTTCTTAAATGCCTTAGACGATGTTGGTTTTGAGGGCGAAATTAGCCCCCATCAAGCCGATCGTATCATTGCCTCCACAGACAACAGCGTGTATCAGCTTTTGCCCCAAGGGGTGCTTTACCCAAAGCACGAAGCAGACCTACAGGCTATCTTTAAGCTGGCTGCCCAGTCTCGCTTTAAATCCATTTACTTTGCACCCCGTGGTGGCGGTACCGGCACTAACGGCCAATCTTTAACTGATGGTTTGGTGGTTGATTGTTCACGCCACTTAAACGCCATTGTAGATGTGGATATAGAGGCTGGCTGGGTCAAAGTGCAGGCGGGTGTTATTAGAGACCAGCTCAACGACTTTTTACGGCCCCATGGGATGTTTTTTGCACCCACCTTATCTACCAGCAACCGTGCCACCTTAG
Organism: Oceanospirillaceae bacterium; assembly: GCA_018647765.1. Taxonomy (GTDB): domain Bacteria; phylum Pseudomonadota; class Gammaproteobacteria; order Pseudomonadales; family Balneatricaceae; genus Njordibacter. The sequence continues at coordinate 19,844 of JABGSN010000011.1, read as the reverse complement.
GTGGTATGGCCAATACCGATGCCTGCGGTCAGGGCTCCCGGATTTATGGCCGCACGAGTAATCATGTGTTGAGTCTTAACCTGATACTGGCCAATGGCCAACAGGTGGCAACCAAAGCCATGACACCTCAAGGGCTTCAACATGCCATTGACAAGGGCGGCCCAGTTGCACACTTGTATCGCCAAGTGAATGATTTGGTGGAGCAAAAACAAGATGCCATCAGCGCACGTTTTCCAAAGCTCAACCGGTTTATGACGGGTTATAATTTGGCCCACATTAAGACCGACAATGGGTTTGATTTGAGTCGGCTTATTTGCGGCTCCGAAGGCACCTTGGCGGTCGTGTCAGAACTGACCTTGAAGCTCACGCCCATACCGCTAGCTAAACAATTATTGGTGCTCGGTTATGATTCCTTTGATGGAGCGTTGCGTGATGCGACCCAGTTGGTGCTACAAAATCCAGATGCTATTGAAACCATCGATGATACTATTTTAACCATGGCCCAAGACGATGTTATTTGGCATCAGGTTAAGGACTATATTGCTTTCCCAGATGCAGAACCGATTGCAGCCATTAACTTAGTCGAGTTTGGTGGTATGGATGCTGGCCTGCTAGCACAAAAGATAGATGCTGTGTGCGCTCAGCTTACCCAGTTAGGCATGCGTTACAGCCGAGTGTCGGACCCTAAAGGCATGGCCAGTTTATGGGAATTACGTAAAAAAGGTGTCGGTTTGTTGGGTAACTTGCCGGGTAAACGACGTCCCATAGCGTTTGTGGAAGACACCGCAGTACCGCCAGAAAATTTGGCCGACTACATTGTTGAGTTTAGGCAGCTATTGGACGGCATGGGGGTTTCCTACGGCATGTTTGGCCATGTGGATGCCGGTTGTTTACATGTACGCCCAGCGTTGAACATGCGCGACCCTGAGGATGCTTTAAAACTTAAGCTGATTTCTGATGCGGTACAGGCCTTGGTGCAAAAGTATGAAGGCGTTATGTGGGGCGAGCACGGCAAAGGTTTTCGCAGTGAGTATACACAAGAGACCATTGGTGTAGACCTGTATGCGGATATGCGGCGTATAAAAGGTTGGTTTGATCCACACAATCAGCTTAACCCCAGTAAGATTTGTACCCCAGCGTCGGTTGACTCCGAGTTGGTGAAGGTTGACGACCCACGTACCCGCGGTGCTGCAGATCGGCAGCTAGGCGAATCGATGGTTGAGCAGTGGCAACCGGTTGTGGCATGTAATGGCAATGGAGCGTGTTTTAATTACCAACCGCAGGCGGCCATGTGTCCGTCGTATAAAGCCACTAAGGATCGTGTGCAGTCGCCCAAGGGTAGGGCGAGCTTATTGCGTGAATGGCTGCGCCAAGAAGCCACAGGTGGTGCCGACTCAGCGTTAGAAACTCAGGTGTATCAATCGTTACAAAGTTGTTTAGCGTGCAAGGCGTGTACTACGGCTTGCCCGATCAAGGTGGACATACCGACGTATCGAAGCCGCTTTTTACAGCGCTATTTTGCCAAACGCAGGCGCCCATTGTCGGATTACGCGGTCGCGCTGGTGGAGTCCTTGGCAATGGTGACCAGCAAGGTCTCAAGATTAAGTAACTGGGGCATGCAGTTAGGGGCTAGCCGTTGGTTGATAAAAAACCTGTTTGGCATGGTCAACTTACCGAAAATACACCCGTATAAATTGTCTCAATTGACGGCGATTGATGGCGTAGAAGCGTGGCACCCACACCAATTTGAAAATTTGACTGACGCACAAAAACGCCGATCTGTAGTCATAGTGCAGGACGTGTTTAGCAGTTGCTATGACTTGCCTCAAGTGCAGGGTATCTTGTCGTGTTTGGTGAAGATGGGTTTTACCCCCATAGTGATGCCCCTTAAGGCATCGGCTAAACCCCTGTATGTTAAGGGTTTTTTAACGGCGTTTGAAAAGCAAGCAGCGGCGGTGACCCAGCAGCTACAGCTGGTGCAGCAACAAGGTTTAACCTTGGTGGCAGTTGATCCCAGTGTTGGTTTAACCTATGGTGATGAATATCGCCAATTATTGGGGCCAGAAGCGGTACCCGATGTATTGTTGCTGCAGCAGTGGTTACATCAAGTGGAGGGCTTAATTAAGCTACCGACTGTTTCGGTCACACCAGACATGGCGCCAACATTGCTTGGGCACTGTAGTGAAACAGCGCTAGTGGTGCAAAGTACGGCGCAATGGGTGGGTTTGTTTGCTAAATTTGGCATTGCCTTAAATACACCGGACACGGGCTGTTGTGGTATGGCGGGTACCTTTGGCCACGAACAAAAACATCAAGCATTAGCCGCTAAACTTTATACCATGAGTTGGCAGCAGCCCGTTAATGCAGCTCAAGGTGCCGTGTTGGCTACCGGCTATTCTTGTCGTAGCCAAATCACCCTACGTTCGGATCAACAACCGTTGCATCCGTTAAACTACCTTAATCGTTGCTTAGAAGAAGTTCAGGGTTCAGGGTTAAATTAAAGTCCACGGCGTGGCCATCTTTAAAGTTAGGATTGCTGCCCACTAGGTGGGTAGTTAGAGATAACCCTTGGTCTTGGTTGCGGCTCAGTTTTGCTGTCAGTTGTTGGTAATTAAAATGGCTTAATATGTCATGTAAATAGGCTGTTTTTGGGTCCGTTTCAGCCGCATCTGCTGGCGCCAAGCTCAGTAATCCCATTTGGCTGCTTACTAGATCTCCTTGCGCTAAAGTCCACGCTTGACTTGCGTTAGAGCGCAGGTCAAGATGCATAGTCAGGTTACCAGACACCTTACCTGTGGCTGATAGATCTGGGCTTTTAGCTAAACTAAGCAATTGATTGAGCTGTTGATTTTGCAGGCTCATGTGCAGCGTGTTAAGGCCTTGGTGTTTAATGGTGTTGTTGCTAGCGAGTAGTCGGCCGCCCAGCCATTGAGCGTCAAATTTTTCTATTTGGTAATTCTGCCCCGTCCAGCCAGTGGACGTTAGTTCTATGTGCGGCTGTAGCATTTTAAGGTTTGCCGTTGGCCCCCAAGCCAAGGTTTTTGCCCGCAACGAATGCTGCCCTTGAACGCTGAGGTCATCGGCCTTATTGCTGTCAAACTCAAACAAGCTGTGCCCCCCAACACCGGTCACTTGAATGCCGTTATGGCGCCCACTTACGGCATCATAATCTATCCGTTGCAGCGCCTGCGTTTGGTCTGCGCCCCATTGCCAATCGCCGCGGTAATCAATTGTGCCTGAGGTGACTCCAAGTGTGAGTGGTAAGGGGAGAGGTAACAGCGCATTGATGCTGCTAAGCTGGGGTAATAAGGGCGCCAGTTCAATGGTCTTAGCTTGCGCTACTAATTGGTGACTGGCAGCATTGGCTTGCCACGTGTATTGGCCGTCAACAGCAGAGACGTAAGGCGGAAGCTGGGCCTCAAAGTTGACGGTGAGCTGGCCTTCGAGCCAGTTAAAGTCGCCTTGGCTCACTGCATGAAGGGCGGGCCAGTTGGCTATTTTAATGGCGGTGGGCTGCAGGTCAAAGTGTCCTTGCGTGGGCCTATTATTCAATAACGAGGAGCCTTCACTCACGTTGACCGTAAGGCCCTGGCTGGGGATAGACTCAGGCTTTAGCTGTAAGTCAATGTCTGACCAGGTCCAGTAATCCTGTTGCGGTTGATAGGTTAGGGTGAGGGGTTTGCCATTGGATAAATTGAGTTTGTCGCTAGCGAACAGCTGAATAGAGCCTGCTTGGCGGCGGCTCTCTACCTGTGTGGCCGACACTTTGGAGTGAGGCTGCATGATAAACTGCCATTGTTTTGGGTCAAAGCTAAAGTCAACTTCGCTCAACAATTGTAACTGCCTCAGGTCGATGGGAAGTTGCGTCATCCAAGGGTTTTCGTCGGCTTGAGCAAGGTAATAACCACTTAAATTGGCGTTGCCCTGCCATTGTCCTAAGGACTGTAGCTTAAGCTGCGATAACTGGCCAAATAGCTGGTATACAGAATGGGTATTTTCTAAAGTGGCATTAATATTACCGTTGAGCTCGATGGCAGGTGTTGCGGCGAGCAGACCTGTTGCTTCCACAAATGTTATGGCCACCGGACTGTCGGCATTGAGGGTCAGTTTAGCTTGCTGAAGTAACAAGGATTGGTACAAGTTTGGATCTATATTGGTGTTGTTCCAATTGGGCATTATACGTAGTTGACTGCCTTCGTTAAGTCGCCATTGTGGGTCGCTGGAGGCCGATAAAATATGTGTAAAGCTAGCGTCTAAATCAAGCTCTTTGGCCATCGGGCTACTGGCTTGAAACTGGATTTGGCTTTGTAATTCGCCTTTTGCTGAGCGTGATATGTGGCTTAAGTTGGCCGTTTCGTATGAATCAATGGGTAAGTTGAGTTGCCAGTGGCTGGTGAGGCGGCCTGTATTGATGGTGAGCTCACCGAGGGCGCTAGGCCACCAGCGACCTAGCAACGTTTGGCTAAAGGGCAGGTTGATGGCGGCCTGGCCTTGCCAGCTATATTGTTTGCCCTGACGTTTAACGGAGGAGGTGATTTTAGCCACCGGCGAGGTACTTTGCTGAATAAATAGCTTGGCTTCAACTTGGTCGTTATGACCTAGTGTGGCATCGATGTAGGTGTCAATTTGGCTTTCGTTAGAAATGCGCGCGAGAAGTTTTAGCCCCGCGTCTTGATGGCTGAGGTTACCAGCCAACTGTACCTGTTTTTGCGAGTTAGACGTATTGAACACCAGTTTATTGATGCTAAATTGTGGCCAAAGTGGCAGCCATTGACTCGGTATAAGCGCTAACGCGGGCACTTGGTTATGGCTGTTCGTGTCTGCCTCTAGTTCAATATGAGCGGTTTCTATTACCATGGTGGGCCACTGTTGGGCTTTTAAAGACTGCCAAGAGTAGTTTAATTCTAGGTGGGTTAAATCCGCCTGATAGGCCAGGGTTGGTTGTGTTTGGTACCAGCTGAGGTCATCGATGTGCCAGCTTTTGTGGCTTGGGTAACCCACCTTGAGCTCTAGGCCTTGCCAATTCATAGGTTGTACATAGAACGCTAGGGCGGTGGGCACCCACAGCGGAATTGCGGCGTAGCCGATGCTGGCAATAAGCACCAAGGGGAGTAACAGGTAACGGAGTAAAAACCTTAACATACGGGGGTATCAGAACTTTTAGTTATTATGTTTTGAGCTAAGTATGGTCCAGTTTAAAACAAATTCCAAGTGCTGGCTCAATCCAGGTCGCAGGTTTTGTTTTTGAACTCACAAAGGTCTTCAATGAGGCAAGAACCACAGCGTGGTTTACGGGCGATGCACACGTACCTACCATGCAGAATCATCCAGTGATGGGCGTCTAGCAGGTAGGCTTTGGGCACAAATTTAAGCAGTTTACGTTCCACCTCTATCACGTCTTTACCGGGCGCCACTCGAGTGCGGTTTGACCAACGAAATATATGTGTATCCACGGCCATCGCAATTTGCCTAAAGGCGGTGTTAAGCACTACGTTGGCGGTTTTACGACCTACACCGGGTAGCGCTTCAAGGGCCTCGCGTTGATCGGGTACCTGGCCCTGGTGTAAGTCCACCAACATTTGCGCCGCCATGATGACGTTGTTAGCTTTGCTGTTGTACAGGCCAATGGTTTTAATGTGTTGCTTGAGCTGCTCTAAGCCTAAGTCGAGCATGGCTTGAGGTGTATTAGCCACTTTAAATAACGCTTTAGTGGCCTTGTTAACACTCACATCGGTGGCTTGGGCCGACAGGGCTACAGCCACCAAGAGTTCATAGTGGTTGCTGTAATTAAGCTCGGTTACGGGGTTGGGGTTGTCATCCCTTAAGCGTGCAAAAATTTGTTCTCGTTTGGCCTTGTTCATGATGATCTGCGTTAAGTGATGGTGCCGGTCACTCGAACACGTTTACTGCCAGCGTCGATGTGGGGTTTTTGAGTCAGGTTGGTATTGGCTTGATATTGGTCATAAGCGTTTTTTGCAGCAATGATCAAACCCATACCCACAAAAGCACCGGGCGGTAACACAGAAAAGAGGAAACCCCGATAGTCATCAATAATCACCCAAGTCCAGTTTTGTGCGACCGGACCTAGCAATAAGTGCATGTCAGCAAATAGTGTGCCTTGGCCCAGCAATTCGCGCATCGCGCCAAGTAATACTAATACAGAGGCAAAACCTAGGCCCATACTCAAACCATCCAATACCGCCAAGTGTGGTGGGTTTTTACGAGCATAGGCATCAGCACGCCCTAAAATGGCACAATTAGTGACAATCAAGGGTATAAATATGCCTAAGATTTGATACAGCTCATAAGTGAGTGCCTGCATGGTGAGTTCGGCGATGGTCACCAGCGCCGCAATAATCATCACGAACACGGGTAAACGAATATCATCGGCCACTTTGTTACGAATCAGGGACACTAAAAGATTGGAGCCCACCAATACCAGTAAGGTTGCAAAACCCAGCCCCAAAGCGTTGACGACGCTGCCGGTGACCGCCAATAGAGGACACAGACCTAGCAGTTGGACCAAGGCCGGATTGTTGTTCCACAGGCCGTCCATTACCAGTTTAGATTGATCTTCTGTCATGCTTTAATCCGCTTGTGTGTGTGGGTAAAAGGAGGATTGTTGTTGTTCATGATAGCGCAGGCTTTTGTGTACTGCCGAAACGACGGCACGTGGGGTAATGGTGGCACCAGTAAAGCCGTCAAATAGGCCGCCATCTTTAGTCACTGCCCACTCATCAGGGCTGGTGTTGGCTAAAGAATGGCCAATAAATGCATCGATCCACGCTGATTTTTTACGCTCAACCTTATCACCCAACCCCGGCGTTTCTTTGTGCTCTAATACGCGTACGCCTTGGATCACGCCGTCTCGGTTGAGACCAATAAGCATTGAAATGTCGCCGCTGTAGCCATCTTTAGCTACCACAGGTAGCACTATACCTTGGACGACACTATGATTAATGGCAGCGTAACCGAGGCTGTTTTCAGCGACGTCAAGCTGGTCTGTTTGGGCTAGGGTAATAGGCGAGTCTAATAAACTTTGATCATACAGCGCGGGTGACATTACGGCCTCTAATGCGCGTGCTTTGGCAGCGGCTTTATTGGCAGCAATGGCATCACTGCCAGCCACGTAGGTAAGACTAATGGCGGCGGCGGTAACAACCGCAAACACGCCCAAACTGAGTGCGCCATTGCGAATCGAGGCGCCAAGACTAGTGGGCGTATCAGCGCTCATTATCTTTGTTTCCTTGGTGGCCATAGGCTTTAGGTTGAGTATAGGTATCAATTAATGGCGCGGCTAGGTTCATCAGTAAAATGGCAAACGCAAAGGCGTCGGGGTAGGCCCCGTAACTACGAATGATAAACACCAACAGGCCTACACTCGCACCAAATATCAACTTACCTTTACGGCTAGTGGCACTGGTAACTGGGTCGGTGACGATAAAGAAGGCTGCAAGCATAGTGGCGCCGCTAAACAGGTGCTGGCTTGCAGATGGGTATAGGTCAGGCTCTCCCATGTGGAATAAACCTGAGCATAAGCCCAAACTTGCGAGCATTGCCACGGGTGCGTGCCAGGTGAATATGCGTAACGCCAACAAACCCAAACCACCCACTAGGTAGGCTGCATTAATCCATGCGCTGGCAGTTAGGCCGAGGCCGAGTAATGGGTTGGTGGCCGCTAATTCATCTAAGGTCAGGCCTTTAGGGTGACGCATTAGGTCCAGTGGTGTGGCTTGTGTGTAGCCATCTATGCCGCCGCTCATGGTCTCTGTCCAAAACCACTGCCACTGTTGAGCTAAATTTAACGTGCTTTCGGTGCCGGCCCATTGGGTCATGGATACAGGAAAGGCGATTAAGCACAAGGCGTATCCCACCATGGCTGGGTTAAAAGGGTTGTTGCCTAAGCCACCATAGAGGTGTTTGGCAAATACGATGGCAAACAGTACCGCTACAAATGTCAACCACCAAGGGCTAAAGGGCGGTAATGCAAGGGCCAGTAAAAAGGCCGTGACTAAGGCGCTGCCGTCACTAATGAAGGGTTTAATGGGGCGTTTTCTAAGCCACAGTACCAGTGCTTCAAAGCTCACAGCCAGTGCACAAGCCCAAATTAAGTTGATAAGCGTGCCATAACCAAACCAATAACTTTGTGCCAGCAGGCCTGGCACAGTAGCCAGCAACACCCACATCATTAAGCGCGAGGTGCGGTTTAAACTGTGGTGGTGGGGCGACGATAGGTTGAGTAACGCCATAATCAGGATTCCTGGGTCTGTTGCTGTAACGCTGTGGACTTGTGCTGGTACGCTTCCAAGGCTTGGTTGGCAGTCGCGTGGGCCGTTTTAGCAGTGACTATTTGGGCCTCTATTGTGGCCGCATCCTCGGCGATGGCTAAGGATTTCTCAAGCTTTCGTACCACCACTCCGGCTTTGGCGGCGGCCACTTGCAATTGTTTTTCGTGTTCGGGGTCTAAGCCTAATTTGGTTTCGTAGGCGCTAAGCGCTGCTTGGGCCGCATTGGCTTTAAGCGTCAGTTGATCCACGGTGGTTTGCAAACTTTCCACTTGATCATGGCCAGAGGCTAGTGCATCGCTAAGGGCTTTGCTGGACTTCTTGAGCTTGGTCCGAGTAATGGCTGCGGCGGTTTTTAATGCTTTGTAAGCATCTTCTGGCGGCTCTGCTGTTACGCTGGTTGCTGGTGCTTGTTTTTGTTGGTTAACGCGGGCCAGTGCGGCGGCGATAGGGTCTTCAGCATCGGGGTTGGCTGCACGTTTGGCGGCTTGCGCAGCAGCGGCGGCAACGGCTCTGGCTTTACGTTTCTCTTCTTTCGCCAATTTGTCATCGATCAGGCGTTGTTCGCGGGTTTCAAACCGCAAACGTGCATGTTCGGCTAATTGCGTTTCTGCGTGCAGGGTTTTAACTCGGCCTTTTGCGAAGCGATAATATTGAACTAACGGAATCTGGCTTGGGCATACCCACGCGCAAGCGCCGCATTCAATACAATCTGCAAGATTGTGGCTTTGGGCTTTGTCAAACTCTTCGGCTTTAGCAAACCAGAATAATTGTTGGGGCAACAACTCGGCCGGGCACACCACCTCACATTGACCGCAACGTATACATGCGTGATGGTCGGCTACTGGGGCCAACTCCAACGCAGACGATGCCAATATGCAGTTAGTGCTCTTAACCACGGACACTTGATGGTCGGTTAAGGTGAACCCCATCATCGGCCCACCCATGACTAAGCGTGATGTGCTGGCTAAATCAACCTCGGCAAAGGCCATTAGATCGCTCACTTGAGTGCCAATAAGTACTTGGTAATTGCCTGCTTTGGCTGCGGCTTTACCGGTCACGGTGGTTACACGGCTAATCAGTGGTTGGCCTAGAAGGACTGCGTCGGCAATGGCTTTGGCAGTGCCTACGTTGTGACACACCAAACCTAAATCAGCGGGAATGCCGCCGTGGGGGACTTGTTGGCCGGTGAGGATTTGAATCAGTTGTTTTTCGCCGCCCGAAGGATATTTTGTAGGAATAACGGCCACTTCAATGCCGTCTATGCCGGTAAGCGCTTGGCTTAGAATGGCAATGGCTTCGGCCTTATTGTCTTCAATACCAATGATACAGGCGGGCTGGTTTAGTAATTGCCTGATGATCTGAATGCCGGCAATGATTTGCTCGCTATATTCGCGTATTAAGCGGTCGTCGGCGGTAATATAAGGTTCGCACTCGGCAGCATTAATGATCAGCATATTGATCTGGGTTTTGGCTTGCAATTTAACAGCACTCGGAAAACCAGCGCCGCCCATGCCAGTGATGCCTGCACTACGAATACATTGTAATAGTTCGCCTTTATCTACACTCAATGGATCAATGCCTGCATGATCAATCCATTGCTCTTGACCGTCGGTGTCGATGACAATACATGGGCCCACTAGCGCTGATGGATGAGGTAGCGTGCGCTCCTCTATCGCGGTGATAGTGCCTGAGCTCGGGGCGTGAATATTGGCGCTCACAAAGCCCTGAGCGCTGGCGATGAGTTGGCCTTTAAGGACTTTGGTGCCGACTTCTAGTAGACACTTTGCGGGGGCCCCAATGTGCTGATTTAGCGGCAATACCAGTTGTTTAGGCACTCGCATAGTCACAATCGCAGGTTGGTTTGACTGCTGCTTGTTTTCTGGTGGGTGTACGCCACCATGAAACGGCCAGATTCTACCCATGAGATACATCTCCTTGAGGCGCAGCATGGTGGGCATGGTTAGACGTAGCAATAATGTCTGTCGGTGGTTGCCAATGCCAGCTTGCCGGTGTTACTTCGATGGGCAACATATCAATGCAGTCTACAGGGCAGGGCTCTACACACAAATCACAACCAGTACACTCGTCGACAATAACCGTATGCATCTGTTTAGCGGCGCCGAGTATGGCGTCTACAGGGCATGCCTGAATACACTTGGTGCAACCGATACATTCGTCTTCACGGATGTAAGCGATGGTGCGCACAGCTTCGGTACCATGCTCTTCATCCAACGGAATAGCTTCAACATCAAGTAAGTCTGCGAGCGCTTTAATGGTGCTTTCGCCACCCGGTGGGCAATGATTGATGGCTTCTCCGTTGGCAATGGCTTCGGCATAGGGGCGACAGCCGGGATGGCCACACTGGCCGCATTGAGTTTGCGGTAATAGGTTGTCTATTTGATCAACAATAGGGTCGCCATCGACCTTAAAACGAATAGCCGCGAAACCTAAGATGGCACCAAAAACTAGGGCTAGCAGAGCGAGTACCATAATAGCGAAATAAAGGCTTTGCATTTACATGGCCACCAAACCGGTAAAACCCATAAAAGCAAGGGACATAATGCCCGCGCTAATCATAGCAATAGCGGCACCTTTAAACGGTGCCGGAACATCGGCTACCGTTATACGCTCTCGCATGGCGGCGAATAAGATCAGTACCAGCGAGAAACCCACCGCCGCACCAAAACCATAAAGAATCGATTCGATGAAGCCATTGGATTTTTTGATATTCAATAACGCCACGCCCAACACTGCGCAGTTGCTGGTAATCAAGGGCAAGAATATGCCCAATACTTTGTGTAACAAAGGGCTGGTTTTATGCACTACCATTTCGGTAAATTGCACCACAAAGGCAATCACTAAAATGAAACTAATGGTTTGCAAAAACTCAAGGCCAAGGGGCCGTAGTAGATAAGTGTAAGTTAGGTAGCTACACAAAGACGCCAGAGTGAGCACGAAGGTGGTCGCCAGAGACATTCCCATAGCGGTTTCTAGCTTAGAGGAAACCCCCATAAACGGACACAGCCCAAGAAACTGAACTAAGACGAAGTTGTTCACCAAAACTGTGCTAACAAGGATGAGTAAGTATTCTACCATTTGGCTTTATAATCCATAGTGTTGGGGCGTCATAAATGATGGCTAAAACTGGGTTGATTAGGTGGCTTTTTTTGTTGCCCATAGTGTAACGTAAAATCTGCCCAAAAATATGTTTCTAGCGGATTCATTTGGACGAATTTTATATTCGTTATTAATATAAGTAAATCAGTTTTTAGTCTTTTGTGTTATAAGCATGTTACTGTATGATGTCGTCAAAATAAGCAATTAGCTTGACTAGGATCACATCATGTACGCTTACAACCAATACGATCAGGCCCTTGTTGATCAGCGCGTAGATCAATATCGGGACCAAACTCGCCGTTACTTGGCGGGTGAAATCCCCGAAGATGAATTTCGTATCTTACGGCTGATGAATGGCCTCTATATTCAGCGGCTTGCACCCATGTTGCGCGTGGCTATTCCATATGGCTTGATGAAGAGCCAGCAGCTTCGAGCCATGGCCGAAATATCTCGCGTTTATGACAAAGGCTACGGACACTTCACCACACGCCAGAACATGCAGTTTAACTGGCCCACATTAGAGTCGGTGCCTGATATTTTGGCCGACTTGGCCAAAGTGCAAATGCATGCCATTCAAACCAGTGGTGCCTGTATACGTAACACTACCACGGACCCTTTTGCGGGCGTGAGTGCAGACGAAATTGAAGACACCCGCCCTTGGTGTGAGTTAATTCGTCAATGGAGCAGTTTGCACCCAGAGTTTACCTACTTACCGCGTAAGTTTAAAATCGCTGTTTCTGGTTCTGCCAGTGACCGAGCGGCGTCGCAAGTACATGACGTTGGTTTGCACCTATACCGCAATGATGCTGGTGAAGTGGGTTTTGAAGTCATAGTGGGTGGCGGCCTAGGTCGTACGCCAGTGATTGGTAAAACCGTTAAAAAATTCCTACAGCCTCAAGAGTTATTATCCTATTTAGAAGCCGTGTTGCGAGTGTATAACCTTAATGGCCGCCGCGACAACAAATATAAAGCCCGTATTAAAATATTGGTAAACGCCGTAGGGGTAGATACCTTTGGCGAAATGGTAGAAGCAGAGTGGGAGCAGCTAAAAGGCGGCGACTTACGCCTACCTTGGAGCGAAATTGATCGGGTAAAAGGCTTCTTTACTGGCCCAGACTACTTAGCTGCGGAGCATGCTGAACATGACTTAAGTCGTGCGTTTGCTGAATATCCGCAGTTTGCCACTTGGTATCGGCAAAATACCCGTGACCATAAGCAAGGTGGCTATCGTATTGTTGTGGTGGCCCTTAAAAATCAGTTACAGGCCCCGGGCGACGTGAGCCACCAACAGATGGATGGAATGGCAGCCTTAGCCGACGAATTCAGCTTTGGCGAATTACGTTCTACCCATGATCAAAATTTAGTATTAGCCGACGTAGCACAAAGGGATCTACTGGCACTTTGGTTAAAGTTGCAAGACATTGATTTAGCCCGCGCCAACGTGGGTACCTTGACCGACATGATTAATTGCCCTGGGTTAGACTTTTGTAGTTTGGCAAATGCCGAGACCTTGGTGTTGTCACGTCAAATTAATGAGACCTTTGATGACATCGACTACCAATATGACATTGGTGACATTCAGCTTAAAATTTCTGGCTGTATCAATGCCTGTGGTCACCATCATGTAGGCCACATAGGTGTATTAGGTGTGGAGAAAGGGGGTAAGCAGGTATACCAGTTTACCCTGGGCGGTTCTGCAAGTGAGGACGCCAGTTTAGGAAAAACCCTTGGCCGTTCCATTGAACAGGATCAAGTGGTGGTGGTTATTGGCCAAATTTTAGACGTGTACGTAGAGCTACGCGAAACCGATGAAACATTTTTACAACTCGTGCGCCGCGTAGGTTTTGCACCATTTAAGGAGCGTGTATATGGCACTCATCAAAGATCAGCAGCTTAGTTTAGACCACGCCACCACCCCAGAGCTTAGGTTTGCCGATTGGTTAAGTGACGGGCAAAATAACGCCGACGCGGTACTTGCGAATGGTGACGACGATTTGGCTAGCCTGCTTACCCATGCCAATAAGTTGTCTATGATCGCGCTAGAGTTTGATACCTTTGCTGATGGCCGTGGTTTTAGCATGGCGCGTATTTTACGCAGAGCGGGTTATCAAGGCGAAATTCGTGCAGTAGGTGACGTAGCGATGGATCGCATCGATTTTATGCAGCGTGTAGGGTTTAACGCCTTTGAATTACGCGACGACCAAGAGGTTACGGAAGCATTGTCGAAATTTGGCGAAGTCACGGTGCATTTTCAGCCCAGTGCCGATGGCAAGGGCCCAGCTTACATGGCATAGCGGAATAAATTTAAGACGTTAAAAAAGCGCTATAGGTTACCTTATAGCGCTTTTTTGTGTCTCGTATTACTTATTTAGATAGGCGAAACGTTTTCCGCTTGCAAACCTTTTTCACCTTCGGTGACGGAAAAGGTAACTTGCTGGCCTTGTTCAAGACTCTTGTAGCCTTCTTTAACGATAGCGCTAAAATGAACAAATACGTCGGCGCCATTGGGCTGTTCTAAAAAGCCAAAGCCCTTAGTGTCGTTAAAAAACTTTACGGTACCGGTGATTACTTCTGACATGGAAATTCCTTGCTGTGATGACTTAATGACATAAATGCGTTTGATGAGCTTTGCCATTCAAAAATAGCACATTTAATGCCGCGCCATATTAACTTCAATCACCATATAGGTCAATCTCAATAGTATTGCATTATGCTTTAAGGATGAGCTAATATGCGGCTTCTAGCCCGATTGACACATCTCTATTATTATGACATTTGAATTTGCTTTAGCCTATTTTGTTGCTGTGTTTATATTTTCTATTACCCCGGGGCCTGGTATTTTTGCACTTATTGCTCAAGCTTTAAAACAGGGCAGTAGGGCGTGTTGGGGTTTAGCTTTAGGCATGACCATGAGTGACATTATATATCTGTTGTTGGTGGTCTGGGGGTTGGCTTATATAGCCAATCAATATCAAGTGGTGTTCCTATTGATCCGTTGGGGCGGCGCTGCTTACCTTTTTTACTTAGCGTGGCATATGTGGCATGCGCCAACTGAATTGGACACCTCTCCGTCTGAGGCCCCACGCTCTAGACGAGCTAACTTTTTGGTGAGTTATGCGGAAGGTATGTTGATCTCTGGAACTAACCCTAAAGTCATGCTCTTCTACATTGCTTTTTTACCTACCTTCATCGATTTAACTCAATTGACTAACGAAGGCGTAATAGTGGTGGTGAGCTTGAACTTTGTGGCTTTAATGCTGGGTTTAATGTTGGTGGCTTTTGGTGCCAGTAGAGCCCGAAAGTTATTTCGCCAGCCAAAGTCAGTAAAGGTGATGAACCGTATTACCGCCCTGTTAATGGGTTCTGCAGGGGCAGTGATTTTAAGCCGTTAACTGGCCGATTGTTCTAGCCCTGCATGTAGGTATTCGTATAAACGTTTGGTTGCATCCGACTGGTTGTTTCGATCATGCTTAAATACCAGCTTAACATGGCCTAATTGTGGGCACTCATGTAACTCCATGTGGCTGTGTAAACTTTGTGGCACTGTACTGCGGGCCAGGGCACTTATACCCAAACCGGCCTCAATGGCCGCCTGAATTCCTAGTAAGCTTGATGAGCTGTAGGCGATACGCCAAGCAATGCCTGCGGCGTTAAGTTTGTTGATTATTTGTTTTCGGTAGCGGCAGCCTGTTGGGTAAACCACCAGCGGAATAGGCTGGTTGTTGGGCCACTCAAAATGACCGTTAGTGACCCAAACAATGATTTCGTGAAATTCATCACCAGACTGACTCTGTGGGTGACTGTCGTCTAAACTGTCGGTGGCGAGCACTAAGTCGTAACGCCCTTGCTGGAAGTCTTGCAATAACTTAACACTAAGATCGCAATTAACCTCTAATGCCACGTCGGGGTGGGTTTGTCCAAAGTGGCTTAATAGTCGAGGTAGAAATGAGACCTCAAAGTCGTTAGGAATACCCAGGCGAACTTGGCCTGAAACCTGGCTCTTGGATAGCCGTGCCACCGCAGTGTCGTTTAGGTCTAATATGCGTTGGGCAAAATCCAACAATATTTCGCCATCTTCGGTGACTTGCAAACCATTGTTGCGCTGGAATAAGCGGCAATTGAGTAGCTCTTCTAGGCGCTTTACTTGCAGGCTGATGGCAGGTTGTGATCGCCCGAGCACGTCGCCGGCTTGAGTAAAACCACCCAAGTTGACGATAGTGACAAAAGTACGCAGGAGTTCTGTGGGAATGTTTTTCATGGCTTAAGTATAAGCTATGTTTATAAAACGGTAAATTACATTAATGACTGTTATGTGTTGAGGGCTGGTCTGAAGATGGTTAAGGTTTAGCTTTGGTCTGAAGTAGGGCATACTCCAAGGACTAAACAAATGAGCTTTAATCATGCCTCTAGCGATAAAAAACCTCCCGCCACTAAACGCTTTAGTAGCCTTTGATGCTGCAGCGACTAGCCTTAGTTTTACCCAAGCGGCGGCTAAGTTGTTTGTCACCCAAGGTGCGGTGAGTCGTCAGATACGTTTATTGGAAGACAATTTAGGCGTGACCTTGTTTGATCGAACACAGCGCCAAATTTGTTTAACCCATGCGGGGCGCGATTATCATCAGCAGATTAGTGGTGCACTGGCGCAGATTAGTTTAGCCACCCAAGCGTTACAGAACCCAGTGGTAGACACTCAGATCACCATCGCGGCCAGCCATGCGGTTGCCTCCTTGTGGTTGATGCCACGTATTTCGGACTATTCACGGGTTTACCCGGACGTTGATATTAGATTGCTAGTGGCCGACAGTGTGTTCGAAGCTGATGTGACTGATTATGATTGTAGTATCGGCTTTAGTCATTCTGAGCCCACAGGGGTAAGGGTGGAAAAGCTATTTAACGAACGCGTATTTGTGGTGTCTAGTCCCGATTTTTTGGCACAGCATCAAGGCCTTACACCCGCGCAGTTGTTAGCCACACGCCAGTTAGTATTGGATAACCCAATGACGGGATGGTTTAACTGGCGTGAGTGGTTTTTGGGGTTGGACATGGCACCAGTGGTGCCTCAGCATAAGGTGACGTTTAGCCATTACAATATGTTGATACAAGCCGCCCAACAAGGTCAAGGCGTAGCCCTAGCGTGGGATTACTTGCTCGATGATTACCTAGCAACGGGAAGTTTGGTTAAGGCTTTTGATCAGACCTTAGAAACCCAAGCAGGTTTTTATTTAACCACCTCTGAGAATGGCAGTAAAAAAACGGTGTTGGCTGAATTTTGTTCTTGGTTGATTGATAACTCATGAGTATAAATCATGCATTTGGTGATAATTAATCGTTTGTTTCTACCCCTACAATAAGTCAAAGTAAGCCCCATCTTTGATCCATTTCATTTTTGGGGTTTCCCTATGAGCGCCTTTAATCGTATTCCCTTAAGTACCTTAGAATCAGCGACCTTGCCTATTGAAGAGGCGAGTGGGTTGCCTAACCCGTTATACAATGACCCTGAAATGTTAGCCGAAGAACGCGATCGCGTATTAGGTAAGACTTGGTCGGGCGTGGGTTTTGCTGGCGACTTGCCGCAACCGGGTTATGTTAAGCCAATCTCGTTTATGGGTTTGCCGCTGGTGATTATGCGTGATACTGCCGATGTGATTCGTGTTTTTCATAACGTTTGTAGCCATCGCGGCATGATCCTTATTAACGACGAAGGCCCTATAACAGGCAGTATTCGTTGCCCATATCATTCTTGGACCTATGATCTCACCGGAGAGCTTAAAGGTACGCCTCACATTGGTGGTGTAGGCGTGCATAAATTAGACGGCTTTGCCTGTGAAAAACACGGCATGAAGGAGATTCGTAGTGCGGTGTGGTTTGATGTGGTGTTTATCAACTTAGATGGACAGGCAGACGCCTTTGCTCAGTTTATTGCGCCGGTGGTTGCGCGTTGGCAGCCTTACTTAGGCGACACAGGTTACGGCCGTATGCGACGAGAGGCCGGTAACGGTGGGCAAATGACCCTAGACGTGGCGTGCAACTGGAAGTTGGCGGTAGAAAACTACTGCGAGAGTTACCATTTGCCGTGGATACACCCCAACCTCAACCGTATTTCTCGTATTCAAGATCATTACCACATTATGTTTGCCAATGAGTTTGCCGGCCAAGGCACGATGGTATATAACCTGGCGGAAACCGCAGGTACACGTTTACCCGTGTTTCCTGAGTGGAATGAAGAGCGCATGAAAGAAGGTGAATACATTACGGTGTTCCCCAATGTGCTGTTGGGCATTCAAGCAGATCATACCTTTGCCATTGTGTTGGAACCCGTGACTAACGGCCGTACCCTGGAACATTTAAGGTTGATGTATGTGGGCGATACGGCGATTGAACCCCAATACCAAGGCTGCCGAGATACCACCTTAGCCTCCTGGAAAGAAGTGTTTGGAGAAGATGTGGGGGTGGTCGAAGGTATGCAACAAGGGCGAGTTTCACCCGGTTTTAATGGTGGAAGTTTTTCCCCCGTACTCGACAATCCAACCCATTATTTTCATAGTTGGACCGCTAAACGTTTGTTAGCCAGCGCCACAGCTTAATAAGGAAACTAGATATTATGAACGATACTCATTTAGGTTTAACTCATTGGAATAACTATATTGATGGTGAGTGGGTCGACAGCGATCAATTGATTGAGGTGGAAAATCCTGCTACTGGTGAAGTGGTTGGTACCATTGCTGAAGCAACGCCAGAGCAAGTGGATTTGGCGGTGGCAGCAGCCAGACGATCGCATACAGCACGTTCGCTTACCAGTATAGCCCCCTACGAACGTATGCAGATGTTGCACCGTGTGGCCGCAGAAATACGTGCTTTGGCCGAGCAAGGTGGTGAACTCCTGTGTTTGGAAAATGGCAAACCCTTGAGTCAGGCGCAGTGGGAATTTGAAGAAGCCGCGCGTTACTTTGAATACTACGCTGGTATGGCTGATAAAATTGAAGGTAAGTCGATTCCCTTAGGCGATGGTTTGGTGGACTTTACGGTTTATGAACCGTTTGGGGTTTCTGCACAGATCATTCCGTGGAACTTCCCGGTCTCACTCGTGGCCCGTTCCCTTGCGCCAGCACTGGCCGCGGGTAATGCCGTGGTGATTAAATCGCCAGAGCTTACCCCCTTGGCAGTGGCCTTGTTGGCTCAAGCCATGCACAAGGCTAATGTGCCCGCAGGCGTAGTTAATATCATTTGTGGCTACGGGCACACTACCGGTGCGGCTTTGGTGTGTCATAGTGGCATTGATCAGATTGTATTCACAGGCTCTGTGCCCACAGGTCAAGCAATACTGCGGGCGGCTACCGAACATGTGGTGCCTAGCGTGATGGAACTGGGGGGCAAATCGGCAGGTATCGTATTTGCAGATGCCGACTTAGATCAAGTCTTGTCTAGTGCCGAAGTGGGTAACCTGTATAACTCAGGTCAGGTTTGTTCTGCCATGTCGCGGCTCATTGTGCATGAGGACATTAAGCAAGAATTAACCCAAAAGTTAATTGCCCGTTTTGGCGCCAAAGTGATCGGTGCCGGTATTGACGAGTCTGACGTCACCCCAATTTTAACGGCCAATCAGTTGGCGAAAATTGACGCCATGTGTGAGCACGCGGTTAACCAGGGTGGCCAGTGTTTGTTAGGTGGTAAATCGTTGGATCGGGCAGGGTACTTTATGCCGCCCACCATCATCGAAGCGGCACACGATTCTGATATTGCCCAGCAAGAGGTGTTTGGGCCAGTGTTAGTGCTTATGAGTTTTACTACAGAACAGCAAGCCTACGACTTGGCCAATGGCACTCAATTTGGTTTAGTCGCGGGCGTCTTTACCCAAAACATTAACTTGGCGCTACGGGCCAGTAATGCACTAGTGGCCGGCCAAGTGTTTGTTAATGAATGGTTTGCCGGTGGCATTAGCACCCCCTTTGGTGGGGTAGGGAAATCTGGATTTGGGCGTGAAAAAGGCCAAGAAGCTTTGTATAATTATGTCCGTACAAAAAACATTGCCATCCGTCTAAAACCATAGAGTAATTTACATGTCGTCTACTACCTCGCCAGTGCCCTTCAAAAAGTGGCTGTGTATCATTTGTGGCTTCATTTATGATGAGGCGTTGGGCTGGCCCCACGACGGCATCGAAGCGGGTACTCGATGGGAAGACGTGCCTCGCGATTGGTTATGCCCAGATTGCTTAGTGGGTAAAGAAGATTTTGAAATGATAGAGGTGCCCGCCGCACCCATCCTGT
Source organism: Oceanospirillaceae bacterium (assembly GCA_018647765.1). Taxonomy (GTDB): domain Bacteria; phylum Pseudomonadota; class Gammaproteobacteria; order Pseudomonadales; family Balneatricaceae; genus Njordibacter. Next base: position 174 of record JABGSN010000011.1, on the reverse strand, counting down.
CAGGCTCTAATGCTACGGCTGCCGCCATTGTTCAGGGCGCTTCAGAACAGCCTTCTGGCCCAATCGTTATTGTTGGTTCTGGTTATGCGGGGTATAACCTTGCCGAAGCGGTTAGAAAGTTAGACTCACAAGTAAACATTGTAGTGCTCACCCAAGACGAAGGTAAACACTATT
>JABGSN010000012.1 GCA_018647765.1 Oceanospirillaceae bacterium | reverse complement strand
TACGCCAAGTAAGTTTCATAAAATTTGGCACATTTAATAAAGTTTAACAACTGGGGTTCTACTTTATTTTTGTTTGAATACGAATATCAAGTTCCTCTTATTCCGCGGCAGGTCGCTGCATATTTAGGTACAGCAGCAGAAATTGTACTGCCGGTGTTTGTTGTTATAGGGTTAATAACAAGGCCAATGGTATTCGCCTTGTTTGTGTTCAATATTGTTGCGGTGATTTCGTACCCTGCTATCTGGGAGAGTCGATTTCTTGACCATCCGCTGTGGGGTTTAATGATGTTAGTAGTCGTGTTCTATGGTCCTGGACATTGGTCCGCAGGCCAAGTTTTTAACCAGCGTCATTAATAACCTACCTATCTAACAAACTAATGTGGTCACCAGAATGAAATTAAAGCTCGTAATGAAGATGGTCTTAGCATTATTGTTAGTCAGTGCGTTTTTGCTGCTGTACAGTGTGATGCAGGATCAAACCTTAAATATCGCTTATGTACAGGCTAAAGTCGTAGATTTTGGTGTGTGGCGGCAGTCTAATGCTGGGTTATTTGTTGGGTTTTTTGTGGTTATCTATATCACCATTACTGCCTTGTCGTTGCCGTTTGCAGTTTGGCTTACTCTGGCGGCAGGGCTTCTGTTTGGACTTTGGTGGGGCACTCTAATTGTTTCTTTTGCGTCGAGCATAGGAGCTACATTGGCATTTTTGTCGGCGCGATTTGTGTTACGTGACTGGGTGGCCACAAAGCTTGGCCACCGTATTAAAGCGATAGATAGTGGTTTAAAAAAAGACGGTGTTTTTTATTTATTCAGCTTACGTTTGATTCCAGTGTTCCCATTTTTTGCCATCAACCTATTAATGGGACTTACGTCAGTTTCTACTTGGACCTTTTATTGGGTGAGCCAGGCCGGCATGTTGGCGGTTACTATAGTGTATGTGAACGCCGGTACTCAGTTGGCCAACATCACTAGTTTAGCCAGTATTACTTCACCTGGGTTAATCGTGTCATTGGTAGTATTGGGCTTATTTCCTTGGTTAGCACGGTTAGCTGTGCGGCTGATTGAACGCCAAAAAGTGTATGCGCGCTGGTCTAAACCAAAAACCTTTGAGCGTAATTTAATTGTGATTGGGGGCGGTGCGGCTGGTCTGGTATCGGCTTATATTAGCGCCGCAGTTAAGGCCAAGGTGACCTTAGTGGAAACCCATAAAATGGGTGGAGACTGTTTAAATTATGGTTGTGTACCTTCTAAAGCGTTAATAAGAAGTGCCAAGCTGGCTCACCAAATACACCATGCCGAACGCCTTGGCTTTAATAAGCAACAGCTCGACTTTAGTTTTAAAAAGGTGATGCAGCGAGTGCATTATGTTATTGCTGCCATTGCGCCCCATGACAGTGAAACGCGTTATGAATCTCTTGGTGTTGAAGTGCTCAATGGTTACGCCAAAATCGTTAGCCCCTGGTGTGTTGAAATTACCGATGCCCACGGCACTAAAAAGGCATTAACCTGCAAAGCAATTATTATTGCCACTGGCGCTGCACCTTTTGTGCCCCCTTTGCCAGGCCTTGACGTGACTGGGTATCTAACCTCAGACACCTTGTGGGATGCATTACGGCAGCGTGACAAACCGCCGACTCGATTCGTTGTATTAGGTGGTGGGCCCATTGGCTGTGAATTAGCGCAAGCGTTTGCTCGGCTGGGTTCTAACGTGACCCAGGTGGAAATGGCAGACAGGCTGATGGTGCGAGAAGACACTGATGTCTCTGAATTTGTTAAACAAACCCTACAAAACGACGGCGTTAAGGTGTTAATCGGCCACCAAGCCTTGAGCACTAAATTGCGTGATGGTGAAAAAATATTAACCCTTGAAAGTGGTGGTACACAATCCGAAATTGCTTTTGATGAGTTGTTGGTCGCCGTGGGAAGGGCACCAAGGCTAAAGGATTTTGGTTTGCAGGAACTAGGTATTGAGACAGACCGAGTGGTGCACACTAATGACTATCTAGAAACCTTATACCCCAATATTTATGCCGCTGGTGACGTTGCAGGGCCTTACCAATTTACTCATGCTGCGGCACATCAAGCTTGGTTTGCCTCAGTTAATGCCTTATTTGGTCATCTATGGCGTTTTAAAGCGGACTATCGCGTAATGCCTTGGGCCACCTTTGTCGATCCAGAAGTGGCGCGTGTAGGCCTGAACCAACAAGACGCCAAGGCACAAGGTATAGCATACGAACTGACCCGTTATGGGCTTGATGACCTAGATCGTGCTATCGCCGAAGGTGCTACCCAAGGTTGGGTGCAAGTACTTACGGTGCCCGGTAAAGACAAAATATTGGGTGTTACCATTGTTGGGGCCCATGCGGGAGAGCTTATAGCCGAGTTTGTCATGGCCATGAAGCATAATTTGGGTTTGAACCAGGTATTGGCAACGATTCATATTTATCCCACTATGTCAGAGGCCAATAAGTATGTGGCTGGGCAATGGAAAAGGGCGCATATTAATGCCCATATTATGTCGCTTCTAGCGTGTTATCATCGGTGGCGCCGCACATGATAGATCACTATATAACGCCTCTTCAACAACGCTTGCTTAAACCTTTGGCGCAATCATTAGTAAAGCTTGGCGTGCAGGCCGACCAAATCACCTTGTTGGGCTTTTTTATCGGTTTAGGTGCCGTACCTTTGCTGGCATTTGGCCACTACTATGAAGCTTTAGCCCTGATCCTGTTAAACCGGTTTATGGATGGTGTAGATGGCGCTGTTGCACGCCTTAGTATTAGTACAGACCGGGGAGCTTTTTTAGATATTGCCTTAGATTTTATGTTTTATGCCTTGGTACCTTTAGGGTTTGCTTTTGCTGAACCTGCCAATAATGCCCTTGCCGCAGCGGTTTTGTTAACCGCCTTTGTGGGCACCGGATCGTCCTTTTTAGGCTTTGCATTGTTTGCGGCTAAACGTGGCATTAAAGCTGAGGCCTACGCTAATAAGGGTATTTATTACTTGGGTGGTTTAACTGAAGGGGCTGAAACCATTGGCTTTTTTGTGATTATCTGCGTGTGGCCCAATTGGTTTTCTGTGGCCGCATATGGGTTTGCAGGAGCATGTTACATCACTACCCTGATGCGTTGGTTTCAAGGCTGGCGTCTATTACAAGGTCACTATACAAGATAACCGGAGCAATACATGAACAAGGGTTTGAAACAATCGCCTGTACCAAATGGGCTACAAACATCGCTAAAAACGGGACTAAAAACAGGGTGCCTAGCTGCTGCATTATTGCTAAGCGCGTTGAGTAGCGCATCATCATGGCAGCAGACGCTCGATGCCGCCCAGGGTCAAACAGTGTATTGGCATGCGTGGGGTGGTGACCAACGGACTAATGACTTTATTCGCTATGTAGGACAACAAACCAACAAGCGCTATGGGGTGAGTATAAAGCAAGTCAAATTGGCATCCACAGCCGAAGCAGTCAGCCAAGTGGTGGCCGAGAAAGCCTCTGGGCAAGACAGCCAAGGCGCCGTAGATATGATTTGGATTAATGGCCCTAATTTTTTGGCGATGAAACAACAAGGTCTACTGCACGGACCCTTTGTTGATGAACTGCCTAACGCCCAGTATCTTGATTTAACACCCAATTCTGCGGCATCGATAGACTTCACCGAACCAGTGGCTGGTTTAGAGGTACCATGGCGATTAGCGCGATTTGTATTTATCCATAATAGCCAGCGACTGCCCCCAGCTGAGGTGCCCAAATCTATGGCGCAGCTATTAACATGGGCGCAAAACCACCCTGGTCGTATGACCCACCCAAGTGTGAGCAATTTCATGGGCGCAAGTTTTTTAAAACAAGCGCTTATCGAATTGGCGCCTAATCCGGCATTACTGCAAAGCCTCGCTACTGATGCCACATTTGCAACAACAGTGGCACCATTATGGCGTTGGTATGACGCCTTACGTCCACACCTGTGGCGCGCCGGTACAACCTTGCCAGAAAATGAAGCCATACAGCAACAAATGCTTAACGACGGGGTGGTGGATATTGCCATGGCATTTGATCCAGCCGCCGCCGCGGCAGGCATAGCCAGCGGCTTGTTACCCGCATCTGCCCGCGTATATGTGCCAAACATTGGCTCTTTGGGCAATATTAGTTTTGTAGCCATACCCTACAATGCCAGCCATATTGCTGGTGCTAAGGTGGTAGCTAACTTTTTGTTACAACCAGAAATTCAAGCTCATATGCAAAATATAAACGTATTAGGAAGTTTTTCAGTGTTAGATGAAAGCACCTTGAATAAACAGCAACAGGGTTTTTTTGATGCATTGCCCCGTTCTAAAGCATTACCCACACTCACTGACTTAGGGCCAACCTTGTTAGAGCCTCATGCCAGCTGGATGACGCGGCTCAAACAAACCTGGCAACAACGATATAGCCAATGATCGCATCTAATGACCGCTTAAAGTGGCCGTTATCAATGGTGTTGGTGACGATTATTTTAGTGCCAGTAATGGCAGGTTTAAGTGAAATACTATTGGCCGCTATGGGTTTTATTCCAGCCTTGGGGCAGTATTCACTGAGTTTTGATGCGTGGCACCAGTTAATACAAATGCCAGGCTTAGGCACCAGCCTAAGACTAACCTTGGTGACAGGGTTTGGGGCTACGGCTATTTCTTTAGTCATGGCACTGGTTGCCAGTTGTTGGCTATATGATGGGTTGCGCGGGCGCTGGTTGCGAGCAGCCATAGTGCCCATACTAGCTGCACCCCATGCTGCCATGGCCATTGGTTTGGCTTTTTTGATCGCACCGTCTGGTTGGTTAGCAAGGTTGTTTAGCCCGTGGTTAACGGGCTGGCATCTGCCACCAGATTTGGCCATAGTTAACGACTTGGCAGGGTTGTCGTTAATATTGGGTTTGGTGGTTAAAGAAGTGCCTTTTTTACTATTGGTATGCCTAGCAGCATTAAGTCGCTTATCCGTAGCTGAACACCTTAAGGTGGCTAAAAGTTTGGGATATCAGGGTGCTGACGCGTGGTTTAAGCTAGTAGTGCCTGCTCTTTACCCATTGATTCGTTTACCTGTGTTTGTCGTATTGGTGTATTCATTGTCCAATGTTGATATGGCGCTAATTTTGGCCCCATCAACTCCTCCAACCCTTGCAGTAGCAACAATGCGTTGGTTTTATGATGCAGATATTCAGCGCCTATTGCCAGCATCTGCTGCGGCTATAACCTTGCTAGTGGTGATGGTGCTTAGTGTGCTTGTTTGGGAAGCCTGTGTGTCTATGCTAGGCATGCTCAATCGTCACAGCACTCAACAAGGCCTAAGAGGCACCAGCTGGCTATTATTACAGAGGTTATTAGTGCCTACGATGCTTAGCCTTTGTTTGTTAGGTTTGTTGTCGCTACTAGTGTTGATTGTGTGGTCGCTCACTTGGCAGTGGCCCTACCCCAATGCGTTGCCCACGGTGTGGTCACTGCGTCACTGGTCGCAATTACTCGGTGATGTATTGCCTGCTAGCTTGGCGATTGCTTTACTAACCAGTTGTTTAGCCTCGATTATGAGTATTGCATGGCTGCAACTACAGGAAAACGCAGCCCAGCAGGGTCGATTTGAGTGGTCTAAATTAACCCTGTGGCTTATTTATGTGCCATTGTTGGTGCCTCAAATAGCCTTTCTGTATGGCTTAAAGGTGAGCTTTTTGCGGGTTGGCATTAATGGTGGCATGGGTGCCGTAATATGGGCCCATGTATTGTTTGTATTTCCTTACGTTATGCTCATGTTACAGGGTCCATGGCAAGCGTTTGATCAGCGTTATGTGCATGTAGCGGCAAGCCTAAGTAAACCTCCATGGCAGCAGCTTTGGCAGGTGAAAATTCCCCTATTGCTGCGCCCAATCCTATTGGCATGGGCGGTCGGTATAGCGGTTTCAATCAGTCAGTATTTAGCCACTATAATGATAGGAGCAGGGCGTATTGATACCCTCACTACAGAAGCAATCAGTTTAGCGTCTGGGGCAGACCGGCGGCTTACCGGTATGTTTGGTTTGTTACAATTACTCATCCCTTTGTTGGCCTTTGTTATGGCCATGTTGTTGCCGCGCATGATGTACGGCCATATTAATCAGAGAGCGGCGCCATGAGTTTACAATTACAACAGCTCACAATTACCAGCCGTCAAGCACAGCCCCTCTTTGCTAGCCTAGATCTAGTGGTTGAGCCTGGAGAAATAGCCTGTGTTATGGGGCCTTCTGGGGTTGGTAAATCTACCTTGCTCGATGCCATAGGTGGGCATTTGAATGGCTACTTTGGACTCCAAGGTAAAGTATTGTTAAATGGAATAGATGTCACTAATTTGGCACCAGACCGCCGGCATATCGGCCTTTTACTGCAAGATCCGTGTTTATTCCCGCACATGAGCGTTGCGGATAACTTAGCCTTTGCCTTGCCTGCCCTAAATCATGACAGGCAACATGAACATAAACATGAAAAGGGGTTTGCAAGACTGCGTGAAAAACAGCGTAGGAAAAACCTACGTCGCGAACAAGTTGTCCAAGCTCTGGATCATGCGGGTTTAGCCGGTTTTGAGAAGCGAGCCCCGCTATCCCTATCGGGTGGCCAGCAAAGCAGAGTAGCATTGATGCGGGCCCTGTTGGCACAGCCCAAAGCACTGTTGTTAGACGAACCCTTTGCAAAACTGGATCCAGCCATGAGCCATGATTTACGCCAGTTTGTGATGAGCCAAGTGGAGCAGCAGGGGATACCGGTTATATTAGTGAGTCACAACCTAGAAGATGCAAAGGCTGTCAATGGTAAAGTAATTAACCTGCAGAGCTAATTATTGTTTTGGTGACTTAAAGCGGCTTACGAACTTTAAGTCAATGTGATTTTTTAGCAGCCAAAGCCAACGCCCGCGCAGAGCAATGTTAATGCTGAAAAACCCCAGATTTATCCCATAGCTGCCAATAGCAGTTTGGTCACTGCATGAAATTAAATATAAATTGTGGCGTCGTGGCCAATATGGCTGCAAGGTGTTCGAGTTACAGGCAGCTAATAGGTTATGCGCCAGCTGTTTGCCCGCCCGAATGGCATGTACCCCAGAACGTTGTAAAAATGTGGTGGGGCGGCTGCAAATATCGCCTGCGGCAAATACGTTGGAGTGGGATATGCTGCGTTGAAATTCGTCAACTAATACAAAACCAAACGCATCTAATGCCAACTCAGAACCGTGTAAACTCAACCCTGGTTTGGCGCTGGTAACCAGCAAATAAAAGTCGTTTGGTGCCTGCTGGTGTAACGGTTTAGAAACATCAATGTATTCATTAATTACCCTAATGTCGGCTTGTTGGAGCGACTTCAGAATTAACCCACGCGTCCTGAGGCTAAAACCATTCATTACCCCCTTGGGGCCAGCATAAATAATGATCTGCCGTTGAGCTGCAAGGCCACGACAAGGCATAACTTGGCGCGCCGCAAGGGCGATTTCTACGGCCCCAGCACCGCCGCCAGCAATAGTAAGCGTGGCTGCTTGATTGGGATTTAAATGCTGC
>JABGSN010000024.1 GCA_018647765.1 Oceanospirillaceae bacterium | reverse complement strand
GTCTGCCATGTGCTCTACCGCCGCTAAGTTGTGGCTAAAAATGAGGTAGGTGAGTTGTTGCTGCGACTGTAGCTGTGCCAATAAATTTAATATTTGCGCTTGAATCGAAACGTCTAAGGCAGACAGTGGCTCATCGGCCACGATAAATTCTGGCTCTACCATCAGCGCCCGAGCAATATTAATCCGCTGTCGCTGGCCACCCGAGAGCTGATGAGGGAAGCGCTGAGCTAAGGCCGGCTCGATACCCACCGCCAGTAATTGTGCCATAGCTTGGTCGATGGCGTGTTGGCGGTGTAACTTCGGTTGGTGGTAGAGTACCGGCTCTACCAGAGCATGGAGTACGGTGTGGCGGGGGTTCAGTGCGGTGTACGGGTCTTGAAATACCATTTGCATACGGCGTCGATAAGGCATACGGGCTTTATCCGACAAGCCACTTATAATTTTGCCTTGATAACTAATGCTGCCCGCATCGGGTTTTTCTAAGCCCATCACTAAGCGTGCTAAGGTGGATTTTCCGCAACCACTTTCCCCCACCACACACAGGGTCTCGCCGCGTTTAATACTAATATCAAGGCCGTTAATGGCGTTAATATAACTGGTTTTGTGGAGGTTCCACCATGCACTATTATGATTGGGCGCGGCGTGGCTTTTGTATAGATTATTGATGCTTAGCAAGGTCTGGGTCATGGTTCAGACTCCGCTGGTGTTGGCGCGGTGGCTGGGTTTACCAAATGACAACTGACTTCACGCTCAAGGGTGACGGTGCGGGCAGGAGGCTGGTTCCAGCAAGCCGCATAGGCGTGTTCACAACGGTTGGCAAACGCACACTGGTTGCCTAGCTCTTGCGCGAACGGCATTTGCCCAGGGATTTGATACAGGCTTTGTCCGGGCTCACTCATTTGTGGCAAGGCGCGGATCAGGCTCTGGGTGTAAGGGTGTTGTGCATCATTGATGAGGCTTTTTGTATGCCCTTGTTCAACAATTTGGCCGGCGTACATGATTAAGCAGCGATCACTGGCATGAGCAACTAAGCTGAGGTCGTGGCTAATCAGCAACAAAGCGACACCGTTGTTGTGACATAAATGGGTAAGCAAACTAATAATTTCGGCTTGCATGGTCACGTCTAAGGCGCTGGTGGGTTCGTCGGCAATGATGAGTGCCGGTTCCAAGGCCAGAGCCATAGCTATGGTTGCGCGTTGTAGCTGGCCTGCAGACAACTGGTGTGGATATTGGCGCATGCGTGTTTCGGGTGCCGGAATGTGTACCTGCCTTAGTTTGTGTAACGCCACTAAGCGCGCCTCGGCACGGCTGATGTTACGGTGGCTCAAGATACACTGCAGCAATTGCTGTTCTAGCGTGAGGTTAGGGTTGAGGTTAGTCATGGGGTCTTGAAACACCATGCCAATACGACGCCCCCGTACTTGCCGAAGCTGTTTAGAGCTAAGTTGAGTGAGGTCTTGACCTTCAAAGTGTACGCTGCCTTGGCGGATACGGGCGCTGCTATCCAATAGCTGAATAATACTGGTGGCCAGCAGTGATTTACCGGCACCACTTTCACCCACTAAGGCCAGTCGTTCTCCGCGCTCTAGTTGGAACGACACGCCTCTGAGTACGTCTATGTTGGGCTCTTGTGGCCAGCGAGAGGTAAAGTTAACGTGTAGGTCACGCACGCTTAGTAACCTTGTAGATGGCTTTAAGTGCAGGCTCATTGTTGCGGGCCTATGTTTTTGGGGTCCAGAGCATCACGTAACCAATCGGCCACTAAGTTGATGCTCAGTAAGAGTAATACCAAGGCAATCCCGGGCATCAGTGCAATCCACCACAAACCACTTAGCATGTACTCAAAACCAGACCCCATCATGCCACCTAACGATGGGTTGCCGTAAGGCATGCCAATACCTAAAAAGGACAGGGCTGCTTCGGCTAAAATGACGTGCGCCACCTGTAGGGTGGCAATTACCAACAGAGGTGACAAGGTGTTAGGTAAAATTTGCATCACCATAATGTGGCGGCTGCGATAACCCAGCACCTGTGCAGCGGCGACGTAATCTTTGTGTTTTTCGGCCAGCACGCTGGCTCTTAAAGTGCGGGCGTATTGAGGCCAGTCGGCCAACCCGAGCACTAAGATCAATAACCAAGGAGACCACACATGATAGTCATGCGCACCCATGGCTGCGCGAGTAATGGCTAACACCAAAATGGCGAGCATTAGGCTAGAAAAAGTGAGTTGAAAGTCGGCCAAGCGCATTACCAGCCGATCCATCCAGCCACCAAAATAACCGGCACATAGGCCCAATACCGTGCCTAAGGTTAACTGCAACAGTACCGCCCAAAAGCCAACCCACAAAGAGGTTCTTATGCCGTGCAATAAACTGCTGAGTAAGTCGCGCCCTAGGCCGTCTGTGCCTAATAAGAAGCGGCTGTCTCCCTGTTCATGCCATGCCGGTGGTAATTCCGCATCCATGATATTTTGTTGCTGTAAGACTGAAGGATCAAATGGGCTCAGCCAAGGTGCTAATAATGCCGTAACCGTTAATAACAACAAAATCACACTACTGATAAGAGCGACCTTATTGGCCTTTAATTGCAGCCACAGCTGTTGTCGACGAAAACGGCGCCAAATATGATGGCCATGATATTTGGCAGCATTCATTGGCGGCGCCACGCGGCTAGGGGTGGATTAAACAGGCCGTAGGCTAAGTCGGCAATGGCGCTGACGGATAAGAACATAATGGCGACTAAAATTAGATGCGCAGACACCAAGGGGCCGTCGCTCCGATTAATGGCTTGCATAAATAACGAGCCTGCACCGGGCCATTGAAATAAACTTTCGGCCACTATGGTGTAGGCCATTAAAGTGCCAAACTGTAGGCCTGCCATGGTGATCATCGGCAAGGTGGCATTCCTTAAGCCATAAAACAACCAAATGCGCCATGGCGTAATACCCATGGCTTGAGCTAGGCGCACTGGGTTGCTTTGCATTACTTGTAGTAGTTCGGCCCTTAATAGGCGTAAAAACAGTGGCAATAAAGCCAAGCTCAAGGTGGCTGCAGGGAGCATGATGTGTTGCCAACCAGAGACAGTTAATAGGCCGCTTTGCCAACTGCCAATAGGCACGGTTGTGCCGCGGCCAAAGGTGGGAAGCCAGTTTAATTCGACGGCAAAAAAATACACCATAATGCTGCCTGTGAGGAATACCGGTAAAGATATGCCTATTAAACTAACCGCCATTATGCTGCGGGCTAATTTATGTTGTGGCGCAATGGCGGTGAATAAACCCAACGGAATGACTACCAAAACCACCAACAAGCTGGTGACTAATACCAGTTCAAAGGTCGCGGGAAGAACCTGTAGTACCAGCTGTAAATTGGCCTGATGATAAAATTGCGACTGACCTAAATCACCACTCACTACCTGTAATAAATACTGTGCTAGATTCAGGTTGCGCGTTTCGTCAGGGGAAATTAGCCCTAAAACCCAATAGCTGACCATTGCCACCAATATGATGATCAAGGCGCTGGTGATTAAGCGGCTTAGCACTGAGGCGACATTGTTCACGGTTGAGCGACCACTAAATCAGCCAAGTAGGGGATGTTCATTACCGTAAGCACGTCCTTGATATTGATCCCCTTGCGCGCACCCCAGGCTAAGTGTTGCCAGTGCAAAGGCACAAAAGCGGCGTCTTGATATAAAATTTGCTCCACTTGTTGCAGCATTTGTGTGCGCTTTTTTAAATTGGTTTGTTTGGCGCTGGCGCTGACTAAGCGATCAACTTCTGGGTTGCAGTAATGGCCGCCGTTGTAGCGACCGTAACCGCTATCTGGGTTGCGGCACATGGCTAACATTTCACTAAAGTTAGCCGAGTCTTCGGTGTCTGAATGCCAGCCGAGCATCATTAGGTCACTGCTGGCTTGGTCATATTTTTTCCAATATTGGGCTTTGGGCATGGTCACTAAGTCCACTTTTATATTGATTTTTGCCAACATAATGACCACGGCTTGGGCTATTTTTGCGTCATTCACATAGCGGTTGTTTGGCGCAATCATGCTCAGCCTAAAGCCGCTGCCATAACCCGCTTGCTGCATGAGTTTTTGTGCTAAGGCAAGATCGTATCGAGGAGCAAGGCTGGCCAAGTGGCCTTGATAGCCGGGAGGGCTTTGTTGGCCCGCAGGTGTGGCAAAGCCGCGCATTATTTTACTCGCAATACCTTTGTTATTGATGGCATGAACAATGGCTTGTCGCACCCGTATATCTTGAAGTTCTGGGCGCCTTTGTTGGTTCATTTGCAAACTGATGAGCCGCGCACCGCTACGGGTGAATAATTGTATGTAGGGGTGTTTGTTAATGCGATAGTGATCTATGGGGGGTACCGGTGCAATCAAGTCTAAATCGCCGGCTAATAAAGCCGCGCTGCGCGTAGCGCTGTCGTGAATGGGCGTTAAGCTAATGTGTTGCACATTGCCTGGCGACGCATGGTCCCAATAGACAGGGTTCCTCGTTAGTTTAAGTAGGGTGCCTTGTTGGCGTTGGGTCACGTGATATGGCCCAGTGCCGGAGGCGTGTTCCGAGGCATAAGAATGGCCGTGTTTTTCTACGGCGTCTTTGGCGCGTTGATTGTGGTCAAAACCTTGGTAGTGCAAGCTGTCCATAACAAACAGCTGGGTGGCCATGTTTTCTAGTAGCGCGTAGGGCTGTTCGGTGATTAAGTCGACGGTATGGGAATCAATAACCCGCGCCTGGCTAATGGGTTTGAAGATGCCTTTAAAATCGGGGCTGGATTTAGCTCTTAATAAGCTCCACTTTACATCGAGGGCAGTCATTGGGTTGCCGCTAGAAAAAGTCACGTCGTGGCGCAGGTTGAAACGAATGGTGCGGCTGTCTAAACGCTGCCAAGCAGTAGCCAAACGGCCTTCAAAGTCTTGTTTAGGGGTCCAGCGAATTAACGGGTCGTACAATAAGTGAGCCAGCTGCAGGGTACCACCAGACAGCTGTTCGTAGGGGTCTAGGGACACAGGGTCGGCGTCGTAGGCAACACGCAGTGTGTTGGCAGAGGCCCAAGTGCCGAGTAAGCACAGGCATAACAGCGTTGGATAACGCAGCCAAGAGAGTGTCATGGTAGCTCAATCTGAAAGCAAATTACCACTTTAGGTAATATGGGCCCGAATCGCAATCGAAAAAACGCATAACGCTAACTAACATCAATTAGGCTGTTGATTTAATATTTACGATGAGTCTGAAGGTAGAGCGAATGGCTGGGATAGCAGGATTCGAACCTGCGCATGACGAGATCAAAACCCGTTGCCTTACCGCTTGGCGATATCCCAGCAATGTCCAAAGGACGGATCAAAATGGTGGCTATGACTAGATTCGAACTAGTGACCCCATCATTATGAGTGATGTGCTCTAACCAGCTGAGCTACATAGCCATTTTGATCATTCTCAAGCACAGTGGCTGTACTTGAGGACGCGAATTATTCCTTGTTTTTGGGGTGCTGTCAACACCCTCCGTGGGGGTTTTACACATTAAATCGGAAGTGCACTACATCACCGTCTTTAACACGGTATTCTTTGCCTTCTAAACGCCATTTACCGGCCTCTTTGGCACCTTGCTCGCCATTGCCGGCAATAAAGTCGTCATAAGCCACTACTTCGGCTCGGATAAAGCCTTTTTCAAAATCGGTGTGAATCACGCCGGCGGCTTGTGGTGCAGTGGCGTTTTGTTTTACTGTCCATGCGCGCACTTCTTTTACTCCAGCGGTAAAGTATGTTTGTAGGCCCAATAGTTCGTAACCGGCACGAATGACTCGGTCCAAACCGGGTTCGCTCATGCCGATGTCAGACAAAAATTCACGTTTGTCTTCGTCGTCTAGTTCGCTGATTTCGGCTTCAATTTGGTTGCAAATGGCCACGACTTGAGCGCCTTCGGTTGCAGCATAAGCGATTACAGCGTCTAAATGCGGGTTGTCTTCAAAGCCGTCGTCGGCAACGTTAGCAATGTACATGGTAGGTTTGCTGGTGAGCAAGTGTAGGCCCTTAATGATGGCCTTCTCGTCGTCGTTAAGGTCTAGGGTGCGCACGCCCATGCCGTCACTTAATGGCCCGATGAGCTTTTCTAGCAAAGCAAGGCTGGCTTGTGCCTCTTTGTCACCAGTGCGAGCGAGCTTTTGCACGCGCATTTTCTGCTTCTCTACCGAGTCTAAGTCAGCTAGCGCAAGCTCCATATTGATGATGCCAATGTCGTCAATGGGGTCAATGCGGTTGGATACGTGAATTACGTTATCGTCTTCAAAACAACGCACTACGTGTGCAATAGCGTCTGTTTCGCGGATGTTAGCTAAGAATTTGTTGCCAAGGCCTTCGCCTTTGGATGCGCCCTCTACTAAGCCTGCAATGTCTACAAACTCCATGGTGGTCGGTAATACGCGTTCGGGCTCTACGATGGCTGCTAGGGCGTCTAAGCGAGGGTCTGGCATTGCCACCACGCCTGCATTGGGCTCTATGGTGCAAAAAGGGAAGTTTTCTGCACCAATGCCGGCCTTGGTAAGGGCGTTAAAAAGGGTGGATTTACCCACGTTAGGTAGGCCTACAATGCCGCAATTGAATCCCATGGGATACCTCTAAGTAATGTTAATTAGACCGCTATTAATTTGTGTGCAGGTCGTTCATGGCTTTTTGCCATTGCCCAGATAATGCCTCGGGCATGGCTTTTATGGCCTTGTCCATGGAATTTTGGGTGCTAATGCGCTCGTCAAGCGGCGCTTTTTTTAATACGTAATTGGCCACCAATTTGGCGTTGCCTGGGTGGCCAATTCCTAAACGTAGGCGATGAAAGTTTTTATCACCGCTGCGTTTGCTAATAATGTCTCGTAAACCGTTGTGCCCACCATGACCGCCGCCTAGTTTTAGGCGTGCTGTGCCGGGAGGTAGGTCGAGTTCGTCGTGGGCTACGAGAATGTTGTCTGTGTCAATTTTATAGAAGCTACAGAGGGCTTGTACAGCCTGTCCGCTTAAATTCATAAGTGTGTTGGGGATAAGAAGGTGCACTTTGTGTCCGGCTACAAATCCTTGGCCGTAATCACCAAAAAAACGCTTTTCTGGGGCTAGGGTAATGCCTTCTTGTTGGGCCAGCTGCTCAAGCCAGTCTTGGCCAGCATTGTGCCTTGTGTGCTCATATTTGGCGCCGGGGTTGCCAAGGCCAACAATAAGTTTGATGGGTGTGTCTGACATAGCTAAGGGGCTCCAAATAAAAACGCCTTTGTTAAATCAATAACAAAGGCGCTTATTACAACAACAATTACGCTGCGCTAGTGTTACGCGCCTTTCTTGCCGGTAATAGAGGCGATGGCTTGGTCGTGGTCTGCGCCTAGGCGTAGAGCGCGAACTGTAACACCTTTTGGTAGCTGGATGTCAGACAAGTGAACAATGCCACCTACGGGTACATCTTGCATGTCTACCGTTACACATTCTGGCAAGTTAGCTGCTAAACAAGTGATTTCAACTTCGCTTTGAGCGTGAGACACTCGGCCGCCTTGGATTTTGATCGCAGGGGCTGTGGCTTCGTTGATAAACTTGATAGGAACCAAGATGTGAATTGGGTTGGACTTAGTTACGCGCAAGAAGTCAACGTGTTGAATTTCTTGACGAGCTGGGTGACGCTGTAGATCTTTAATGATAACGGGCTCTTCTTTGCCGCCAATGTTTAAAGTGATTACAGAACTGTAAAAACCAGCAGTTTCAGAAGCTTTCCAAAGGTCCTTGTGAACCAAAGTTACAGAAACAGGCTTCTTGTTTTTTGCGCCACCAAAAACGATAGCAGGAGTGCCGCCAGTTAAACGACGTAGGCGGCGGCTCGCACCTTTCCCTAGGTCATCACGGACTTCAGCATTTAGAGAGATAGACATTTGTCTTTCCTTATTTATTGTCCAGGGCACTTGCGACCGGTGCACTATAGGACGGTTAAAATGGCCTAACAATAGGCCGGTAATACTAGCGTTATGTTCTAAACATTGCGCTAATGGATTCTTCGTTGCACACTCGACGTACGGACTCGGCCAGTAAATCGGCCATAGTCAGTTGGCGAATGCTGCCACAGGCTTTGCTTGCTGCCGATAGCGGGATAGTGTCTGTGACTACTAGTTCATCTAGCGAAGAGTTAGTGATGTTATCTACCGCAGGGCCCGATAATACCGGATGGGTAGCGTAGGCCACCACGCGCTTGGCGCCGTTGGTTTTAAGTGCGTCTGCGGCTTTGCACAAAGTACCAGCGGTGTCACACATGTCATCAACCAAGATGCAGGTACGGTCGGTAACGTCGCCGATAATGTGCATGACTTGGGACTCGTTGGCTTTTTCGCGACGTTTGTCGATAATGGCTAAGTCTGTATTTAACTGCTTGGCAACGGCACGAGCACGCACTACGCCACCTACATCAGGAGAAACTACCAATGGGTTGTCGTAGTTTTGGTTGCTGATTTCATCTAGCAGTACTGGTGAACCAAATACGTTGTCTACCGGAATGTCGAAAAATCCTTGGATTTGCTCGGCGTGTAGGTCAACCGTTAATACGCGATCAATGCCAGAGCGGGCCATCATATTGGCTACAACGCGAGCGCTAATGGGCACGCGGGCAGAGCGAGGGCGGCGGTCCTGGCGGGCATAACCAAAGTAAGGTACCACAGCAGTAACGCGGGCTGCAGAGGCGCGACGCATGGCGTCGGCCATGAAGATGAGCTCCATGAGGTTGTTGTTGGTTGGCGCGCAGGTGGGTTGAATGATAAATACATCCTTACCACGTACGTCTTCCAGCAACTCAATGGCACTTTCGCCGTCGCTAAATTGAGACACCTTAGCTTTACCTAAGGGAACGCCTAAACGATCGACGACCATCTTAGCTAATTCAGGGTGAGCACTACCAGTAAAAACTTTAAGTTTTGACACCTTGGGGCACCTATGCTGTATGCGTTTAAGCCAAGTGCAGACACATGTCTGCACCAATAAATATGGCTGGGATAGCAGGATTCGAACCTGCGCATGACGAGATCAAAACCCGTTGCCTTACCGCTTGGCGATATCCCAGAAATACGAGGCGCGTATTCTCGCGGAAATAAGGGCTTTTGTCAACAATGGTTGCGCCATTACTGCGGGTTGAAGTTGGGGTTTAAACGCGGAAATGGATACAAGTTAAACCAGTTTTTTAGGACCAACACAAGGCGCACATCGGGTCCTTCAATTTCAATCTTTTTGGGCATGGGTAAGCCCGTGACGTTGCTGTAAGAGTGGTACGTCACCTGCCAGCCAGCTTGATCAATGCTGGCCGCCTCACCGGTCTCATTGTAGCTAAGTTGGGCTTCTGAAGCGGGGTGGGGGATGCCGAGGGCCCAATAACGCAGTTCCTGCATGGGAAATGCCCAGCCAAACTCTTGTAGAAATAGCAATTCAATCGATTCGGCCTGCACTTGGCCTTTGCTGCTGGTGGCGATGGCAAGCCCGGGTGTGCCTTCGATATGGAGCTGACCACTGCCCAGAGGACCACTGATTAGCAAGTCAAAATATTGTGATCGCTGGCGCCACGTCAATAGTCCAGAGTTGTTCTTGTCATCGGCGAATACCGCAAGTTTACCTTCTACGTCCCATTGTACTAATTTGTCTAGTTCGGCTTGTTTGTACGAAAAGGGTGCGTAGGCGTGGCTTGCTACAGGTTGCAGTTTGCTGGTGGGTGCGACGCTACAGGCACCCAGTATGAGGCACGCCGTAGCCAGAAAAATAAGCTTGATGCGGGATTGATGGTGGCTAATTCTGTTCGAAGTCATTTTGAGCATCCATGATGGCTTGTTTGATAAGTAAGTTATCGGGTTCTTTTGCAAGCGCCTCGTTCCACGTTTTAAAAGCGCCTTTAGTATCGCCTAAGGCCCACTCGACTAATCCTAGATGAGCGGCAATCTCAGCGTCCGGTAATATAGCATAGGCTTTGCTGAGTAGCGCTTTAGCTTGCCTTAAGTGGCCTTGCCGGTAGTTAAGCCAGCCGAGGCTATCAATAATAGCGGCATTGTCTGGCGCCTGCGCAAGGGCTTTATTAATGAGTATTTCTGCACGTTCTAATTTAATGCCTTGCTCCGCATAAGTATAGCCCAGCGCATTAAGGGCGTTAATGTGGCCTGGTTCTATGGCTAATATGCGCTCTAACAATTGCTCCGAGAGTATGCTGTTATTAAGGCTTTGTGCGAGCAGTGCTTGGTCATATAGCAAGCTAATATGATGCGGGAAAAGGTCTGTGGCTTCGGCATAAACCTGTGCCGCTGTTTCTGTTTCACCCAGTTGCAGTAGGTGTTCTGCCTGCAAACGGTATGCCTTGTCAGTGAAGTTTGGGTGGGATTCTCTTAGGCTTGTGAAGTAGGCATCTACATGCTCAAGTTCGGGCGCTTGTAGGTTCACAAGCTCAGTGATGGCTGCCCATTGGTCGGGTCCTAACCTTACCTGCTCGAAGTGACTTATGGCACTGTCTATTTGATCTGCTTTAATGGCGTTAAGCCCCAGATAGTAGTGGGCACTGTGTTTGTCTGGGGTTAGTTTTAAGACCTGTTTCAGGTGGTGTTCCACTTGTTTGTGGGAATCGGTTTCAAAGGCTAATAAACCGGCCGAATAGTGGAAGTTTGAATCTTGTGGGAAACGTCGGGTTAGCTCGTTAAAGTAATCATAAGCGTGTTGGTAGTCAGCGAGTAGTGTCAGTACTTGGGCATGCAGCACAAGCAATTGGTAGGCAGCTTGCTCCAGCGTTTGGGTGAGTGGACTAAGGTATTGGTTGGCGCTAACAATTGCATGTGTAGAGAGTAATAGATCACCGTACAGCACTTGAGTATGCAGGTCGTTTGGGTCTTGGTTTAAGGCTTTTTTAATGAATTTAATGGCTGCTTGTGGGTCGGACTTGGCTTGCTCTAAAAGGGCTAGCGCGTAGAGTAATTGCGGTTGCTTGGGGTATGGCTCTAACCAGCTTAGGTAGCGTTCGTAGGTTGATTCAAGGTCTGCTTCTGCGCCGCTGATGCTAATGCTGGCGACATGGGCTAAACCGTCGCCACCGCCACGCTTTAATCCCTCGTGTAGCGAGGGTAGGGCGCTGTCGAAATTGCCAACTTGAGCTTGAGCTTGAGCTAAATATTGCCAGGGCGTTGGGTCAGTAGGTGCCAGTTGTGTCCAGAGCTGGCTGGTTTTGTTGAGTAGCTCCGGGTCGTGACTATATTGCGCGGCAAAGGTGGCGCGTTTGATGGTATTAAGGTCGCCGGTAGCAGTCGCCGCCACTAATAAGTGTATTGCTGCTTGTTTGCTGTCAGCGCGTTGTACGGCAAATTCACCTGCCAATAATTGCGTCAGTGCGGTGGCCGGCAAGGGCGGTTTCGGTGTCGTGGCGTTAATGTGGTTAGTGATAGTTGGTTGGCTACAGCCCAGCAGTAACAGCGCCCATGCCAATATACCTGCCCGTTTGAAGCTAGTGAGTGTGTGGCTGGCGCTAGGGCTGGGCTGGGCATTACAAAACAATAGTTTAAGCTCAAGCAATAATTATTATGGCTAAATTGTAGCAAAGATTGAGGGTTGTAGAAGGGGGTAGTGGCAAATCGTGGCAAAATCTTTTTGCGCAGTGAGTGGCTAGAAGGGTTTTCTAGTGCAGGCCTTACTATGGGCGGGCTTAAGTTTCAGGTATAATGCTGGCCTTTAATGTTCCTAAGTATTGATCTTCACGCTCCGACTCCATGACTTTGTTTGTATTTGGTATTAATCACACCACCGCACCTATTGATGTGCGCGAGAGGTTGGCTTTTGCGCCAGAAATTGCTGCGCCTGCGTTGCAGCAAATCGTGAGTCAAACGGCTATTTGTGAAGTGGCGATTTTATCGACCTGTAATCGTACAGAAATATACGGACACTTGCCTGAGGGCTCGGCATTGAGTGCCGACCCTAAGCACGTTGTGGCGGCATGGTTGGCCGACTACCATGGCGTAGAATTGTCTCAAGTGCAGCGCCATTGTTATTTTCAAGAGCAAGAGCAAGCAGTGCGACATATGATGCGTGTGGCCAGTGGTTTGGACTCCATGGTGCTGGGAGAACCGCAAGTTTTGGGTCAGCTGAAATCAAGTTTCTCTGTGGCGCGGCAAGAAAAAACAGCTTCCAGTCATCTTATTCGCTTGTTCCAAAGCGCGTTTAACACGGCTAAACAGGTTCGTACACACACGGCCATCGGTGAAAATCCAGTGTCTGTGGCGTTTGCTGCGGTGGCCATGGCGCGACAGATTTTTGCCCAACTATCAGAACAAACCGCGTTGTTAATTGGCGCTGGAGAAACCATTGAGCTGGTGGCGCGCCACTTACGAAATGCCGGTATTAAACGTATTGTCGTAGCCAACCGTACATTAGCTCGGGCCCAAGACTTGGCGCTTGAGTTTGATGCCAAGGCCGTATTGCTCGCCGATATACCAGATTATCTTGCGCAAGCGGACATTGTGATTTCTTCCACCGCCAGCCAATTGCCTATTTTGGGTAAAGGGGCCGTAGAGCGAGCCTTAAAGCAGCGTAAGCATAAACTCATGTTTATGGTTGATATTGCGGTCCCCAGGGACATAGAAGCAGAGGTGGGCGATTTAGACGACGTTTACCTGTATACCGTTGATGACTTAAAAGATGTTATTGATGAAGGTATGCGCTCGCGCCAAGAGGCAGCGGTGGTTGCAGAGGTCATGATTGACTCTGGGCTGGCTGCCTACTT
Source organism: Oceanospirillaceae bacterium (assembly GCA_018647765.1). GTDB lineage: Bacteria > Pseudomonadota > Gammaproteobacteria > Pseudomonadales > Balneatricaceae > Njordibacter. The sequence goes on along the minus strand of JABGSN010000024.1, from coordinate 3,351 downwards.
AGCGCATGAGCGCTCGCTTGATGCGGTGGCCACTATTCGCGATTATCGCCAACGTATGGAAGCCCTACGGGATGAAGAGCTAGACCGCGCCTTGGTATTGTTAGCCAAGGGTGAAGACCCCCATGCCGTATTGCAGCGCTTAGCGCGGGGGTTAACTAATAAAATGATGCATGCACCGACGGTACAGCTCAAAAGAGCCAGTGCCATGGGTGATGACCAAAGCCTAGAATTATTGCAAACTATGTTTGAACTGAATAAAACCTTATGAAAGCCTCAATATTAAGTAAATTAGAACAGTTACAAGACCGTTATCAAGAGCTAGAAGCGCTGTTGGGTGTGGCCGAAGTGATTATGGATCAAGATAAGTTTCGAGCCTACTCTAAAGAGTACGCCGAGCTTGAAGATGTGGTGGCTAACTACGGCCAGTATATGCAGTTACAAGAAGACATGGCGGAAGCCAAGTTGATGTTGGCAGAAGACGATGCCGATATGAAAACCATGGCTGAAGAAGAAATTCAAGAAGGCAAGAAGCGTCAGGCCGAACTGGAACTGGACTTGCAAAAACTATTGTTGCCTAAAGACCCCAATGACGGTCACAACACCTTTGTAGAAATTCGCGCGGGAACCGGTGGTGACGAAGCCGCCATTTTTGCCGGTGACTTGTATCGTATGTACACACGCTACGCTGAAAATATGGGCTGGCGGGTAGAAATTGTGAGCCAAAACGAAGGCGAGCACGGAGGCTACCGCGAAATCATTACGCGCATGGTGGGCGACGATGTGTACTCTCGTTTAAAATTTGAATCTGGCGCACACCGTGTACAACGCGTGCCTGAAACGGAATCTCAGGGTCGCATTCATACCTCAGCTTGTACTGTGGCGGTAATGCCCGAGGTGGACTCGGTGGACGATGTGGATATTAACAAAGGTGACTTACGTATTGATACCTTCCGGGCATCGGGCGCAGGTGGACAGCACGTTAACAAAACCGATTCAGCCATTCGTATCACCCACTTGCCTTCTGGGGTGGTGGTTGAGTGCCAAGATGAACGTTCGCAGCACAAGAACAAAGCCCGTGCTATGTCTTTGTTAGCGGCTAAGTTGTTGTCTAGCGCGCAAGACGCCGTGGCGGCAGAGCAAGCCGATGCGCGCAAGAGTTTAGTGGGTAGTGGTGATCGCTCGGAGCGCATTCGTACCTACAATTACCCTCAAGGGCGGGTTACGGATCACCGTATCAACCTCACGTTGTACAAGTTAGCGGACATCATGGAAGGCGACGTCAATTGCATTATCGAACCGTTAAGCAACGAACATCAAGCTAATATGCTGGCCTCTTTGGCTGAAGCCGATGGCTAGTTTGGATTATAGTCGCGCTGCGGCACTGGCTTGGGCGCAGGCTCAGCTGGTGGTTGTTGGACAGGATGACAGCCCCAAGCTGGATGCAGACTTATTGCTCTGTCACCAGCTCGAATGCGCTAGCGCGAGCCTTTATGCTTGGCCCGAAAAACGCTTAACAGACGCACAGTGGCAAGGGTTTAGCGCCCTGGTCGAACAGCGCAGCTTGGGGCGGCCCATTGCTCATTTGTTAGGTCAGCAAGGTTTTTGGAGTTTGGATTTGGCGGTGGACGCATCCACTTTGATTCCTCGGCCCGAAACAGAGCTGTTGGTTGAAACGGTGTTGAGCTTGGATTTGCCAGCCCAAGCTCAGGTTATCGACTTAGGTACGGGCACCGGTGCGATTGCCTTGGCGCTTGCCTCAGAACAACCGCAATGGCAGATTACAGGCATAGACCAATCGAGCGATGCAGTGGCTTTGGCACAAAAGAATGCGTATGCATGTGATTTGCAGCAGGTGCAGTTCGAGCAAGGTGATTGGGCTAGCGGTTGGGTGAAGGATGCGCTGGCACCGATACACTGCATAGTCAGTAATCCGCCTTATATCGACGCCAAGGACCCTCATCTAAGTCAGGGTGATGTGCGTTATGAGCCCTTATCGGCTTTAGTGGCAGGTGATCATGGCATGGCTGATATCCACACCATTGCCCAGCAATCATCCCAGCTGCTTGCCACAGGTGGGTGGTTGGCTTTTGAACATGGCTATGATCAAGCGGCTGCGGTAGGTCAATTGTTAACCCGGTTGGGGTTTGTGCGCGTAGCGACCCAGAAAGACTATAATAGCCAAGATCGGGTTACGCTGGGGCAGTGGCCTTAGTCGGTGTTAATGAGGCATAGAGAGTTGTTATGAACGACCAACAATTGAATCGCTATAGTCGCCAAATTATGTTGCCCGAGTTTGATTATCAAGGCCAACAAGATTTACTCAATGCTCGAGTATTGATTATTGGCTTGGGTGGGTTGGGTAGCCCTGTAGCTCTGTATTTGGCTGCTGCAGGCGTGGGCACCCTAGTATTGGCTGACGATGATGTGGTGGACGACTCTAACCTGCAGCGGCAAATTATTCACGCTGAGGCCAATGTTGGTCAAGCTAAGGTAACCTCCGCTCAACAAAGTATTGGCGCCATTAATAGTGCTGTAGAGGTGGTGGCGTTAGCTCAGCGGCTCGAAGACCAGGCCTTGTCTGAGCAGGTGGTTGCCGCCGATTTGGTGGTCGACTGTTGTGATAACTTGGCGACCCGCTTGGCAGTCAATAAGGCTTGCTTAGAGCATGCGACACCATTGGTTTCTGGCGCGGCTATTCGTATGGAAGGTCAGGTGATGGTGGTCGACCCGCGACACCCAGAGATGCCCTGTTATCATTGCTTAATGCAATTTACTGGCCCGCAAGACAGTCGCTGTTCAACCAATGGGGTAATGGCGCCTGTCGTCGGTATTGTTGGTGCGGTTCAGGCTATGGAGGCCATTAAGGTGATTGCCAAGCTTGGCCAGCCGTTGCTGGGTAAGCTGTTGTTATTGGACGCGAAAACTATGCAGTGGCAACAATTTGCGCTACCCAAAGACGCAGCATGCCCTAGTTGTGGCGGCGAATAATTAGGTTTCGTTTTTTTTGGCTTTTTTTTGAGTTTTTTTGGCCTTTTTTGCTTATCAGGTGGATTAGAGCCTTGACTCTGATGCTCAATGGTTTAATATACGCGCCTCTGCGGAGGGGTGGCAGAGTGGTCGAATGCAACGGTCTTGAAAACCGTCGTGGGTTAATAGCCCACCGAGAGTTCGAATCTCTCCTCCTCCGCCATTTTATTAGGGATAACTGAGTGCTTGGCACTGAGTTATAGCAGTACAGGGGCACCGCTACCAAGCCCCGCAGAGAATTTGGGTCGTTAGCTCAGTTGGTAGAGCAGTTGGCTTTTAACCAATTGGTCGGGCGTTCGAGCCGCCCACGACCCACCATCATTT
>JABGSN010000032.1 GCA_018647765.1 Oceanospirillaceae bacterium | reverse complement strand
GTAGGCGCTAACCTACTAACTCTCTGGATATGGTGGGCCTGGTCAGATTTGAACTGACGACCAAAGGATTATGAGTCCTCTGCGCTAACCGCTGCGCCACAGGCCCGTATGGGAGCACGCATGATACCCGTGCTGGTGGTTTAGGGCAAGATTCAGAAGCTCTAAAACACTGATTTAATAGTCTCTTTTTGTCTTTGCGCCGTGATATAGAATATCGCTAAAGTTTTTATTGGCCTTGTTCCGTTCGGCTATGCCGGTGGGGTCCATATCGTGGTTGGGGCGTTTGAGTGCAACGTCGCTTGCCTGTGCGCATCGACCCCGTACTGGGGACCAGTAATTTTTACCTATGGTTTGGCGTGCGCCTGTGGGCATGAACGATTGCAGGGCAAAACCAATACGCCGCTGGTGTTTACTGAGGTTGGGTTGAGAACCATGCACGATCATGGCGTGATGGATCGACATTTGTCCGGGCTTTAAGATGAGATCTACGGCTTGGGAGGGGTCTATATTCTTAACCTCTTGCCCCCGAGTGAGTATATTGTCTGCACCGTAAGTGTCTTCGTGGGGTTGGATGTCATTGTGGTGGCTGCCTGGAATCATGCTCATGCAGCCGGTTTGGCGGGTGCTTGGTGTCAATGCGATCCAAGGGGTAACAAAGTGGCGAGGGGTAATACCCATATAGGTGGCGTCTTGGTGCCAGCTAACGAAATGGCTGGAGCTGGGTTCTTTAATAAATAACACACTACCCCAAAGCGAAAACTCTGCCCCAATAAGGTCCTCAACGGCGTCTAAAACTCTGGGATGGTAGGCGAGCTCGTCTAAAAATTTAAAGCAGAGGTGGGCGTTATTGCGGTTTGCACCCCTTAAGTCGCTAGGGTATTGGGTTTCTGCATGCTGTAAACGTTGTGCGTAAGCTAATGCTTCGTCTTCAGACATGACATCAATCGGGGAGACAAAACCGGTTGTTTGATAGTCGTCAATTTGCTGTTGTGTCAGTACTTTACCCATGGGTATGGCTCCTACAAGTGGGGTGCGTCCTGTTGTTGTTTAGGTCGGTGGAGCAATTCTCTATACAAGGTATAAAGGCCGGATGCTAAAATGAGGCTGCTGCCAATCAATGTGATATGGCTGGGCCATTGGCCAAATATGACCACACCCCAAATCATGGCTAACGGTAGTGCTGTGTATTCAAAGGGCGCGGCTAATGAGGCTTCGGCTATACGGTAGGCTTGGCTAATAAGGTAACCGCCAAAGGTGCTGGCTACGCCTAACATGACAAATAGTTTAAGGTCTGGGGTTTGCCATGGGGCCCATTGGCGCAGTAAAAAATTGAGCGATGGGTTGTCGGGCTGGTTATAGCTACCGTCACCTACGATGACCCACATGGAGGTACTCACGAAAATAAACGTCAGTTGGATGTAAAAGGTCATGGTGGAGGCTGACTCAGTGGCGCGCATGGTACGTGTAAGGGTGTGCAAGGCCGCATAGCCAAAGGCGGCGCTAATGGGCAGTAAGGACGCTGATACAAAGCTATTGCTGCCAGGCTGAACCATTACTAATACGCCAGCAAAACCCAAAGCTATAGCAAACCATCGGTGTGGTCCCACCTGTTCTTTTAGAAAAATGATGGAGAATAAGGTGACGAGGCTCGGGCTAATAAAAAACAAAGCCACCGCATCCGCCAATGGCATGGCGGCTAAGCCCAAGAAAAACAGCATGTTGGCCATGACGACAAAACCACCCCGTATAAGGTGGGTGGTTAAGCGCTGGGTTTTGAAACTGCGCCAACTGCCTTTTCCAGCCACCACTAGAAGAATAATAACAAATATGCCAATTAACGAGCGTAACAGGATGATTTGATGCAGAGCATAGGCCTCGCTGAGGAACTTGATGGTCACATCAGTGGCAGAAAAGCACAGGCTAGCGCCAATGGCACAAATAATGCCGATGGCATTGTTTGATTTAAATAGGGTAAATGACATAAGCCTAACATCAAGGGGGTTACTGTCTGCAATATAGCCGCCGTCAAAGGTTGGAGTCAATAGGTGTGTTAGTAAACGATTAGGCGTGACTATAGGGTATAATTAGCGCAATAATTCTTATAGGGTGCACAAGCGCATGACAGACGACGTTAATTACCAAAATAACCCTTTGCATGGTTTGAATTTGAAAACCATGTTGACGGAAATTGTGGATCACTATGGCTTTGAAATTCTTCACGCTTACCTGTGGATTAACACCTTCAAAATTAATCCAAGTATTGAATCTAGTGTTAAGTTTTTGAAGAAAACAACCTGGGCTCGCGAAAAGGTAGAGGGCTTTTACCTTTACAAGTTTAAAAACTTACCTAAGGTGGCGAGTGACCAATTTGAGTTGCCCCCTAGAGATCGCATTATCCCAGAAGGTCAGGTGCCCGGAGAGCCGTGTGAGTTAACCTTGGAGGATGCTGAACGGATGCAGGAGCAGCGTGCCAAGCTGGCTCAAGATTATGACCGTAAGTCTGGCCGTAGCCAGAGCTCACGTAGTGATGATAAGCCTTGGCAAAAGGCGGGTGGCCGGTCTGAACCCAAGTCGCCGTGGACGCCTCAGCCTAAAGCACGTGCAGAGACGCCGGTTAAAGATGAGAGTGGGAATTTTGACCCGTGGGCGAATTCCCGCAATAAACTTAAGTAACAAACACAAAAAAGCCATGCCCAACTGCCGACAAGTGTTTAGCAGCTGAGCATGGCTTTTTATTGGCCTAATTATAGGTCTAGGCTTAATCTTCGATGAAGCTACGTAGATGATCTGAGCGCATTGGGTGGCGCAATTTACGTAAGGCTTTGGCTTCGATTTGACGAATACGTTCACGTGTTACGTCAAACTGTTTACCTACTTCTTCTAGGGTATGGTCGGTGTTCATTTCGATACCGAAACGCATACGCAATACCTTAGATTCACGGGCTGTAAGGCCTGCCAATACATCCTTGGTGGCTTCCCTTAAGCCTTCGCCAGTAGCGGAGTCGATTGGGGAGTCCATGGAGCTATCTTCAATAAAGTCGCCTAGGCTAGAATCTTCATCGTCGCCGATGGGGGTTTCCATAGAAATCGGCTCTTTAGCGATTTTTAATACCTTGCGGATCTTATCTTCCGGCATTTCCATACGTTCGCCTAATTCTTCTGGCGTAGGTTCGCGGCCCATTTCCTGTAGCATTTGACGAGAAATACGGTTCAGCTTGTTGATGGTCTCGATCATATGTACCGGAATACGAATGGTACGTGCTTGGTCTGCGATTGAGCGAGTGATGGCCTGGCGAATCCACCAAGTGGCATACGTAGAGAACTTATAACCACGGCGGTATTCAAACTTATCTACGGCTTTCATTAAGCCTATGTTGCCTTCTTGGATCAAGTCTAAGAACTGCAAACCACGGTTGGTGTATTTTTTGGCAATAGAGATGACCAAACGTAAGTTGGCTTCTACCATTTCTTTCTTGGCGCGGCGGGTACGGGCCTCGCCAATGGTCATGCGGCGGTGGATATCTTTGATTTCGCTCAGGCTAATGCCCGAGTCGTCCACTATCATGGCCAGTTTGCGTTGCGCACGCCTAAGGTCTACCGCATTGCGACGGATAATATTAGAGTAAGGAGCGTTTTGGGCAATGAGTTCGTCGGCCCAGCCAGTGTTGGTTTCGTTGCCTGGAAACTGCGCTAGGAAGTCTTCACGCGGCATTTTGGCTTTACGATAACAAATGGTGCTGATGATCTTTTCTTGCGCACGAATATTGGCTAGTGCGGCGCGTGGCCACTTAGCAATTGACTCAAAGTGTTTGGGTACCAGCTTAAGAGGTGAGAACAAGAAACCAAGGTGGGCGTATGATTCTTTGGCTTGTTTGCTCTCGCGGCCGTGTTTTTCAACCAGCAGCAAGGTTTTAACTAGGTGTTCTTCTAATTCTGCAAAACGCTCTGCAGTTTCAATTGGATCTGGGCCGTTATCTGTTTCTTCCTCGTCCTCGTCATCATCGCTTTTAACCACGGTGGTGGGGTTGATTGGAGATGGGTTTGGCTCACCATCTGGATCGATATAACCGCTGAACAGGTCGCTTAAGCGGCCTTCATCTTCAACAATGCGTTTGTAGGCGTTAATGATGGTAATTACGCTATCTGGATAGTGTGCTACGGCAGACATAACATCGCGTAAGCCTTCTTCGATGCGCTTGGCAATGACGATTTCGCCTTCGCGAGTTAGGAGCTCTACGGTGCCCATCTCGCGCATGTACATACGTACGGGGTCGGTGGTGCGGCCGGCTTCTGTTTCTACTGCAGCCAGGGCTGCGGCAGCTTCTTCGGCGGCGGCTTCGTCGGTGGAGTCACCATCGGTCATGAGTAAAGTTTCAGCATCTGGCGCTTGCTCAGATACAGTAATACCCATGTCGTTGATCATGCCGATAATGTCTTCGACTTGATCTGGATCGGCGATATCTTGTGGCAGGTGATCGTTAACTTCTGCGTAAGTTAAGAAACCCTGTTCACGACCTTTGGTGATCAGTTGTTTTAAACGCGATTGCTGCTGTTCGTTGGCGGCCATGACTACCCTATTAGGTGGACGGATAATATAAAATGCTAGCTCTCCATTATAGTCGAGAAGCGGAGGTTCTTCCACAAATGACTCGGAATTAGCTAATGAATTGTGCTTTTGAGTGCCTGCACTAGACGATGGCTCTAAATGGGTCTGTTTTTGCAATGCTTAGCATGCCGCCCTTGGGCCGCGGACCAGTATAAGATCCTTAGGTAAGGCTATTGTCTACTTTTCAGCCGCTTTTGCAACTCTTCTTTTTCTTTTAACAGGGTTTTTATCTGTTGTTTGGCTGTTGGGTCGGAATTGGGTTGCGCAACTTGATGTAATAGCTGGTTAAAGCGCTCGTCTAGGTGGTGTTCGAGCAACTTATCGATGGCGGCTTGAAGTTGTTGGGCGTGATCACCTAGTGGCAACAGTGACTCCATGGCGGCGAGTTGGCGTAACATTGGCCAAGCATCCCATGGGGCACATTCAATGTGCACTTCGGAGGTGATCGGCCAGCGCCCAAGGGTTACTTGCATGGCTTGAATGGTGGTTAATAGCTGGGTTAACACCGCGGCATCGGGCATCAGTAATTGGCCAAGGTGGCTAGGGATTTGGCTGATGTGTTGTACTGTTTCTGGGTGGCGAAGGATGACTCGAATGGCCGCTTGAGCTGGATTTTGCACCTTGGGTAAGTTGGCGTTAAAGTTATGCGCCGGAGCGGCATCTTGCGGCATTTGAGGCGCTGCCTGGTGCTCATCCGAGTGCCAGTACCGGGCATCGTCATCGGTGTGTGACTCGCTATCAGCCATGTGGTAATCGGCGTAGTCGTGGGTGCTATGAGGTGCTATTTCTGGCGATGGCTTGGCTGCTGTTGGTGTGGGCGCCGATGTGTCTACGGTGGCGGATTGCGCCGCAACGGCAGGTGCTTTAAGGGCCGCAAGTTCGGCCAGGGTGTCTTTATCTAGGCCGGTAATTTTGCTCAAGCGTGCCTGCATCATGCTGCGCATGATGCCATTGGGCATGGTGTTGATCAGTGGGTTGGCGTCGGTGGCTAATTTGGCGCGGTGTTCTAAGTTGTGCGGGTCTAGCTCTTTGCCCAGTCGCTGAAACAGAAAGTCGCTCAGCGGTGTGGCTTCAACAATGCGTTGGCTGAGTTGATCTTTACCGATTTGGCGCACTAATGAGTCGGGGTCTTCACCGTCTGGTAGCAATAAAAACCGTGCTTGTCGGCCGTCTTCCATAAACGGTAGGCAGGTGTGCATGGCTCGGTCGGCGGCCTTGAGGCCGGCGGCATCGCCATCAAAACAAAAAACCACCTCGCTGACGAGCTTAAAAATGCGTTCTAAGTGATAGCTGCTGGTGCTGGTGCCTAAGGTGGCCACGGCATAGTTAATTTGATGCTGCGCTAGGGCCACGACATCCATGTACCCTTCAACCACCAAAATACGCTTGAGGTTGCGTTCTTGCTGGCGGGCTTCGTAGAGGCCGTACAGTTCGCGCTGTTTGTGGAATACCTCGGTTTCTGGCGAGTTGAGATATTTTGGTTTTTCGTCGCCTAATACGCGGCCACCAAAGGCAATAATGCGGCCCTTGTAGTCTTTAATGGGGAACATAATACGGTCACGAAAGCGGTCGTAACGGCGTTTGCTTTCTTCTTTCTCAACCACCATGCCGCAATCAATCAAGTGTTGTTCTTGGTTGGATTCTTGGCAGCCATTGGGGGCGAGTTCCGTCATTAGGTTCTGCCAGCCAGTGGGGGCGTAGCCAATGCCAAAGCGTTGAGCGATTTGGCCGCTGAGGCCTCGGCCTTTAAGGTAAAACACTGCTTTTTGGCGCTCGCTGTGGCGCCGTAGTTGGCTCTGGTAATACTGGCTAGCACGGTTGAGTAGGTCGTAGGCTTGGTTGCGAGCCTTGGTTTTGGCTTGGCTGGCCTCGGTGGCCGCTTGGCTGGTAATGCCGTCGTCTTTAGGTACCGTGAGGCCGGCTTTGCCTGCGAGTTCTTCTACCGCTTCGGGAAAATTAAGGTTTTCTAACTCCATTAAAAAGCCAATGGCATTGCCGCCAGCGCCACAGCCAAAGCAGTAGTAAAACTGTTTGTCTGGTGCCACGCTAAAGGAGGGTGTTTTTTCTTTGTGAAAGGGGCAGCAAGCGGAGTAGTTGCGGCCAGTTTTTTTGAGCTTTACGCGGCTATCAACCAAATCAACAATGTCGGTGCGGTCGAGTAGGTCATCGATAAACGATTGCGGTATGCGTGCGGCCAAGGGGTTTGCCTTTTTTATAAAAGCTTACGCGAGTTGCGCTTTAATCTTACCGCTTACTTTGCCAATATCTGCGCGTCCTTGCAACTGTGGCTTAAGTACGCCCATGACTTTACCCATGTCCTTCATGTTGTTCGCGCCAGTGTCGGTAATGGCTTGTGCGATTAGCGCAGTCACTTCGTCATCGGTTAAAGGTGTGGGTAAAAATTCTTGAATCACGCCCATTTCAAAGTGCTCGACGTCGGCCAAGTCTTGGCGTGCTGCTGCTTCGTATTGGGTGATCGAGTCGCGGCGTTGTTTGAGCATTTTGTCTAACACACCTAGGCCGCGGGCCTGGTCTAGTTCGATGCGCTCGTCTACTTCAATGCGCTTGAATTCTGCAAGCATGGTGCGAATGCAGGTTAAGCGAGGCTTGTTTTTGTCACGCATGGCTTGTTTTTGAGCGTCTTTAAGTTGAAGCTTTAAGTCTGACATGGTGAGTTCTGCCTATGTTGGTTTCAGTTGCTTGATGTTGATGCATTTGGGCTTTATGCGCAAACGTCAGAAACGACAAAGGGGCGGGTAACTGAAAAACCGCCCCTATGTAAAGATGGTTAGCCGCACTATATCTATAGTGCAATTAACAGGTCGTGCAAGGTTCTGTATTAGTAGGTGTAAAACCTAGTAAAGACGAACGTGACGACGGTTTTCGCGTACTAGCTTCTTAGCATGACGCTTAACTGCAGCAGCAGCTTGACGCTTACGAACGCTGGTAGGCTTTTCGTAGAATTCTTTTGAACGCACGTCTGCTAAAGTGCCTGCTTTTTCACAAGCGCGCTTGAAGCGACGTAGGGCGATGTCAAATGGTTCGTTGTCTTTCAGTTTTACAGCTGGCATATCTTTACCTAATTGTGGATGCTGCGGTAGGCAGTAATCCTAATGTTTTCTATTCACATTCCAGTCATTGTGTTAACGGCTATCGGAAGGTGTTCCTGAGTGTTCAAGGCCGCGTATTTTACTCCTATGTGTTAGTCAGTGTAAACCCCAGTTTGGGTTAAGTTAGCAGACTTTTACTCAAGTTATGAGTTAACTGTGACTATAGCCACTTGTGCAGGTGGTTATTGAGGCGGATGAGGGGTAAAATTCGCGCCCTATTATAGACTTTATTTGGCTTTATTGATGCGTGTATTAGGCATAGAAACATCTTGCGACGAAACTGGCGTGGCAATCTACGACACCGATGTGGATGGTTTAGGCAATGGTGCCATTTTGGCTGAAGCCCTATATAGCCAGGTGGCAGTGCATGCAGAATACGGCGGCGTAGTACCCGAGTTAGCCTCCCGCGACCACATTCGCAAACTCGTGCCCTTGATGCGTGAGGTGTTTGGTAAGGCCGGCCTTGCCTATGGTGATGTTGACGGCATTGCCTACACTGCTGGTCCTGGCCTCATTGGTGCACTAATGGTGGGGGCAGCCACCGGTCGAGCATTGGGCATGGCGTGGGATATACCCACCCTTGGCGTACATCATATGGAAGGCCATTTATTGGCGCCGATGTTAGAAAAAAATGCCCCGAAACCACCGTTTGTGGCGTTGTTGGTTTCGGGTGGTCATACCCAATTAGTGCACGTGCGTTCGCTAGGCGACTACGAGCTACTGGGGGAGTCGCTAGATGATGCCGCAGGCGAAGCCTTTGATAAGGTGGCCAAGATGATGGACTTGGACTACCCCGGCGGCCCATTAGTGGCTAAGTTAGCCTTGCAGGGCGACGCCACGCGGTTTAAGTTCCCGCGCCCCATGGTTGACCGTCCCGGTTTGGATATGAGTTTTAGTGGCCTCAAAACAGCCACCTTATACGCCATTCAAGATATTCAAAAGCAGCAAGGCAGCCTCAATCAACAAGACAAGGCCGACATTGCGGTGGCCTTTCAGCAGGCTGTGGTGGATACTTTGGCCATTAAATGTAGACGTGCGTTGCAGCAAACAGAGATTTCAATCTTGGTGATGGCAGGTGGCGTGAGCGCTAACCTAAAATTACGCGAAAAACTGGCGGCCGAAACCGCTAAATTGCGCGCCAAGGTGTATTACCCTAGGCCCGAGTATTGCACCGACAATGGGGCGATGATCGCATACGCAGGTGCTCAGCGTCTGGCAGCAGGGCAAAGCGACGACTTAACCCTAAAAGTAAAACCGCGCTGGCCTCTCAATGAGCTGTTGGCAGTTAATGAGCTACCCTAAGTAGTTTAATAATCTATTAGATTTAATGATGAGACTCTTTTATGGACACAGTATATGTACACGGCTTAACCGTTGAGACTGTAATTGGCATCTTCGATTGGGAACGTGAGATCAAACAAAAGGTCGTGCTAGACATTGAAATGGCAGTGGATATAAGCCCGTCTGCAGCAACCGAAGATATTGATCGCACCGTGAGCTACAAAGACGTGTCGGATCGATTGACGCAGTTTGTGCAAGTTAGTGAGTTTTTGCTGGTCGAAACCATGGCCGAAGAAATTGCCGCCTTAGTATTGTCAGAATTTCCGGTACCTTTTGTGCGTATTAAGTTGGGCAAACCCGATGCTATCGCCAATGCAGCAGACGTGGGTGTGATCATTGAACGTGGCCAAAAGCCGGCATGATGACGCAAGTTTATTTGGGCCTTGGGGCTAATGTTAAGCCTCAAGCAAGCTTGCAAGCCGGTGTTGCTGAGTTGCGAGAGCAGTTTGGTGCAATCGACTTGTCGCCAGTGTACCTGGCACCCGCTATAGGCATGAATGGGCCAGACTTTCTAAATATGGTGGTGAGGTTTGCCTGCCCGATGAGCCTCAGTGAGCTGATGACCTGGATCCGCAGGGTAGAAGCTAAACATGGTCGTATTAGGCCCGCAGCGGCCAACGACAAGCCAGCCAGTCATGGCCTAGATATGGATGTGCTGTTATTTGGTGAGCTTGTTGATAGCGAGCTAAAAGTGCCGCGGCCGGATATCCTCACCTGTGCTTATGTATTGCAACCGCTGGCAGATTTGGCCCCCAACTTAGTGCATCCGTGCTCTGGTCAAAGCATGGCTCAGTTGCACTCTAACTGCTCTCTAGCGCAGCACCTTAGCCAAGTGCAATTATCTTTCTAACTGCGCGACCTGTGCTTGTTTAAGGGCTTCACCTAAATCTTTACCACTATACCCTTGCGCCATGAGTTTGGCTGGTTTAACGCTATTGATGGCGTTTAAGTCGGCTGATATCTGTGCTTGAGGGGAACTCCACCCAAACAAAGGCTCTTTGCTTTGGGTAATGGCTTGGCACAAAGTCATTAACGCGGTTAATAATTCTGGTTTACGAACGAGCCCAAGGCTGCTTAATAAGTGGTGTCTTTGGGGGGCGTCGAGTTCGTCGTAGGCGCGCAGGGCGCGCTGGTGGTTGCTGATGGCTAGGGCCAGTGTTTTGGGTGCATTGGGTAGCTTAATTTGAGCGGCTAAATCTTCTATCTGTAACTTGTTAAGCTGATACAAAATACCCGCCAAGCGCAAGTCAACACTGGCATCCGTTTGGCTTAATAATTGTAGGCCGGTGAGGGCATGCGGTTTACGGCTGAGTAACTCGGCCAACGGCGACATTAGCTGATCTAATGCGCCACATTGTTCTAGCACTTCAAAATAAACCCACGGGCTTTGGCTGGCCAGCGCTTTACAGGTTTCTTGCCAGATACGTTCTTTGGCTAGAGTGTTGAGTTCGCTCGAACGCACCAAAGTGATCAGTAGCGCCTGAGTTTCTGGGGCAATGCTAAAACCTAAGTGGTGTAAATGGGCTGCAAAACGCGCGGCACGTAATACCCTCAGCGGGTCTTCGCTAAAGGCGGGAGATACATGACGAATAAGTTTGGCCTGCAAGTCTTGCTGGCCGCCATAAGGATCGATGAGGCTGCCGTCATCGGCCTGAGCAATGGCATTGATAGTTAGATCGCGTCGTAACAGGTCTTCTTCTAACGTCACCTTGGGTGAGGCATAAACATCAAACCCGGTGTAACCTTGGCCGGCCTTGCGTTCGGTACGTGCCAGTGCATATTCTTGTTTACTTTGGGGGTGCAAAAAAACCGGAAAGTCTTTGCCTACTTGGGTATAACCCTGAGCCACCAATGCCTCTGGCGTACTGCCCACCACCACGTAGTCGTGTTCGTGCACTGGCAATCCCAGTAATTTATCACGTACAGCGCCTCCTACGAGGTAGGTTTGGCTAGTGCTCATTAAGGCTTAATCTCATAGGGCGTTGCAATGTTCCGGCTGTTGTAGCGAATACGCAGCGAAACCGCCTTCTAGGCTGTACACTTCGTCAAACCCTTGTTGTGCTAAGAAGCCTGCGGCTTGGACTGAGCTTACGCCATGGTAGCAACAAACAATAATGGGTTTTTCCATATTGGCCTCACGAAGAAATTCGGGCAGGTTTTCGTTATCAATACGATGGCTGTTTTTTATATGGTGGTTTTGGTAACTGTTAATATCACGAATATCAACCAGGTAAGCGCCTTGCTCAACTTTGGACATGACGTCGAATGGCGCGATATAAAGTATTTCAGACATATGGGTATCCTATAAAGAGATCAGCAGTTTAGTGTTTCGACAAGGTTTGTGCAATTAGCTACATGACACGCTAAAACATTGGCCGTCGTCTAAACGCATGAGTTTTAGCTGGCCACCCCATACACAACCCATGTCCAAGTTAATAACCTCGGCCAGGCCTGTGTCACCCTCTAAGGCGGCCCAATGGCCAAATACTTGTCGTGCTTTAACTCGGCTGGCTAATTTAAACCAGGGTAAGGTGCTGGCATTTTGGTAGTCGCCGGATAAATTGGGTTTGTCTTTGTTAACTAAGTCGAGGCCACCGTCTGGGCGCACAAAACGCATACGAGTGAAATAATTGGTAATACAGCGCCAGCGTTCGATGTCTTGTAAATCATCTTGCCATAAGTCGGGCAGGTTGCCGTACATATGGCTAAAAAATCGGTGGGCTTGATTACTTTGCAACACGGTTTGCATTTCTTGAGCAAGCGCTATGGCTTGCGGTAAATCCCAACAAGGGGGCACGCCCGCATGGGTCATCACCGTGTTGATTTGGGCGTTGTAGTGCAGCAGTGGTTGTTGCTGTAACCAGTGTAATAACTCACGACGGTCGTGGGCCTCAAAAATAGGCTGTAGCGTGTCGCCTGGTTTTAGTGTGGCTTGTTTTGCATCTAGCGCTAATAGGTGTAGGTCGTGATTACCCAGTACCACCTTGGCGTCTGTACCTAATGACTTAATCAAGCGTAGTGTATTGAGGGAGTCGGGTCCGCGATTAACTAAGTCGCCGGCCACCCAAAGTTGGTCGCCACTGGTAAATTGCACTTTTTCCAGTAGCGCTTTGAGTGGTTCTAAGCAGCCTTGTATGTCGCCAACGGCATAGCTGGTCATAGTGGCTGGCCGTTAGTGCAGGGCGTTAGGGTAAGACAAGGTAAATGGCGGTATGGAGGCCGAAAACTCATGGCCATCGGCAGCCACCATTTGGTAAAGCCCGCTCATGCTGCCCACTTTTGTCTCAAGTACCGTGCCGCTGGTGTATTGATGACGTTTGCCAGGTTCGATCACAGGCTGTTGGCCTACTACGCCGTCTCCAGACACTTCTTGGGTCTTGCCGTCGCCGTCGGTAATCAGCCATTTACGGCTCATGAGCTGCGCACTTTGGCTGCCACTATTGGTAATGGTGATTTTATAGGCAAACACATACCGGTTGCGGCTGGGGGCCGACTGTTCAGCAAGAAATTCGGTTTGCACACCAACATTAAAGTCGTAATCTTGGTCTAAGTCGTGGTCTGGGGTTTGCATCGGTTGGCCCTAGCTCAAGTAAGAAGGTTGCTGATGGCCACAAAGTCGGCCACGGTTAAGCGTTCAGGTCGAATGCTAGGGTCTATGCCCAAACTTTGCAACTGTTGGTCGTCAATGATACCTTTTAAGTTATTACGCAAGGTTTTGCGACGTTGGGCAAAACCGGTTTTAACCAAACTTTCAAAATGTTTAAAATCTTTTGCTGGGTGTGGTAGTACGGCGTAGGGCGCCATACGTACAATAGCAGAATCCACTTTTGGCCTTGGGTCAAAGGCTTCTGGCGGCACTTCGAATAGGTTGTCTACACGGCAAAAATACTGTGCCATAATACTCAGGCGGCCGTAGTTGTTGGTGCCTGCACCTGCGGCTAAACGTATTACCACTTCTTTTTGCAGCATAAAGTGCATGTCTTCAATGAGATCTGCTTGATCCAATAGGTGGAAGATTAATGGTGTGGAAATGTTGTAGGGCAAGTTGCCTACAATACGTAAAGACTTGGGTTGCGGATTGGACTCGGGGCTGATGCTGCTAAAATCAAATTTAAGGGCATCAGCCTCGTGAATGCGCAAGTTATTGCCATAGCTGGCAAACGCAATACGTAGGTGAGGTAGTAAATCGCGGTCGAGCTCCACCACGTCAAGGCTGCCCGTGGCCGCGAGCAGGTGCTCGGTAATGGCGCCTAGGCCGGGGCCAATTTCAACGATGGTTTGCTCTGGTTTAGGGCGAATACAGGCCACAATATGACGAATAATGCCTTGGTCTTGTAAAAAGTTTTGCCCAAAACGCTTACGCGCTTGGTGTTTTTTTGGAGTTTGGCTAGCCATAAATGTCTCTAATAAAGCTTGGTTAACTGCATCGCTTGTAACGTGGCTAGCAATAAACTGCTGGCGTTAGCTTGGCCGCTGCCAGCCAAATCTAATGCGGTGCCGTGGTCAACGGAGGTGCGAATAATGGGTAAACCTAAGGTGATGTTTACCGCATCACCAAAACCTGCGTATTTTAGCACGGGTAGCCCTTGATCGTGATACATGGCTAAAATAGCATCGGCACGATCGAGGTTGGTGGGGTTAAATAGGGTGTCTGCAGGTAACGGGCCAACGAGGTTAAGGCCTTCGCTGCGTAGCTGTTCCAGTGCCGGGATAATGACGTCAATCTCTTCACGACCTAGGTGGCCGTCTTCGCCTGCATGGGGGTTTAGGCCACACACGTAAATAGTGGGTTGGGCAATGCCAAATTTGGCCTTTAACTCGTTGTTTACAATGTGTAATGTTTGCTTGAGTAGCTTAGGGGTTATGGCTGCAGATACGTCTTTAAGGGGCAAGTGTGTGGTAGCTAGGGTGACGCGCATGGCGTCACACGCCAGCATCATCACCACTTGTTCTGCGCCACAACGTTGCTGCAAGTATTCGGTGTGGCCACTAAAGGGCGTGCCCGCATGGTTAATAATGCCCTTATGAACCGGTGCCGTGATCATGGCTTGAGCACGGCCGTCTAGGCACGCATCACAGGCAATATTAAGTGTGTTGAGCACATAGCCTGCATTGTCTGCATCTAAGTGGCCCGCGCGGCTTTCTACTGCTAATGGCACGTGCAGTACTTTGAGTTGATTGCTAGGCGTAATAGCGGCGGGTTGCTTGAGATCAAAATGGCAAAAATCGATGCTTAAACTCAGCTTGCAGGCTCTGTCTTGCAACACGCCCATGTCGGCAACAATAACAATTTCAACGTCGTTAAGCTGTGGGTGGGGCTGGCCCACCAAGGTTAAGCATAGATCAGGACCAATGCCTGCGGGTTCGCCCGCAGTGACGAGTAATCGGCTCACTACTGACATGGTTAACGAATCTCGATGTAGGCTTGGTTGCGGATTTCTCGTAACCAATTCTCTAACTCTCCAGCAAACTTACTTTGGCGAATAGTTTGTTTGGCTTGGTAACGTAAATTAGCTTGCCCTACGTCTTTGGTGCGGCGCTCTATGGCTTGCAATAGGTGCCAGCCAGAGTCACTTTGAATGGGTAGGCTTAGTTCGCCCAGGGCTAGTTTTTCTAGCTCAGATTGTAACAATTGCGGCAATTGGTCGTGATTCACCCAGCCTAAGTCGCCGCCACTCGGGGCCGAGTTAGCATCGTCACTAAAGGTGCGGGCTAGGTCATAAAAGTCGGCGCCGTTAATGATGCGTTGATGTAATTCGTTAATGAGCTCTTGGGCTTGAGTGGCCGTTCTAATCTCATTGGGCAAAATGAGCAAGTGGTTGGCCTTAGTTTGAGCGATGGTTTGCACACTCACGCCGCGTTTGTTGATGAGTTTAATGAGGTGAAAACCGTTGCTGTTACGAATAGGTTGGCTTACATCACCTGCTTGCATGTCACTAATAGGTTCCGCAAATAGGCTAGGTAGCTGGCTGCCTTTGCGCCAGCCAAGGTTACCGCCCTCTAAGGCGTTAAGTGCGTCTGAGTGGCTTACTGCTAGGCTAGAAAAATCGTTGCCCTGAGCAAGTTGGGCCGTTATTAGGTCTAGTTTAGCTTGTGCGGCTGCTAGTTCTTGTGCATCTGGCGTGGTGCTAAGGTTAACCAAAATATGGCCAATTTCGTATTCAGTCTCAGCTAAGGCTTGGCCTTGATTAGACGCCAAATAACGATCAACTTCGTGTTCGCTGACGCGAATACGCTTGTTAACCGAGCTGGTTTGAACTTCATTGATGGTCATTTCTTGGCGAATTTTGTCACGAAAATGCGCCATGGTGTCGCCAGAGTTGGTGACCGCTTGTTGCAGTTGCGCCAGACTGAGTTGGTTGCTTTTAGCAATTCGCTCAAGGGCTTGGTCTAGGCTGGCGGCGGCAATGTGTACGCCTTGCGCTTGGGCTAGCTGCAATTGCAGGTTTTCAATAACCAACTGATCCAATACTTGCGATGTTAATACGTCAAGGCTAGGTACCTGGGTATTGTTTTGGGCCAATTGTTGTTGGATCTGACTTAGACGTAGGTTAACGTCGGTTTGCAAAACAATGTCGTCATTCACTACCGCCACAATGCGGTCTAGCTGCTGTGCTGCAAAAGCGTGAACGGTTGTCAGGCTCAGGGTTAAGCTTAGGGCAAAACCCAAGCCGTATTTATTGAGTGCGTTCATTGTAACCTGTAATTCCTTTCATAAAATCGGCCATGCGGACTTGGTTGCCGCTGGTCAGTTGTTTCTCGCTATCACCTAAACCCTTGAGGGAGAGTTCAAAAAACACGCCGTGCTCAACACCTTTGGTTTGATCCACCAGCCAATGGCGGCTTACTAAACGCCCTTTCCAGCAACAGTTTGCATATTCTATACCTACAATTCCGTCCTGCAATTGTTGATTGCGCAGGTCCTCTTTGTGCTTGGCTATTAACGTCCATTGAGGGTTTAGTGGCCATACTACCGACACTTCACCTTGTTGGGTGCTGTTAAGTTTTTCGGTGTATTTCACATCAACAATTTGGTTGTTACTGGGCTGATATTTCATGCTCGCCGTAGTGGCTTCAACGTTGCCTGAACGTGGACTCCAGTCGAGGTTTAAACTCGAACTCCAATACGGATTAAGTTGATAACTCATGTGACCATAAATAGGTGAATAAGTTTCAGTGTTGGCGCTAGTGCTACTGCTTAATTGTACCTGCCGGTTGCTCAGGTAGTGGATTTGGGTCATCGACAGTTTGGCTTTTTGCCAGCCTTTGGCATCAAGAAATTGGCTGTCCACACCTAAGGTAACGCGATTAGTGTCCGCAATACGATCGAAACCACTAAATCGGTTCGCTTGGTAGAATGGTTTGCCGTTGAGGCTGGTGTCAAAAATTGTGATGTCATCTTGCCATTTAAAGGGGGCGTAAGCGTAGTACAGCCTGGGTTCTAAGGTTTGGCTATAGCCCATATTAAGTTCGCGCTCGAACAGTAGCCCAGTATCCAGCTCAAACTGGGGCACCATGCGGGTTTTGCTTGCCTGGATGTTGGTAGGGGTATTAGCCAGCTGGTACTGGGTGATAGGCAGACTCAGTTTAGGTTTAATAAAACTATAGTCGGTTGTCCACGACGAGCTTACACTCGGTTGCAGGTGGATGCGTGTGCCTGTTAACTGACTGTTGGCAGCTAAGTGACTGGTGTCACGGGTAAAGTGGCTCAAATCAAGCTGGTAGCGGCCAGTTACTGGCACCGAGTCGTAATCTATAGTGGCACCTCCGGCAAGGCTGGCGTGTGGCAATTGGTCATACGCGGGCGTACTGGTGGTTAAGTTTTGATGGGTGATTAGGGCTAAGCTTGCGCTACTCAGCCATACATTGTCGCCTTGGTAGTTAACTTGGGCTTTGCTGGCTAGGCTGTTGGTTTCATTGGCTGCTTGGGTTAGGTCGAAGTCGTTAAACACCTCTGCATCGCTTACCCTTTTAATATGGATACTGGAAGACAAAGTAGGGCTAATTTGGCCCTTATGGTTGAACTCGGTTAACCACCGTTGTTGTGTAGAGTTAGGATCTGACAGCGCCCAATTAAAGTACAACGACTGCTCGGAGTCGGCGTTCATGTGGCGTATTTTTGTGCCTAGTGTGGTGCCACCAAACTCAGTAAAGCGAGGTGTCATTAAGGCGTCATAGTCGGGTGCTAAATTAAGATAATAAGGCGTCGTTATGTCTAACCCCATCTGGCTTGAGCGGGCTAGTGTAGGAAAGAGGAATCCTGAGCGCCGTTGGTCGTCTATGGGGAAACTCATCCAAGGTAAATAAAATACCGGCACAGCCCCAATTTTTAATATAGCATTTTGAGCTTCGCCGAACCCTTGGTTGGGATCTAAGTCAATTTTGTTACTATGAATGGCCCATGCATTATTGCCGGGCGGGCAAAAGGTAAAGCTGCCTTGGTTCATTGTCACGGTTTCATCAGCGTGATAATCAATGGATGCGGCATTAGCGCGCAATTCGTTGTTTGGTATGGACAGCTGTGCTTGGCTGAGCTGGGCCTCCGAACTATCCATATCAAACGAGGCGTCATCGCTTTGCATGATGATATTGTGGCGACGGTATTTTACGTTGCCAATAATGTCGACCAAACGTTGGTTGTTATCAAGACGCGCGTAATCGCTGGTAATTTGTTGTACGCCTTGGCGTATCTCTACATTACCTTTTAGGTGAGTTACGCCTTCTTCATATTCGCTCGCATCGGAGTGGCTGTACAAGGGCTGTTGATTGGCTGGAGTGTTTGGGTTTAGTGCAGGCGCCTGGTAAGGTAAATAATAACCTGGGCAGTAATCATCCGTTGTTGCGGGTTGAGGTTGCCAGTCAAGCAGAAGTGGGTGGGGTAAGTTTGTTTCTGCCGTTACTGTAGAGGCAGCCAATAGCATGATAAGGCTTGTGCAAATCAATGTAACAGTACGCTTGGCAATAAAATATTGAGCTAGAGAGGGCTTAAGAAATAACAAAAGGAATCCGTTGGCAACAGTGACTAATCAGGGGTTTACACTTTAACTTCGCCTAAGTTTAAACCAATTTTTAGAAGAAGGGTGCGACTTGAGGTTGGAATTGGCTAAAAGTGTCAATTTTGGTAATTAATGGCCCGCTTATATGGCACTTAATGCCTCGTTTGCCTATCATAGGCTCAGATTTCGATACGGATTTTTTATACAGGTGAATGTGTGAATGGTTATAGCTTTGGCGTCAACATGGCGCGCCACCGTACTGGGTTGGTTATTGGCGCCTTAATTGGCTTAACAGGAGGCATTAGCGGTGTGTTTTTTGGCGCCGCCATTGGGTATTACCTCGACAAGTTGATCCGTAGCGTAGCGGGCGCCGAAACTTGGACCCAAGCCAAGGCGCAAACCGCGTTTTTTGATGCTACTTTTTGCGTGATGGGCAAAATTGCTAAAGCTGATGGTCAAGTGACGGCAGAAGAGATTCAGTATGCCGAAGCGGTGATGACGCGGATGCAACTCACGGGTGCACTAAGAAAACGGGCGATTGAGTGTTTTGGTCAAGGCAAAAGCGCACAGTTTGACCTGAGCCAAGTACTCGAGCCCCTTCGTCGCGCCTTAGTGAACAACGTCTCCGTGCGACAAATGTTTATTGAGATTCAGCTACAAGCGGCTTTGGTTGATGGTGAATTTAGCCCCTCAGAAGGGCGCGTGTTAACCGAAGTTTGCCAGCTGTTAGGGATAAGTCAGCAAGAATTTGAAGCCGTTACGCAGCGCATGAAAGCCGAACAATCGTTTCACCAAGGTGGTGGTCAAGGGCAGTTTGAATCGAACGGTGGCCTGGGCTTAAAGCAAGCCTATGGCGTTTTAGGTGTAGACCAAGACTGTGATGCTAAAACCCTTAAAACGGCCTACCGTAAGCTGATGAGTCAGCACCATCCAGATAAGTTGGTAGCTCGCGGCTTACCCGATGAAATGATGCAAATAGCCAAAGAAAAAACGCAAGAAATTCAAGCCGCTTACGACGCTATTAAAAAGTCACGCAAGTAGTTTTACTGTATTAATTAATTCCTGGAAAGACCTTTATTATGGCTGATTTTAAAATCGCACCCTCTATTCTAGCTGCCGACTTTGCGCGCTTAGGTGAAGAAGTTGAAAATGTATTGGCAGCGGGGGCTGATATTGTTCATTTTGATGTGATGGATAACCATTACGTGCCTAACCTCACTATTGGCCCCATGGTTTGTAAAGCCTTACGGGATTACGGTATCACTGCACCCATTGATGTACATTTAATGGTGAAGCCGGTGGATCGTATGATTGAAGAGTTTTTGGCGGCCGGTGCTAGCTACATTACCTTTCACCCCGAAGCCAGTGAGCATATAGACCGCTCCTTACAAATGATCAAAGACGGCGGCGCTAAAGCCGGTTTGGTATTTAATCCCGCAACATCACTGCATTACCTCGATCATGTTATGGATCGCTTGGACATGATTCTATTGATGTCGGTTAACCCGGGTTTTGGTGGTCAAAAGTTCATCCCTTCAACTCTAGATAAGCTACGTTTGGTACGCCAGCGTATCGACAATTCTGGGCTAGACATTCGCTTAGAAGTTGACGGTGGTGTGGGTGTAGCCAACATTGCCGAAATAGCCGCGGCGGGCGCCGACACCTTTGTCGCTGGTTCCGCCATTTTTAATACCGATGACTATAAAGACACCATCGATTTAATGCGCACACAGCTGGCATCAAACTAAGCTTGTGAACTTAATTGATGCCGTTGGATTTCGGCCAAAACTAGTCCTGTTCGACTTAGACGGTACCTTATTGGACAGTCTGCCAGACTTGTATGCTGCGAGTTTGAGTATGGCAAAAAGTCTCAATATTGCTGCACCTACGCATACTCAGGTAGAGCAGTGGGTGGGAAATGGGGCGGCCATGTTGGTGCAGCGTATTCTTGCTGATCAGTTTATCCCCCAGGCAGCCGACCCTCGTTTTGACGCTGCTTTAAGCCTATATATGGAAGCTTATCAGCAACTTGGCAACCAGCAAAGCAGGCTCTACGATGGTGTGGTTCCCCTGTTAACAATGCTGCAATCGCAAGGCATTAAGCAAGGAGTGATTACTAACAAACCCAGCCGTTTTACTAAACCTTTGTTGCAGCAATTTGGCATTTTAGCGTATTTTGAACTGGTGTATTGTGGTGATACATTTGACCAAAAAAAACCCCACCCTATGCCTCTTATCAACGCCGCCCAATCACTAGGGTTAGCCGTTGAAGACTGCTTGATGGTGGGTGATTCGAGTAACGATATAAACGCAGCAAAGGCCTGTGGAATGCCTTGTGTAGGGGTTCGAGGTGGTTATAACCATGGTTACGATGTATCGGAATACAAACCAGACTGGGTATTGGATTGCCTCTAATTATGTGATAGTGTACTAGTACATTGATACATTCTGTTTTTAGCTATGCCTTACAATAAAGCCATTGCCCCCGTCTCCGACTACTTACTTCTGCAAACCGACGCTCAGTCTATGACTGCAGCCCTCGAAGGCTTGTTAACGCCTAACGAACAGCAGGAACTGATCAACCGTTTACAAATATTCGAGTTGCTCTCGCAAGGCTTGTCGCAACGGCAAGTCGCTCAACAGCTGGGTGTTGGCATTGCCACCGTAACCCGTGGCTCTCGAGCTCTACAAGCTGGTAAATTTGCCCGTCATTCATCCCCGACTCCATTAGAGACTACATCATCGTGACTCAAGCTCGCCCTAATAAAATTAAAATGGCTCGTAAACCAAGCTATGTGACGGTGACGTCTAGCTGCGATTTTTTTGAGTTGTTCAAAAAAATTGAGCAAAAATTTGACACCTGTTACATGCTCGAGTCGCTAGGTGAAGACAGCCATATTTCGCGTTATTCGCTGATTGGTTTCGACCCTGAGCAAACCTTTTGGGCTAACGGCAATCAACTGCACATTACCGACAGACAGGGTAATTGCCAGTCTTACGAGAGCGAAAATCCCTATTATTTGTTGCGTGAAATTGTGCCGCAAAACATTATTAGCCGCCGTTATGCCGGTGGCTTAACGGGTTATATTGGCTACGACGCCATGAACTACTTTGAGCCCAGCTTAAGCCTAACAGCCAGCGATGCATTTGATGCGTTTAAGTTTGGCTTGTACAAAGACGGCCTCATTTACGACAAAATGACCGGTGAGTTGATTTATTTCCATTACGAAGAAAACCGTATGGACTTGGTTGAAGCTATTATCAGCCAGCCTGTGCCTAGTATTGGCGGCTTAAGCGTGGTGCCGCAAGGCGAAGACATGAATCGCGAACAACACGCGGCGGCCGTTAAAAAGGTGAAGGGCGACATCGTAGAAGGTAAAATCTTCCAATGTGAGGTGGGCTTTAAGTACCGTTTTGACATGGTTGGCGAAAGTATTAACTTATATGAACAATTACGCGTGATTAACCCGTCTCCACAAATGTATTACATTAAGTTTGGCGAGCAAAAGGTTATCGGCGCAAGTCCAGAGCTACTGTTCCGTTTACGCCAAGGCGAGATGGAAACCTACCCCTTAGCGGGCACCACCAAGCGCGGCGCCACCTCAGAAGAAGACACGGCCCTAGCGCGTACGCTTCTAAATGATCCGAAAGAAATTGCCGAGCACAATATGATTGTGGACCTGCACCGCAACGACATTGGCCGTGTAGCACGCTTTGGCACCGTCAAAGTGCGCAGTTTGATGGACATTAAGCGGTTTAGCCATGTACAACATATTTCCAGTGAAATTGTGGGCATCATGGCCGAAAATGAAGACATGTTTTCCGCTTTAGCGAGCAACTTCCCGGCTGGCACCTTAACCGGTGCGCCAAAAATAGAAGCCATGAAAATCATTGATGACCTAGAGTTAGACGGTCGCGGGCCCTATGGTGGCGCGGTAGGCCACTTTGGTTTTAATGGCGATTGCACTTTTGCCATTCCCATTCGCACAGTGTTTGCCAACGGATCAAAAGCCTACGTACAAACCTGTGGTGGTAACGTTTACGACTCTAACTCAGAAGACGAGTATCAAGAAATTCAACGTAAATTTGCCGGTACACTCAAAGTGTTAGAGCAATTTATGGAGGTCAAAGCATGAGTAAGTTTACGGTTTACCTAGTCGACAACTATGACTCATTTACCTATAACCTCTATCAATATATTGGCGAAGTGTTATCCACGGCTAAGCTCAAGAGCCAGATAGGTGATTTTGAGGTGATTGTCGCCCGCAACGACCAAGTCACAGTAGCCGATATCAAAGCCGCGCAGACCGACCGTATTATCATCTCACCAGGGCCAGGTTCGCCCGACGACCAAAGCTATTTTGGAGTGTGTGCTCAAGTCATTACTGAATTGGGCCCAAAGATCCCCTTGCTAGGCGTGTGCCTAGGTATGCAGGGCATAGTGCATTGTTTTGGTGGCAAGGTGGTTAAAGCGCACTTGCCAATGCACGGCAAAGTCAGCCCCATCAGCCACGATGGCAGTGGCGTATTTAAAGACATCCCCGACCAATTAGAAGTGATGCGATACCACTCTTTGATGGCACAAGCAGAGTCCATCCCAGACTGCCTAGAGCTCACCGCAGTAGTGGGAGAGTTTGGAGCAGACAGCTATGAAATTATGGGTGTTAAACATAAACAATACCCTATTCAGGGCATTCAGTTTCACCCAGAATCCTTTGCCACCGAAGGCGGCAAAGAGCTGATGGAGAACTTTTTACTGGGTTCTTAGCCCCCTGTAAAGCAAAGCTTGTTGTTAAAATTAAGGAGCGCTCGGCGCTCTTTTTTCGTCTGCTGGAAATTCAGAAATTAACTCCTATACTTTTCGGCATGTTGAGAGTGGCAAGACGACAGATGTTTATTAGAAATGCCGCTCTCTAATAATTATTGTGAGGTCTTAGGCGTCATAAATGGGCTGTTAAGCATCAAGGAGAAATATGGATTATCCCGGAGAAAAATTACTTTTCAAATTATGGGAAACGCTAGCTGAAAAAGGTGTTGGGGAATTATTAGTACCTTGGCAAGAAAAGCGACTTGCCTCAGCTCGCGCCGAAATTCGACGAAATGAAATCTTAATGATAGCTCAGGGCTCAGGCAGAAAAAGAGATAGAGATAGAGTCGATAAAATCTGGTAACTCTGTATTCCAGATCAACCCAGAAGTTAAACTTCTTCAAGCACCTGAAAGCAAGGTTGATGAACAAGGTGGAGACGTCGAAATGGACTTTCTTCAATGTCGCCCATTTGCTTTATAACAAACGCCTATCATGGAGGTTTTAATGGCCAACCGCAGTGCGTTAAATGAATATACTAATCAAAAGAGGTTTAAGTAGATGAAAACAATGACTTGTAATCAATTGGGTGGGGCTTGTAATCTGGAGTTTCGGGCAAGCACCTTTGAAGAAATGGCGGGCTTGAGTCAGCAACACGGTATGGAAATGCACTAGGCGCAAGCCCCAGATCATCTAGCGGCCATGCAAAAGATGGGTGAGTTTATGCAAAGCCCAGAAAAAAAATGAACCAGTGGATGGCGTCAAAAAAACAAGAATTTGAAGCGCTACCCGAAGACTAAGGTTATTGCGTATAGAAGGCTTAATTATTGCGTTCTACCCATGCCAAAATGCCAGCCTGATCTAAGTTGCCCAGCCCAGCATCGACCATACCTTGCCATTGGTTGAGGCTGGTTTCATTAAGGGGTAGCTTGAGGTTGCTTTGCTGAGCTAAATCTTGCGCTTGTTGTAAGTCTTTAAGCTGGGTGGTGGCTCTGGCACCTGGTGTGTAACTTTGCTCGACCATGCGCTGGCCGTGAACTTGTAAAATTTTGCTGTCGGCAAAACCGCCGCTCAGCGCGTCTCTTACTTTGGCGGGGTCGGCGCCATTTTGTTGGGCTAAAAAAAGCGCCTCGGCAACTATGTTGAGTGTGGCACCGACAATCATTTGATTGGCCGCCTTGGCTAATTGGCCGCACCCCACGTTGCCCACATGGGTGGTCTTGTGGCCCATGGCATCAAACAGCCCCTGAGCCCGTTGTATCTGGTTAAAATCGCCGCCCGCCATAATCGATAAGCTGCCTTGCTGTGCACCCACTTGGCCGCCGGAAACAGGTGCATCGACATAGTGAATGTGTTGGTGTTGCGCTTGTTGCGCTAGGCTTAAGGTGAGGTCGTAATGGCTGGTGCCCATGTCGATGATTAAGCTACCCTTGGCCAAGCGGTTTAATAAACCTTGGGGTCCATTGACCACTTGTTCTAGGGCGGGGGAGTCGGTTACGCACACAACAACCATGCCGCCTTGTATCTTGTGTGCTAGTTCGGCTGGGCTGTGGGCATAGCTTGCGCCTAGGGCAATTAAAGGCTCGGCTTTGTGGGCTGTGCGGCTATGAGTACACAGGTTAAAACCAGCGTTAATCAACTGGGCTGCCATGGCTTGGCCCATTAAGCCTGTACCAATGAAACCTACTGGTGCTAATGTGTTCATGATAAGCTGCTCTAAATATGTGAACTGAAGTTAACCCTATAATTGCCATTATCCATATGCTTAGCCTGTGTGCCAACATTTCTATGTTATTTAACGAATTGCCGTTTTTGCAGCGCTATCAAGCGGCTGCTGATGCGGGCTTTGCAGGCGTAGAATGTTTGTTCCCCTATGATTTCAGCATCGAAGAGGTGTCCAGCGCGATTAGGCTCAGTGGTATGCCTCAGGTGTTAATCAATACTTCCGCTGGCCACTGGCATGAGGGTGATCGGGGCATGGCGTGTGATGCCAGACGTCGCTCAGAATTTGAGGATTCGGTGAGGCAGGCGTTGCAATACGCTGCAGCCATGGGCAATCCGTTGGTGCATGTGATGGCCGGTTTGGTGCCTGCGGGCGTGAGCCTTGAGGCGGCCGAAGCCGAGTATGTAAGCAATTTACGCTGGGCTGCGGGCGAGGCTAAAGGCGCGGGAGTGCGTCTTACAATGGAGGCCATCAACCCCATAGACATGCCTAACTACATGCTATCTAGCCAGGCGCAGGCCTTGCGGTTGTGTACCGCCATTGGTGCCAATAATGTGGGTATCCAGTTTGATTTTTTTCACTGTCAAAAGTTTGAAGGTAATGCGTTGGTACAGTTTCTACAGCTGTTGCCCTATATTTTACATGTTCAAATAGCGGGCGTGCCGGAGCGCCACGAACCTAATACGGGGGTGTTGGATTATGGCCCGGTGTTTGATGTGATAGACGGCTCTGGCTACTCTGGTTCTGTGGGGTGTGAGTATCGACCTAAAACCACAACGCTTGAGGGGTTGGGTTGGCTAGGCGCTGGGAAGGCTAAACATCTTTAACACTTTCCATCACCACAAAGGTACTGGTTTGTACCACGTGGGGCAGGGTGGAGATCTTCTCGCCCAATATGGCTCGATATGAGGCCATGTCTTTAGTTCTTACCTTGAGTAAATAATCAAAGTTGGCCGCGATCATGTGGCACTGCTCTATTTCTGCAATTTTGTTTACGGCTTCGTTAAAGGCTTCTAACGACCTACTGCTGGTGGAGGCTAGCGTGGCTTGCACAAAGGCCACGTGATCTAGGCCCAGCTTAGTTTTGTTAACCAGCGCCACATAGCCGGTAATGTAACCCTGATTTTGCAGCCGCTTTAGGCGCATTTGGCAAGGCGTGTTAGATAAACCAACGTGTTGGGCGAGGGCGGTAATGGTCATACGGCCATCTTTTTGCATGGCGGCAATAATCGCTTTGTCGTGGCGGTCTAGTTGTTCCATGGCGGTGTGCTTCGGTGGGTGATCTATGATTTAGTTAATATACCCTAAATGTCAATTAAATTAGGTATAAATATAATAATATTTTAATTATTTGGTCAATGGTTTATTTATTGTTGGTTAATTAGGTGAATTTAACTTTAATTTAAGAGCTAAAATGTCCGCATATTTATCGACTAACGAGTGGGGCACACATGAACCAGCAACTAGATACTATTCGTACCGTTATGCGCGCAGCTTACCTTGCTAATGAACAAGGTTGTGTAGAGGCCCTGTTGTCTCGCGTAGACTTGCCTCAAACTCAGCGCCAGCAGATGTCGGCTCAAGCGGCAGATTTGGTGCGTCATGTACGTAGCCACTCTAGTCCCACCATGATGGAAAAGTTTTTAGGTGAATATGGTCTTAGTACCAAAGAGGGTGTAGCCCTTATGTGTATGGCCGAAGCACTATTGCGAGTGCCAGACAAAGCCACCATAGACGCCCTCATCGAAGACAAAGTACAAGCTGGCGACTGGTCTAGCCACTTGGGTCATTCAAATTCGTCGCTCATCAATTCCTCCACTTGGGCGCTGTTGGTCACCGGTAAGTTATTGGCGCCAGTAGACGCCGACAAAGTAGGGTCTACTATGCGCGGCCTGGTCAAGCGTGTAGGTGAGCCGGTAGTGCGTACAGCTGTAGCTCAAGCGATGAAAGAATTAGGCTCTCAGTTTGTATTGGGACGTACCATGCACGAGGCCACTCGCCGGGCCAAAAAGCTCTCCGGCCAAGGTTACACGCATTCCTATGACATGTTGGGTGAGGCTGCACGTACCGCAGAAGATGCCACCCGCTACTTCGATTCTTATAGCCAAGCCATTGCCGACTTAGCACCTCACTGTACAGATGTCGATATCCGCAATAACCCGGGGATTTCGGTTAAGTTGTCTGCCCTACACCCACGTTATGAATGGGGCCAGCGCGAACGCGTACTTCAAGAGCTGGTACCTCAAGTATTGGCCTTAGCTTTACAGGCTAAAGCCGCCAATATGGGCTTTAACATCGATGCCGAAGAAGCCGACCGGTTGGATATTTCTTTGGATGTTATTGCTGCGGTATTGGCTTCTTCGGAACTAGAAGGATGGCAAGGGTTTGGTGTGGTGGTGCAGGCCTTTAGCAAACGTGCACCTTGGGTCTTAGACTGGTTGTACGCTTTGGCTAAAGGGTTAGATCGCCAGATTATGGTGCGTTTGGTAAAAGGTGCGTATTGGGATGCCGAAATAAAACGCGCTCAGGTTATGGGTTTAACGGGTTTCCCTGTGTTTACTCGTAAGGCCAATACCGACTTGTCTTACTTGGCCTGCGCCAAACAATTACTAGCGATGAATGACCGTATTTATGCCCAATTCGCCACCCACAATGCCCATTCTGTGGCAGCTATTTTGCAATTGGCGGCTAACGATGCGGATGGCCAAAGCAGCAGCTATGCTTACGAATTTCAACGTTTGCACGGCATGGGTGAATCTTTACATGCCAGTGTTATGGCACAAGGCAATGTGCGCTGCCGGATATACGCACCGGTAGGCGCACATCAAGACTTGTTGGCCTATCTGGTGCGTCGCTTACTAGAAAACGGCGCTAACTCCTCATTTGTACACCAGTTGGTGAACCCAGAGATCACCCCAGAAACCATTGCACAAGATCCGGTGAATCTAGTGTTATCCCGTTTAGAGCAAGGTCTCAGTTGTGGCAGTCATGCCATTGTTCAACCTAAAGATTTGTTTGCTAGCGCAGGTGAGCGTTATCGGAAAAACGCGATGGGGTGGGACATCACTGATGCCCCTACAATCAAAGCCATGGAGCATGCGCGTACTCATTTGGCCCAAGAATGTTGGCAGGCCATACCTATTATTGCTAATCCCGCTGGTCTACCGCTTGGATCTCAATGGGTGGCTAACCCAGCCCTTGATGATGAGCAAGTGGGGCAGGTGAGTATGGCATCTGCTGCGCAAATTGAATCGGCCATTAGTGCCGGCCCCCAAGGCCAAACTCAGTGGTTGGCAATGCCTATGGCGCAACGAGTGGCCTGTTTCGAAAAAGTAGCCGACTTATATGAACAACATGCCACTGAACTATTTGCTATTTTGGCCCGCGAAGCCGGTAAAACTTGGCTGGACGCCGTTGGGGAATTGCGCGAAGCGGTTGATTTTGCTAACTTTTATGCGCAAGAAATGGCGTCGATGCCGCAAGCTAAAGGCCGCGGTGTTGTGAGCTGTATCTCGCCGTGGAATTTTCCCCTAGCCATTTTTAGTGGCCAAGTGTTTGCTGCTTTAGCGGCGGGTAATGCGGTGTTGGCAAAACCCGCAGATCAAACTAATTTGGTGGCTTTTCGGGCTGTGCAGTTAATGCATGAAGCGGGGTTTCCTGTGGCTGCCATTCAATACCTTCCGGGTGGTGCGAAGGAGGTGGGTGTACCGATTACCAGTGACCCACGCATTAGTGGGGTGTGTTTCACAGGTTCAACGGCAACGGCGCAACAGATTAACCGCGTGATGGCCGAAAAATTGGCTCCCGATGCGGTGATGATTGCCGAAACCGGAGGCCTTAACGCCATGATCGTCGATTCAACGGCGTTGCCCGAGCAAGTGGTGCGCGACGTGTTGGCGTCGGCCTTTCAGAGTGCGGGGCAACGGTGTTCAGCGTTACGTATGCTGTATTTGCAAGAAGACATTGCCGACAAAGTATTACGCATGCTTTATGGTGCCATGGATGAGTTGAAACTCGGCAACCCTTGGCATTTAGATACCGATGTAGGCCCCGTGATTGACGCGGCTTCTAAGGCCAAAATAGAAGCTCATATTGAGGCCTGCGCTGATCAGGGCAAGGTGCTGAAACGTATGCCTATTCCTGATCATGGTTTGTTTGTTGGGCCTACGGTGATTCAGTTAAATGGCATAGAGGATCTTGCAGAAGAGATTTTTGGCCCAGTACTACATGTGGCTACTTTTTCGGCGCAAGCCTTACCTAAACTCATTGATACCATCAATGCTCAAGGGTACGGTTTAACCTTTGGTGTGCATACTCGTGTGGATGCTCGGGTTGAGCAGTTGGTCAAAGGTGTTCATGCAGGTAATACCTATGTTAATCGTAACCAAATTGGTGCGGTGGTGGGCAGTCAGCCGTTTGGTGGTGAAGGCTTATCGGGTACGGGCCCTAAGGCCGGTGGCCCACAATATGTGCAACGTTTGCGCCGCCCTCGTTCTGTTGTCGCTCATGCCCCTAGTGGCGATCTTGTGAGCTTGGAACACGTGCAGCAGGCGATTAACAGTATTGCCGGTGTAACGTTAAGCCAGTGGCAACAATCAAGTGATCGGTTGTCTCGGTTGTGTCAGGTGTTTGGCCCACAAGCCAGCCAGATGCAGGACCTTTGCCGTGACGCCGTATTGTTGCCCGGGCCAACGGGAGAGCTGAACCAGTTGTCTACTGTGGCTCGCGGCGTGGTGCTTTGTTTAGGGCCAGACCGTAAGGCGGCCTTAATGCAAGCACAAACGGCGTTAGCACAGGGTAATGCGGTAGTGCTGGTGGTGAGTGATGTGGTATTACCTAAAAGCGATTTACCCTTGGTGGTACTGAATGGCCAAATGGCGGCCACTGCAGTCACCGAATTGACCGGTTATCACGGGGTTGCTGCTAACTCGGTGTTAGCTTACCAGCAGCAGTTGCGGAGCGCTTTGGCGCATAAAACGGGTGCGCTGTTGCCGTTGATTAGCGAAGCCAGTGACCCACAGCGTTATACCATGGAGCGGCATTTGTGTATTGATACCACGGCCGCGGGTGGTAATGCCAGTTTGATCGCTGCAGGAGAGTAGAGATCCTGACCTTCGTCAGGATGACGTTTTGGTGGTCAGGATAGCGCCGTTCTAAGTTATGTCATTGCGGCGCAGGCCGCAATCTCAGTGGTGTTCAACAAAGGGCGTCGAGCTTATTTTTAAGTAAACCATTCACTTGGCCTGGGTTAGCCGCACCTTTAGATGCTTTCATTACTTGGCCCATAAAGAACCCTAGCATCTTGCCACGCTTTTCTACTTCGGCGTCAAGGTACTGTTGCACTTGCTTAGGGCTAGCCGCAATCACATCGTCCACCATGGCTTCGATAGCGCCCATGTCGCTAACTTGCTTTAAACCTTTGTCAGCAATAATGCCATCCACTGTGCCGGTTTGATCCCATAGTGCTTCAAATACAGTTTTGGCACCTTTGGTATTGATGGTGTCATCTTTAATGCGACTAATCAGTTGGCCTAGTTGCTCAGCAGATACTGGCGCGGCATTAATCTCCATATTATTTTGATTAAGAAACTTGGCTAATTCGCCGGTGACCCAGTTGGCGCCCAGTTTAGCGTCATTACATACGGCCACCACGGCTTCAAAATAATCGGCTAGGGCACGACTTGCAGACAAGACGCCAGCATCATATTCGCTAAGGCTGAGTTGGCTCACAAAACGGGCGCTGCGTTGGTCTGGTAACTCGGGCAACGCATTACGAATAGCATCGATATAAGCCTCGTCGATGTTGATAGGTAATAAATCTGGGCATGGGAAGTAACGGTAGTCGTTGGCTTCCTCCTTGCTACGCATTGGGCGTGTTTCGTTCTTATCTGCGTCGTATAGGCGGGTTTCTTGGGCAATGGTGCCGCCATCTTCCAAAATGTCGATTTGGCGCTCTACTTCTACATTAATCGCGCGCTCAATAAAGCGGAAGGAGTTAATGTTCTTTAGCTCGGCGCGGGTGCCCAGCTTCTCTTGACCTTTAGGTCGAACAGAGACGTTGGCATCACAGCGCATAGACCCTTCGGCCATGTTGCCATCAGAAATACCAATGGTGGTGACAATGGCATGCATTTTACGCATGTAGGCCACGGCTTCTTTGGCGCTGCGCATGTCTGGTTCAGACACGATTTCTAACAACGGGGTGCTGGAGCGGTTAAGGTCAATACCGGTCATACCATCAAAGTCATCATGTAACGACTTGCCCGCATCTTCTTCTAAGTGCGCGCGGGTTACGCCAATGCGCTTAGTGCTGCCGTCTTCTAGCTGAATGTCTAAGTGGCCAATGCCTACAATAGGGTGGTCCATTTGGCTGGTTTGGTAGCCTTTGGGTGAGTCTGGGTAGAAGTAGTTTTTACGGGCAAATACGGAGTGTTTGCCTATGTCTGCATCAATGGCGGTGCCAAAGGTGACGGCCATACGCAAGGCTTGTTCGTTAAAAACTGGTAATGCACCCGGCATGCCTAAATCCACTAAGGTGGTTTGGGTGTTAGGTTCTGCACCAAAGGCGACTTTAGCACCAGAAAATAATTTGGATTTGGTGGCCAGTTGAACGTGAATTTCTAGACCAATAACAATTTCCCAAGCCATGATTAAGCCCCCTTTGCTGTGTTAGATGTTGGCGTTTGTAGGTGCCAATCGGTGACTTGTTGATACTGGTGGGCAATGTTCAATAATTTTGCTTCGGCAAAATAGTTGCCCATAATGTGCAGGCCTACGGGTCGGCCATTAACAAAACCTGCCGGCGTCGACATGGCCGGGATGCCGGCCATGTTGGCAGACAAGGTGTAAATGTCTTCTAGGTACATGGCCACGGGGTCTTTGGTATTGCTGCCTAAGTCGAAGGCTGGGGTGGGCGCTACGGGCCCCATAATGACATCCACTTGCGCCAATGCACGGGCAAAGTCGTCTTTAATCAGGCGGCGTACACGTTGGGCTTTTACATAGTAGGCATCGTAATACCCTTCGGACAAAGCGTAGGTGCCCACCATAATACGACGTTTTACTTCCTTGCCAAAACCTTCGGCGCGGGTACGGCAATATAAGTCCATTAAATCTTCGGGCTGGTCACATCGGTAGCCATAACGTACGCCGTCAAAGCGGCTGAGATTTGATGATGCCTCAGACGGTGCGATGACGTAATAAGCCGGAATGGATAGCTCTAAGTTGGGTAGGCTAATGTCTACAATTTGTGCGCCTAGGGCTTCAATTTGTTTCACTGCGGCCATAATGCAATCGGCCACTTGTGGGTCTAAACCTGAGCCAAAGAACTCTTTTGGCAAACCCACTTTAAGGCCTGCAAGGGGCTGGTTTAGCTCGGCGGTAAAATCGGCTGCGTCTTGTTGCACGCTGGTGGAGTCTTGGGCGTCGAAGCCTGCCATGGCGTTAAGCATCACCGCAGCATCTGCGGCGGTGGTGCACATTGGGCCTGCTTGATCGAGGCTAGAGGCATAAGCCACAATGCCAAACCGCGAAACACGGCCATAAGTGGGTTTAATACCGGTTAAATTACAAAATGAGGCGGGTTGGCGGATGGAGCCACCGGTATCGGTGCCCGTTGCTGCCGGTACTAAGCCGGCTGCGACGGCCGCAGCAGAACCACCAGACGAACCGCCGGGTACGGCGTTAAGGTCCCACGGGTTTTTCACCGCGCCAAAGTAACTGTTTTCGTTGGACGACCCCATGGCAAACTCATCCATGTTGGTTTTGCCCACACATACAGCGCCGGTGGCGAGTAAACGTTGGCCTACGGTGGATTCGTACGGCGGAATAAAGTCCTCTAGCATCTTGGAGGCACACGTAGTACGTAAGCCTTGGGTGCAGAACAGGTCTTTGTGGGCAAAAGGTACGCCGGTCAATAACTCGGCATGGCCCGCGGCGCGGCGCGCATCGGCGGCGTCGGCTTGTTCAAGGGCCAGTTCTTCAGAAACCGTGATGAAACTATTAAACTGAGCATCACGGGCCCTGATATCGGCAATAATGTCTTGGGTGATTTCACGGCTAGAATATTGGCCCGCACTGAGCTCATCGGAAATTTGAATTAAGGTCTTGTTAGTCATATTAATCAATCACTTTAGGCACAAGGTATAGGCCTTCTTCGGTGGCTGGGGCAATAGCCATAAAGGCGTCACGTTGGTTGTCGCAGGTCACTTCGTCGGGGCGTAAACGCTGGGTTGCGTCGTGTGGGTTGGATAGCGGCTCTACACCCTCGGTGTCGACTTGCTGCATTTGGTCCACAAGTGCCAGGATGCTGGAAATACTGTTGGCGTAGTCGCTAGTTTCGGTAGCAGGCACTTGCAGGCGCGCAAGCACAGCTATGTTCTCGATATCGGCGTTTTCTAGGGCCATGATGGTCTCGATTTAGTCTATAGTTATTAACTTGAGCGCGAGTTGAACTTTTTGCTTCAATGGGGCTCAAATTAGTTGAATTTTGGTTGCAGTGTAGACGCTATTTCGTCAGTTATGTATAACCTGCGAAAAAGGGCTCTAATTTAGCATAAATTACGCCATTGGAAAACGGATTAACCTTGCTCAAATGCCGCCTGATTGTTAATATTTATAACTTAGTCTCAGTGGCTTACAAGAGTTGCTGTTAATCTCCGATTAGAGCCATTTATTAAGCATGTTTAAAAAAATCCGCGGCCTATTTTCAAGTGACCTGTCCATCGACTTAGGTACCGCCAACACCCTTATTTACGTGCGCGACAAAGATGTCGTGCTTAACGAACCTTCGGTAGTAGCTATACGTACCCACGGCAACCAAAAAAGTGTTGCTGCTGTCGGCGCAGACGCCAAACGCATGTTGGGCCGAACGCCAGGCAATATTACTGCTATCCGACCTTTGAAAGACGGTGTTATTGCCGACTTCCATGTGACTGAAAAAATGCTTCAGCATTTTATTCATAAAGTGCATGAGAACAGCTGGATGACACCTAGCCCTAGAGTTTTAGTGTGCGTGCCGTGTAAATCCACCCAGGTGGAACGCCGAGCCATTAAAGAGTCGGCCATGGGCGCCGGCGCACGCGAAGTGTATTTAATTGAAGAACCCATGGCCGCAGCCATTGGTGCAGGTTTGCCGGTTGAGCAAGCTAGCGGTTCTATGGTGGTCGACATTGGTGGTGGTACTACCGAAATTGCCATTATTTCTCTCAACGGCGTAGTTTATGCTGAGTCTGTACGTGTAGGCGGTGACCGGTTTGATGAAGCAATCATCGCCTATGTCCGCCGCAACTATGGCTCTCTTATTGGTGAAGCCACGGCTGAGCGCATTAAACAAGAGATTGGTACCGCTTACCCAAGTACAGATGTGTTAGAAATTGATGTTCGTGGCCGTAATTTGGCCGAAGGTATTCCTCGCAGCTTTACCTTAAACTGCAACGAAATTATGGAAGCCTTACAAGAACCATTGTCTACTATTGTACAGTCGGTTAAGAGTGCGTTAGAGCACTCACCACCAGAGCTGGCCTCTGATATTGCTGAAAGTGGCATTGTGTTAACCGGTGGTGG
>JABGSN010000053.1 GCA_018647765.1 Oceanospirillaceae bacterium | reverse complement strand
GATGGGGCATCACGAAGGTGTTGGGGCAGGCCATACACAGATGGGTCATCAATCGGAGGCTCAAACGGACCGCGCACAAATGGCTGAACAGACCGAGGAGCAAGCCGGATTATCGAGTTTAGCGGGTGAAGAAACCAAACGCTTGGATGCCGGTGAGGCAGACCTTGGCCATCAGAAAGGCCGATGTGTTGGGCAGGCTCAAATGGGGCAACAAACCCAGGCCCAAGCGGGTTCAGCAAGCTTGCAGGGGGCTGACTCCGAGGTGCGTGTGGGCATGGCCAATATGGGTCATCACCAAGCCAGGCAGGCTAACAACGATAACGTGGATGGTCGACAGCAGGGTGCAGTGCAAGATGTGGCCCTTGAAGGTAGGCCAGCAATAGCCACAAACGCGACATCTACGTTAGGTGTAAACGCTGAAGTTGAGCCTGAGCAAGCGGCCGTAACGGAGGAATCTGCGCTTTCTAGTCGATTAGCCGAAAAAATGTCTAAGATTCGCTCGAAATCTGCCGATATAACTATGGACACCGAAGCGTTACAAGAGCGTAACGATAAGTCCTAGCCCGTATTTCCCCTACCGGCTTGGGATCGATTGAGATTTTAAGCTTATGAGCGACCAAGATACACAAGAGACAGAAACCGCAGCAGCCGAGCCGGCCCTAGAATTAGAGATGGTGTCGGTTGAGCAAGCCGAAGAAGAAGCTGCGGAAGCCCGCGCTGTGATGGACCCTGCGCAACAGGAACTTGAGCAGCAAGTTGCTGATCAGTTGGCAGATGTGCTGCAAGACACGGACCTTGAAGAAACAAAAGACGCAGCAATGTCAGTAACTACTGTAGACCAGGCGCCGCTAATGCGGCCATTGCGTCCACCCTCTGGTAAAGCCTCAGCGGATGAGGATGTATTGTTGTTTGGCGACGAAGACGACGATTTACTTGTGGATGACGGCCCAGTAGAAAGTGCGCGAGAAGCCCAGACTGTTGAGTCTGAAGTTGAAGACGATGGTTTTATTGTTGTCGACGACAATGATATTGATTCAAGCGTTGATGCCGTAGATGAAAAGCTGGCGAGCGCCTCAGATATAGAAGGCTTAACCGAAATCGTCTTGGATGCGGCAGGCGCGGCTAACGAAGCGGCACACTCCACTAATCAATCCATTCACATGCTACTCGGTAGCGTCACCACCATCAATAAGATGGCCAAGGATTTACGCAAAACCAATACCTATGTTTTAGGCTTAATTATTACCTTAGGTCTAGTGGGATTATTGAGCGGTGCTGCCATGCTTTATGTATTGCAGGGTGCGGTTAAAGACGCCACCGCCATTAGTATTGCTATGGGCACTAAGGTAATACAGTTTGAGCGTCAAATGGACCGGGTTAAGGTGGTTGAATCTCAATTGCTTGATGTGGCTGATGTGAATCACCAGTTAGGTCAAAGGCTGGAACAGGTGATGCATCACGTGGGTAAGGTGGGCACGCAAGCGCAGCAAGCTGCATCGCAGCAGTCGGCAGAAAATCAGTTGATGTTAGGTAGTGTTAATGAACAAATTGTGAGTAGTTTTGCTGACCTACAAAAGACTAGTAAGGCGCAGCAAGCAGTGTTGATGCAGTTGCAAAAACGCATTAATGGTCTTGAATCTCAAATGAAGAAGATTCACAATCAAGACTTGGTGGGCAAGATGCAGGCGCTGATTGCCTTAGAGCAAGAACGTTACTTGGACTTGGAGCGAGCGAAGTTGGCCCTTGAGCAAGCTCAGTTTGAGGCTCAGCAAAAAGCTGATGCGTCTCCAGTGGAAGACACCTACATTACTTACGGAACTAAGTCGGAATAACGTGTATAGCCCACATAATTGCTTTGTTGAAAACGATTGTGTGGGTTAACGTCCATGACAGGGGTATAATGGGGCACTTAATTAGGCCGGTTACCTACGTCAATCAAGGACCCTTTCATGAGTATTATCCGCCAAGCAGACCTTATCGATAGCGTTGCAGATGCGCTGCAGTTTATTTCTTACTATCACCCGCTGGACTTTATACACGCGGTACACGAAGCCTATTTGCGCGAACAGTCCCAAGCTGCCAAAGACGCCATGGCACAAATCCTCATCAACTCACGTATGTGTGCTGAAGGTAAGCGTCCTTTATGCCAAGACACGGGCATCGTTACCGTGTTTGTAGAGGTGGGGATGGATGTGCAATGGGATTCTGATCTGAGTTTAGACGACATGGTTAATGAAGGCGTACGACGGGCTTATTTACACCCAGACAATAAACTACGAGCCTCCATTCTTGCTGATCCGGCCGGTTCGCGTACCAATACCAAAGACAATACCCCAGCGGTTATCCATACCTCCATTGTTAAAGGCAATAAGGTCGACGTTCAGGTTGCAGCTAAAGGTGGCGGTTCAGAAAACAAGAGCAAAATGGTGATGCTCAACCCATCTGACAGTATTGTTGATTGGGTGTTAAAGACGGTGCCGACGATGGGCGCGGGTTGGTGCCCACCGGGTATGCTGGGTTTAGGTATCGGTGGCACGGCTGAAAAA
The DNA here is from genome assembly GCA_018647765.1 of Oceanospirillaceae bacterium. Taxonomy (GTDB): domain Bacteria; phylum Pseudomonadota; class Gammaproteobacteria; order Pseudomonadales; family Balneatricaceae; genus Njordibacter. The sequence continues at coordinate 84,817 of JABGSN010000053.1, read as the reverse complement.
GCCGCCTTGATGGCTAAAAAATCGCTTATGGATCCAGTGGATATTCATGATCTCAAGGCTAGAGGTGCAAAAAATCGTGCCGAAGAACTTCGCTTAGAGCTATTTGAAGGTGTGAATAACTTAGGTATTGGTGCTCAAGGTCTAGGTGGTTTAACCACAGTACTGGACATTAAAGTATTAGATTATCCTACCCATGCGGCGTCATTGCCCGTGTGTATGATCCCTAACTGTGCCGCCACCCGCCACGCTCACTTTGCTTTGGATGGTTCTGGCCCGAGCTTACAAACGCCGCCGAGCTTGGATGATTACCCCGATATTGCCTGGGATGCGGGCTCTGGCGCGCGTAAAGTCAACTTAGATAGCGTAACACCAGCCGATGTGCTGACTTGGCAGCCGGGTGAAACCTTACTGTTGTCAGGTAAAATGTTGACCGGCCGTGATGCAGCCCATAAAAAGATGGTGGATATGATGGCTCAAGGGGAAGCCTTGCCGGTAGATCTAAAAGGCCGTTTTATTTATTACGTAGGGCCTGTTGACCCAGTGCGAGAGGAAGCGGTTGGACCGGCCGGACCCACTACGGCTACTCGCATGGATAAATTTACCGGCACCATGCTAGAGCAAACGGGTTTGTTAGGCATGATTGGCAAAGCCGAGCGCGGCCAAATAGCCATTGATGCTATTAAACAGCACCAAGCAGTTTATCTTATGGCTGTGGGTGGTGCAGCTTATTTAGTATCCAAAGCGATTAAAAGTGCCAAAGTGGTGGCATTTCCCGAAATGGGTATGGAAGCCATCTACGAATTTGACGTAGAAGACATGCCGGTGACAGTGGCGGTAGATGCGGGTGGTACCTCAGTGCATCAAACGGGCCCTGCACAATGGTACGATATTATTCAAGCCCGTCAGCTAGATTAACCTGCGGTCTTAGCGCGTGACTAAGCCTTGGCTTTGCAAGTAGGGTAGCATGTGTGGTCTGGCTTCTTTAGTCACCGTTTTGATGATGTGTTGGCTAAAGTTAAGCGACGACTTGCCTTGAGTGCGCTGCAAGTAATAGTCACTCAAGGTCTGGTTATAGTCGGCAAGGCTATCTGCATCAATGGCTTGATATTGGTCTTGGTGCAGCACGCAGGCGACTGGCAAACGTGGTTTTGGACCTGGATCTTGGTCTGGGTACCCTAGACACATACCGAACACTGGATACACTTGCTCTGGTAAGTTGAGCAGTTTTGACACTTCGGTCGGCTGATTTCTTAGGCCACCAATAAATACCCCACCTAAGCCTTCGCTTTGTGCTGCAAGCATCACATTTTGGGCAAATAAAGCAGTATCAACGGTGCCGATCAGGGTTTGTTCCACAAAGCCTGTGGGTATTACTTGTTGCTCTAATTCACAGATTTTTTGGTTCCTGTGCAGGTCTGCACAAAAAACTAAGAATACAGCAGCACTCTCCACGTAGGCTTGGCCTCCGGCCGCTTGGGCAAGGCTTGCTCTAGCGCTTGGGTTGTTCACTTGAATGACGCTAGTGACTTGCACAAAACTAGAACTGGACGCCGCTTGGCCCGCAGCTATACACTCTTCGAGCTGTGCTTGAGGTACGGCTTGAGTGGTGAATTTGCGAATCGATTGGTGTGCGCGTAGGTGTTCAATAATGTGATTTTGAGGCATGAGAATGTGGTTATCGATAGCTAAGATTGTCGATGTTAGCATAGCCATGGGGTAGAATGGTGACCTTAGTAAATTGTATGAAGTTTTAATCCATGCCTCTGTCGGCCCCTAATATATCTATTGCCCCAGGTTTAGCCCGCGATTACGGTTTAGAACAAGCCTTAATGTTGGCGGTAGCCACTGAGTTAGTGGGCGCGTGGCAAGGCCGGGTTATCGTGCAGGAACAACGTTTGTATGACAGGGCCCTGTGTTTAAGTCGTCAGCGGCAAGCGCAGTTGTTAGCCCAGTTGGCCGCCTTAGGGTTGCTGCAAGTACAGCCTGTTAGTCCTGGCATGGTGACTATTGAATTAAATCTTAACCCTAACCCTAACAGTGCCAACCCTCCAACCTCTGATGCCCACAGCCTTGTCGCTCAAGTAAACTATGGTCATGTGCCACCTGCAGCGCCGAAGTCGGCGGCGAGTGTGCCGTCGATGGGGGGCTGTGGCGGTTGGGACCGCAACGATGGAGATGAGTTAACACGGCTGTTTGCAGCCAAAGAAGCCCAGCAACAGCATTTATGTCACATGGACTTAGAATGGCAACCGTCGGCAAATATTGTTAATATTTTGTTACAACAACATCAAATAAGTGAAGCTTTTGCCCTCGGCATTAAAGACGAATTTGTGGTTTATTACATGGACAAAGGGCGTCGTGAAACGCCCGGTGGTTGGGACCAAAAGTTTTTAAAGTGGGTTAAAAAAGAGCAGGTGCAACAACAAACGGCTCAAGCCCGAGCGCAACGACAAACGCAACAACAGACTCAAACATCCAATGAAGAAGTTAGATTCGCTGCTAAAGAGCGCCGACGACGTATTACTGCATCCGTCCTCGATATCAAAAATACCGACTGGTAAAGCGGCCACACAGCCACCACCGCAGGCCGATCAAACCACGCGTGCCTTGGTGAATATGTTGTTTGCGCGGTTTATGACCATCTATGGCCACAAGTTTAAAAGCGTGTTTGACGATGACAAAGAAATTATCATTGCCAAACGTGAATGGGCGTTAAGTTTGGTCGGCTATGGTGAAGATATTCTGGTACTGGCTATAGAACAGGCCAAGCGGCAATACAGCTGGATGCCCTCGATTGCTGAATTTTTGCAGTTAATGGATCAGTGCCAGCAAAATTTTGGTTTGCTCGCCCCAGAACAGGCTTATGCCGAAGCGTGTCGCCATGCGTCGGCGCCTAGCCATCACGCCTGGAGTCACGCGGCGGTGTACCATGCGGGCCGGGCAGCGGGCTGGTTTGAGCTTAAAAGTTTACCTAGGCAAGCCACGCAGCCCCGTTTTAACCAACACTATAAGCTATTGTGCCAGCGAGTGTTGGCAGGTGAAAACCTAGACAGCGTTGAGCAGCCAGTGCTGGCGGCGCCTAACAATGACAACTTATTTGCGCTGACGCAGCAATGGGCGCAGGCCATGGGTTTAAGCCCAGAAATGGGCCAAAGCGCCTTGTACTTTTTACACCTGCCTCAAGGCAGCCCATTGCGGCTTAGGTTACAGCACATTAGTGTAGAAAAATATGCTGCATTGACTATTCCTACTAATATTGACCAATTGCGCAAGCAGCTTAATTAATGGCTTCATTTTAGCCTGTTTTGGTCGATAAGAAGACTACAGCGCTCTTTTAATGGGCTTGATGTTAGTCGAACACGGGTGCCCAGGAGGTTGTTTTGAAAGACGAAGTTAAAATGAGTGGTTTTAAAGACTTATATCAGTTTTTTATGACCGCCAAGGTGCGCAAGTTTTCTTTTTACATTAGTTTTGGTGATGCGGAGGATCAGGCGCTGGCAGACTATCGTTTGCAAGAAGTCGTGTATAAGCCTGCAAAGATGAAAAAACCAAGCAGTAATGATGTCACCCTCGTATTGGAGCCGTTGAGTCAGCCCGATTTTAAAGCCATTATTGAAACCAAAAGTGAGCTTCGAGTTGAGTTTTTTCACGAAGGGCGAGTGCATTACTTTGATGTAGAAGTGGGTTTTGTTAATGCATCTGACCTAGGTCTTGGCTTTAGTGCCAAGCTGCCCGAGCAGGTGAGTGTGAAACAGCGACGTGACTTATTGCGCTTGCCAGCCACCCGTGATGAACACATTAATATGACCATTGGTGGCCAAAAGATTGATGTGATTGATGTATCTGGTGGTGGCGCTTCGGTGCTGATTCCGCAGGCTAATATCTATGATGTAGAAGTGGGTAAAGCCATTAAGCACATCGAGCTCAATGTTGATGGGTTTAGTGCTAAGGCAAGCGGCGAAGTACGCCATATGCGTGCCCATAGTAATGGCCTTAACTTGGTTGTAGGTTTACGCTTTATTTTCTTTGGTCTGAACGATGAAGATGATTTGTTGCATCTGGTAAAACGAAAGTTGGCCTCTTTGTCTCGCAAGGAAGCCATAATCGCGTAACGCGTTCTGTAAACTGCGGCCTTTATTCTTACTAAAGATCGGTAACCCTCCTTCCTTGATTAAGGGAAACGAATCCACTGACTCTTGTCTGAGTTTTGCGTAAGCAAACTATCACTCTGGCCACTAAACAGCATGTTTCTAAAATCCTCAACACTGGGAATGCGTATAATTTTGCCAGCATAAATGAAATTGGCATTGTTACGAAAGAAGGCTGTTGGGTTGTTCTCGACCATCATCTGCATTACCAAGCTTGGTTTCAGGTCGGTATCGCCGTAGGCACGTTTGGCAATGCCACCTAAGGAATCACCAGGTTTGATGGTGTAATTAGCGCCGGGTTGGATCGTGTCTTCGCCTGGGACCCTTGCCTCTAGTTGTTGCTCAAGGTGGAGCAATTCACCGAGTAAGGTTTTCAGGTGGCTCTGAGTTTGTTCGGTCGCAGCGAACAGGGGGGCAGCGATAAGGCTGACACTGAGGCTAGCGCCAAGCAGGGCCGATTTAATCGTCTTGTTCATATTAGTGCTCCTTGTTCTAGCTTCGGGTTAGCATTTAAAAAATGACTATTTGGGCGACGCCCGTGGCGAAGTCTTTGGGCCCCGCTAAATGTTGTAATAACGCAGAGTGAGGCTGTATTTGGGTGACTTTAAGGACCACTGGCGCACTGCTGGAACCGGGGTTAAGGATGCCTGTTTCATAATTTCGGGGTAATACCAACAGTTGCTGACCTTCTTTAAGGCCTAATCGTACGCCCTTATTCATGCGCCACAGGGGTTGATCAATGATATTGCTGAGCCGCACAAAACTGCCTGCACACTGGATTTTAGAATAAAAATGTTGCCAGCTCTGTTGTACCCAATCATCAACTTGGGCCTGGAGTCTAGGGGGTATCGGCTGAGTCGACTCAGCGATGGAACGTGGCTCTGGTAAGCTAAATTGATGCGAGGCCGTAAGGTTGATGGTAGGGGTGTTGGGGCTTGAAAAGGCGGCTGTTAAGGCGATTTTTGGCGCGAAAGTCGAGCCTGTTATTGGCGATAGCGTGTTCAATAAGCCCCACCCCCACACGGGTTTATTGGGTTTTAATGCCCACTGGGCACCAATGGTCAGGTGGTAATCTGCTTGGTTGTAGGCTTCTGATGCGAGAGACGCGGTTTCATAGGTGTTAAGTGCTGCGTTGATTCTGTAGGTTGCGAAGTTAAACTGCTGCGCTCGCTCAGAAAAATTGGCCTCGGCGTTAAGTAGGAGTTGGTTGATATCAACCTGACTGTGCTGGTAATTGGCTTTGGGCGTCGCCAAGTCCGTGGTGACCACTTGAGTGAGTTTGGGCTTAGCACAAGTTTGATTGTCGTCGTCGATGGTTAATGCCACTTTAACTTGGGCAATGCCTTGCACAAAACCTTGTTCAAGAACTTCCATATGGCGGATGGTGAGGTCAGATTGCAGGCTCACATTCTCGGTCAGTTGGCCATCTGCATCAACCATGCTGTGGCTCGATACTTGCCCCGCACGTTGCGTGGCTGCGCTTCTTAATGCATCTAGTAGGGCCCGCATCTGGGCGGCTTCGGTGTCGTCATCGATCACCAATGCATGACCGACGGCCACTACCTCGGTGTGGTCCTGGGCCTTCACTGCATTGGTTAGCAATAAGCAACACAAGACTATACCAAGGGGGGCGCGTTTTAAGCACAGCTGCAATTTCATGAGTAGACCAGTGGGTGACTTATCTAGCAACTAGAAAAATACGTCTCAGCTCAAGCATGGTGTCTTTTTCTAGTTCCAGTTTGGTTTCGTAGCTATCATCGCCGATTGGGTTGATGCTGACAACCTTAGCCCCATATACCACGCCCTCTACGTGTGCACGCATAGTGTCGTTAGCGACAATCATGTCTTCTACGGTGGTCGAAGCGTTCAAATGTTGACCATACACTTGCTCGGTCAAGTTACGGTAAGCATCAATTTTAGAAGCACGAATGGCCATGAGCCGTCGCTGGGCTGGATTCTTGCTTTTTTGTGCACTGATGTTGGCGTAACCCGTGGAAATAATGACTTCCTTCTTAAACACGGGGATGTCGTTATCGGCGCCGCTGCTGTTAATGGCGGTCATAGACATGGTGCAGCCGCCAAGCGTCAGGGCCGCTACGGCGATGATCCAAAGGTTGGATTTACGAGTGGTTGTTAAGGTATTCATGCAAAGGTCCTCTATCATTATGTAGATACTATCGACTGTCGCTGCGCGGACTTTAGCTGGCTTAATGAACTATTTATTGTTGGCCTTTAATTATTGGCACCAATATTGCTTTTTGAACACCTATAGACGTGTTAATAGTGTTTGTTTGACTCATATATTATCGAAATTATTTGAGAAAAAATTAACAAAAACAAAAGATTAGATGTGTTTTTGTAGGAATTAGGACAATAGGACTTATGAATTTATCGCAAGGGTTAACGTTAAGGGAACATGTCAGCGTCAAACATTTGACGGGCTTGTTAATCCCGATATTGGTGTTACTGATCATCTTAATGATGGTTGTACCCTTGCCACCGTTTTTGCTAGATCTATTTTTTACCCTCAACATTTCCTTGGCGTTGATCATTGTGATGATCTCTATTAACACCATGCGGCCTTTGGATTTTTCGTCTTTCCCAACGGTGTTGTTGTTTGCTACCTTGCTTCGATTGGCCCTTAACGTCGCATCTACACGTATCGTTTTGGTTGAAGGCCATACGGGCACAGATGCGGCGGGCCAAGTGATTCAATCGTTTGGTGATTTTGTTATTGGTGGTGATTATGTGGTGGGTATTATCGTCTTCTCTATCCTCATGATTATTAACTTCTTAGTGGTGACTAAGGGTGCTGGCCGAGTGTCGGAGGTGAGCGCACGCTTTACCTTGGATGCCATGCCGGGTAAACAAATGGCCATTGACGCTGACCTCAACGCGGGTGTTTTAAGTCAAGACGAAGCTCGAGATCGCCGCGCCGATGTGACTGCAGAGGCCGATTTTTACGGCTCGATGGACGGTGCCAGTAAATTTGTTAAAGGCGATGCGATTGCCGGTTTCCTTATTCTATTAATCAATATCATCGGTGGTTTAGCCATTGGTATGGGCACCCATGGGTTAAGCTTTGATCAAGCCACCCAAGTGTATGTGTTGTTGACCATTGGCGATGGTTTAGTGGCGCAGATCCCGTCGCTATTACTCGCTACGGCGACGGCTATTATTGTCACCCGTGTGTCGTCGACCACCAATATGTCGAGTCAGGTGGTGGGTCAGTTAGGTAGCCCCCAAGCATTGATGGTGGTGGCCGGCATTATGACTTTGTTGGGTGTGATTCCGGGGATGCCTCACTTTGTATTTTTGCTGCTCGCGGCGATAACCGGTTGGTTTGCTTATTTGGCCTACAAAAAATCACTGGTTGTGGACGAGCCAGTGGATGTAGATCCGGTGCAACAGCAGCAAGAACAAGAAGCTAAAGACTTGTCGTGGGAAGATATTCCCCAGTTAGACATGATTGGTTTAGAGGTGGGTTATGCCTTGATTCCTTTAGTTGACAAGAATCAAGGCGGCGCACTGATGCAGCGCATTAAGGGGGTACGCAAAAAACTATCCCATGAGTTAGGATTTTTAGTGCAGTCGGTGCATATTCGCGACAATTTAGACCTCATGCCTAATCAATATCACATCAACATTAACGGTGTAACTCGAGGCCAAGGTGAGTTGATGATGGGTCGAGACCTGGCCATTAACCCAGGCACAACCCATGGCACGTTAGACGGCATTCCTACCCGTGACCCAGCCTTTGGGCTAGATGCCATGTGGATTGACACCTCACAAAGAGAATATGCGCAATCCATGGGCTATACCGTGGTAGACGGTGCAACGGCACTAGCAACCCATTTAAACAAGGTGTTGCAAGAAAATGCCCACGAGTTATTGGGCCACGATGAAGCGCAACAGTTGATGGATCAGTTAGCCCAGGCGGCGCCCAAACTGGTGGAAGCCGTGGTGCCTACGCAGTTGTCAGTGGGTGTGGTGGCTAAAGTGTTGCAGAACTTGTTAGCGGAAGGTGTTGCGGTGAGGGATATCCGTTCAATCGTCGAAATTCTGGCGGAACAGGCGCCTAGAAGTCAGGATCCTGACGTATTGACGGCCGCTGTGCGTCCAGCATTGGGGCGTATGATGATGCAACAACTCACGCAGGTGGGGCATGACCTGTCGGTTATGACCTTGGATGCAGGGTTGGAACAACAATTGCATAACGTATTACAACAAAGTAAAGAGCATGGCTTAGCGATAGAGCCTAACCTTGCAGAACAGTTGTTAGGTAATTTGCAGTCCACCAGTGAAAAGCTGGCGCAACAGGGTATTCCGCCCGTATTGGTCGTGTCACCAGGTATACGGCCTTGGTTGGCTAAGATGGTTAAGAACCGTATTCCAGGGTTAGTGATCTTGGGTTACAACGAAATTCCAGACGAACAGGGCATCCAAGTGGTGTCGACTATAGAACAACAACCTCTAGTGGATGCGTAAGCGCCGCCAGAATAAAATCAAAAGCACACAGGTTGATTGAAGATGAAAATGAAGCGCGTTTTAGCAAAAGACACACGCACTGCACTGGCCATGATTAAGCAAAGCTTGGGTGAAGATGCTGTGATTTTGTCAAATAATAAAATTGCAGGGCAAGTGGAAATTGTTGCTGCCGTTGATTACGACGAAAAACGTGCGAGTGCTAGCACAGGGTCAGCCTTTTCAGATTGTTTAACGGCCAATTTGGACCGACTTAAATCACAACGCAATTTAGACAAACGCCCGGTGAATCCGCACCAGGTAAACTCAAACTTGCATGCCGATATGTTCAGCCCCGAACCTGTGCAGCGCCCTACGCATAATATGGCCACCCACCAAACAATCGGCAGTGATAATATGCAGCGTATGGAAAAGGAACTTGGTTTGTTACGCCTTTTGGTAGAACAACAAATGAGCCAGAGCTCTAGCCAGCATCGCCCCTTTATTAGTGCCTCTGCCCTAAAAGTAGCACAGCGGCTTGAGCGTATGGGTTTTGAAAAACAGTTAGTTGATCCGTTACTAGCACAGTTGCCGGCGGCAGATGATGCTGATCAACTATGGAGTCATGCCCAGCAATGGTTGCAAGATAACATTAATACCTCCAGCCAAGGGGTAGTGCATCAACCCGGCACCTATGCTTTAGTTGGCCCTACCGGTGTGGGCAAAACCACCGCTATTGGCAAGTTGGGTGCACAATTGGCGATGAAGCACGGTAAACATAAAGTGGCACTCATCTCTATGGATCAACAACGTATTGGTGCACGTGATCAATTGCGCGTATTTGGTACCATGTTGGGCATAGAGGTGCAGCATGTGGCTGGGTTTACGGAACTGACCCATAGCCTCAATCAAATGGCTCACAAAGACTATATTCTAATTGATACCTCGGGTGGTAATCCGTTTGACCCACATATCCAAAATGTGGTGCAAGGTTTGCAAGGCGTGCCCCAACAAATTAGTATCTATCTGACGCTCGCAGCCAACAGCCAATCCCATTCGTTGCGTTATTTAATGAAACATTACGCCGATAAAGTGACGGGTGTGGTGGCAACCAAACTGGATGAGTGTTTGCCCTTGGGTGGTTTGCTGACTGCGCTGGTTGAGTCACGCCAGCCTTTGGCTATGATTACCGATGGTCAACGTATTCCGTTAGACTTAGGTTATCCTAGTGCTCAGCAGTTGGTGGCCCACGCGGTCGAGGCTGAATTAGCTGAAGAAACAGGCGGTATTGAAGCTTTGTCTAAACTATTACACGCAACCCCAGGTAAGCCCCAAATGCCTAGAAATGAGTTACGAACACGAACAACCGAGATGACTTCAAACTTTTGCGGTTTACATGATACGCCGGTTTCTGCCTTGGGCTTAGCGTCCTACAGGAGCCACTGATATGAGTGACAGTGCAGTGCAGGTGATTGCGGTCACCAGCGGTAAAGGTGGTGTAGGTAAAACCAATACCTCAATTAATATTGCTGCTAGCCTTGCCAAGCAGGGCCACAAAGTGATGCTCATGGATGCCGATCTAGGCTTGGCTAATATTGATGTCAACTTAGGTTTGCAATGCCCTTTTAACATGGCCCATGTGATGAGCGGTGAAAAGACATTAAGTGAAATTGTTCAGCCCGGGCCATTTGGCATACTTGTGGTGCCAGCCGCTTCCGGTATTTACGAAATGGCCGGCCTCAACAATGAACAGTTACAGCACCTCATACAAGCCTTTAGCGACTACAATGGCGAGTTGGACTACCTTATTGTTGATACCGCCGCAGGCATCTCCGACAATGTGTTGGCATTTCTCAATGCCGCCCATCAAGTGGTGGTAGTTGCGTGTGACGAACCCTCATCGATTACTGACGCTTATGCGTTAATTAAGGTGATGAATCAACGTTATGGCACAAGCCGCTTTCACTTTATTGCCAGTATGGTAAAAAATGAGAAAGAGGGCCAAGCGTTATATAACAAAATAGAACGCGTGGTGGACCATTATCTCAGTGCCACCATGCTTTATTTGGGCAGTTCTCCCCGCGACGAACAGTTGCGCTTGGCTAATAAACAACAAAAAGCTGTAGTGCAGGTGGCGCCTATGGCTAATTCATCGCGCGCCTATGGGCGCATGTCGGCAGTGATTGAACGTTGGCCCAAACCCACGGGTTTAAGCGGGCAAATGGAATTCTTTGTCGAACGGCTGTTGCAACACAAAGCCTAATTGGAAATAATGACTTAATGCTCAATATGTCGCTTTATCAATCTTATGCCCCCGGGTCGCCAACTGATCCCTTAGTGCAGCATATGCCACTGGTAAAACAAGTGGCGTTGCATTTGAGCGCTCGCTTACCCGCCAGCGTTGATGTGGATGATTTGATTCAAGTAGGTATGTTGGGTTTATTGGAAGCCTTGCAAAACTTTGATGCTACTAAGGGCGCTAAATTTACCACCTTTGCTAAGCTGCGAGTCCGTGGGGCTATGTTGGACGAGGTGCGCCGCTTTAGCACTTTGCCGCGTTCAGTGATGACCAGCATACGGGAAATTAATCAGGCCACAACTGCCTTAGAGCAGGAGCTAGGCCGTAAGGTTAAAGATACCGAGTTAGCTGAATCTATGGACCTGAGCTTGACTGATTTACAGTCGCAAAAGGGCCGCAATTACAATTACCAAACCGTCCATGTAGAAGACCAACCAGACGGTGTAGAGCCCGCATTGTCGGCACTCATCCCTACTAAAGAAGTGGATGAAGTGGCATTTCAAGTGGCCTTAGCGAAGGCGATCGGTGGATTGCCAGAGCGAGAGCAGCTTATCTTTGCACTCTACTATGATGAAGAACTGAATTTAAAAGAGATCGCGGCGGTGCTGGAGGTTTCTGAGTCACGTATAAGCCAAATCCAAACTAGCTCGGTGAAAAAGTTACGCCAAAAGCTGGTGGATTGGATTTAGCGTTATTGCCCAGGCACGTCATAGAACAGGCGCGTCATTGCGGCGCAGGCCACAATCTCGGCTGAGGTCCTGACCTTCGTCAGGACGACAGTGCGATTTAGATATCGGCCAGTTGGCGCAAGTACTTAAATAATTTTTTGGCCGCTGATTTGGCCTTTGCCTCTTGGTTTAAACTCTGAGCTTGTTTAGTGAGATGAGACAGGTGCTGGCGGTCGGCTTGGGTATGCAGTTGCATAATCTCTTCTAAGGTTTCGCTATTACCGGCAATGAGGCCATCACGCCATGTTTCTAATTGATGAAACGCACGGCGATGTTCATCGCTTCCCGAATCTAACACAGCCAGCGCTTTAGCAATGGCTTCTGAGTCTTCATCGCGCATGACTTTACCAATGTACTGTAAGTGTCGACGCTTGGCTTCATTCTGATTGATGCGAGTGGACTCGTCGAGTGCGACCTTGAGGGTTTCACTCATGGGTATACGTGCCAGCTCTGATGGCTTTAGGTTAAGCAATTTTCCGCCTAAAACCTGTAACGCTTCCATGGCGCGCTTGATCTGGGTGCGGCTAAGCTCTTCTTCTTGAGGGATATTCTGTTGCAAAGCTTCCAGTTCGGCGGCAGCGATGCGGGCTTTTACTTTGCCCATAATAAATTCCTTACGCGTAAAATAATGTGGCGAGGCCTAAAAAGGCACAAAAACCGACCACGTCTGTGATTGTTGTTAAGATGACACCGCCTGCTAAAGCCGGGTCGATATTGATGGCTTTTAGAATGATGGGTAACGAGGTGCCACAGATGGCGGCAACCACTAAGTTGATGATCATGGCGATGGCAATAATCAAACCGATGGTGAGGTCGGCAAACCACCAACTAGCAATGCTAGCCACCACCAGTGCCCACAATATGCCGTTAATAGTACCGACAATAACTTCTCGGTTGATTAGGTAACCTATATTACTGCGTTCTACATGGCCAAGTGCTTGGCCTCGAATGACTAAGGTCAAGGCTTGGCTGCCTGCAATGCCGCCCATGCTTGCAACAATGGGCATAAGAATGGCTAAAGCGACCACTTTCTCTATGGTGTCTTGGAACAAACCGATCATCATCGAGGCAAATAACGCCGTTAATAAGTTAATGCCGAGCCACACAGCGCGCCTCTTAGAGGTCTTGAGTACCGGCGCAAAGGTGTCTTCATCGTCGTCTAGGCCAGCCATACGCATGAGTGAATGGTCGGCGTCTTCGCGAATAACATCGACCACGTCATCAATGGTAATGCGGCCTAATAAGCGGCCTTCTTCATTAACTACAGGGGCCGAAACCCAATCGTGGCGCTCAAATAAATTAGCTACATCCATTTCATCAAGGTCGGCAGGAATCGCTTCGCGCTCGGTATCCATAATGTCCGTCACCAAAGTGTGGGGATCACTGACCAGCATGCTGGTCACGGGTAAAAGGCCAATGTAGCGATCTTTACGGGTCACAACAAATAGGTTGTCGGTCATTTCGGGCATGCGATCATGTCGGCGCAGGTAGCGCAACACGGCGTCGACCGTAAGATCGGGGCGAATGCTCACCACGTCGGTATTCATGAGGCCACCGGCGGTATCTTCCGGATAGGACAACACCTGCTCTAGACGGTCACGATCTTGTTGCCCCAAACGATCAAGCACCTCTTGCATCACCTTTTTAGGTAATTGTTGCAAGATATCAGCAAAGTCGTCGGTGTCTAAGTTTACCGTGGCCTGAAGTAATTCGTCGGTGTTCATTTGATTGACAAATTCGGCTTGAATTTCGTCGTTCAAATGCTGTAACACTTCGCCTTCGAGTTCGGGGTTAACCAAGTTCCACAATACTTCGCGCTCACGCGGCGGCGAAGATTCTAATAAATGTGCGGTGTGGGCAGGTTTTAGGGTGTGGTTAAGCATGTGGCGCGCTTGAATAAAAGCACCACTGTCGAGGGCATCGTTGAGTTCCTTAAGACGGGATTCCATCTAACAATTACCCTTATTCGCCTTCGTCGAAGAAATTATTAACCAGTTGGGTGACCTCGTCAAAGGCGTGCTGTGCCCCTTCGCCATTCACCTTCAGGTCTAACACGGTGCCTTGCGCAGCAGCTAACAGCATCACTGACATAATGCTTTTGGCATCCACCATTTTACCTTCGCTACCGATTTCAATCTGACAACCGTGTTTGCCTGTGACGCCCACTAGCTTAGCCGCCGCACGGGCGTGTAAACCGAGTTTGTTGATGATGGTGATTTGTGCGTGGATCATACCTATGGCCTTCAATCGAATGACGCGTACTTTGCCAAAATAAAGAGGCCACTGTGCTGGGCCTAAGCAGCCCCATAGCATACCGGTTTTGCGGTATTTATGCGATAGCGATCTGGTATATGGCCTCAGCGTCTGTGGCCTGGCGTACTTGCTCGCGGAACTCCGCTTGGCCAAACTTACCGGCCAAGGTGGCTAAAATTTGCAGGTGTTCATCGGTCGCTTCCAACGGCACTAACAGTACAAATAGTAGATCCACAGGCTGTTGGTCGATGGCATCAAAGTCGATTGGATTGGTAAGGCGCACTAGGGCGCCGGTCACTTGATCACAACTGGCTAGGCGGCAGTGAGGGATGGCAATGCCATCGCCAAAACCGGTGCTACCTAGTTTTTCGCGATTGATGAGGGCGTTAAAAACGTGTTTTCCATCAAAGTTAGGCATTTGCTCGGCTAACCATTGGCTGACAGACTCTAGGCTGCGCTTTTTACTGCTGCAGTTTAAGTCGGCTAGGGTGCGTTTGGGGGTGAGAATGTCGCTGATGTTCATGATAGGTGTCTTAGCTTAGGCGTTTGCGTTCGTTAGAAGGGGGAATATTCATGCTTTCGCGGTATTTGGCAATCGTGCGGCGTGCTACTTTGATGCCTTGTTGGTCGAGCAGGTCGGTTAGTTTACTGTCGCTTAGGGGCTTGCGGGTAAGTTCGGCAGCAATGAGTTTTTTAATTAAAGCTCTGATGGCCGTGGAGGAGCACTCGCCGCCGTTGGCCGTAGCCACATGGCTGGAAAAAAAGTATTTGAGCTCAAAGATACCACGGGGGGTATGCATGTATTTTTGGGTGGTAACACGGGAAATGGTGGACTCATGCATTTCCACGTGGTCAGCCACATCTGCCAGTACCAAGGGTTTCATGGCTTCTTCGCCATATTCCAAAAAGCCTTGTTGGATTTCACAAATACGGCCAGCCACTTTCAGTAAGGTATCGTTGCGGCTCTCTAAACTTTTAATAAACCAGCGGGCGTCTTGCAGGTGGCTTTTAATGTAGTTTTTGTCGGCACTGTTGGCACTACTCGTTAAATCGGCATATTGCTGGTTAACGCGTATTTTTGGTGCCGAGTCTGGGTTTAACTCCACGCGCCAAACATTATTAACTTTTCTCACCATGACGTCGGGAATGACGTATTCGGCTTGGCTCGATGTGATGTTAGCGCCAGGCTCGGGTTGTAGTTGTTTGATGAGCAGGATGATTTCTTGCAACTCAGGCTCTTTGTAACCAGAGCGTCTTCGTAAGGTATTGTAGTCGTGGCTGCCGAGTAAATCTAAGTGCTTATCAATCACGTGTATGGCCCCATCGCGCCAGGGGGTGTCGGTGGGTAGGTGGTGTAATTGGATCAATAAACACTGCCTTAAATCCTCTGCGCCCGCGCCTATAGGGTCAAACTGTTGGATCAAGGTGAGTACGGCTTGGGTTTCTCTATCGTCGACGTTGTGGACAGTGTCTTGATGTTCGGTCTGAGCGAGATTGCGGTTGATGCCTTGGGTGAGTTGGGACACGCTTTGGCTCAGGTAACCACGCTCATCAATGGCATCAATGATGCTGGCACCAATAAATTGGTCAATGTCGCTCAGGCGGCTTAAGTTGAGCTGCCATTCAAGGTGTTCTTGCAAGCTGGGTTCGTGGCTATTATGAGCATCAAAATCAAACTCGTCCAAGGGTCCAGATGCAGGTGTGGTCGAGCTTTGGTAAACGTCGTCCCAGGCACTGTCAGTGGCTAATTCAACGGGTATTTGTTCGCTCCAATCGCTGTCTGCGACTTGCTCTTCGGCAAGGTCGTCGTCGTTATTCTGCTGGGCCGACGGGGTGTCTTGCTGCTCTACCTCTTGTGCCTGACGTTCATCAACTATCACGGATTCTTGATCGTCTTCAAGTTCCAGCAGTGGATTGTCGTCGAGGGCATGTTGAATTTCTTGTTGTAAATCCAGGGTTGAAAGCTGCAGTAAGCGAATAGCCTGTTGCAACTGGGGTGTCATCGCCAGTTGCTGGTTCATTTTAAGTTGTAGTGTTGCTTTCATAAATCTACGAACTACAGGTTAAAGTCATGGCCCAAGTATACCTCTTTTACCTGCTGATTATCCAAGATATCCTGACTGCTGCCATGGGCCAAAATATAACCTTCACTGACGATGTAAGCGCGATCACAAATATCCAGTGTCTCGCGTACGTTATGGTCGGTAATCAGCACGCCAATGCCCTTATCTCTTAGTTGCTCAATAATTTGTTTAATGTCTTTCACAGAAATAGGGTCAACGCCCGCAAAGGGTTCGTCGAGCAAGATAAACTGAGGTTCGCTGGCTAGAGCGCGCGCTATTTCCACCCGCCGCCGTTCGCCACCCGATAAGCTCATGCCTAAACTATCGCGGATATGGCTAATATTAAACTCTTTGAGCAACAGTTCTAGCTTATCTATGCGCTGGCTTTTATTGAGGTGTTTTTGGGTTTGCAAAATGGCAAGAATGTTTTGCGCCACGCTGAGTTTACGAAACACCGACGCTTCTTGGGGTAAGTAGCCAATGCCTTTACGAGCTCGGCCATGCATAGGTTGGTGGGAGATGTCTTCTTGGTTGATGAATATTTGGCCGCGGTCGGCCTGCACTAGCCCCACTATTATGTAAAAACAGGTGGTTTTGCCGGCACCGTTAGGCCCGAGTAGCCCGACTACTTGGCCTGCCTCAATGTGGATGCTAACGTCCTTAACGATCGCCCGCTTACTATAAGACTTGGCTAAATTGCGGGCTTCTAGGGTGGCCAAAGGTGCACCCGTTATGGCTGTTGTTGTGGGCATTAGGTGGCCGTTATTTGGTTTTGGGTAAAAAGATCATTTGCACTCGGCCGTCGTTACCGCCAGAGGCCTTCACATTGTCATTAGGGATGTCAAAAATAATGCTTTCGCCACTAAAATGGTTGCCTTTTTGGATTAACTTAGCGTTACCCAATAAGGTCAATAGTTGATCATCGATTAGGTAGTCGATGCTCTGGCCCCAGGCCTCCATCATGTCGCCGGCTTCGCCTTCACTGAGTTGACGCATGTAAGCCCGACCGTCATGCTTGCCGTCAGTGGCCAACATGGTTTGAATACTATTGTCATCAAAGGTGATTTTTACCCTGGCGGCCTCAATCACCATGCTGCCCTGGGTGATGATGACATTGCCACTGTATACCGAAAAGCCTTTGCCTTCGTTTAGTTCTGCCGCATCTGCGGCAATTTGAATGGGCTGTTCGCGGTCGCTGTCCAAGGCCGCGGAGGTGACGCTGGCCAGCAAGCAATAGGACACTATAATGGCGCTGGTGATGGGCTTAAGAAGGTGCATAAAGGTGAGCCTTGTTATTGTTTTTCAATTAAATGGGAGCCTGTCACTTGGCTTAAAAGTTGTAACTGCTGGTCACTAAGTGTGAGGCGCATGCCGGTGCCCGTCAAGTGGCTGTGTTGCGTGCTGAGCTGCACTAAACTGTCTGATTCGGCGTAGTTACTGGTGGGTAACAAACGTAAGCGCTGAGTCGACAGGCTAAGTGGCCGCTCTAAATCTGGGCCATTGGTGACTAATACATCGCCGCTGAGGTTGATCTGTGCACCTGAGTCAAGAATCAGGCCGTCATCGGCACGGCCAAACCAGGTGCTGCCCTGGCCCAGGTAAATGTTAAAACGAGGCTGTATCATGTCAGTACTATCAAACTCACGGATGTGGCTAAATCGCTGGGCATAAATGCTGGACGACAATTGACCTTGAGTATCAAACTGTTGAATGGTGGCCTTGGTTAAATAATAATCGGGAATCCAACTCGCTTTGGCGTCATTGTTGTGTTGCTCGGTTTGTTGCCACCACCATAAACTGGTAGCCAAAATTGCCAATGCAACTAAGTTGAGATAGAACCAACGGCTACGTAAAATGGCTGACATTATGAGGTTGTTGGCAGGTCGGTGTTGAGGTAGGGTTGCAGGGCCACTGGCCAGCTGCCTTGAGCTTGCATGATCAGGTCGCATACTTCCCTCACGGCGCCTTGGCCACCGCTACGTTGGGTAAGGTATTGGCAATGTGTGGCCAAGCCGCTCGCTGCGTTGGGTACGGTAATACCTAAACCTACTTTAATAATGGCGCCTAAGTCGGGCCAATCGTCACCCATATAAGCCATCTGCGCCCAGTCAATCTGCATATTCTGGGTCAGTTCAAACAGGGCCAAGAGTTTGTCTTCTCTGCCTTGCAGCAGTAAATCAATGCCTAATTGAGACGCTCGTTGGGACACAATGGTTGACGTTCTACCGGTGATAATAGCAACTTTAACCCCGCTGGCTTGTAACATTTTAATGCCGTGACCATCTAGACTGTTAAAGGCTTTGATCTCTTCGCCTTGATTACCAAAGTAGAGTTGGCCGTCACTCAAAATACCATCTACGTCGAGGGCTAATAATTGGATGGGTTGGGCCACAGCCAAAAGTTCGGAGGTTACGGCTAGTGCCATGTTAAATGACTCCTGCTCTAAGTAAGTCGTGCATGTTGATGGCGCCTATGGGTTGATGCCTGTCATTACACACGATTAAGGCGTTAATTTTATGTTGCTCCATTAGCTGCAAGGCTTGAGCGGCCAGCATGTCGGCCTGTGCACGTACAGGGTTAGTGGTCATTAGGTCACCGATTAAACATTGGCGTAAATTTTGTTTTTGGTCGAGGCTGCGGCGTAAGTCGCCATCGGTGTAGATGCAAGCAAGCTGGCCCTGCTGGTCCACGACGGCGGTCATGCCCATGCCTTTTTGAGTCATTTCCATCAGGCCATCGGCAAAACAAGTGTCAATACTCACTTGAGGAAGGGCGGTGCCCGCATGCATTATGTCGCACACTTTGAGCAACAGTTTGCGCCCTAATGCTCCGCCTGGGTGAGAAAATGCAAAGTCGTTGGCGCTAAAGCCGCGCGCTTCAAGTAAGGCGATGGCAATGGCATCGCCCATCACTAAGGTGGCTGTGGTACTCGAAGTAGGCGCAAGATTAAGGGGGCAGGCTTCGGTATGTACTTGTACGTTAAGGTGGTGATCTGCTGCCTTGGCTAGGGTCGATTGAGGCGCGCCGGTCATGGCAATAAGCGGTACCCCTAGGCGTTTTAACATCGGTAGTAGGGTAACGATTTCTGCTGTGGTGCCGGAGTAGGACAAGGCAAGTACCACGTCCTTTGAGGTAATCATGCCCATGTCGCCATGGCTGGCTTCCCCTGGATGGACAAAAAATGCGGGGGTGCCGGTACTGGCAAGTGTGGCTGCGATTTTATTGGCAATATGGCCAGATTTTCCCATGCCTAGCAGTACTACGCGGGCTGGGCAGTCGAGCATTAATTGACAGGCCTGTTCAAAGGCGCCGTCAATGCGTTCCGCTAAGTCGGCGATGGCGGCTTGCTCTAAGTTGATGGTGCGTAAAGCAGATTGAGCAAAACACTCAGTCTGGGGTTGCCTCGGGCGTATAGCCGTATCGTTGCTCAACAGCGCTCCTAACAAATCTGATCAGGTTATGAGGCGTTAGTATAAAGTAAAAATAGATACATAACATAGACTAAAAGCAGTAGGCTGCCCATAGGACGAGTTATGGTTTGTGATAGTGAGCTACCGCGTCGTGCCCAAAAACCAAGCACCAGAAGAAACAAGGTCAATACCAGCATCAAACCGTAGTCACGCCACACAGCATCGGCAGCGATGGTCACGGGGCTGATCAACGCAGGTATGGCCATCACTCCAAGTAGGTTGAAAATATTAGAGCCAATGATGTTGCCAAGCGCAATACCATGTAGGCGTTTGCGGGCACTCATTACAGACGCCGCTAATTCGGGCAAACTGGTACCAATAGCAATAATAGTGAGGCCAATGATTAGATCGCTTACGCCCAGTGCTGAGGCAATGGTTACGGCGCCGCCCACTAAAATTCGAGAGCCTAAGGCCAATACCGCTAACCCCACAATCAGCCAAACGATAGCGGCTTTAAAACTCAAGTCGGCCAATGGCTCGGTTTGGTCGTCTGGATGGTCTTGCTGATAGCGTTTAAACAAATATAAACACAGCACTAGGCCAAGCAACAACAGGGTGCCATCAAACCGGTCTAGGTAATGGTCCATCAAGAGGATACCTGCACCAATAGTCGCAACCGTTAAAATGGGTAATTCGGTACGTACTAAGTTGCCACGTACGGGCAGGGGGGAGACCAGCGCGGTGGCGCCGAGCACCAGTGCAATGTTGGCAATATTGGAACCGATGGCATTGCCAATGGCAAGGCCTGGGGCCTTGTCTAGTGCCGCCATAGTCGATACTAGCATTTCCGGTGCCGAGGTGCCAAAGGCCACAATAGTGAGGCCGATAAGCATGGGCGACATGCCTAAATGGCCGGCAGTGGCCGCGGCGCCGTCTACAAAACGGTCAGCACTCCAAATGAGTAGGCCAAGGCCAATAATGACTGCGGCAATTGCTAATAACATAGATGTATTCTAGAAGCTCAAAAAACGAGCGGCAATGAAACCAAGACTGGCGCAAATTTGCAAGTTTCTTTGCACATCTGCTCGGCAATGATAAACTGAGTGTTAATCCTTAACTGGCGCTTTGCTGGAAGTCGACATATGGCCGTAAATGGCATTATTGAGATACATAACCTGAGTTTTTTTCGCGGCAATCGTGCGATTTTTAAAGACATTGATGTGTCTATTGCGGCCGGCAAAATTACTGTAATTATGGGCCCTAGTGGCACTGGAAAAACCACCTTGTTGCGGTTAATCGGTGGTCAATTACAGCCGCATCGCGGTGAAGTCCAACTGTTCGGCGAAAATATTGCTCAACTCAACCGCAAACAGCTCAACCAACTGCGTGGCCGCATGGGAGTGTTGTTTCAAAGTGGTGCTTTGTTTACCGACCTAACGGTATTTGAAAACGTGGCCTTTCCGTTACGTGAACACACGCAGTTAAATGACATGCAATTACATGACCGAGTACTGCTAAAACTCGAAGCAGTCGGCCTTAGGGGCGCTCGTGACCTGATGCCTTCGCACTTGTCAGGCGGTATGGCGCGGCGTGTTGCTCTGGCGCGAGCGGTAGCATTGGAACCTGAAATAATACTCTATGACGAACCTTTTGCCGGCCAAGACCCCATTGCCATGGCGGTATTACAGCGCTTGATTAAAGACCTTAATGACGAAATGCGACTCACCAGCGTGTTAGTGTCTCACGATATTGCTGAGGCCTGTGCTATTGCAGATCGGATTATCCTATTGGGCGAGGGTCGAGTGTTAGCCCATGATACCCCCGAGGCGCTGCAAACCAGTACCGACCCCGCGGTGAGGCAGTTTATGCACGGCGAAGCTGACGGCGTGATTCCGTTCCACTTTCCGGCACCGCCTTTGGCTGAGGAATTATTGTGCGACCATGCCAGTGTTGCAGATAACCGGGGAGGCTTGCAGTGATAAACCTTGTCTCCGCCTTAGGCGGGCAGTTGTTACAGCGATTGGCTTTGCTGGGGCAGGCGTTATTAATGTTGCTACAGTCGCTACGGGTATTGCCTGGCAAACACGGGCTTTCACGCTTAATTCAGCAACTGTATGTGGTGGGTGTGCAGTCGTTAATTATCATGCTAGTTTCGGCCTTGTTTATTGGCATGGTGCTGGGTTTGCAAGGCTATACCTTGTTGTCGGCTTATGGTTCGGAGCAAGCAGTCGGGCAAATGGTGGCCTTAACCTTGGTCAGGGAATTGTCGCCAGTGGTTGCAGCCTTGTTGTTCGCTGGTCGCGCTGGATCAGCGCTAACGGCCGAAATTGGCTTGATGAAAGCGACAGAACAGTTGGCTAGTTTGGAGATGTTTGGGGTGGACCCATTACATCGTATTGTGGCGCCACGATTTTTGGCGGGTTTGATTTGCCTGCCCTTGTTAGTCGCTATATTTAGTTTGGTGGGTATTTACGGTGGCCACATTGTGGCGGTGGATTGGCTCGGCGTCTACAGCGGGTCGTACTGGGGTAACATGCAGCAGGCCGTAGATTTTGGCGAGGACGTTATCAATGGCATGATCAAAGCCTTGGTTTTTGCGTTTGTGGTGAGCTGGATTGCTTTGTATCAAGGGTATTCATGTGTGCCCACCTCGCAAGGCATTAGCGCTGCAACAACGCGTACGGTGGTGTACTCATCCCTAGCCATTTTGGGGTTTGATTTTATTTTAACAGCGCTAATGTTTGGAGGCGCGTAATGCACAAAAGATGGATAGAAATTAGTGTGGGTTTGATGCTGGTGGCTGGTGTCGTCGCGTTGCTTAGTTTGGCGTTGCAAGTGAGTGGTGGCCACCTGACCCGCAGTGCAGACCGATACCCTATTGATGCTTTGTTTGAAAATGCAGCTGGTTTGGCGCCTAAAGCACAGGTGACCTTAGCGGGTGTCACCGTAGGCGAGGTGGTGGCCGTAGTGATTGACCCACAGACGTTAATGGCCAAAGTGAAAATGCAAATCAATGGTGAGGTTAACTACCTATCGATTGATTCGAGTGCCAGCATTTTGACCGCCGGCTTATTGGGCGAGAAGTATGTTGGCCTCACTGTGGGTGCAGAAGACGAGGTGTTGGTGGCCGGTGATATGATTGAAGACACACAGTCGGCGTTGGTGCTAGAAGAACTGATTGGGCAGTTTTTGCTCAACTTGGGCGATAGCAACTAAGTAGAAGAATGGCAAATTAATGCAATAAGTGACAAAGGGTGTATCAAATGTTTAATCAAGCTAAACGAATTCTGCTCACTGCGGTGCTAGTGATGCCTGGCTTAGCCTACCCATTGCAAACGCAAGCCAATGACCCAGAATGGCTGGCTGCAAGTGAGGTGGTGAGCGACAGCACGCAAGCGATGATCGAGCTGCTGCAATATGAGCGCGAAGAAGCCACACGGAAAAGTGAAATTACGGGCGCCTCTGTGGGCTTGGATGAGCAGGCGCTGCTGGCACAAATGGCCATCATATTAGATCCGGTGGTCGATTTTGAAAGTATTGCCAAAGGGGTGATGGCCAAGTTTTACCGACGCGCAAGTGCCGTGCAGATTGAAGCATTTAATACTAGTTTTAGAACCTCATTATTGAACACCTATTCGCGGGCGGTGGTGGCCTTTAAAATTAATAATTATGAAGTCCAACCTAATGTGAGTAGTAGCTCTAAACCAGGACGCCAAAAGGTGTGGGTTAAAGTGTATGCCAATGGCGCTGCCTATAACATTAACTATGCCGTCAAATTACGCCCGCAGGGTTGGAAAGTGACCAATGTTACCTTGGATGGTATTAACTTAGGTTTGGCGTTTAGGCAACAGTTTGCTACCGCTATGGCGCAGAATAAGGGCAATATGGATGATGTTATTGCTTTTTGGCTTAATCCTGCCTAGATTCAGGCACCTAAGGTTAGCGGTATGGGTGCCATGTTTGCTACAATTACGCCCCATTTAGCCCATGGAGAAGATCGTGGACGCAACACAAGTAAAACACATTATAGAGCAACAACTCAACGGCACCGAAGTGATCCCTAGTGGCGAAGGCTGCAGCTTTCAGGTGACGGTAATTGGCGACCTATTCGCGGGCCTAACGCCAGTGAAAAAACAACAACTGGTATACGGCTGTTTAACCGATCAAATTGCTGACGGTACCATTCATGCTCTAGGCATTAAGGCCTATACCCCCGACCAATGGCAGCGTATCAACGCGCAATAATGCCAGCTTAGACTTTAGATAACGGCACAATAAATCCTATGGACAAACTCAGTATTACCGGCGGTAAACGCCTTGATGGCGAAATTAGAATCTCTGGCGCAAAAAATTCGGCCTTGCCTATTTTGGCATCGACCTTGTTGGCGCAAGAACCCGTTACCATCCGTAACTTACCTCATTTACACGATGTTACCACCATGATTGAGTTGTTGGGTCGTATGGGGGTGTCTTTGCTGGTGGGTGATAAGTTGAGTGTCGAGATTGACGCCACCACCATAGAGCACTGTGTGGCGCCTTACGATTTAGTAAAAACCATGCGCGCGTCGATTTTGGTGTTAGGGCCCTTACTTGCTCGCTTTGGCGAAGCCGAAGTGTCGTTACCTGGCGGTTGTGCTATTGGCAGTCGCCCAGTGGACTTACATATTCGTGGGTTGGAGGCCATGGGCGCCGACATTAGCGTAGAAGATGGTTATATTCGAGCTAAGGCTGAGCGATTAAAAGGTGCACACATCTTTTTTGATACAGTGACCGTGACGGGTACCGAGAACCTGTTAATGGCGGCGGTGTTGGCCGACGGCGAAACCGTATTGGATAACGCAGCACGGGAACCCGAAGTGGTCGACTTGGCGCAATGTCTGATTGCCATGGGCGCTCAAATTACCGGACATGGTAGCGATACCATACGTATTCAGGGTGTTGAAAAACTCCACGGCTGTACCTACGACGTGTTACCTGACCGTATTGAAACGGGCACCTACTTGGTGGCCGCCGCGGTGACAGGTGGTCGTATTAAGGTTAAAGATACACGCCCCGATATTCTGGAGGCTGTGTTAGCTAAACTGGAAGAGTCTGGTGCTGAAATTCACACCGGAGATGATTGGATTAGTTTGGATATGCATGGTCAACGGCCTAAGGCCGTGAGCCTGAAAACCGCACCTTATCCGGCCTTCCCAACCGACATGCAAGCTCAGTTTTCGGCGCTCAATGCCATTGCCACGGGTACCGGGCGCATTACTGAAACCATTTTTGAAAACCGCTTTATGCACATCGATGAAATGGCCCGTATGGGCGCGCAAGTGGTGGTGGAAGGCAATACTGTGATTCAGCAAGGTATAGAGCAGCTCAAAGCGGCGCCAGTGATGGCGACGGATCTGCGGGCCTCGGCGAGTTTGGTGATTGCTGCTTTGGTGGCCGATGGTGAAACCGTGATTGATCGTATTTACCATATTGATCGAGGTTATGACTGTATTGAAGAAAAAATGGGTGCCTTGGGTGCCATCATTAAACGCGTCGTTTAAGATAGAGAACTAAACACTATGCCTAATAGTCTGACCATTGCATTGTCTAAAGGTCGCATTCTAAAAGAAACCTTACCTTTGTTTGCCAGTGCTGGTATTGAACCTTTGGAAGACATTTATACCAGCCGTAAATTGGTATTTGAAACCACCCAACCAGGGGTGCGGTTTCTAGTCATCCGTGCAACCGATGTACCTACCTATGTGTCTTACGGCGCCGCCGATATGGGTGTGGCAGGTAAAGACGTGTTGTTGGAACATGGCGGTTCGGGTTTGTATGAACCTTTGGATTTGCAAATTTCCAAATGTCGTTTAATGACCTGTGCCCCCGTAGGCGCAGCGCCTGCGGGTAGACGCCTGCGGGTAGCGTCTAAGTTTGTCAATATTACCAAGCGTTATTTTGCCGAGCAGGGTCAGCAAGTGGACATCATCAAGCTATACGGTGCCATGGAGTTGGCCCCCATCCTGGGCTTGGCCGATCAAATAGTGGATATTGTCGATACTGGGAATACACTGCGGGCCAATGGTCTGGAGCCGCTTAACGAAATTGCTGTGATTAGCAGCCGGTTGGTGGTGGGCGAAGCATCGATGAAACTTAAGCATGGCCGTATTGGCCCCTTAATTGAACAGCTTGCCAAGGCCGTTAACGCTGCGCAGGACTATTAACATGCAATGGCTTAACGTTAACCGTTTAGATACTCAGCAGGCCAACTTTGCGGCCCAATTAAGTCAGTTATTGGCGTGGGAAAGTGTGTCGGATCAGCGGGTTCAAAAAACCGTAGCCGACATCATCGAACGTGTTAAAGCACAAGGCGACACGGCGTTATTGCAGTTCACCAATCAGCTGGACCGCACGCCGTTTAAAAGCACAGCCGAATTAGAGATTCCACAACATAAGTTGGATCAAGCCTTGGCGGCAATTAGTGATGCAGAGCGGCAAGCCTTGGAACGAGCTGCACAACGTATTCGCGCTTACCATGAACACCAAAAGCAAGATTCATGGCGCTATGTTGAAGCCGATGGCACCTTACTTGGCCAGCAAGTGACCGCCATGGACCGGGTGGGTATTTATGTGCCGGGCGGTAAGGCCAGTTACCCCTCATCAGTGCTAATGAATGCAATTCCAGCCAAGGTGGCTGGGGTTAAAGAAATCATTATGACGGTGCCTTTGCCTAATGGTCACGTTAATCCTTTGGTCTTGGCTGCCGCTGCCATTGCCGGTGTTGATCGGGTGTTTGCGATTGGCGGTGCACAGGCCATTGCGGCCTTGGCCCATGGCACACAAATGGTGCCTAAGGTAGACAAGATTGTGGGCCCCGGGAATATTTATGTGGCGACCGCTAAACGGGCTGTGTTTGGTACCTGTGGCATTGATATGATTGCAGGTCCGTCGGAAATTTTGGTGATCTGTGATGGCCAAACCAACCCTGATTGGGTGGCGATGGATTTGTTCTCGCAAGCCGAGCACGATGAGCAGGCGCAGTCGATATTATTGTGCCCAGATAAAGCCTACCTTGATCAGGTTGAGGCCAGCTTTAAAGCATTACTGCCTAGCATGGAGCGCAGTAGTATTATTAAAACTTCCATCGAGCAGCGCGGGGCCTTAATTCAAGTTAAGGATATGCAAGAAGCCATTGATCTAGCCAACCGTATTGCCCCAGAACATTTGGAATTGTCGGTAGAAGACCCTGAGTCCATGTTGCCTCACATTCGTCATGCTGGTGCCATTTTTATGGGCCGCCATACCGCCGAAGCCTTAGGTGACTACTGCGCCGGTCCTAACCATGTATTGCCCACCTCGGGCACAGCGCGTTTTTCTTCGCCGCTAGGTGTGTACGACTTTCAAAAACGCTCGTCGTTGATTATGTTTTCGCCCGAGGGTGCAAGTGAAATGGGTAAGGTGGCTTCGGTGCTGGCCCGCGGCGAAAGCCTCACAGCCCATGCCCGTTCTGCCGAATACCGCATCTTAGATCAAGACTAATTGCATTTAAGCGCTTGGTTTGGTCGCCACCAAGGTGGCGCGCAACGGCGCTGGATGGCCTTCGGCTGACAGATTAGCGTCGTTGGGATCTAAGAAGTCAGCTAAAGAGTGAAACGTCATCCATTGGGTGGCTCTTTGCTCATCGGTGCTGGTTTGGTTAACGTCCACGGTGCGCACGTTTTCTAGGCCCAACTTACGTAACATTACTTCAAGGGCCTGGGTGCTGGGTAAAAACCACACGTTGGACATTTTTGCGTAGCGGCCTTCGGGCACTAAAATGGTGTCAGCGCCGCCTGAGACCACCAGCGTTTCTAAGACTAATTCACCGCCCGGCCGCAAGTAGGACAAGAGCTCCTGAATGTGGTCGATGGGGGATCTTCGGTGATATAACACACCTAAGCAGAATACCGTGTCAAAACAACCAAAGGCCGGTAAGTGCTCGCTGCGCAACGGCAATAGATGAGCCCCGTTGGCCGGCAATAGCCTTTGTGCAGCGTGAAATTGGTAAAGGAATATGCGTGTGGGGTCAATGCCAAGCGCAAGGCTGGCGCCGGCGCCTAGCATGCGATATAAAAAGTAGCCGTTGCCGGTGCCAATGTCCAACACTTTGCGCCCTTCTAAAGGGCTAATATGGGGTACTATGCGTTGCCATTTCCAGTCCGAGTGCCACTCAGTGTCAATGTCTACGCCGAGTAAATTCCAGGGGCCTTTACGCCACGGCATAAATGCCTTCAAATGCTCGGTGTAGGCTTGTGCGTCAATGCTAAGGCTAGCAGGTTTTTTTACCGTAACGCTGGGACTGGTAAAACTGTATTGTGGCTCACTTAGTTGCGGCATGGCATTGAGCGCGGCGTCCCATTCGGGTGTCCGGCCGTGTTTCTTTTGTTGGTAAAATTGGGCCAGAGCGAGGCGTAGCTGCGGGTGAAAATCGGCCAGCCCGGTGTTTTTGGTGTGCTCAAAGAAAGCTTCTAAATCAATGCCCATAATGGTGTTTCTTCTAAGTGAGGTTATTTGAAGGCCAGTAGGGCGCAAAAATTAAAACACTGCATACATGTTTCTACACGGCTAAAGCCGGCATCCAGCAAACGTTGACGGTGTTGTTCCAAGGTATTGGGGATTAACACGTTTTCTAGGGCCGCACGCTTTTGGGCGATTTCTAAATCGCTATAGCCCTGATAACGTTTAAAATCGTGATACAGGTCCACTTGTAACTGTTGTTGTGCGGGATCATCAAAGCAGACTTTTTCGGCCAGCAACAATACCCCGCCCGGGCGCATACCCGCAGCAATATTGGCTAAAATACTGGGCCGCTCTTGGTCGGCAATAAACTGCAGAGTAAAGTTAAGAATCACCATGGAGGCGTTTGTTATGGGGGTATCTTGCAGGTCTTGCTGCACAATTTCGTAACTGGCTTGGCTGTGGTCGCGGGCCATATTGTGTTGACAGCGGCTTACCATGGCGGCCGAGTTATCCACCCCTATAACGTGCGCTCCTGCGGGAAGGTTTTGGCGTAAGCGCAGGGTCATGGTGCCAAGCGAACAGCCGAGGTCGTAGCAGTTACTTTGACTTTGCCCATAACGGGCGGCGAGCAAACCGATAACATCCAGTAAAAAATGGTAACCAGGCACCGAGCGCTGGATCATGTTATCAAACACGTCTGCCACTTGAGCATTAAACTCAAACGGTACGGGCGACTGTAGAGGCGCGGCAAAGATGGTGTCGCGTTGTTGCTTGGGGTCTTTTTGGGTCATGGTTTTAACGGTGCTTAGTCATAAGGCTGTGGCTGTTATTGTGCGCTTGGGCGGGTGCCCAAGGTGGCCGTGGTTTGTATTGCTGCAGGCGTTGGTAGGGTGGCTGCGGCCGGGATATAGGTGATGCTCAGGGTTGATCCGGGCGCCAAATTGGTGACGTAATCCAGCGATTGATTCCAGTCGATCACCAAGCGGCCATCAAAGTGGGTGATGCGGTCGCCAGGTTGCAAGCCAGCCAGATGGGCTGGACTGTTGGCGTATATGCCGGTGAGCAAAATACCTTGTTTGGTTAGGTTGGGAGAAAATTCATGGGCCGCTTGGGAGGCTAAGTCGAACAGGGCTTCCGCTTCGAAGTCGATGCCTAGCCAACCCCTCACCACTTGGCCGTGGGCGACGATATTGTTTAATACGTTGGCGGCAATGCTAATAGGTATGGCAAGGCCCAAGCCTTGGCTACGCAGGCTAGTTTGGCTGTTGTAGAAGTGGGCGCTGTTAATGGCCACTAACTCACCTTTACTATTGACCAAAGCGCCGCCAGAGTTGCCGGTATTAATTGCGGCATCGGTTTGGATGAAGCTTTCGAAGGTATGTAGGCCTAAGCGGTTGCGTCCCGTGCCGCTGATCAGGCCGATGGACACAGACTGCCCCAAGCCATGGGGGTTGCCAATCGCAAAAACTAAGTCCCCTATGCGGGCCTTGTCACCAATGGCCGCCGTGGCGGCGACGAGTTGATCAAGCTCGATTTTGATTACGGCTAGGTCGGTGGCGGCATCCGTGCCCACCACGGTTGCCGCTGCGCTACGGCCATCGCTGAGCTTGACTTGGATGCGGCTGGCTTGGGAAATGATATGGTGGTTGGTGAGGATGTAGCCCTCCGGGCTGACAATTACCCCTGAACCAAGGCCTATTTTATCGACATTATTGGCCAGTAGTTGGCCTTCGAGGAGGTTGGCGTAATGAGGGTCTTGGAATAATGCTAAGGAGGCTGCCGGGGTATGGGTTTGACTGTAGATGCTCACTACCGATGGCATGGTGGCTTCAAGCATGTCCGCGTAGCTATGTGTAGCTGATGTACTATGGGTAGTAGTTTGAGACCACAGTGGTATGCTGGTTTTTTGGCTCAACCACTCAGGCGCAGCGAGTACTAGTAGGATGGCGGCCAGCCCGCCGGCTAGGGCAAAACGGGATAAATATTTGATCAAGGATAGAGCCATGGAATTAAGGTCGGTTGGTTGCCTTTTACTGGGGTGTATAGTGTAAACTTAAGGCCAAATAAAGGCAAAAATACCCAGAGTAATAATGCATGGCAATACACACAGTAGACTTGTTGAACTATTTGGATGGCCTACTTACGCCTGGGCAGTTTAAAGACTATGCACCTAACGGCCTGCAGGTGGAAGGTAAACTCACAGTGAGCCACCTGGTGGCGGGAGTTACCGCAAGCCAAGCATTGGTTGATGCGGCCATCGAATGTAAGGCTGATGCGTTGCTGGTGCATCATGGCTATTTTTGGCGCAATGAATCGAGCCCATTGGTGGGCATTAAGAAAAACCGTATTAAAGCGCTGCTGACTCATGACATTAACCTGATTGCCTATCATTTGCCGTTAGATTGTCATGGGCAATTAGGTAACAATGCGCAGCTGGGCCAGCTCATGGGGTGGCAGTCTGACGCGCATATGCAGTCTAGCGGCATTACCGGATTGGGCCTGTGTGCGACATTAGCGCAGCCTTGTAGCGGGTTGCAGGTACAGCAACAACTGTCTCAGGTGCTGGGTCGGGAGGTGCTTCACATTGACGCCCCTGGTACTGTGATCAAACGGATCGGTTGGTGTACGGGTGGCGCCCAAGGCATGATTGAACAAGCGGTTGAGCTGGGTTTAGATGCGTATGTGTCGGGTGAAATATCGGAGTCTACTGTGCATATCGCGCGCGAAAATGACATTCACTATTTTGCTGCCGGCCATCATGCGACGGAACGCTATGGGGCTAAGGCCCTGGCTGCACACCTGCAGCAAGAGTTAGACATCACCTGTGAGTTTGTGGATATCGACAGTCCGGCATAGGTTATTGCGTTGGTGATACGGGGATGTCATAGGCGGGTGGCTGTGGGTTTTCTTGTTTGCTTTTGAGGCCGTAACGCTCATCTAGGGTGCCGTGTTCAGTTTTGTCGCTGCTGGGGGCGTAATCCATGGGTGGGCGAATGACAGCAGCGGGTTCGGCTTGGTGTTCAATGGCGGTCTCACTCGGGCCAGCAATGGTTTCGAGGCTGCTGGCCATGTCGGGGTCGTCACAGAGACTTTGCGCACCTTTGGCGAGGTGTTGGTGTACATTGCGATAGCTATCGGTGAGCTGATTAACGGCAGCGGCAGTGTCGGCAAAGTGCAGGTTCACTTGCTCTTTGTATTCAGCCATTTCTGTGTGCGCAGCTTGTAGTTGTTCGCTGAGCTGAGTTTGGCGTTTAAGGTCGCTATTATTGTTGCGGCCCAACAAAAACCCAATGCCTATACCAAGTAATAATAGTATTAGCCAAAAAAACCAATCGTTGCTGAGTAAATCCACCAATAGCTCCTTTTCATAAAGTGTCCCAGAAGCTAGTATTGTAATGTAAATATTCCATTAGTTCATCATGCACGTTAACAGTTTATGACCTCTCCTTTAGAAAAATACCAGCAACATCAAAAACAAGCGCATTTCCTGCCTGACGCAGCCCAAGAAGAGGCCATTAATCACTTGCAACGGTTGTATTTGGATGTGTGCCAAGTGCAGCAGCAGAAGCAGCAAAAACGGCCTCGTTTGCGGCGTAAGTTGGGGGGCTTGCTGGGTAAGCCGTCGGCGGTGCAAAAAGCTCCGCAAGGTCTGTATTTTTGGGGTGGTGTGGGGCGTGGTAAAACCTATTTAATGGATGTGTTTTATGATTGTTTGCCGTTTGAAAATAAACATAGGACCCACTTTCATCGATTTATGCGTCATGTACATGAGCGTTTGGCGGTGCACAAGGGCGTAAAAAACCCCTTGCTTAAGGTGGCGCAGGAATTAGCCGCCGACGCTCAGGTGATTTGTTTTGATGAATTCTTTGTGACCGACATCACTGATGCCATGATATTGGCGGGTTTGTTAGGTACGTTGTTTGATCTTGGGGTGGTGTTGGTGGCCACCTCTAATATTGAACCGCGTAATTTGTATGAAAATGGTTTGCAGCGGCAGCGCTTTTTGCCGGCCATTGCGCTGCTGGAGCAGTACACTGTTGTGGTTAATGTGGACGGTGGCGTGGATTATCGGCTGCGCACTTTAGAGCAGGCCGAGCTGTACCATTGGCCTTTAGATGACGCTGCGGATGCCAGCTTAAACACAAGCTTTGAGGCCTTGGCGCCGGAGCAGGGGCATATCAAGGATGCAGGCATGCTGACCATCAATAGCCGTGCCTTTGAGTATGTAAAACAATGTGATGACATTGTGTGGATGACGTTCGAACAACTGTGTGTATTGCCGCGTTCACAAAATGATTATTTAGAAATTGCCAGTGAGTATCACGCCTTAATTGTGAGTCGGGTGCCGCGCCTTGATCGCCATAGTAGTGATCAGGCTCGGCGCTTCGTCAATTTAGTCGACGTCTGTTATGACGCTAACGTGAAGATGATCCTCTCGGCACAGGTGTCTTTGTTGGACCTGTACGCCGGTGGTCAACTGGATTTTGTGTTTCAGCGCACCTTAAGCCGCTTACAAGAGATGCAGTCGCACGAGTATTTGGCGCGCGGCCACGTGGCCAGCTAAAAACTTTTACATAAAGGCTTAACAATTTGGTATTTTATCCTGTATAATTCGCCCTCGCAGTTTCTGTGTTGGCTTAAGGCTCGGTTGGCTTAAGTTGTTTGGGGCTCAGGCTGCTAGTCACGTTATTGGTGACAGGGTGGTGAATTACCACTGGTTACGCAATAACCCAATAATTATAGGTAGGCCCAGTCAATAGGGCCATTAAATAGGTTATTCACATGAAAACCGTAAGTACTAAACCTGCTGACGTTACCCGCGACTGGTACGTTGTTGATGCAGAGGGCCTAACTTTAGGTCGTATGTCTACTGAAATCGCTCGTCGTCTACGCGGCAAGCATAAGCCAGAATTCACTCCACACGTGGACACTGGTGACTACATTGTTGTTGTTAATGCCGAAAAAGTTCGGGTAACTGGCAACAAGGCAAAAGACAAAATGTACTACCGTCACACGGGTTACCCAGGTGGTTTACGTTCTATGTCTTTCGAAAAAATGGTTGAGCACGCTCCAGAGCGCACCATTGAATTCGCTGTTAAAGGTATGTTGCCAAAAGGTCCTTTGGGCCGTGCTATGTACTCCAAGCTTAAAGTGTATGCTGGTACTGAGCATCCGCATCAAGCGCAACAACCACAAACATTGACCCTGTAAGGAGACGATCATGGCAGCTACTCAATATTATGGTACTGGTCGTCGTAAGACCTCTACCGCTCGTGTGTTCATGACTCCTGGCACTGGCGCTATCACTGTAAACAGTCGTACATTGGACGTTTACTTTGGTCGTGAAACAGCCCGTATGATTGTTCGTCAACCACTAGAGTTGACAGAAACAGTTGAAAAATTCGACCTTAACATTACCGTAGAAGGCGGTGGTGGTTTTGGTCAAGCTGGCGCGATTCGCCACGGCATTACCCGTGCATTGATGAACTTTGACGAAACATTGCGTCCTAGTCTTCGTGCTGCAGGTTTTGTTACCCGTGACGCGCGTGAAGTTGAGCGTAAGAAGGTTGGCCTACGTAAAGCACGTAAGCGTCCTCAGTTCTCTAAGCGTTAAGCATACTGCGGCCTTTTTGGCGCGCTACAAAAAACCCAGCCCTCGTGCTGGGTTTTTTATTGAGTATTCATAAAGCAAATAGGCTTTGTGACCCTCGATTAAGCCTTTAACCTTGTCAATTTAGGGCCATTCCTTTACTATTGCTGACAATAATTTTACAGCTTAGCTGGAGACCAATTGAATGAGTAATGATGGCGTGAATAAGACTCGTCGTCGCATGCTAGTCGGCACATCCGTAGTTGTGGGTGCTGTTGGTGGTGTGGGCGCTGCAGTCCCTTTTGTAGCCTCCTGGAACCCGAGTGCACGAGCCAGAGCTGCTGGTGCACCGGTCAAGGCGGACATCAGTAAGTTAGAACCAGGTCAACAAATGATTGTTGAGTGGCGCGGCAAACCAGTTTGGATTGTACGCCGCAGCGCAGAAGCATTAGCTAACTTGGAGTCCCTTAATGACAGCTTGGCCGACCCTGGTTCAGCTAAGTCTAAGCAACCTACCTATATTCCTAGCACCTCGGCACGCTCTTTACGTGATGAAGTGATGGTGATGGTGGGCATTTGTACTCACTTGGGTTGTTCACCTACGTATCGTCCCGAGATTGCGCCTGCTGACTTAGGTGCCGATTGGAAAGGCGGTTTCTACTGCCCTTGTCATGGTTCCACATTTGATTTATCTGGTCGTGTTTACAAAAGTAAGCCCGCCCCGATCAACTTAGAAATCCCGCCTCATTTTTACGAGAGTGACTTAGTCATTCGAATTGGCGAAGACGGAGGAAATGCGTAATGGCTGTCGGTAATCCTAATCGCCCCAAGGCAGACAGTGGCATCATTCGTTGGATTGATGATCGTTTTCCACTGACGCAAATGTGGCAAGACCACATGTCTAAATACTATGCCGCCAAAAACTTTAACGTTTGGTACGTGTTTGGTGTGCTTTCTTTACTTGTTCTAGTTAACCAGATCCTTACGGGTGTTTGGCTAACGATGTCGTACGAACCTTCTGCAGAAGGCGCGTTTGCTTCTGTTGAATACATTATGCGTGATGTGGAAATGGGCTGGATTATCCGCTACATGCACTCATCAGGCGCTTCAGCCTTCTTTATTGTGGTTTACTTACACATGTTTAGGGGTTTGATGTATGGCTCTTACCAAAAGCCGCGTGAGTTAATCTGGTTGTTTGGTATGGCGATTTACTTGGCTTTGATGGCCGAAGGCTTCTTTGGTTACTTGCTGCCTTGGGGTCAAATGTCCTATTGGGGTGCTCAGGTTATCTTATCCTTAGCGGGTGCAATCCCAGTGGTAGGCGAAGACCTTGTGCAATGGGTTCGAGGAGACTTTTTAATCTCGGGCATTACCCTGAACCGCTTCTTCTCTTTACACGTCATTGCTTTACCTATAGTTATTTTGGCGTTGGTTGTATTACACATTTTGGCTCTGCATGACGTTGGCTCTAGTAACCCAGATGGCATCGAAATTGATCAAAATAAAGATGAAAATGGCGTGCCTGTTGATGGTGTGGCTTTCTGGCCCTATCACGTCATTAAGGACCTCGTTGCGGTCGGTGTCTTCTTAACTGTGTTCTGTTTGGTGATCTTCTTCTTCCCAGAAGGCGGTGGTTACTTTATTGAAAAACCCAACTATGAACCGGCGAATTCGCTCAAAACCCCTGAGCATATTGCCCCAGTGTGGTACTTCACGCCTTATTATTCGATGTTGCGTGCCATTACCTTCCCGTTATTTGGTTTGGATGCCAAGTTCCTTGGTGTAATCACGATGGGCGCCGCTATTGCCATCTTATTTGTCATGCCTTGGTTAGACCGTAGTCCAGTGAAATCAATGCGTTACAAAGGTTGGCTGAGCCGAGTTTGGTTGGCCATTTTTGTAGTGAGTTTTGTTATTTTAGGTTACTTAGGCACTGTTGCTGCTACGGAAGGTCGTACTCAAGTGGCTCAGTTATGTACCGCCTTGTACTTTGCTTACTTCCTTCTAATGCCGTTCTACACGCGTATGGAAGCAACCAAACCTGTTCCAGCAAGGGTGGTCTAGTCATGAAGAAATTAATCTTATTAAGTTTAATGTTGATCATGCCCGCGTTTGCTGTAGCCAGCGCTGGCCCAAAAGTTGCACTGGACCATATACAAACCGATGCTGCTGATAAGGCGTCATTACAGCGTGGTATGAAGACCTATGTAAACTATTGCTTAGGTTGCCACACGGCTCAGTACCAGCGTTACATACGTGCCGCAGAAGATTTGCATATGCCAGCCGAGTTAGTGGCTGAGCACTTGATCTTTAGTGATCAGAAAGTGGGTGAGCAAATGACCAACGCGATGGATTCAAAGCTTGCTGCGGACTGGTTTGGCGCACCGCCACCGGATTTAACTAATGAAGTGAACCTACGTGGCGCGGATTGGGTATACACCTACTTGCGCAGCTTCTATGTTGATGACAGCCGCCCTTATGGTGTGAACAACGTCGTATTCCCAAGTGTGGGTATGCCTAACGTGTTATTAGAACTACAGGGTGTGCAATCCAAGGCTTGTGCTCAAGTGCCTAAGTACGATGAACACGGTAGTGCAGTTATCGATAGCCTCACGGGTAAAGCCCTGACGGTAGAAAGCTGTGAAGTGTTAACCGTTGCCGAAGGCACTGGCAGCATGAACCAAGCTCAGTTTGATGCCGCGGTGTATGACTTGACAAACTTTATGTCTTATATGGCAAAGCCATACAAGTCAGATAGTCAGCGTATTGGTATGTGGGCTATTTTGTTTTGTCTGTTAATGACTCTGGTGTTCTACTTCCTGAAGAAGGAATTTTGGCGCGACGTCCACTAGCACCCGACTTGGGGTATAATGCCCCGTATTAGTCCATTTAAGCGCGACCGCTGTTGTTTATGTTTAATAAACACGGCAGGTCGCGTATTCGTTTTCGGCGCACAGCGCTATCGTTTTATTATCGAGGTATATCTACATGGGTGTAGTCGCTAAACGCTCTTCCATGACGTTTTTTTCTGATGCAGCAAATCATTACAGTCACCGTGTGCGTATTGTATTGGCAGAAAAAGGCGTTACCGTTGACATTATTGATGTTGATGCAGAGCATAAGCCAGAGGACCTGGCTGATCTCAACCCTTATAACAGCTTACCCACCTTGGTTGATCGTGAGTTGGTGCTTTATGAAGCCAACGTGATGATGGAGTATCTAGACGAACGTTTCCCCCACCCGCCGCTGTTGCCTGTGTACCCTGTTGCACGCGCTGAGAGCCGCTTGTATATGTACCGTATCGAGCGTGATTGGTGTCGTCTTGCTGACGTTATCATGACCTCAGAAGATGAAAGCGAGATAGTCGCCGCACAAAAAGAACTGCGAGAAAGCCTCATTTCAACGGCACCGATTTTCACTGAAAAAGACTTTTTCATGAGTGAGGAGTTCACCTTAGTTGATTGCTGTATTGCGCCGATCTTGTGGCGTTTGCCGCAGTTAGGCATTGACCTGCCCGAAGAGCAAGCTGCGCCGATGTTAGAATATATGGAACGTATTTTCGCTCGCGAAGGGTTTCAAGAAAGCTTGTCTGAGATTGAACACGAAATCCGCATGTAATTGAGATGGCCAGATGATGACTCCAAGTCGCGCTTATCTACTACGTGCTTTGCACGAGTGGATATTAGACAATAATTCGACGCCGCATATGGTGGTGGATGCCACCATTAACGACGTGATGGTGCCGGAGCGATTTATTTCTGATGGCCAAATTGTACTTAATATCGCACCGAGTGCAGTACAAAGCTTGAGCCTGGGTGATGACGCGGTGGAGTTTAACGCCCGCTTTGGCGGTGTGCCAATGCACGTGTATGTGCCTATATTGGCGGTGATGGCTATTTATGCGAAAGAAAGTGGCGAAGGTATGGGTTTTGGTTTTGAGCCCGGCATCCCCGACCCAGACAGCCCCGCGCCCGTTCCTCCAGTGCCAGATAAGCCGACTGAGCCGGCCACGGTGTCGTCGATTAGCGACCGGGCCAAGCGGCCCACGCTAAAAGTGGTTAAATAAGCCATAGTGAGTCTTATGCTGGAAACAAAAAAAGGGCCTATAGGCCCTTTTTAATGGCTGGTTTTTGCTAGTCGATGTATTCAAATACTTTAACAATGCGCTGAATGCCACTGGCATTGGAGGCGACTCTTACGGCCCACTCGCCTTCGGCTTGAGTGACTAAGCCCATCAAATAAACCACCCCATTTTCTGTCACGACTTTAATACGATTCGCTGGGAAGCCAGTTTCCCCCACCATACGGGTTTTCACTTTGGTGGTGATTAGGGTGTCGTTGGTACGCACCACATAAGAAGACGGCCCACTCACTAATAACTCGTTGTGAACCTTGCGTACATTGCTCACCTTACGCGCTCTGGCGCCGGCAATAATTTTGGTGTCTTCACTTGGCACCTGGCCAATGAGTAAGACAATGCCGTTAACGCTAATGGCAGAGACATGGGCGGTTTCTAGCAATGGATTGGCACGTAAAATGGCATCGACGGTAGTGGTTTCGATGAGCTGGTCATTATACAGGGTGCCCAACGAACGCGAACCTTTATTATCACTCACGGGTTTGTTGCTCAGCACTGGAGTACATGCGCTGGCCCATATTAGGCAGACGCTTAAGGAAATGAGTTTAAGACTGTGTGTTAGCATTTATTAGTTGCTCCCAAAAAGTTGAAAATCAATTAGATCACATAAACAGTGAATGGTGACCAATTGTAGTTGAATAATGTTGAGGTTATGGTCGCTGGGTATACGAATCGCCACGTCATCAGGGTCGAGCAGGGCCGCCATATCACCACCATTTTGGCCAGTAATAGAGATGACCTGCAAATCACGATCATGGGCGGCTTGTATGGCCTGTACCAGGTTACCGCAATTGCCTTGTTCTGACAGGACGATAAGAATGTCGCCTGCTTGACCCAGGGCTGTAATTTGTTTTGCAAACACATCCTGAAAGCTCGAGTCCCGCGTGATGGCGCTGATACTGGTGCTGTCGGCAGTTAAGTTAAACGCCGGCAGACTGGGGCGTTCTTGTTCTAAGCGACTTAACATAGCAGCACACATATGGTGGCCATTGGCTGCATTGGCGCCGTTACCGCAAACCAGTAATTTACCCTCCTGAATAAAGCATTGGTGCAGCATTTGTGCGGCAATAGCAATATCTTGAGGTAGGTGCTCAGCGCTATAAGCTGCGCAACCCATGTGTTCATGGAATTGGTTAATCACCCTTTCTTGCAGTTCCATAAAATTGTTAGTTCCTCGGTGCGGATTAAGCCGTTCGGCTTAACCCGAAGTGATAAATGCGTTATCCAGCCATTGTATCTGAACTTGGTTAGCTGAGCCATGCTCGCTTGGGGCGGGTCCGCTAATGGCGATTAGATCAAATCGGCAATCGAGTTGGCTCAAGCGTGGATAGCGTTGTAAAAATACTTTGGCGCTATGGATTAGGTGCAACTGTTTACGTAAGCTTAGGCTCGCGATAGCACCCCCCATGGCTTGGCTGCGGCGATATTTAACCTCAACAAATGCCAATATACCCCGCTTATAGGCGACAATGTCGAGTTCTCCGCCTTTGCAAAAAAAATTACGCGCCACCAAATTCCAACCCCGTTGGTGCATGTGTTGCCATGCTAAGTCCTCGGCCCAGGCGCCAGTTTGCGTATGATTCATGGTTGCTGTAGGTAACGCGGTGCGGGTACGACTTTGCCTTTGACAAATTGTGCCCAAGAACTTTGTGACACGACACGACCTTGGCGGTTGATTTTTAATTGCCCAGTGACACCATGCACGCGACTATTGGTATAGGCACGAAACTGCTCTAAGCGCGGGAACAATCGGTAGGCGTCAACGCCGAGTGCAAACAAACGAGTGTAGCGCATACGTTCTGGCCATTGGGCGCTAATTTCTTGTTGGGTGCTAGGCTTGTTCAGAAGCCATGGTAATTCCGTAAAAATGACCTTTTCTAGGTCGCGGTCGCGGTTACTGCTGGTTGGGCCTTGGTAGATATGGTGGCTGGCATACACCGGCAGATTAGCCGCATAATGAAAGGCGAGAGTGGGCACCACTTGGCGGCCATCAGTGGGTAGTGCAAACAGCACTATGGCATCCACATCCTGGCGCCTGCGGGGTTCAAATTTAACTCGATTGCTGGTGCCAGATAAAATGTTTTTAAGATTTTTGGCCCGGCTATGGCTTTGGTCAATAAGCAGGGCCTTGGTAATGGCATCGCTATGGTCCCCAGTACCAGTGAAGCTTACCTGAGATGCAATATCGCCGCCCAGGCGAGTCCATGTTTGGCTAAAGTGCTGAGCAGCACGTATGGCCCATGGCTGATCTTGATGCAACACCACTACCCGCTGATGGCCTTCACTGAGACTGCGGCGAGCCAGCTGCTCAGCTTCATCCTCAACCGCTAAACCAAACTGAACGAGATTGGCGTGAGGCTGCGTTAGGTCACTATCGTCGGCCATTAAAGCACTATCTATGGGGGCATAGTTAAGGGCCAGTGTAGGTGTGCTAAGGCGATCCAATTGGTGTAATTGAATGACTTTATTTTTATCAAGTGGACCAATGATGAGCTCAATTTGATCTGTTTGCGCCATGGCGTAGAGTTGATCAAGGCCGTGCATGGCTGCGGTATCGTAAACTTTAACGTCTGGCACGGTCGCTTGTTCTGCCATGGCTTGAAACCGTGCGGCCATGAAGCCATCCACAACGGCTTGGCCAATTTTGCCTAAACGGCCCTGTAACGGCAGGGCTAAAGCGACTTTCTTGGGTTGTTGGGCGCTTAAATCGGCCAAGTTGGCCAATGCCCCTGGTAGTGTTGAGGCGGCCGGATGGTTCGGCCAAAGTTGTCGCCACTGCTCTAACGCTCTCAGTTGGCGGTCTAAATCATGATGCCGTAACGGTACTAAAGCTAGTTCGTACCAAGCCATAGCAATACTATCGGTGCCCGATTGGGACAGTTGTTGATTTAGCTGGTTTGAGCTGAGTTGGGTGAGGGCGCTCCAAATACGCTCATTGTATTGCTTGCCGTCATCACTGTGGTTAAGTTGGCTAAGTTGAATCAGGGCTTTCGCCGCCCCTAAGGTTAAGCCATTTTGCTCATAGGCTTTGGCAGTTAAGGTGAGGCGTTGCTGCAAAACACTAGAGTCTGTGGTGGGGCTGAGCAGTTGGGCTTGATGTAACCAAATGATGGCGCCAAAGCTGTCGTCAAGCTTCAACGCGGCGGCGGCTTGGGTGACAAAGTAGTCACCGAGTAAGGCCGGATCTAATAAATCGAGCTCTATTTGGTTGAGTAATCGAGCACTGGCTTGCGCATAGTCCGTGGGCAATAACTCTTGGGCCATGCTCAACAGCAAGGCTTGCCGTTTAGCGATCGGGCTTTGGTAAATATCTTGTATGCCTTGGTTAAACTCTGCGGGTAAGGGTGGCCTAACATCATGCAGCTCAATAACACGTGTTGACTTTGTTGCCGGAGGATCTGTAGCTACTGGCGTGGGAGTCGGTGGTTCGGGGCTCAGTAATATTTCTAAGTTTTCCTCAATGGTCGCTGGAGCGACTGTGGCCATAGTAGTGGTTGTAGTGTGGCTTTGCTTTTGGACATCACTGTCGGCTTGAATCTTGGCGACGGTAGTCACTGCTGGTGATTGAGTCAGATCAAGGTCAATGACTATGGCCTCTGTTGAGGCGTTGTTAGTGGCCGCCGGCTGAATGTTTTGCTGTTGGCAGGCGCTGAGCAAGGTCAAGCCCAAGGCCATGCTTATAGTCCGAAATATGTAGGGGCGGTGTTTGGTCATACAACAATCTTAGTGGGCGTCATGTGGATTTATCTGAGCTGCTTTGGGTTATAATAGTCGCTGGAAGACGCCCTAAATGGGGCGCTTGTCTTAAGCCTAGCATAAATGCTCGGTCAAACAAGTTTTTAACAGATAATCAAGGTTTTAAAGGTATGACAGTAGCAGTGCTTTATGTGGTATCAACGCCTATTGGCAATCTCGATGATATGTCGTCCAGGGCCGTCAGAACGTTGCAGAACGTTGATTTAATTGCCGCCGAAGACACGCGCCATAGTGCCCGTTTAATGCAGCACTTTGCCATCACTACACCCATGCTTGCCTTGCATGACCATAATGAACGTCATAAAGCACAAATGTTGGTACAAAAATTAGCTGATGGTCATGCCATTGCCCTTATTTCAGATGCGGGCACACCACTCATATCGGATCCGGGTTATCACTTGGTGTGTGCGGTTAGAGAGGCGGGCTTTCAAGTGGTGCCAGTGGTCGGCCCTTGCGCCTTGATTGCTGGACTTTCGGTATCGGGCTTGGCTACCGATCGGTTTAGTTTTTACGGCTTTTTACCGGCTAAGAGTAGTGCTAGAAAACAGCAATTAACGTTACTGCGGGATGTGACTCATACGCAAGTGTTGTATGAATCGCCACATCGCATCGTTGCTACGGTGGCTGATATCGTTAGTGTGATAGGTGCGCAACGGCAGTTGGTGTTGGCCCGTGAATTGACCAAAACCTTTGAAACCGTATACGGTGGCAGGGCATCGGACGTGCAGGCTTGGTTGTTAGCCGACCATAATCAACAAAAAGGCGAGTTTGTTGTGTTGATTGCGGGCGCCGAACCCCAGGAGCTGGACGAGATTGGGGCTGAAGAAGAGCGTATGCTGAGCCTGCTGCTGTCTGAGTTGCCGATTAAAAAAGCCGCTTCCATTGCGGCTAGTCTTACTGGCCATAAAAAGAAGGCCTTATATGACCGCGCCTTGCAGTTGCAGGGCAAAGCATAAGACAGTTGCTTAATCACCTTAACCTCGGTATCCTGCGCGCGAGAAAGTCCGCCAGACAGTCGCTGCTAGTTTATATCTCGGTATTTAAC
Organism: Oceanospirillaceae bacterium; assembly: GCA_018647765.1. Taxonomy (GTDB): domain Bacteria; phylum Pseudomonadota; class Gammaproteobacteria; order Pseudomonadales; family Balneatricaceae; genus Njordibacter. The sequence continues at coordinate 42,445 of JABGSN010000053.1, read as the reverse complement.
TAGGGGAGGAAAGTCCGGGCTCCATAGGGCAAGGTGCCAGGTAACTCCTGGGCGGCGTGAGCCGACGGCCAGTGCAGCAGAGAGTAGACCGCCAACCCCGATTTGTCGGGCGGTAAGGGTGAAAGGGTGCGGTAAGAGCGCACCGCGTACGTGGCAACACGTTACGGCATGGTAAACCCCACTTGGAGCAAGACCAAATAGGAACCCAATAGGTGCGGCCCGCACTGGGTTCGGGTAGGTCGCAAGAGGTCTGTGGCGACGCAGGCCCTAGATGAATGACTGTCCACGACAGAACCCGGCTTATGGCGCGGGCTTTCTCTCTTTTTTTGGAGTCAAAAAACATCCTGTTTTTGTGACCCAGTAGCGGCTCAGCGTTTAACCGCAAAACGTGGTTTTGCTGACGCTTTGCTGCTCGTATTGGCTTTGCCAATGGCACGCACATCCTTGTGCATTAAAAGTGTCCGGTTCATACTCTTGCTTTTATAATTACTAATCATGCATCAATGTATTTGTTCATCAAATGCCCTCAGCCTACACGATCGATCAATTGACTGAAATCATTGTTATGGATGGCTTTAGCGCGTCAGTGAAGCGCACGCAGCGCAAACGTAGTGTGGGGTTTCGTGTGGTCGATGGTGAGGTGTTTGTATTGGCGCCTAAGTCTATTTCTAAGGCCGAGCTGCATTTGATGTTGGTCACCAAACAAGCTTGGGTAAGAGCTAAGCTTGTTTCGCAGTCAAAGCGACAACCACGAAGTGAGCGCCAGTACGTGAGCGGGGAACAGTTTGCCTGCCTGGATGACGAATTACGGTTAGACGTAAGGCCTGGCGCTTTCAAGACCTGTGTGGTTGAGTCTCAACGTCTTATTGTAACAGTGCCGCAGGCAAAGCCTGAATGGGTGCGCAATGCTTTGGAACGTTGGTACAGGCAACAAGCTGAAATTCATATTAAAGATAGAGTGGCACACTTTGCACCCTTGGTAGGCGCTTGGCCTACCACTATTCAAATTAAAACCTATTGGGCTCGATGGGGGAGTTGCAACCACCAGGGTCAATTGCAATTTAATTGGAAGATCATGATGGCCCCCAGTGCCGTGGTGGATAGTGTGGTCGTGCACGAGCTTTGCCATTTGTTACACATGCATCACGGGCCTGAGTTTTGGGCGCAGGTAAAAAGAGTGTTGCCCCACTATCGAGATGCGAAGCAGTGGCTTAAGGAAGAAGGGTATCAGTTAACGTTAGATTGAAGTTGTGGTCGATCAGTAATAAAATATCGACATTATTAAAAAGTGTAGAAACGTCTCCATGCCGCCAGAAAATTCCGCAGCCAAAGTATTACACCACCTTAAGCAAGACGTGTTAGCGGGTTATTTTGAGGCTGGGCAAAAGCTCAAAATGAGCCAGCTCAAAGAGCGTTATCAAGTGGGTGTTAACCCCTTGCGCGAAGCGCTTTCGCAATTGGTGGTGATGCAGTTGGTGCAGGTGCAGGACCAGCGCGGTTATCGCGTGTGCCCAGTGTCGCAAGCAGAACTCATTGATATTTATGATACTCGAGCCCGTATTGAATCCTTGTGTGTAGGTTTGGCTATTGAGCGCGGTGATGATGCGTGGGAGGCAGGCATCGTGGCGGCGGCTTACCGTTTGCAGTCAAATGCCGCTCTGCTGCAAGCTAACGGCGACCTGCAGGCGTGGGAACAGCTGCACCAACAGTTCCACCATGCCATTGTTTTGGGTTGTGGTTCTACGGAGCTATTGAGGGTGCGTTTACACTTGTACGAAAAAGCCTCTCGGTATCGCAACTTGTGGCTACAGCACAATGCTGGCCACGCCGCATTTGACGTTAATCAAATGGAGCATGAGCAATTGGTGACCGCGGTTCTTGCGCGCGACATAAGTGCCTCACAGGCCCTGGTTCAACAACATATATTGGTGCCCAGCCAGGTGTTACAAAACCTGCTTTAGACCTGTTTTAGGGCGCCTTAACCCCAACCTTCTTTTAACTTGCATTATGGCTAACATCTACCTACACTTGTAAGGTGGATAAAAGTGGGTAAATGTGGTGTTTTTTCCATTTATCGATCATTTTGTAAGTGTTTTAGGTGGCGCAGATGTTTCGTGGTGCAGCAACAATTAGTATTGATGTTAAAGGGCGCATGGCAATGCCAGTGCGTTTTAGAGACATTTTTGCTGCCTGTACAGAAGCAGAACCCCATCCTCAGTTAGTCGTCACTATTGATACCGAAGAACCCTGCTTGATGATTTATCCGTTAGCGCAGTGGAATCTTATTCAGGCTAAGCTGGAACAGTTGCCTAGTTTTAATCCTGCCGCCCGGCGTATACAGCGGTTGTTGATTGGTCATGCGACCGATCTGGAGCTTGATAGCAATGGCCGTATCTTACTGCCCGCGTTATTACGCGAATATGCTCAGCTAGACAAAAAAGCCATACTATTAGGTCAGGGTAAAAAAATTGAACTGTGGAGTGAGGCTATTTGGAATGCTCGCCGCGAAACCTATTTACAGGCCAGCAGCAGCGCCGAAGAACTACCGGAATTGTTACATCAGCTGTCCCTCTAAGAAGCGCGCCAATCGGCGCCAATGGAACCAAAATGGTAGAAGAATTTAAACACAAGTCGGTCCTTTTAGATGAAGCCGTTGAGCTGTTGGTCCATGAGCCTAACGGGCTTTACATGGATGGCACCTTTGGCCGTGGTGGTCACAGTGGTTTGATTTTAAGCCAGCTTGGGCCACAAGGGCGGTTGCAGGCATTTGACAAGGACCCCTTAGCCATCGCGCAAGCCAATACCATGATGGCCACCGATGAACGGCTTGTTATTGCACAAACCTCCTTTGCCAACCTAGACCACGTGGCGCAAGAACGCGGTGTGTTTGGCGACGTTGCTGGGATTTTACTTGATCTGGGTATGTCATCTCCCCAAATAGATGATGCGAGCCGGGGCTTTAGTTTTCAGAACGACGGCCCATTAGATATGCGAATGAATCCGGATGCGGGGGAATCTGCTGCCCAGTGGTTGGCGCGAGCCGAAGCAGAAGAAATTGCCGACGTGCTCTATCATTTTGGTGAAGAGCGTTTTTCACGCCGCATGGCCCGTGCCATTATAGAACAACGCCAAGTTAACCCCATCACCACCACCAAACAGCTTGCCAGTATTATTGCGGCAGCGAATCCTAAGTGGGAGAAAGGCAAAAACCCTGCCACTCGAGCGTTTCAGGGCATACGTATTCATATCAACCAAGAGTTACGCGATTTAGAGGAGGGTCTTGATGCGGCTCTAGAGGCGTTGGCGCCGGGTGGCCGTTTGGTGGTGATTAGTTTTCACTCCTTGGAAGACCGTATCGTTAAACGTTTTATGCGTGAGCATGTCAAGGGTGACTCCCATATACCTCATGGCTTACCGGTGACTCAAGACCAGCTTAAGCGCAGGCTCAAGCTGGTGGGTAAAGCCCGTAAACCCAGCCTTCAAGAAATCGATGTTAATCCGCGTTCTCGTAGTGCTGTGATGCGTGTAGCAGAGAAGATTAGATGAAGGACTTAAGCTATAACTTTAACCTTTGGTTCAAGCGTGCCAGCTTACAAGCTGAGCGTTATGCCATGGTGTTGGGGTTTTTGCTGTTGACTATGTTGGTAATCACAGCGCAAGCCGTGGTGTATGGCTCGTTTCAGGCGCGTGGTTACATCAACCACTTGCATCAACTAGAAAAGGACCGTAACGACATGCAAGTGGAATGGGGTCAGTTGCTGTTAGAGCAAAGTGCTTGGGGGTCCCACAGCCGTGTTGAAACCACCGTGGTTGAGCAGTTACAAATGTCCGTGCCGCCTGCGCACAACATTATTTTGGTAGGTCGGCCGTGAGTAGCATGCAATACCCCTGGCGTATGCGTATTGTGTGGCTGATGTTATTAGTTGTAGCCGCTGGAGTGGTGTGGCGGCTAGTGCATCTTAATATTACCGAGCGCTCTTTTTTAATGCGCCAGGGTGATGCGCGTATGGTGCGCGAAGTGCCCATACCTGCCCACCGAGGCATGATTTTAGATCGTCGGGGCGAGCCTCTTGCCGTCAGCGCGCCCGTAGTCAGTTTGTGGGCTAACCCCCAAGTGTTAGGTGCAAACTTAGATCAAGCCAAGCAAGTTGCCACGGCCTTGGGTTTGCCCGAAGCGGATTTTCTAGAGCGTTTAGAGCATCTTAAAAACAAAGAGTTTATGTACCTCAAACGCCATGTTAACCCATCTGAAGCAGACACACTGCTGGATCATGGTTGGTTAGGTGTTCATGGTCGACGCGAATTTCATCGTTATTATCCAAGCGCTGAAGTAGCCACCCATTTGGTGGGATTTAATAATGTGGATGATCAAGGTCAAGAAGGTCTAGAGTTGGGTTATGAGTCTTGGTTGCAGGGTGCGTCGGGTGCAAAAATGGTGCAAAAAGACCGCACTGGTCGCACCGTAAAAGACCTTAAACTATTGGCTGCCGGGCAACCGGGTAAAGACCTGGTATTGAGTATTGATATGCGTATGCAATATGTCGCTTATCGAGAACTCAAAGCGGTGGTGCAGCAGCACCATGCGGCGTCGGGTTCGGTCGTGGTGCTGGATGTGGCCACGGGCGAAATATTGGCCATGGTTAACCAACCTGCCTACAACCCGAATAACCGTGCCGTGATGAGCATCGATAGTTTACGTAATCGTGCCATGACCGATGTGTTTGAGCCGGGTTCCACCATGAAGCCGGTCACCATTGCCGCCGCGCTCATGAGCGGTCAATACGACCCTGATTCGCAAGTGGATACCAGTCCAGGTTTTATAAAAGTGAAACGTAAAACCATTCGTGACCATCGTAATTACGGGGTGTTGGATATTACTGGCATCATTACTAAATCGAGTAACGTTGGGGTCACTAAGTTGGCCTTGTCGCTGCCCGAAAATAGCATCCGAGACACCTTTTATAGTTTTGGTTTGGGCCAGTCGACGGGCACGGGGTTTCCTGGCGAGAGTGCCGGCATCCTGCCTAACTATGCTAAATGGAACCCGATTAACTTAGCCACTATGTCCTATGGCTATGGCATTGCCGTGACACCGTTGCAATTGGCTCAGGCTTACAACGTGTTTGCCAGCTATGGCCTAAAGCGGCCCATATCAATGCTCAAACAAGAGACTGAATTGGAAGCCGAGCGGGTCATGCCAGAGCGGGTCGCCAAACAGGTAATCGCCATGCTGGAAACAGTCACTCAGCGGGGCGGCACTGGCACGCGTGCGCAGGTGCCGTCGTACCGAGTGGCGGGCAAAACCGGTACCGTGCACCGGACCTCCAAGCAAGGCGGGTACGACGATGATCGCTACGCCGCAGTGTTTGCGGGCATGGCACCCGCATCCAAACCACGTTTAGTGTGTGTGGTGATTGTGGATGACCCCAAGGGTGAACAATATTACGGCGGCGAAGTAGCCGCACCAGTGTTTTCTCGTATTATGGCGGAAAGTTTACGCCTACTAAATGTGGCGCCAGATAATCTGCTGCCATTACAAGGTTAACAGTGAGGTAGGATGTGGATACCAAACGCTTACATGAACTGATGCCCCTGCCAGGGCTAGCCCAACAATGGGCCGACGTTTGTGTGCATGGCGTGTCATCAGATAGCCGACAAGTGCAACAGGGCGACCTGTTTATTACTTGTTTAGGGGAGCCAAAGCGGCAGCGCAGCTATATTGAGCAAGCGCAGGCAAATGGAGCCGTGGCGGTAGCTATTGATGATACACAGGCGTTGTTACTGGACGCTTCCGACCTCACTGTGCCCATTATTGGGTTGCCAAACTTGGCTTCTAGTCAGGGTATTATCGCGGCTAAGGTGAATGCTTTACCGAGCCAGCAGATGGCGTTAATAGGCATTACCGGCACCAATGGAAAAACCAGTTGCAGCCAGTTTATTGCCGAATCTTTTGCCCACTTGGGGTTAACGTGTGGGGTCATGGGTACCCTAGGCTACGGCTTGTTAAAGGCCTTGCAGCAAGGCCCTAATACCACGCCTGATGCGGTCACTATGCAAAACCATTTAGGCGTTATGGCTGACGCTGGTGCTCATGCCTGCGCCATTGAAGTTTCGTCCCATGGTTTAGATCAAGGCCGCCTCAATGGCTGCCGTTTTGAAACCGCTGTGTTTACCAACTTAACCCAAGACCACTTAGATTATCACGGTAGCATGCAAGCCTATGGGCAAGCCAAAGCAAGGTTATTTAGCTGGCCTAGCTTACGTTATGTGGTGATCAACTTTGATGATGATTTTGGTCGCGGTTTAGTCAATGAGGTTGCGCCTTCGGTGACCATCTATACCTACAGCGCCCAAACCAGCGATGTGGACTACGTTGACATAGGTGTCTTGTCGTTAGTACAGCACAGCAAGGGCATCGAAGCCACAATCTCAACACCGGTCGGCACTGGCGTGTTAGAGGTCGGGTTAATTGGACGTTTTAATTTAAGTAACCTGTTGGCTACTTTAGCCGTGCTGTTATTACACAAAATAGAACTAGGCTTGGCGATCAGTGCATTGAATGGCGTAACGACTGTGTGTGGCCGCATGCAACTGATTGACAGCCGTGTCCACAATGCCAATGTCGCTCGAGCTATTGTTGACTACGCACATACGCCAGACGCCCTAGAGCAAGCGTTGATGGCAGCCAAGGAACACCTGCCCAACGGCAAATTATGGGTGGTATTTGGTTGTGGTGGTGATCGCGACGTGTCTAAACGACCGAAGATGGCGGCTATCGCGGAACGTTGGGCGGATCGCGTGATCGTTACGGACGACAACCCACGCACAGAGGCCAGTACTCAAATTTTAGCGCACATCTGTAGTGGTTTTAAACGTATGGATCGAGTTATTGTAGAAGCTGATCGAGGCGAAGCGATTGCCTTAGCTATGGCACAGGCAGCGGTAGATGATTTGGTATTAATTGCTGGCAAAGGCCACGAAACTTATCAACATATATTAGGTCATAAACATCACTTTAGCGACCATGAGCAAGTCCACAAAGCGGCTAAACGGGGGCCTAGCTAGTGACTTTTTTTCGCTTGTCTAAGTTGAGTAAACAGCTAACCACCAGTGGTTTGACGGGGGATGCCCAGTTTAGCCGCGTGTCTACCGATACCCGAAGTTTACGTGCGGGTGATTTGTTTGTCGCTTTAGTTGGCCCTAATTTCGATGGCCACGAATTCATTGCTCAAGCGCAAATCCAAGGGGCTTGCGCGGCCTTGGTGAGTACAGAAATTGATACCGACTTGCCTCAATGGGTGGTGCCCGATACACGTATTGCCTTAGGCCAGTTGGCAAGTGTTAAACGCCAGTCTTTGGATGGCCAATTTGTTGCCGTCACCGGTAGTAGTGGTAAAACCACGGTGAAGGAAATGCTGCAGCAGGTGTTGGCGCAGGCCGGACAGGTAGAAGTGACCCAGGGCAACCTTAATAATGATATTGGTGTGCCGCTTACTTTGTGGGCAATGCACGATAATGTGGACTATCGTGTGCTTGAGTTAGGCGCTAATCACGTTGGCGAAATAGCCTACACCAGCCGTATGGCCCAAGCCCATGTGGCTATACTCAACAATGCACAACAAGCGCATTTGGCAGGTTTTGGTGGTATCGATGGGGTGGCGACGGCCAAGGGCGAAATTATCTCTGGGCTGGGTACAACGGGCCAAGTGGTGCTGAATTATGATGACCACTATTTTCAGCGCTGGCAACAATTAGCAGGTGATCGACGCGTATGGAGCTTTAGCTTAGCTGACCCCAACGCCAGTGTCAGCGCTAGCCAAATTGAACTTAGTGCCAAGGGCAGTCAGTTTGTTTTACAGGTGGGCGGTCAAACGCAACGTATTCAGTTACACCTGTTAGGTCAACATAATGTTGCTAATGCCCTTGCTGCAGCTGCAGCTGCACTGGCCTTGGGCTTGTCGATCGCACAGATTGCTCGGGGCTTGGGGCAAGTCAGGCCTTATCATGGCCGGCTTATGAGCCATCAATTGAGCCATAATCGGTGCGTTATTGATGATACCTATAATGCTAACCCAGGCTCAGTCAAAGCCGCCATCAGCGTCTTGCAACAACAGTCAGGCGAACGTTGTTTTATGCTCGGAGACCTTGGTGAATTAGGCGAGCAAGAAGTGGCTTTGCACCAGCGCATTGGTCAGCAAGTGGCTGACGCAGGTATCGAATGGTTTTATGGTTTTGGGCCTTTGGCTCAGCACGCCATAGCAAGCTACCGTAGCCAAAGCAGTGGTTTTGCTAAGGCGTGCGAGAATAAAGAAAATCTAATCAGTTGCTTTGCGCAACTGCCTAAATCTAACCTGAGCTGTTTGGTTAAAGGGTCTCGATCCAGCCAAATGGAACAGGTTGTTGAACAATTATTAAACGGTGGTAACTAACACATGTTGTTATGGTTAGCGGATTATTTAGCCCAGCATTATAGCGCCTTTGGCGTATTTCATTACCTTACCATGCGCGCCATTATGGGCGTCTTAACGGCGCTCTTTATAGCCATGGCGATTGGCCCCTATATGATCGACCACTTAAAAGCTAAACAAATTGGTCAGTCAATACGGGAAGATGGGCCCAAAAGCCATTTTGCCAAAGCCGGTACGCCAACTATGGGTGGTGCATTGATCCTAGTGGCGATATTGATTAGCGCTTTATTGTGGGGCGATTTAACCAATCGATATATATGGGTCACTATCGCCGTAACGGGCGTGTTTGGGGCCGTAGGTTGGGTCGATGATTATCGTAAAGTGGTGGAAAAAAACTCCCGTGGTCTGATCGCGCGATGGAAATATTTTTGGCAGTCTGTTGGCGGTTTAGGTGCAGCTTTGTTTTTGTATTACAGCGCTCAGTCGCCCCAAGAGCTTGAGTTAATAGTGCCCTTCTTCAAAACCGTAGGCATTAACATTGGCTTACTGTATATCGTATTAACTTATTTTGTCATTGTTGGCACCTCAAATGCCGTTAACTTAACCGATGGTTTGGATGGTTTGGCGATATTGCCGACTGTGCTGATTGCTGGTGCCTTAGCTGTATTTGCCTATTTAACGGGTCACTCAGTATTTTCGGGCTATTTAAACATTCCCTATATCAGTGGTGCGGGTGAGTTGGTGGTATTTTGTGCCGCCATCGTCGGTGCGGGGATGGGCTTTTTGTGGTTTAACACCTACCCCGCACAAGTGTTTATGGGCGATGTGGGTGCCTTGGCTTTAGGTGCTGCCTTAGGTGTGGTGGCTGTAATCGTTAGGCAAGAATTTGTGTTGTTTATTATGGGTGGGGTTTTTGTTATGGAAACCGTGTCGGTGATTGTGCAGGTGGCATCCTTTAAACTCACCGGCAAACGGGTATTTCGCATGGCGCCCATCCACCATCATTTCGAACTCAAAGGCTGGCCAGAGCCGCGTATTATTGTGCGTTTTTGGATCATTACCGTGGTGTTGGTATTGATTGGCCTGGCCACATTAAAGCTTAGATAAGTAACGGAACAAGAGATGCTGCAACCATGTCATTGATAACCAGCGACCGCTTTAGTCTAATTATTGGTTTAGGCAAAACAGGCTTCGCCTGCGCCCAATACTTAGCGCAGCAAGGCCAACGTTTTCAGGTGGCCGACTCGAGGCAAACGCCGCCTTATTTGGCACAGCTGCAGCAGCAATACCCAAACATAATGGTGCATTTAGGCGAATTTGAAACGGCCTTGTGTGTGGCCGCCAGCGAAATAATACTCAGTCCTGGCGTTTCTGGCCAAGAGCCTGCGCTACAAGCAGCGGTAGATGCTGGCGTCACAATCCGCGGCGATATTGATATTTTTGCCCAAGTTGCGCGTAAAGCTGGTGTGCCGATCGTGGCGATTACCGGCTCCAATGCTAAGAGCACGGTTACCAGTTTAGTGGGTCAAATGGCAGCAGAGGCTAAGGTCAATGTGGCTGTGGGTGGCAATTTGGGCGACCCGGCCGTATCACTACTTGATGACGCAGTAGACTTGTACGTCATGGAATTATCCAGTTTTCAGTTGGAATCGACCACGGGTTTGGGTGCCGATGTGGCCTGTGTATTAAACGTAAGCCCAGACCACATGGATCGATACCCCAGTCTCATGGCCTATCATCAGGCCAAACACCGTGTGTTTCAAGCCTGCAAATCGGCCGTGGTTAACGCCGACGATGCCCTCACTAACCCATTGCTCGCAGATACGGTGAAACAAACACGATTTGGTTTAAATGATCCCGACGTTGGCCAATTTGGGTTGCGCCAACATCAAGGTGAAGCTTGGTTGTGCCAAGGTTTACAGACCTTAATGCCGGTGGCGGAGATGGTTATGGTGGGCCGTCATAATGTAGCCAATGCCTTAGCTGCATTAGCTTTAGGTCAAGCCGTTAACCTGCCTATGGCTTCAATGTTGGCGACGCTGCGTCAATTTACTGGGTTGCGCCACCGATGTGAAACGGTCGCGGAGCGCGGGCAGGTGAGCTATGTCAACGATTCAAAAGGCACCAATGTGGGAGCTACGGTCGCCGCTTTAGATGGCTTGGCAGACACCATTGATGGCAAAATAATTTTAATAGCTGGAGGGGTTGGCAAAGGCGCAGATTTTTCGGATTTAGTTGCGCCGTTAGTGCAATGCGCGCGTGCAGTGATCTTAATGGGTCAAGACGGCGGTTTGATTGCTCAAGCACTAGGCCAACAGGTCCCCAATATTATAGTGGATGACATGGCTCAAGCGGTAGATCTGGCCCATGCCCATGCCATGCCAGGTGACTTAGTGTTGTTATCGCCTGCCTGTGCAAGTTTTGATGCCTATTCTGGTTTCGAGGCCAGAGGTGATGACTTTACTCAATTAGTGCAGGCCTTGTGATGAATATAATGGCACAACAATGGCAACGTATTAGCAGCCAGCGTTTAGATTTTGCCCTGTTATTGCCTGCCATTGCCCTGGCCTTGATCGGTTACGTGATGATTACCTCAGCTTCGATGGATGTGGTGGCGGTGAAATTCAACGACCCCTTTTACCAAAGCAAGCGCCAATTATTGTTTATGGTATTAGGCTTGGCCAGCTTAGTGGTTTGTTTGATGATGCCGGTTGACGTATGGCACAAACAAAGTCCATGGCTGTTGTTATTGGCGGTGTTATTGTTGATTGCTGTGTTGATCCCAGGTCTAGGCCGTAGCGTTAACGGCAGCACACGATGGATCCCTATTGGCCCATTGAGTTTGCAACCGTCGGAATTTGCCAAGTTGGCCGTGGTGGCGTTTATGGCGGGATACTTGGTGCGTCGACAAGACGAAGTGCGCACTCAGTTTTCGGGTTTCCTTAAACCCTTGGTAGTTTTAGGTTTGTTTATTGTGTTGTTTTTATTGGAACCAGATTTTGGCGCCGTAGTGGTGATGATGGCCGCTGTTTTGGGCATGTTCTTTTTAGGTGGCATGCGCAAACTGCACATCGGCGCAGTGGTTGTGGCTGCGGGTGCGTTAGGTACCATGACCATTTTTGCCGCTGAATATCGTGTTAAACGTTTGATGACCTACTTAGACCCATGGGGCGACCCATTTGGTAGCGGCTATCAGTTGACGCAGGCGCAAATTGCCTTTGGCCGAGGCGGTTGGTTTGGCGAAGGTTTGGGCCAGAGTATGCAAAAATTATTTTACTTGCCCGAAGCGCACACCGACTTTGTGTATTCTGTATTGGCTGAAGAGTGGGGCGCAATGGGGGCACTGGTGGTGGTGGCTCTGTATGGGGTATTGATTGTAAGGGGGTTAAAGGTTGGTCAACAAGCAGAAACGCTAGGTCGGCAGTATTCGGCTTATCTGGCCTATGGCTTAGTGCTGCTGATTGCGGCCCAAGCGATGATCAATATTGGCGTCAATTTGGGGTTGTTACCCACGAAAGGTTTAACCTTACCCTTTGTCAGTTATGGTGGCAGTAGCATGTTGGCCTGTGCCGGGAGTTTGGGCATACTGTTACGTATCTCGTTGGAAAACAGCATTGCACTCAAGCAACCTTATAGCCCTAGTGTAGATGAAAGGCAAGCGTCAGCATCGCAAGATAATGGCATTCAGGATGCCGAACATTGGTTTGAAGATGAGCTGGGTCACTCCCAGGGAGGGATCCATGAGCACTGATAACACCACGCAGGGACGTAAACGATTACTGATCATGGCTGCGGGTACCGGCGGTCACGTGTATCCCGCTTTAGCTACGGCACAAATAATGCAACAGCAAGGCTGGCAGGTTGAATGGTTAGGCACCGGTCGTGGCATCGAGTCGCGTTTGGTGCCAGCCGCGGGTTTAACATTACATTGTATTGATATTGTGGGTTTACGTGGCAAGGGGCGGCTGTCTTTGTTGGCCGCGCCGTGGCGCTTAGTCAAGTCGTTTGTTCAGGCGTTTAGGTTGCTTGGAAAATATCAGCCCCATTGCGTGCTGGGTATGGGCGGTTTTGTTGCAGGACCTGGTGGCTTAGCCAGCTGGGTGAAACGTATTCCACTCGTGTTACATGAGCAAAATGCGATTCCTGGCTTGACCAATCGTTTGCTTCGCCCTATTGCAACACGTACCTTACAGGCCTTTGAGGGTAGCTTTGCCAGCGCGGATGCCACCACCGTGGGTAATCCGTTACGCGCCAATATTGGTGCCGAAAAAATCGTTCATCAAGGCCTACATATATTGGTTGTAGGTGGCAGTTTAGGGGCCTTGGCACTCAATCAAGTGGTGCCGCAAGCGCTGGCATTGTTGCCCGCGAGTGACCGAGCCAAAGTATGGCATCAAACAGGCCCCAAACATTTGTCCGCCACCCAACAAGGTTACAATCAACTTCAGGTGGAGGCTCGTGTAGACGCCTACATTGACGATATGGCCCAAGCATATGCCTGGGCCGACTTGGTTATATGCCGGGCTGGCGCCTTAACTGTGAGTGAGCTAGCGGGTGCAGGCATGGCGTCTATACTAGTGCCATACCCCCACGCGGTAGATGACCACCAGACGGCCAATGCCAACATATTACAACGGGCGGGGGCGGCAGTGGTGATGCCACAAAAGCAGCTGACTGCCGTTACCTTGAGTCAGGTGATCGCGCAACTGCAGTCTAACACAGCCCAACTAAAGACCATGGCACAGGCCGCGTTAACCTGTGCTCAGCCTAACGCCGGAAAGCAAGTGGCACAACATTGCATGGAGATTGCCCGTGGTTAAAATAACCCCACCCCATCAGTACAACATTCCTGAAATGCGCCGCATTAAGCGCATCCATTTTGTCGGCATCGGTGGTGTTGGTATGTGTGGCATTGCTGAAGTGCTACTCAATCAAGGCTACCAAATAAGTGGTTCAGACCTAAAACTGAGCCCCGTTACAGAGCGGTTAGCCGGCCAAGGTGCGCATATTTTCATCGGCCACCAAGAGGCCAACGTGCGTGGCGCCCATGTGGTGGTGGTGTCGACTGCCGTGACTGAAACCAATCCAGAATTAATGGCTGCAAGAGCGCACCGCATTCCCGTGGTGCAGCGTGCCGAAATGCTGGCCGAATTGATGCGTTATCGCCATGGTATTGCGGTTGCAGGTACCCATGGTAAAACCACCACAACCTCGCTAGTAGCTTCCATTTTGGCCGCCGGTGGATTGGATCCAACCTTCGTTATTGGTGGCAAGTTAACCAGTGCGGGGACCAATGCGAAGTTGGGTGCGAGCACCTATTTAGTGGCCGAAGCCGATGAAAGTGATGCGTCATTTTTGCATTTGCAGCCGCTCACATCCATAGTCACCAATATTGATGCGGACCACATGTCCACCTATGAAGGTGATTTTAACCGCCTCAAAAAGACCTTTGTCGAGTTTTTACATAACTTACCCTTCTATGGTTTAGCCATCGTCTGTGTCGATGATCCAGTCGTGTGGGAGATATTGCCACAGGTGAGTCGCCCCCTAATGACCTATGGCTTTGATGGCAACGCGGACATAAAAGCCATCAATTTAAAGCAGCAAGGCATGGTGACGTCGTTTACCGTAGTCCGGCAAGGGCACCAAGATTTGGATATCGCGCTTAATATGCCTGGTAAACATAACGTGCAAAATGCCCTTGCGGCTATTGCAGTCGCCACAGACTTGGATGTGGATGATGCCCATATTGTGACTGGATTGAATGAGTTTGCCGGTGTGGGTCGACGTTTTCAAGTGTTGGGCGATTACCCTGCAGCACAGGGCAGCGCCACCTTGGTAGACGATTATGGCCACCATCCACGTGAGGTGGCAGCAACTATCGATGCTATTAGGGCAGGTTGGCCGGACCGTCGTTTAGTCATGGTTTACCAGCCCCACCGCTACTCACGCACACGGGATTTGTACGAAGACTTTGTGGACGTGTTATCGCGCGTTGATGTGCTCATATTGCTGGATATTTACCCTGCCGGCGAAGAGCCTATTACGGGTGCAGACGGACGTAGCTTGTGTCGCAGTATTCGTTCTCGCGGTCAGGTCGACCCGATTTTTGTGGAACGAGGTGCCGCTATTGCACCGGTACTGGATGGTTTGCTGTTGGCTGATGATTTACTGCTGACTCAGGGTGCTGGCGATATAGGCCAGATATCCCGCGCTTTGTTGGACAAAATGCAGCATGGAGAAGATTAAATGAAGAGCATGAATTTGGCGACTCGATGGGCTGATTTATTGCTCATTCCTAAGGCCCGTGTTGCTGTAATTTACGGTGGTACCTCAGCCGAGCGGGAAATTTCCTTGATGAGCGGCCAGCAAGTGCTTGAGAACTTGCTGGCCACCGGTGTTAATGCCTTTGGTTTGGATTTAGGTGCAGACGGGCAAGATCCAGTGGCCCAACTACAGCAAGCCGATATGGACGTGGCTTTCATTATCGTACATGGGCGAGGGGGCGAAGACGGTACCTTGCAAGGCGTGCTCGAATTTATGCAGGTGCCGTACACCGGCTGTGATGTGCTGTCCTCTAGTTTGGGTATGAATAAGCTGATGACCAAATTAGTGTGGTTGGCTCAGGGTGTTAAAACGCCACCTTACGAAGTGCTCAACGACTCCAGTAATTGGGCTGAAGTAGCCAAACGATTGGGTTTGCCATTGGTGGTGAAGCCAGTACACGAAGGCTCCAGTTTGGGTATTAATATTGTCGATTCTGCCGCCGCGTTAGAACGCGCTTATCGTGAAGCAGCGCGTTATGATCGCGAAGTCATGGCAGAATACTTTATTGACGGTGACGAATACTCAGTGCCGATCGTCAATGACATAGCATTACCAGCCATTCGCCTAGAAACCGACAATGGTTTTTACGACTTGCAGGCTAAATACTATTCCGACGAAACCCGGTATATGTTTGGCAACGCCATGACCGATGCAGAGCAGCGAGCCATGCACGATGAGTGCAGGTATGCGTTCCAAGTCTTGGGTTGTCGAGATTGGGGTCGCATTGATGTCATGCGTGATAAAGATGGTAACAATTGGTTGTTGGAGGTGAATACCAGCCCTGGTATGACAGGACACAGTTTGGTGCCCATGGCGGCTGAGGCCGCGGGCCTCGATTTTGGCCAATTAACCGTGGTGTTGTTGAACTTGGCGTTGGCAAGGTAATGGCAATTACGCAGCAGACAGCTCATAGCCATTGGGGCTGGGGCGCTCGGGCATTGTTGCTGGTGGTTGTGGTAGCGGCGCTGTTGTTATTGTGGCAAGCCTTGCAACCTTGGTTGCAGCGGCCGTTGCAACAAATTGTATTGCAAACCAATATTCCCGTGGCTCAGCGACTACTGGTGCAAGCGCAACTTGATGAGCATGTAAGTGATTCATTTTTTGGTGCTGACCTTAATCAAATCAAGGCCGAGGTGGAAGCAAATGCTTGGGTGCACACGGCTAAAGTCAGTCGTGTATGGCCGAATCGGTTGATGGTAGAGGCCGAAAAACAAATCATGATGGCGCGCTGGGGTGATGGGGGCTTTTTAAATCATCAGGGCGATCTAGTATCGGTGGATGGTCAAAATGTAGTGGCCGCAGCACAGTTGCCTGCCCTGTCTGGGCCTAGGGCCAGTGCATGGACCATGAGTCAGCTGTTTCGGCAAATGAGTTGGCTTGTAGAACGAGAAAATTTACGTATTGTTGAGCTTAAGCAAGCGCGCCGTGGTGCTATTCAGCTAGAACTTGATAATGGCATTGTATTAATTCTGGGGCGGCAAGAAATCATCCCCAGATTGCAGCGTTTAATGGCGATTTACCACACCCAGCTGGCTGCAATTGCGGGCACTGTGGAGCGCATTGATGGCCGTTATCCCCACGGTGTTTCGGTGGCTTGGAGGGTGGGTGATTAAGGTTGTTAATGGGCTGCCAGAAAGGGCCGAAATATGTGAATAATCCACCACTTGTATACTAAAGTGTGGGATAATTTAATAATCTATAAATGGCTATTTTTGCGATTTATACAAAGCTTAATAAAGGGACGGTTTAAGTGGTAGAAGCAACAGTGAAACCGATGATCGTTGGCTTGGACATAGGTACCTCTAAAGTCGTGGCAATGGTCGCAGAATGGGGTGTTGACGAGCAGTTGCAAGTGATTGGTATTGGGGCACAGGAGTCGCGTGGTTTAAAACGCGGAATTGTTGCTAATATCGAGTCTACCGTCGTGTCCATTAAACGCGCTATTGAAGAAGCTGAGCTAATGGCCGACTGCAAGATAAATGCAGTTACTGTGGGTATTGGCGGTAACCATATTAACAGCATGAATTCCCACGGCATTGTGGCTATTCAAGCCGGTGAAGTGACCGACATAGACCTAGAAAGGGTCATCGATGCGGCCCGGGCCGTAGCCATTCCATCGGATCAAAAGATTTTGCATATTCTGCCGCAAGAGTATGTCATCGATGGGCAGGAGGGGATCCAAGATCCTTTAGGTATGTCTGGCGTACGCCTTGAAGCTAAAGTGCATATTGTCACTTGCGCACTCAATGTGGCCCAAAATATAGACAAATGTGTGGCCCGTTGTGGCCTGGTATTGGACGATATCGTGCTTAACCCGTTGGCGTCGAGTTATGCCGTACTCACCGACGATGAAAAAGAATTAGGTGTGTGTTTGGTTGATATGGGTGGTGGTACCATTGATATTGCAGTGTTTACCGCCGGTGCTATTCGCCACACTTGCGTGATCCCGGTGGCTGGAGATCAAGTCACTAATGACATTGCCATGGCCTTACGCACGCCCACAGTCCATGCGGAAGACGTCAAAGTCCGCTATGCCTGTGCGTTAGCTCAGCTTACTGACTTGTCGGAAAGTATCATAGTGCCTAGCGTCGGCGACCGCCCAGCACGTGATTTGTCGCGTCAGGCTTTGGCTGAAGTTGTCGAGCCGAGGTACGAAGAGCTGTTTACTTTGGTGCAAGCTGAATTGCGCCGCAGCGGCTACGAAGATTTGATTGCCGCAGGCATGGTGTTAACGGGTGGCACAGCACAAATGGAAGGTGCGGTAGAGTTGGCTGAAGAAATATTTCATATGCCCGTGCGTTTGGCTAGACCACATACGGCTCAGGGGCATAGTGGTTTGTTGGATAATCCAACCTATGCGACCTGCGTTGGCTTGCTTAATTACGCACAGCAAGCCGGCCCATCAACGGCGCAGACCGTAAGCTCCACCATGAGTTTTAGTGGTGGCCAGTGGTTGGCGCGGGCAAAGCGTTGGATAAAGAGTAATTTTTAACATCAAGACGCTAGTGCGATCTTGATGGGTAAGTATTGTAAGGTCTGGTGGGTGATGGAATTCCCTGCCAGGAGAATAATAAATTAGACCAGGAGCAAGGCGATGTACGAATTAGTCGATAACGTGCCGCAAAGTGCAGTCATTAAAGTGATTGGTGTTGGTGGCGGCGGTGGTAACGCGGTTAGTCACATGCTATCAAGTGAGATTGATGGGGTGGATTTTATTTGCGCCAACACGGATGCTCAGGCACTTAAAGGTATGGAAGCACAAGCTGTTGTACAGCTTGGTACTCAAATTACTAAAGGTTTGGGTGCTGGTGCTAATCCTAATGTTGGGCGTGAAGCGGCGATTGAAGATCGGGCGCAGATAGAGAGTATCTTGCAAGGCGCAGATATGGTCTTTATCACTGCGGGTATGGGTGGTGGCACCGGTACTGGCGCCGCACCAATCGTTGCCGAAGTGGCTCGTGAGATGGGTATTTTGACGGTTGCTGTTGTTACTAAGCCGTTTCCATTTGAAGGCCGTAAACGTATGGCTATCGCCGAGCAGGGTCTTAAGGAATTGGCTGAGCATGTTGACTCGCTGATTACCATTCCTAATGAAAAGCTGTTGCCGGTATTGGGTAAAAACTGCAGTTTGTTGACTGCATTTAGCACGGCCAACGACGTGCTTTTAGGTGCTGTTCAAGGTATTGCTGATTTAATTATTCGACCGGGTATGATCAACGTCGACTTTGCCGACGTACGTACTGTGATGTCAGAAATGGGCATGGCGATGATGGGTACCGGCGTGGCTAAAGGCGAAGAGCGTGCACGCGAAGCGGCTGAAGCTGCCGTGCGTAGCCCATTGCTCGAAGACGTTGATTTACGTGGTGCTAAAGGCATTTTGGTAAATATTACCGCCGGACTGGATATGAATTTGGGCGAATTCTCAGAAGTTGGTAATACTATAGAAGAGTTTGCATCAGACAACGCTACCGTTGTGATTGGCACGGTTATCGATCCAGAAATGGCCGATGAGTTGAAAGTAACGGTGGTTGCCACAGGTTTAGGCCACGGATATGCAGCGCAAATTGAACCAACGGTAAAAGCTGTGGTCAATAATAGTGCAAGGCGTGCGTCCTTGGATCAAATGGAGTTGCCTACGGTGAAAGATTCGCTTATGGGTGACGTTGGTTTAAGCGACTCTAAGATGGATGATTCGGGTAAGTCTGAATCAGCAGGCGGCGATATTGGTTATTTGGATATACCCGCGTTTCTGCGCCGTCAGGCTGACTAAGTATAAAACCTTAGACCCTGGCGTGTTATACCTGTACTGAGGGTAATTAAGCCCTTGGAAACAGATTTTTTGTGCTACAATGCTCGGCTATCCCGAGTGCAGGGTCTAGGACATTATGGTCAAACAGCGTACATTAAAAAATATTATCAGAGCCACTGGTATTGGCATTCACACAGGTAAAAAAGTTTATCTCACTTTGAAGCCAGCGCCAGCGAATGTGGGCATTGTATTTTGCCGCACAGATCTTGAGCCCGTAGTTACCATTGCAGCGATCGCTGCCAATGTGGGCGACACCACCTTATCCACTAACTTAGTACAGGATGGCGTACGTGTATGTACGGTTGAGCACCTGCTGTCTGCATTTGCCGGCTTAGGTATCGATAACGCCTATGTTGAGTTGAGTGGTGAAGAAGTGCCGATTATGGATGGCAGCGCCGCGCCGTTTATCTTCTTATTGCAGTCGGCCGGTGTGGAAGAACAAAACGCAGCAAAAAAATTCATTCGTATTAAAAAAACCATTACTGTCAAACAGGACGACAAGTTGGCCTCGTTGGAGCCGTACAATGGCTTCCAAGTGGGTTTTACTATTGATTTTGACCACCCGTTGTTTGAAAGCCGAAATTGCACCACCAGCTTAGACTTTTCCAGTACGTCTTATGTGAAGGAAGTGAGCCGAGCCCGCACCTTTGGTTTTATGAAAGATTTTGAGTATTTACGCTCTAAAAACTTGGCTTTAGGTGGTAGTTTGGATAATGCCATTGCGGTGGATGATTACCGTGTGCTTAACGAAGACGGCTTACGTTACCAGGACGAATTTGTGAAGCATAAGGTGCTAGACGCTGTGGGGGACTTGTACTTGCTGGGGCGTAGCCTAATTGGTAAGTTTCAGGGCCACAAGTCTGGTCATGGTCTAAACCATATGTTGTTGCGAGAGTTGTTATCTCAACAAGATGCCTGGGAAGTGGTAACTTTTGATGATGAAGCCAATGCGCCTATTGCCTATATGAATCCCGCTGCAGCCGCTGCCTAAGGATATACAAATGAAAAGCCGGTGTTCTTTAGGAACTCCGGCTTTTCTACGTTTTAGGCCCTTGAAAAGTGGCCCAAGACCCCATAGTAATAGATGAGGCTTATAAGCCAATCACTCACCATAACGAGCGCCCCGGCGCCTATAATAAAGACATCACAATGGTTCAGATTTTAAAATCACTTTTTGGCAGTAAAAATGATCGCGAAGTGAAGCGGTTGAATAAAATTGTTAGTAAAGTTAACGCATTAGAAAGCGGCGTACAGCCATTGACCGACGCCGAATTGGCCGCTAAACGGACTGAGTTTCATCAGCGTTATGAGGCTGGCGAAACCCTAGATCAGTTGTTGCCAGAAGCCTTTGCAGTGTGTCGTGAAGCCTCTATACGGTTTATGGGGTTACGTCACTTTGATGTGCAAATGATTGGTGGTATGGCATTGCATCAAGGCAAGGTGGCAGAAATGCGTACCGGAGAAGGTAAAACCTTAGTCGCGACCTTGGCGGTATATCTTAATACCATTCCTGCTCAAGGGGTGCACGTGGTTACCGTGAATGACTATTTAGCGGAGCGTGATGCCCAATGGATGCGGCCACTGTACGAAGGCTTAGGTCTTTCTGTAGGTATTATACTGTCGGGCCAAGACAGTGCCACTAAGCGAGTGGCATACGAGTGCGACGTAACCTATGGTACCAACAACGAATTTGGTTTTGATTATTTACGCGATAACATGGCGTTTAGTGCCGCTGACAAGGTTCAGCGGCCACTAAACTTTGCTATTGTCGACGAAGTTGACTCGATCCTTATTGACGAGGCTCGCACACCGCTGATTATTTCTGGGCCGGTTGAAGATAATACACAAATGTATATTACCATCAACGCCTTAATCCCGCGTTTGGAGATCCAGCCAGACGTAGAAGAAGGTGTTGAGCCAAGTGGTCATTACACCTATGACGAATCTCATAAATCGATCGAGTTAACCGAGCTTGGCCATCAGTTTGTGGAGCAGTTATTGGTCGGTGCGGAACTGCTCAATGAAGGCGACAGCCTTTACGCCGCATCCAACCTGACCTTATTGCATCATGTTCACGCAGGGCTTAAGGCCCACGTGGTATTTTCTCGCAATGTTGATTACATCGTCCAGGATGATCAAATTGTAATCGTTGATGAACATACAGGTCGTACCATGCCGGGTCGGCGTTGGTCGGAAGGCATTCATCAAGCGATCGAAGCTAAAGAAAGTATAACGATCCAAAAAGAAAGCCAGACTATGGCTTCGACAACCTTTCAAAACTATTTCCGTTTGTATCAAACCTTGGCTGGTATGACAGGCACGGCTGACACGGAAGCCTTTGAATTACATCAAATTTATGACCTTGATGTGCTGGTTATACCGACCAATGTTGACGTCCAACGCAAAGACATGAACGACTTAGTTTATTTGACCATGGAGGAGAAATTCGCCGCCATTATCGAAGATATTAAACACTGTGTGGAGCAAAAGCGGCCGGTTTTAGTGGGTACCGCATCGATAGAAATGTCGGAAATGGTGTCACAGGCGTTAACCAAAGCAGACGTACCTCACAATGTGCTTAACGCCAAACAACACGAACGTGAAGCGACGATTATTGCCGAGGCCGGCCGACCAGGCGCTATTACTATTGCCACAAATATGGCGGGCCGTGGTACCGATATCGGTTTAGGTGGCAAGCTTGAAGTAGAGTTGGCTGCATTGGGTGAAAATGCCAGTGAAGCAGAAAAAACCGCAGCCACGGCCGACTGGCAGCAGCGCCACGATGCGGTTTTGGCGGCCGGCGGATTACACATTATTGGTACCGAGCGACATGAATCACGCCGTATCGATAATCAATTGCGCGGTCGTGCTGGTCGTCAAGGTGACCCGGGTTCGTCACGCTTTTTCTTGTCTCTGGAAGATAACTTATTACGCATATTCGCCCCTGAACGCATTAAAGGTCTAATGCAAAAGTTGGGTATGGAACACGGTGAAGCCATTGAGCACCGTATGGTTTCCAACGCGATAGAAAAGTCGCAACGTAAAGTCGAAGGCCGCAACTTTGATATGCGTAAGCAGCTGCTCGAATATGACGACGTGGCTAATGACCAGCGTACGGTTGTGTATGACCAGCGTAACGAGTTGATGTCTACGGATGATATTGCTGATGTCATCACCAATGTGCGTGCAGAAGTGGTGGACAGCTGCATCGATGGTTTTATTGTGCCCCAAAGCTTAGCTGAACAGTGGGACATTGGTGGTTTAGTAACCGAACTGGAAAAACAGTTTGGTATGGCTTTACCGCTGCAGGCTTGGTTAGATGCGGATGATCGGCTGGAAGAAGACGGTTTGCGAGAGAAAATTCAATCTGAATTGACTCAGCACTACCAAACCAAAACCGATGTTGTTGGCGCTGAAACAATCCGCGGCTTCGAAAAACAAGTCATGTTACAAGTGATTGATGCCCGCTGGAAAGAGCATCTGGCAACCATGGACATGTTGCGCCAAGGTATTCACCTGCGCGGCTACGCGCAAAAGAATCCAAAACAGGAATACAAACGCGAATCCTTTGAGCTGTTCCAGCAGTTACTGTTTGCCATTAAAGAAGATGTGATTCGAATTTTAAGTCACGTGCAAGTCAGGTCGCCAGAAGAAGTGGAAGCCGAAGAACGGCTCAAGCGTGAACAAGCTCAAGCGGCGATGCAGTTCAAGCACGCGCAAGCACAAGCGCAGAGCGATGCCGAGCAAGCTAAACCTGAACCCGTAGCTCAAAACCCCGCCGTGCCGTCGAGTAAAGTTGGCCGCAATGAGCCTTGCCCATGTGGCTCGGGGAAAAAATACAAACAGTGTCACGGTAAGCTAAGCTGAATACCATACGTTAAGCAGTAAGTGCCAAAGTAGAAAGGAAACAAACATGGCAGTTGGACCAACAATTGAAGTGCAGTATCAGCCCATCGCAGGTCTGTGTTTGGGTACTGCGCAGGCAGGTATTAAGCAACAAGATCGTAAAGATTTGGTAGTTATTCAGGCCCAAGCCGGTACCACTATGGCGGGGGTGTTCACGGCCAATGCGTTTTGTGCGGCGCCGGTACACCTTTGTCGCCGCCATTTGGCTGCGGATCAGCCGTTAGCTTTAGTGGTTAATACAGGTAATGCCAACGCTGGCACCGGCGCAGCAGGCGACGCCGATGCGTTGGCAACGTGCGCGGCATTGGCACAAGAATTAGGTTTGGAAACCAGCCAAGTGCTGCCTTTTTCCACGGGTGTTATTGGTGAAAAATTACCGATAGAAAAAATCATCAAACACTTGCCACAGGCGGTGAGGTCGTTGGATATGAACGGCTGGCAGGACGCCGCGTGGGGTATACTCACCACCGATACCTGCCCTAAGGGCGCCAGTGTACAAATTCAGCATCAAGGCCAGACCATTAACCTTAGCGGTATTTCTAAAGGATCCGGCATGATTCGCCCTAATATGGCGACTATGCTGGCCTTTGTGGCCACCGACGCCACCTGCTCGCAGGGGCTGATTCAACAACTGTTGACGCAGAGCGTTAACCATAGCTTTAACCGTATCACCGTAGACGGTGATATGTCGACTAATGACTCCTGCATTTTAATGGCCACAGGCGCTAGTGAACTGTCACTCGATGATGATGCCGAGTTAAAAGAGAAGTTCACAGCTGCATTGGTTAAGTTAATGCAGCAGTTGGCTCACGCCATAGTGCGAGACGGCGAAGGTGCAACCAAGTTTATTAGTGTCGAAGTGGCCGGTGGCGCCAATGATGAGGAATGCTTGCAAGTCGCCTACGCCATTGCCCACTCCCCACTTACTAAAACCGCCATGTTTGCAAGCGACCCCAATTGGGGCCGTATTTTAGCCGCCGTAGGCTATTCTGGCGTACCAGATCTCGATGTGAGTACCTTAACCATCCATTTAGGCGACACCTTGTTGGTGGAGCAGGGCGGGCGAGCGCAAAGTTACACCGAAGCAGCGGGCCAGCGGGTCATGGACGAGGATGAAATTACCATTGCCGTGGACCTAAAGCGAGGCACTGCAAAAGAAATTGTTTGGACCACCGACCTGTCTTACAACTACGTTAAAATTAACGCCGATTATCGCAGTTGATGTGGGTATGGGGGTTATGAAGCGGGTTGAAGTTGTGGCGGCTATCGTGGTTGATAGTCAACATCGTATTTTGATGGCGCAGCGTGCCGATTGGCAGCACCAAGGTGGCAAATGGGAGTTTCCAGGTGGTAAAATTGAGGTGGGCGAAAGTCATTATCAAGCCTTAAGCAGGGAGCTCAAAGAAGAGGTTAACCTGCACATCGACGAGCAGGCCTGCGAGCTATTGCAGGCTGTACATCACGACTATAGCGACAAACATGTATCTTTGTATTTCTACCTGGTCAAAGGCTTTACGGGTACCGCAAAGGGCTTAGAGGGTCAGCCTACTTTGTGGGTGGATGCCACTGCGTTAGCTCAACTTACTATTCCCGAAGCTAACCAGCCTATTGCCGAGGCCCTGCTTCAGGCGTGGCCGACTCGTTAGCCTCGGCATCAAGCAATACTTCCTGTAATAATTCTTCTGCCTGTTCGGGTAACGAGCTGGCTACGGCGTACATAACGTCATCTGCCATCTCTGGCACCGCTTCACTGATGCTGTCTACAATGTCTGAAGCCTGTTCTGGATCAGCTTGAGCCATGGATTCTGCCACTTGAGCGGCATCTTCTGGCAGGGCTTCGGCCACTGCTGTAGCAATTTCCAGCAGGGCTTGGTTTGGCGCTTCTAGTGCAACCGCAATAGCCAATTCAGCGCCTTCGCCGACATAATTATCATCGTCTTCAGCCGCCAAAAATGAATGCAATTCGTCGTCTGGACTGGCGGCGATGGTTTCGGCGACACCAGAGGCGACTTCCACACTGGCCTCGGGTACTTCTTGAATAATCGCGGCGGCCACTTCGATACGCTGATCAGGGGCCGCTTCCGCAGCTAATACAGCAATTTCCGCCACTAGCTCAGGCATGTCGTCGGCAACCTCTTGGCTGACAATGGCGGCAATTTCTGCGGCTTGTAGTGGCGCTTCGTCTAACAACTTACGGGTGAGCCGGCTCAGCGCTTTAAAACTGGCTTGAGGATCTAGCTTTTGTTGTTTGATTAAGTCACACATATAGCGCGCTAAAGCGGCACCCGATTGCGGCGCAGAGCCTGCAACACTGGTGATGATGTCCAGCTTATCGTGCGGTAACTCATCGGCCAGGGCAATGGCCAATGCTTCGGCGCTGTCAGGATAGTGATAGGCGGTGGCCTGAGCGATGTTAACGGCTTCTTCAGGTTGGTTAAGTGCCACACTGATGGCGATCTCCACCACATCGTCTGGGTTTTCCTCGGCCAGCAGCAAAACGGTTTCGGCAGCGATGCCAGTTTCATCAAGGCTGTTGTATTCGGTGCGGGGGTCAAGCTCTGTGGCCATGGGTGTCATGCCCTGTACCACAAATGCTTCTTGCAAGGCGTCGGGAACGGCAGAACGAATGCTCATACGATACATAACAAACGCAACTAACACTAAGCTAGCGACGATGAGATAACCAAATAATGCTTCGGCACCCACTTGCTTCATCACCAGAGATGCGGTGTAAGGGCCGATAGCGCCGCCGGCGGCATAGGCGAGTATGAGTTTGCCACTGGCAGCCACCATCTCCGTGGGCTTGAGTCGGTCAAACGCATCGGCCAAAGCGATAGGGTAAACGCAAGCTAGCGCACCACTTAAAATCACGGCGCAAACAATGGTGGTCAGCATCTCACCTTGGTTCGCCATAATGGGCAAAATCATGGCCGCTAAACAAGCCACCAACAAAGTCATGACTAACACCGTACGTCGGTCAAAGGTGTCGGCTAATTTACCGATGGGGAACTGGAGTAAGAAACCACCCACCATGGTGGCGCTCATAAAGGTGGCGATTTGGCTTTTGTCCATACCAACATCGGCGCCATACACACTGCTCATGTTGTAAAATGCACCTAAACAAATACCGGAGATCATAATGCCCACTACACCGAGCGGCGAGGTGTGGTATAGGGTCTTTAGTGGCATCGATTCGGGTTCATTAATACGTGGGCCACCGGAACGGCTCATTAGCACCGGAATCATACACAGGCAAAATAACATAGCTACGTAGATGTAAAGGATGGGGTCTTGGGGCTCAGCAAAATTGAGCATAAGCTGGCCTAAAGCCAATCCAAAATAAGTCACGAACTGGTAGCTACCGAACACGGTGGCCCGATTTTCGCTGGTCGAGCTTTCGCTAAGCCAGGTTTCCATGGTCATAAAAAAGGTGGCGTTGGTAAAACCAATTAATATGCGCAATACGCCCCAAACGAGGGGTACGGACCAAATGCTATGCAGTAACGCACACATGGTAGCGACAGACGCGCAGGCGGCAAAAATACGAATATGGCCGACCCGGCTAATCAAGTGGCGGCCGTACAAAGAGCCCAACAGCATGCCCACAAAATACAGCGACATAACTAAACCAATGGCATCGGTATCTTGGCCGTCCAAGCGCATGCTCATAGGGATAATGATGAACAACAATCCGTTGCCCATAAGCAATAGCGTACAGCTTAGATAGAGGGGCAGAAATTGATTCAGTGCGCGCATAGTAGGGTTAACTCTAAGCTTGTGGGTGGCTTCGCAGTGATTGACTGATTTAGGCGAAAATTATAGCAAATTCTAGCGTTGGTCAATGAGTAATTGAAATCATCGCTATGGCGTTCGAACTATTGTCTAAGCTTACTCCAGTTGCAGGTGTAAAAAAGCCCCACCTAAACGACTGATAGGTCGCTTAGGTGGGGCTTTTTCCACTAACCAATTAGTCTTCTAGGATTCCATCGGAGGACACGAACAGACCAAATTGCGGTCGCCATATACGTTATCGATACGGTTAACCGTAGGCCAAAACTTGGCATCTAGGGTGGCCAACGATGGGAATGCCGCCACGGTACGAGAATAACCTCGATTCCAGCCGTGGCTGGCTAAGTCGGTTTGTGTGTGAGGCGCCATCTTTAATGGGTTGTGTTTCGGGCTCCATTCACCGGCTTCGATCTTGGCAATTTCGCCGCGAATGCTGGCCATGGCGTCACAGAAACGATCTATTTCACTCTTAGGTTCCGATTCCGTCGGCTCAATCATTAAGGTGCCAGCCACAGGGAATGACATGGTAGGGGCGTGGAAACCGTAGTCCATCAAACGTTTTGCAATGTCTTCTTCACTGATACCAGTGGTTTCTTTTAACGGGCGAATATCAATAATACATTCGTGGGCGACCCGGTCATTACGGCCTTGGTACAAAATAGGGAAGTGCTCACTTAGGCGTGAGGCCATGTAGTTAGCGTTTACAATGGCCTGGGCAGTGGATTGCTGCAAACCTTCATAACCTAACAAATTAATGTAGGCCCATGAAATAGGTAAAATAGAACCGCTGCCGTAGGGCGCTGCCGACACCGCATCGTTGCCATTGTTTTCGCCGTGTACAGGCACTACCGGATGGTTAGGCAAAAAGGGTGCTAAGTGTGATTTTACACCAATGGGTCCCATGCCTGGGCCACCGCCACCATGGGGAATCGCAAAGGTTTTGTGTAGGTTGAGGTGAGACACGTCGGAACCAATAATACCTGGTTTGCTGATGCCCACCTGAGCGTTCATGTTGGCACCGTCCATATACACTTGGCCGCCATTGGTGTGAATAATTTCGCAGATTTCAACAATACTTTCTTCGTATACACCATGGGTTGACGGATAGGTAATCATTAAACAAGATAACTGGTCGGCATGTTGTTCTGCTTTCGCTCGCAACTCGTCAACGTTGACGTTACCTAAGTCGTCACACCCAACCACCACCACCTTCATGTCTACCATCGCTGCACTGGCAGGGTTGGTGCCGTGTGAGGAACTTGGAATAATACAAATGTTACGGTGACCTTGGCCTAAGCTGGCTTGGTATTTGCGGATAGCGATTAAGCCGGCGTACTCGCCTTGAGCACCGGAGTTGGGCTGCATAGAGACCCGATCGTAACCGGTGATTTCTACCAGCTGTGCTTCTAAGGAACGAATCAATGCCATATAACCTTGAGTTTGCTCAACCGGAGCAAACGGGTGCATATGCGCAAATTCTGGCCAAGTGACAGCTGCCATTTGCGCGGTGGCATTGAGCTTCATGGTGCAGGAACCCAGCGGGATCATACCGTGCACTAGGGAGAAATCTTTGTTTTCCAATTTTTTCAAATAGCGCAACATGTCAGTTTCGCTATGATGACTGTTAAATACAGGGTGTTCTAGAATGGCGTCTTGGCGCAACAAGTCTGGCGCCATACCCATGCTAATGCTGCTACACAGCTGGTCGGTTGCAGTGAGGTCAAAATCGACCTGGGCACCAGCAACAATGTTGAGTAAGCTTTGTACGTGGCTCACTTGAGTGGTTTCATCAAGGCTGATGCCAAGCTCGTCATCGCCTACTTTACGTAGGTTGAAGCCCGCCTTTAGGGCGCGTTGGTAGATGCTTTCTTGCTGACCGTTAGTGACTAAAGTTAGGGTATCAAAGAAACGTTGGTTGCTGGCTGGGAAACCGATGGTGTCGAGTTGTGCGGCCAAAATGGCGGTTAATCTCTGGATACGATTGGCGATGGTGCGCAGGCCAGCAGGCCCGTGGTACACCGCGTAAAAGGATGACATGTTAGCTAGCAGGGCCTGGGCCGTACAAATGTTTGAGTTGGCCTTTTCACGGCGGATATGTTGCTCGCGTGTTTGCATGGCCATACGTAGCGCAGGCTTACCTTTAGTGTCGATGGATACACCGATAATACGTCCAGGAATAGAACGCTTGTATTTATCTTTACTGGCAAAGAAGGCCGCGTGGGGGCCACCAAAACCAAGGGGCACGCCAAAGCGCTGGCTTGAACCAAACACCACATCAGCGCCTAATTGCCCCGGAGATTTTAATAACACTAAGCTCATAATATCTGCGCCCACTGCTACCAGTGCATTTTGCTCATGGGCGGTATCGATGATGCTTTTTAAGTCGCAAATATCGCCGTTACTGCCAGGGTATTGCACCATAACACCAAACACGTCGTGCTGGCTTAGGTCCGTGGCTGGATTGCCAGTAACAATGTCAAATCCAAAGTATTCGGCACGTGTACGCATCACCGAAAGGTTTTGTGGATGGGTATTTTCATCTACAAAGAAGGTCACACTCTTCTTTTTGTTTGCTCGCTTACACAGCGCCATGGCTTCGGCTGCTGCAGTGGCTTCATCGAGCAACGAGGCGTTGGCTAGCTCCATGCCAGTCAAGTCCATGACCATCTGCTGATAATTGAGTAGCGCTTCTAAGCGGCCTTGCGCAATTTCTGGCTGGTAAGGCGTATAGGCCGTATACCAAGCTGGGTTTTCCATAACGTTGCGTAAAATAACATTGGGCACCAAGGTGTTGCTGTAACCCATGCCGATACAAGACACATTGACGGTATTTTTGCTGGCCATGGCTTTAAGTTGGGCTAAGGTATCTACTTCCGATTGTGAGCGTGGCAAATTTAGTGGTTGGTCTAGGCGGATGCTGTCAGGTACCGTCTGGTCCAATAATTCGTCGATACTAGCTACTTGTAGGTGGCTCAGCATAGCCGCGTTGTCCGACGAGTTAGGGCCGATGTGGCGCTTAATAAAGTCGTTGGTTTGTAATAAATCTGCAATAGGGGTGTTGATGGACATTGGGTATCCTCACTTGGAGCGATGAATAACGCACAAAGCCCGTGCAAGACGGGCTTTGTGAAAGGGGAGTCAGGCGCTTAGTCTTCGCTAGCGACTAAATCGGAATATGCTTGAGCATCAAGTAGGCCGCTCAGGTCAGCGTTTTGTGCCAATTTGAGCTTCATTACCCAGCCCTCAACGTACGGATCTTCGTTGACGGTTTCTGGGGCATCTTCTAAGGCTTCGTTAAAGGCAATGATTTCACCAGCTACCGGCGCATAAGAATCTGATGCCGCTTTAACAGATTCAATCACGGTGTATTCTTCGCCAGCGTCGAGTTGACGGCCAAGGTCGGCAGCTTCAATAAATACTACATCGCCAAGTAGCTCTTGGGCGTGGTGAGTGATGCCCACGGTAACTGTGCCATCGGCGTTGTCTGCAAGCCATTCGTGAGATTCGGTGTAATACAATTCAGCAGGAATATTGCTCATGATTGGGTTTCCTGTAGTGGTTAATAATGAAGTAGAAGAAGGTTTATAAACATTCTGATGTTGACTGGCGGCTAGGATATCATTTTGGCTCATTTCAATCAACAAATTAGCCAATAGGAAATATTATCTCTAAAAGTTTATTGCTTTGCCCCATGGGTAGTTAATTGCATGACGACCTATGTTGCGCGTGGTAGCATAGCTTTAGCCTATTTAACCTTCACTGCTAGCGAGATACTCATGTCCAAAGAACAACCTGATATGCCAGAATTAAAAATTGAATCGGGTTCTGGCTTACAAACTAATGTAGAACCGCTACAGTTAGGTAAGCGTTTACGGGAAATTCGTCAGAGTTTGAGTTTAACGTTGGAGGAGGCGAGCCAAAAGACCGGTCTAGCCAGATCGACTTTGTCGAAAATAGAGAATGAACAAATATCCCCGACCTTTACAGCCGTACAAAAGCTTGCCAATGGTTTGCAAATAGATATTCCTCAACTCTTCGAAAAGCCCCGTAAAGCGATGGCTTCAGGGCGAAGGGTGCTAACTAAGGCGGGTGAGGGAACACCCCACCCGACCAGTACATACGAACACGAACTGTTATCAACCGAGTTGGCGCGCAAAAAAATGGTGCCCTTTAAAACTCGAGTGAGGGCCCGTAGCTTTGATGATTTTTGCGACTGGGTGCGGCATGAAGGCGAAGAGTTTCTGCTGGTGTTAGAAGGTGAGTTGGCCTTGTACACAGAATTCTACGAACCGGTGCCTATGGTGGCGGGGGACAGTATGTATTACGATGCCAATATGGGCCATGCGTTGGTGAGCTTAAGTGAAAAAGACGCTCTGGTATTGTGGGTAGTGGCTCGATAGCCACGCTGGCTGAGGTAAAACTTGCCCATTAATGGGCTTTATTTGACACTTAGCGAGGTTAATTGAAAGAAAATTTGTTTCCTATAGGAAACTTGCTTATAATTGTCGCTGTTTACACTAACTAGTGTTTTGATAATTACAGCAGCGAGCAGCCTCATGTCTGAAACCTTGTTAACCACCCCTTTTTATTCCATGCACCTAGAAGCAGGAGCCAAGATGGTTCCTTTCGCTGGGTTCGATATGCCTGTGCAGTATGCCATGGGCGTTAAGCAAGAACATTTACATTGTCGCGCCGCTGCCGGTCTGTTCGATGTGTCTCACATGGGTCAGGTGCGTATTACCGGGCCATCTATGGAAGCCGTGGCGCTGGCTTTAGAAAGCCTGATTCCGGCAGACTACTTCAATCTAGCTGCCGGTCGTCAGCGCTATGGTTTCTTTACTAACGACAATGGTGGCATTTTAGATGATTTGATGGTCACCAATGCAGGCGATCATTTTTTTGTGGTTGTGAATGCGGCGTGTAAGGCGCAAGACATTTCTCATATGCAGTCTCATTTTGGCGATGATATTCAGCTAGACGTATTGGATGACCGTGCCTTGCTCGCTTTACAGGGACCTAAAGCGGCAGAAGTGCTAGCCAGGTTGGCACCAGAAGTTATGGACATGCGCTTTATGGATGCGCGACCAGTGGCTATTTTAGGCCACCCTTGCTTTATTGGCCGCGCAGGCTACACCGGCGAAGATGGTTTCGAGATTTCTGTGGCTAATGATCGTGCAGAGGCGTTGGCCGCCGCCTTGTTAGCGTTTGATGAAGTTGAATGGATTGGGTTAGGCGCACGTGATTCACTGCGCTTGGAAGCTGGTTTATGCCTCTATGGTCACGACCTAAACACTGAAACTACACCGGTTTCTGCTAATCTGGTTTGGGGTATGCAAAAGAGCCGCCGTGCCGGTGGTCAGCGTGCAGCGGGGTTCCCGGGTGCAGATATCATTTTGTCTGAAATTGCCCATGGGCCTGCACAGCGGCGTGTTGGTTTGCTACCAGAAGGCAAGGCCCCGGTCAGAGAAGGCGTGGCGTTAGTCCTGGCCGATGGCAGCGTTATTGGTACAGTCACCTCCGGCGGGTTTGGGCCGAGCCTTGGCGCGCCATTAGCCATGGGTTATGTGGACAGTGTACACGCTGCTGTAGATACCCAGGTTTTTGCCTTGGTTCGGGGCAAGCAATTGCCTTGCAGAGTGTGTAAAATGCCTTTTGTAGAACAAACCTATCACCGGTAGTTGATTTGCCGGTGTTTTAACTAAGGAGTCCAGTGTGGCCTATCAACCCGACCAAACTCAAACCTTGCTTTGGCATGATTATGAAACCTTTGGTCTGGACCCACGTTGGGATCGCCCCTCACAGTTTGCCGCCATTCGTACCGATCTAGAGTTTAACCCCATCGGCGAACCCATGATGTGGTATTGCCGCCCTGCGGACGACTACCTGCCGTCTGCGGCAGCTTGCCTGGTGACCGGTGTTACCCCTCAAAAAGCCCTCCAAGAAGGTCTGCCCGAAGTTGAATTCATGGCACGTATTAACGCCGAAATGAGCCAGCCGGGCACCTGCAGTTTAGGTTACAACAGTCTTCGCTTTGACGACGAGTTCACCCGCTTTGGGTTATATCGAAACTTTTTTGACGCCTATGCTCGAGAATGGCAGGGTGGCAATAGTCGATGGGATTTGATTGATTTAGTGCGCACAGCCTCCGCCATTCGCCCAGAAGGCATCAATTGGCCGCGAAATGAAAATAATGAATTGGTGCTCAAGTTAGATCAATTGGCACCAGCCAATGGCATTGAACATGCCAATGCCCATGATGCCTTGGCGGACGTGTGGGCCACCATCGCATTAGCACGATTGCTTAAACAGGCGCAGCCGAGATTGTACAATTACGTCTTTCAGCTGAAGCATAAGGCCCAAGTGTGGGGCCAGCTAGACCTGCAGATGCGTAAACCAGTATTACATGTATCAGGCATGTATGGTCGTCAGCAAGGTTACGTGTCGCTGGTAGGGGCATTTGCCAAACATCCTAGTAATAACAACGGTGTGTTGGTGTTTGACTTGCGTCAAGACCCGCGTCAGTGGCAAGGCTACTCGGCGGCGCAATTGCAAGAGTTGATGTTTAGCCGCAAAGACCAGTTGCCGGCAGATGCCGTGCGACCAGCAGTGAAAGAAATTCATGTCAATCGTTGCCCTGTGGTGGCGCCATTGCAAACCTTGGCCGATGAGCAGGCACAGCAGTTTGGTATCGATAAGAGCCGCTGTCAAACGCACCTGAATTACTTGCAAGGGGATGATGGTTTGCGACAAGCCTTGCTAGACGCGTTTACTAATCGATCGGAATTTCCCCCCGTAGACCCAGACGCGGGCTTGTATGGTGGTGGCTTTTTTAGCGATCACGACCGCAAGCTAATGCACAAAGTACACCAGCAAAATCCAGAGACTTGGAATGATGCTGAGTTTAACTTTAAAGATAGCCGACTAGAAGCCATGTTGTTCCGCCTCAAGGCCCGCAACTACCCCGATCAGTTAACCGCCGACGAAATGCAAGCGTGGGAAGCATTTAGGGCCGAACGTTTACTTGATGCAACCGCCTCCGGTGCCCGTACCTTCGATGTTTTTGCCAACGAACTCAATGCCTTAGGCCAAAGTACCACCGACCCACAGAGTATCGCTATTCTTGAAGAACTGCACATGTATGCAGAGTCTATTTATCCCATGACATGACGTGGTTGGGGTTGTTTTTATACAGCGTGCTAGCAGCAACCTTGTTGCCGGGTGGTTCAGAGGCTGTGTTTGTGGGCTTGTTGGTAGCTCAGCCCGAACACGCCGTGTGGTTATGGGTGACTGCCACCGCCGGCAACACGCTCGGAGCGTTGATCACCTTTGCAATGGGCGGTTTGCTAGCGCGGTCGCGTGCTAACGAAGCGCCTGAATGGGCTTTGAAATGGCCTTGGTTGCGGTTTTTTTTATTATCGACTAAGGCCGTTGATCAGTTACACCACCATGGCCCCTGGCTGTTGTTGTTAAGCTGGGTACCTTTGATTGGCGATGGTTTTTGTTTGGCTGCGGGTTATCTAGGTTGGCCTAAGGTGCGTAGCTTTGGGCTTATTCTGCTGGGGAAGTCGGCCCGCTATGGCGTGTTATGGTATTTAGTGGCCTAGCTGTCGGCTTCATCTCTTAAAAACACCCACTGTTTTTCGTTGCTTTGTTGCGGGCTGTAATAATAGCCCGCTGTGGTAAAGTCTTTTATACGCTCCACCTCTATAATTTGATTCTCGATAATGAATTTGGTCATCATGCCACGGGCTTTTTTAGCAAAAAAGCTAATGATTTTGTAGTTGCCATTTTTGTAATCTTTAAACACTGGGGTAATGAGCTTGCCACTGAGTTGTTTGGTTTTCACGGCTTTAAAGTATTCGTTTGACGCGAGATTGACCAGAACGGGGTGGATTTGTTGTGCTAGTAACTGGTTGAGGCCATCGGTGAGTTTATTGCCCCAATAGGCATATAAGTCTTTGCCCGCTGGGTTGGGCAACTTAGTGCCCATTTCTAGGCGGTACGCCTGAATCAAATCCATGGGTCGTAATAACCCATATAAACCAGACAATATACGTAGATGCTGTTGGCTAAATTGCAGTTGTTCTTGCGTCAGTGTGTCGGCTTCTAACCCCGTATAGACATCTCCTTTAAATGCCATCACCGCGGGTTTAGCATTGGTCGGGGTAAAAGGGGTTTGCCAGCTACCAAAGCGAGCGGTATTGAGCGCCGCTAGTTTGTCACTAAGGCCCATAAGCTGCGCTATTTCATGGCTTGCCATGGGCGCTAGTAAGTCAATTAGCCCTTGGGATTCTATTAAGTAATCGCTGTGGCTAGCCAACTTAGAGGTGACAGGTGTTTCAAAGTCTAATGTTTTGGCGGGGGAGAGAACGATCAGCATAGGGGGGGTCGACGTGTCTAGAGTGGAGTATAAGCCTGTTGATACTAGGTAAACTTGGGGCTAAATACAAGTAAAACCACAGCGGGCAGCCAGCATAGGTGGTGTTAAATTAGCTAATGCTTTTGTTTGGCTTGTTTATATCGGCTGCCTGTATTAGTCTATGTGCTCCAAGAATTCTAGGTAATGTTGATGTAGGCATGCTTTTTTTGTTTTCCAAGGAGTGGAAATGTGGTTTGAACAAATTCAACGTATTGCAGAACTAGCTCACAGACGTTATCGTCCTGGCCAGTTATTGGTGATTGCCGTAGACGGTTGTGGCGGTGCTGGCAAAACCACCTTGTGCCAAACTTTAGCGCAGCAGGTGCAACCATGGGCGCAAGCCCAAGTGCTCAAGTTAGATGATCTATATCAACCCCTGTCTTTGACACAACAGGTGCGCCTCGAGGATGCAGCGGCACAAAAGGCTTATTTCAACTTAGCTAGTTATCGGCAGACACTATTACAACCCTTGCTTCAAGGAGACCTTGTGAATTATCGGCCCCACGACTGGCTGGATGGCAAGGGCAAGGCCAGTGTTGTGTTGCAGCCTAAAGGTGTGCTGATCATCGACGGTGTATACGCGTTTAGCCGCGCAGTGCGGGAATTAGTGGATATATCGGTATATGTTGATACGCCGCTAAAACTACGCACCCAGCGACTGCAAGAAAGGCCCCAACCTTGTATTGATTGGGTACCCCATTGGCAGCGTACCGAAGCCTGGCACCACCAGCATGAAGACACGCTCACTGCGGTGGATTTTGTGCTAGCCGGTACGCAGCAATAAAGCCTTATTGAGTCTCTAAATTGGGTAGCGATTTAATCAGCTCATCCACCGCTTTCACTTGGCTCAAAAATGCTTCTAGCTGCGTTAACGGTAGTGCGCAGGGTCCATCACATTTGGCCTTTGATGGGTCTGGATGAGCCTCCAAAAACAACCCCGCGATACCCTGAGACATGCCGGCTAATGCAAGTTGCGTGACTTGGCCGCGTCGGCCACCGGCTGCATGCGCCTGGCCGCCAGGGATTTGTAATGCATGGGTGACATCAAACAGCAGTGGCTGGCCAAATTTTTTCATGGTGCCAAAACCAAGCATATCCACCACTAGGTTGTTATAACCAAAGCTACTGCCTCGTTCGCATAACATGAGCTTGTCGTTACCGGCTTCCTTAAACTTGGTAATAATGTGGCCCATCTCTTGGGCCGTTAAAAACTGTGCCTTTTTGATATTAATGACCGCCTGGGTCTTGGCCATAGCGACGACTAAATCGGTTTGCCGAGACAAAAAGGCGGGTAACTGAATGATGTCTGCAATTTCCGCAGCGGCTTGTGCCTGATGAGGTTCGTGTACATCAGTGATAATAGGTACATTGTAGGTCGACTTCACTTTGGCTAAAATCTGTAAGCCTTTGTCTAACCCCGGGCCACGGAAAGAATTCACTGAAGATCGATTGGCCTTGTCGAAGGAGGCTTTAAATACGTAAGGAATGCCCAGTTTTTTTGCCGTAGCCACGTAGTGGTCTGCAATTTCCATGGCCAAGTCTTCAGACTCCAGTACGTTCATGCCACCAAAGAGTGTGAAAGGCAAATCATTGCCAACCGTTAAGTCCCCAATAGGGAGTGCGATTTGAGTCATGGGCCAAAATCCTTGAGTGGCGTTAGTGGGTTAAAACCATTGTAACAGCCTGTGAATTTCAATCCCATTGTTAATAACCTTGGTGCCAAAACGCGAGTTACAAAAAGCCTACAATTGCTGTTTTTCTGCAAGGCCGCAGCAGCTCTGGGCTGACGCATTGTCAATGCCTAATTAGCGTCAATTTGGCTTGTTAATAGCTTGCTTTTTGTAGTGTCGATGTCTATATTTGGTGTCGTATTTTGCAGTAAGGCACAATATATAGTGCTTTTGATGTTTATGACCCAGTTTTTTATTTGGGCTCATTAAGCTCCGTAATATACCAAAAACCGTTGTGTGTAAAGCCAGAAGCCAATGGTGATGTGAGATAAATGAACAATAGGATGAGCAAATCCATGCAAGATTTGATGGTTACTAAGCGTAACGGACGACAAGAAAAAATTGACCTGGAGAAAATTCACCGGGTCATCGACTGGGCTGCTGAGGGCTTGGACAATGTGTCGGTTTCTCAGGTAGAAATAAAGTCCTCTATCCAGTTTTTTGACGGCATTCGTACGGCTGATATTCATGAAACTATTATCAAGTCAGCCGCAGATTTGATCTCTGAAGACACCCCCGATTACCAGTATCTAGCCGCTCACTTGGCTATCTTCCACCTACGCAAACGTGCCTTCGGTTGCTTCGAACCACCTCACTTGGGCGAACACGTCAAACAGATGGTTGCCCTAGAACGCTACGACAGTGACCTTATACGTGACTACAGCGCCGCCGAGTTTGAACAGCTCAACCAGTACATTGACCATCATCGCGACATGAATTTTAGTTATGCTGCTGTTAAGCAAATGGAAGGCAAGTACTTGGTGCAAAACCGTGTATCTGGCCAAATTCACGAAAGCCCACAAATTTTATACATGTTAGTGGGTGCGTGTTTGTTCTCAAACTACCCTAAAGCAACACGCTTGAATTACGTCCAACGTTTTTACGATGCAGTGTCGCTCTTCAAACTGTCGTTACCCACGCCTATTATGGCAGGTGTGCGCACACCGACACGTCAATTTAGCTCCTGTGTATTGATCGAGTGTGGTGATTCGTTAGATTCGATCAACGCCACCTCATCGGCCATTATTAAGTACGTTAGTCAGCGCGCGGGTATCGGCATTAACGCCGGTCGTTTGCGCGCATTGGGCAGCCCCATTCGTGGTGGCGAAGCCTTCCATACGGGCATGATCCCGTTTATCAAGCACTTCCAAACGGCTGTTAAAAGCTGTTCTCAAGGCGGTGTGCGTGGCGGCGCAGCTACCTTGTTCTACCCCATTTGGCATTTAGAAGTAGAGTCTTTATTGGTGTTGAAGAACAACCGTGGCGTAGAGGAAAACCGCGCACGCCACATGGATTATGGTGTGCAGTTTAACCGTTTGATGTATACCCGTTTGATTAAAGGTGGCAACATCTCCTTGTTTAGTCCGTCCGACGTGCCGGGTCTTTATGATGCCTTTTTTGCCGACCAAGATGAATTTGAGCGTTTATACGTTATTTATGAAGCCGACGACAGTATTCGCAAGCGCACGGTTAAAGCGGTGGATTTGTTTGGCAAGTTTGCTCAAGAACGGGCACAGACTGGCCGTATTTATCTGCAAAACGTAGACCATTGTAATACCCGTAGCGCCTTTGACCCTAAAAAAGCACCTATCCGCCAAAGTAATTTGTGTTTAGAAATTGCCTTGCCTACCGCGCCGCTTAATAGCATTGATGATGCCAGTGGTGAAATTGCCCTGTGTACCTTGTCGGCCTTTAACTTAGGCGCTTTGGATAATTTAGACGAGTTAGAAAACTTATCTGATTTGATCGTCCGCGCCCTAGACAGTTTGTTAGATTACCAAGAGTACCCAGTGCCAGCGGCCTATGAAGCCAGTATGAAGCGCCGTACCTTAGGTGTGGGTGTAACTAACTTTGCATACTATTTGGCTAAGAATGGCGCTCGCTATTCGGACGGTTCGGGTAATGCCTTAACTCACCGAACATTCGAAGCGGTGCAATATTATTTGTTACAAGCCTCCAGTCGTTTAGCTGCAGAGCAGGGCGCTTGCCCTGCGTTTGGTGACACCTTCTATGCCCAAGGTATCATGCCGATCGACACCTATAAGAAGGACGTTGATAAGTTTTGTGATCAAACGTTGTTGTTAGATTGGGACGCCCTGCGTCAACAAATTAAGGCCCACGGCTTGCGTAATAGTACGCTAACGGCATTGATGCCTTGCGAGACCTCTAGCCAAATTACCAACAGCACCAATGGTATTGAACCGCCACGAGGTTTCGTAAGTGTTAAAGCCAGTAAAGACGGTATCTTAAAACAAGTGGTGCCCGAGTTTAAACGCCTACGTGATGCCTACGAATTGCTTTGGAGTATTCCTAACAACGAAGGTTATTTACAACTGGTTGGAGTGATGCAAAAGTTTGTTGATCAGGCGATATCGGCCAATACTAATTATGATCCGGCACGTTTCGAAAAAGACAAAGTACCGATGAAACTGTTATTAAAAGACCTGCTGACTGCTTATAAATACGGCGTTAAAACCCTCTATTACCACAACACCCGTGACGGCGCGAGTGATGAGCAAGATGATGGTTGTGATGGCGGCGCCTGCAAGCTGTAATCAGCACGTTAATTTAAAGCATACGTATTAACCCAATTTAGACACGAGAATAGCATGGCTTATTCCACCTTCAACAAGGTAAAGAACGACGCCCTAAAAGAACCCATGTTCTTTGGCCAAAACGTAAACGTTGCGCGATACGACCAACAAAAGCATGCCATCTTCGAAAAGCTCATTGAAAAACAACTGTCTTTCTTTTGGCGTCCAGAAGAGGTCGACCTTTCTACCGACCGAAAGGACTTCATGGCCATGGCCGAACACGAAAGGCATATTTTTTTGAGCAATCTTAAATACCAAACTTTGCTCGATAGTGTGCAAGGACGCTCGCCTAACATGGCCTTTTTGCCGGTGGTGTCATTACCCGAATTGGAAACTTGGCTCGAGACCTGGTCGTTTAGCGAAACCGTGCATAGCCGCAGCTATACCCACATTATTCGTAACGTGGTGGCAGACCCAGGTGTGGTATTTGACGACATCGTTGATAACCTAGAAATAGTCAAACGTGCCGAAACCGTAACGCGTTATTACGATGCTTTTATCGAAATGTGTAGTCAGTACAGCTTGTTTGGTGAAGGTAAACATCAGCTTAATGGCGTAGAAGTGGTGGTGAGTATGGCCGCGCTCAAGCGCCAACTTTACCTTACTATAGCCTCTGTTAACGTGTTAGAAGCGGTGCGTTTTTACGTTAGTTTTGCGTGTAGCTTTGCCTTTGCTGAACGCGCTATCATGGAAGGCAACGCTAAAGTAATTAAGCTCATTGCCCGCGACGAAGCCTTACACCTTGCCGGTACGCAGCATATGCTCAACCTTATGGCCAATGGTCAGGACGACCCT
The DNA here is from genome assembly GCA_018647765.1 of Oceanospirillaceae bacterium. Classification (GTDB taxonomy): domain Bacteria; phylum Pseudomonadota; class Gammaproteobacteria; order Pseudomonadales; family Balneatricaceae; genus Njordibacter. Next base: position 2,168 of record JABGSN010000053.1, on the reverse strand, counting down.
GAAATGGTCGCCATTGCTGCCGACTGCCAAGCTGAGGTGATAGAAATATTCAGTGAAGCTGCGGAGCAAGAGCGTGAGTGGGCGAAATATCTGTTTAAAGACGGTTCTATGATAGGCCTTAACGCAGAGATTTTGAGTGACTATGTAGACTACATCACCAACGTGCGTATGCGTGCGTTAGGGCTGGATGAGTTGTTTGCCATTCGTACCAACCCACTACCATGGATGAATGCCTGGTTGGTGAGTGATAATGTGCAGGTTGCGCCGCAGGAAGCGGAGATTAGTTCCTATCTGGTCGGCGCAATTGACAGCGACATGGATGACGCCGACTTTGACGATTTTGATCTGTAATGAACGCCACGGTCACTATTAACGAGGCACAAAGCTTTGCTTATGGTGAAGAGTTTTCCTTGCTCGACAGCATGGAACAACATCAAATCCCCATTACTTATAACTGCCGTGGGGGTTATTGTGGTCGTTGCAAGGTACAGCTTACCAAAGGCAAAGTAAGCTGGGTACAAGATAGTTTGGTACCGCTTGATGAGGGCGAAATTTTGGTGTGTTGTTGTGTGCCAGATGGCTCAATAAGTTTGGCCATCTAGCATTGCGATAGCGGCTTTAGCGATTAACGCGGGCCTGCTTCAGTGTGTCGGCAATCAAAAATGCCAACTCTAAGGCTTGGTCTGCATTCAAGCGCGGGTCGCACGCCGTATGGTAGCGATCCGCAAGGCCTTCGGCAGTAATATCATGGGCACCGCCCATACACTCAGTGACGTTCTGGCCTGTCATCTCAAAATGTACACCACCTGCGTAGGTGCCTTCAGCGTTGTGTACGTCAAAGAAGCGCTTCACTTCGCGTAACACATCCTTCACCTGACGGGTTTTGTAACCAGTATGGGTTTTGATGGTATTGCCGTGCATCGGATCACTGCTCCACAGCACCTTACGGCCCTCTTTTTCTACCGCTCTAATGAGCTCGGGCAAGTGCTGTTCAACCTTGTCGGCACCCATACGGGCAATGATGTTAATGCGGCCAGCTTCATTGTCTGGGTTGAGTATATCGATAAGGCGCAACATATCGTCGGCCTTCATGGTGGGGCCAGCTTTAAACCCGAGTGGGTTCTTTACGCCCCGTAAAAACTCAACGTGAGCCCCATCAACCTGGCGCGTACGGTCGCCAATCCACAACATGTGTGCAGAACAGTCGTACCAGTCGTTGGTGAGGCTGTCTTGGCGCGTTAAGGCCTGTTCGTAGTTGAGGAGCAAGGCCTCATGAGATGTATATAGGCTGGTTTTGTGTAGCTGGGGCGCATTTTGAGCATTGAGGCCGCAGGCGTTCATAAAGCTTAACGAACGGTCAATTTGATCAGCTAAGTCTTCATAACGCGCCCCCAAAGGGCTGGTGCGTACAAAGTCTTGGTTCCACTGATGTACCTTATTTAGGTCGGCAAAACCACCTTGAGCAAAGGCGCGTAATAAATTTAGCGTGGCTGCGGACTGATTGTATGCCTGCATTAAACGCTCAGGATCTGGTACCCGGGCAGCGCTGGTGAAATCGGTGCTGTTAACAATGTCACCGCGGTAGCTAGGCAATTCAGTGCCGTCAAAGGTTTCGGTGTCTGCCGAGCGCGGCTTGGCAAATTGGCCCGCCATGCGCCCCACTTTAACCACGGGGCAACTGCCAGCAAAGGTAAGAACTACCGCCATTTGTAACATTACTTTAAATGTATCGCGGATATTAGTGGCGTTAAATTCAGCAAAGCTTTCGGCGCAGTCGCCGCCTTGTAACAGGAAGGCTTGGCCATGGGTGACTTGGGCCAAATGTTGCTTTAGAGCTCTTGCTTCACCTGCAAAAACCAAGGGTGGCACGCTACCGAGTTGCTGCTCAACCCGTTCGACTGCGTGTGCATCTGTGTAATTAGGTTGTTGTAATATAGGGAATTCGCGCCAGCTGGTGGGGGACCAAGGTTTCATTAAAAGGGCCAATAAAAGAGTGGATTAAATGGGGCCTTTAATAAGGCCAAGCAAGAGCTAATTTATATCACGCATGGGTATCGGGTTCAATGAGCGAGGAGGTCTAGGCGCAGTTTTTCTGTTGGATAATATAGTCGATTGCTGGTAACTACTTATACTTTGGTAATCCCCCCATTAATAACCTAGGTTAAAAG
>JABGSN010000014.1 GCA_018647765.1 Oceanospirillaceae bacterium | reverse complement strand
TCAATGCTAACGCATTGGGGCTTTTTTATTGGGTGCTTGAAAAGCGCGGTGTTGCTGTCATCCTGACGCACGGCAGGACCTCTTCAACCTCGCTAGATACCGGCCTACGCCAGTATGACACAACATCTACGCCGGTATGACAGGAAAGCTACGCCAACTTAACCAACAGTCGCTTGTATAATGCCGTCGTGTAACTTAATTTTCAGACATTGGTTTGGTTTAACCTGAGCGGTGCTTGAGATCACTTTGCCCTGTTCATCCTGGGTGATGCTGTAACCACGCGCAAGGGTGCTTAAGGGGCTTAGTTGGTTAAGTTGTGCTGCTGTGTTTGATAGATGTTGCTGGCGTTGTCGCAGGTGTGACTGTTGTGCTGTATTAACTCGTTGGAGCAGTTGGCTCATGTGAGTCATTTGGGATTGCACAAAATGCATGGGTGTAAGGCTGCGTAGCTTAGCTTGCCAGTGACTCTGCTGTGCAGTTTTTGCCAATAATTGTTTTTGTAGAGCTTGCTCTAATCGCACTTGAAAGTGATCTAGGCGCTGGCTTTGATCGTCGAGTTTTTGGCCAGGATGTTGTAGCAGTGCTTCTAAGCGAGATAAGTTAAGGCGCTGTTGCCGTAGCTGGTTACGCCACAGTTGCGTTAATTGACGTTCCAATTGGCTTACACGGTGCCGAACTTCTTGTTGGTCTTGGCTTACCAATTCGGCAGCTGCCGACGGCGTTGGCATGCGGCAGTCTGCAACAAAGTCGGCAATAGTGAAGTCTGTCTCATGGCCCACAGCGCTCACCGTTGGGATACGGCTCGAATAAATGGTGCGCGCAAGATGCTCATCATTATAACTCCATAAATCTTCCACGGAGCCGCCACCGCGGGTGAGTACAATGACATCATGCTGGCCCATTAGGTTGCACAGTTCAATGGCCTTGGCGGTCTCGGTGGCCGCATTGGGCCCTTGCACTGTAACCGGCAGCAGGTCTATGGCAAGGCCTGGCATTCGCTGCTGTAACACTTTAAGAAAATCATGAATGGCGGCACCGTCAGCGGAGCTGATTACCGCAATGCGCTGGCAGTGGGAGGGTATCGATCGTTTGTGTTGTTCCTCAAACAACCCTTCATCAAACAGCTTTTTTTTGAGTGCTAAAAAGGTTTGCTGTAGATTTCCGCTACCAGCGGCCTGCATTTTTTCTCCAATAAGTTGGTAGTCACCGCGGTCTGGGTAGATGCTAACTTTGGCCTTAAAATGAACTAAGTCACCTTCTTGTGGTTCGAACTGGCAATATAAGTTCTTGTTACGAAACATGGCACAACTCACTTGGCCGTCCATGTCCTTGAGCCGAAAATACCAATGCCCGGAACGAGCCCGTGTAAAGCCCGAAATTTCTCCACTGACGGTAACTAGGCCAAAACGAGTTTCAAGCAAGTTACGTGCGGCATGGTTGAGTTCGCTGACTTGCCAAATGCGGGCAATATCTTGGGTGTTGTCGGTCATTATTGGCCTAAGATCCGAGGGCTAATTGTTGGCATTTATCATACACCAAATACACCTTTAAAAAGCCTTAATGATAGTGGTCAAAGCGACTTAGTTTCCGGTATAATACGGCGTTTCCTTTCACACCTAAAAAGGACGCTCACCATGTTACGACTTGCCGAAGAAGCCCTCACATTTGATGATGTTCTCTTAGTGCCTGGCTATTCGGAGGTGCTGCCGAAAGACGTTAAGCTGCAAACCCGTATTGCACGCGATCTATCCCTCAATATACCCCTTGTTTCTGCCGCTATGGATACGGTCACCGAAGCTCGCTTGGCCATTGCTATGGCACAAGAAGGCGGCATTGGTATTGTTCATAAAAACCTCACCATTGAGCAGCAAGCAGAACAGGTTCGCCAAGTTAAAAAACACGAAAGTGGCGTAGTCCAAGACCCGGTTACCTGTTCTTCTAATATGACCGTTGGGGATCTCCAAAGCTTAGCTGCCAAAACCGGTTTCTCCGGGTTCCCTGTGGTCGATAATGGCCAGCTTGTGGGCATAGTTACAAGCCGCGATATGCGTTTTGAAAACCATGTTGATGCCCGCGTTGACACCATCATGACCACCAAAGAAAACTTAGTTACCGTAGCGCCTGGTGTAGACCAAGACACAGTGCGTAACTTGCTGCGCAAACACCGTATCGAGCGTGTTTTGGTGGTAGGCACAGATTTTACCTTGCAAGGCATGATGACCGTTAAAGACATGTATCGAGCTAAGGCGTACCCAAATGCCTGTAAAGATGACGCGGGTAGTTTACGTGTAGGTGCTGCTGTAGGTACCGGTGCTGAAACCGAAGATCGTGTTAGAGCCTTAGTTGAGGCCGGCGTTGACTTAATTATTGTAGATACTGCCCATGGCCATTCGGCTGGTGTTATCGAACGCGTACGTTGGGTTAAAACGAACTTTCCGCAAGTCCAAGTGGTGGGCGGCAATATTGCCACTGCGGAAGCTGCAGAAGCCTTAGCCGATGCAGGCGCTGATGGTGTTAAAGTAGGCATTGGCCCTGGTTCTATCTGTACCACACGTATTGTAGCGGGTATTGGTGTGCCACAAATTACAGCCGTGGCGAACGTCGCAGCAGCCATGACACCGCGTGGCATTCCAGTGATCGCCGATGGCGGTGTACGTTATTCTGGCGACTTGGCAAAAGCTGTAGCGGCAGGCGCTAGTGTGGTTATGGCGGGTAGTTTACTGGCGGGTACCGATGAAGCCCCAGGCGAAGTTGAACTATACCAAGGCCGTGCCTACAAAGCCTACCGTGGCATGGGTTCAATCGGCGCCATGGGTCAAAGCCAAGGTTCTAGCGACCGTTATTTCCAAAGTGCCGATGCAGGCGTAGAAAAGTTGGTGCCAGAAGGCATTGAAGGCCGAGTGGCTTGTAAAGGCCCAATGGCTACTATCGTGCATCAGATGATGGGTGGATTACGCGCGAGTATGGGTTACACAGGGTGTGCCAATATGGAGCAAATGCGCACCATTCCAACCTTTACCCGTATTACTAGTGCCGGTATGAGCGAAAGCCATGTGCACGACGTTACTATTACTAAAGAAGCACCCAATTACCGAGCCAAGTAAACGCGCTAGGTTGCCGGTTTAACAGTTTAATTAATTTGGTTGTTACCACTCAATGGCAGTGGCAACCCATTCACGGAGTTGCACATGATGCAGGATATCCACGCACAACGGATTCTCATCTTGGATTTTGGATCACAATACACACAGCTGATTGCTCGTCGTGTTCGTGAAATTGGCGTTTATTGCGAAATTTGCGCCTATGACATGAAAGAAGAAGCGATTCGTGAGTTCGCACCCAAGGGTATTATATTAGCCGGCGGCCCAGAATCTGTTACAGAAGCAGGCAGTCCCCGAGCGCCAGAAATTGTATTCAATATGGATGTGCCTGTGTTAGGCATTTGTTACGGTATGCAAACTATGGCCGAGCAGTTAGGTGGCAAAGTGAGCGCCTCTGACGAGCGTGAATTTGGCTACGCAGGCGTGCAAGTAGAAACCGCAGGCGCTTTGCTAAAGGACATTCACGATGAAGTAGATGGCGACACATGTAGTCTAAACGTGTGGATGAGCCACGGCGACAAAGTCACCACCATGCCAGCAGACTTCACCTGTATGGCGTCTACCGACAGCGCACCTATTGCAGGCATGAGTTGTGAAACTAAACGCTTTTATGGTTTGCAGTTCCATCCAGAAGTGACTCATACCAAACAAGGTGGTGCTATTTTAGAACGCTTTGTGAGTGACATTTGTGACTGCGAAGGTTTGTGGACTGCGAGTAATATCATCGATGATGCCATTGCTACAGTACGCGAAAAAGTAGGCACAGACACTGTGCTGTTAGGTCTTTCTGGCGGCGTAGATTCCTCTGTGGTAGCTGCGCTGCTGCACAAAGCTATTGGCGATCAGTTAGTGTGTGTATTTGTAGATAACGGTTTGTTGCGCCTTAATGAAGGCGATCAAGTGATGAAAATGTTCGCCGACAACATGGGCGTACGCGTGATCCGCTCCGATGCGCAAGAGCTTTTCCTAGGTAATCTAAAGGGCGTCTCAGACCCAGAAGCCAAGCGCAAGGTGATTGGTAATACCTTCATCGATGTGTTTGATAAAGAAGCCACTAAGCTAGATAACGTCAAGTGGCTTGCTCAAGGTACCATCTACCCTGACGTGATCGAATCTGCTGCGGGCGAAACCGGCAAAGCACATGTGATTAAATCGCACCATAATGTTGGTGGCTTACCTGACGATATGGCCTTTAAGCTAGTTGAGCCGTTACGCGAATTATTTAAAGACGAAGTACGTAAAATTGGCCTAGAATTGGGCTTGCCTTACGACATGGTTTACCGTCACCCGTTCCCTGGCCCCGGCCTTGGGGTACGTATCTTGGGTGAAGTTAAAGAAGAATATGCCGATATTCTACGTTTGGCCGATGCTATCTTTATGGAAGAGTTGCACGCTTCGGGTTGGTACCATAAAACCAGCCAAGCCTTTGTGGTTTTCCTACCGGTTAAGTCTGTAGGTGTGGTGGGTGATGGCCGCCGCTATGAGTGGGTGGTTAGCCTACGTGCGGTAGAAACCATCGACTTTATGACCGCTCGCTGGGCCCATTTGCCGTATGAGCTGTTAGAAAAAGTGTCTGGCAGAATCATTAATGAAATCTCAGGCATCTCCCGCGTCGCCTATGATGTTTCTAGCAAGCCGCCAGCCACTATTGAGTGGGAATAAGGCTTACTTTAAACCATAGAGATTAGATCATGCAGGCCAACACCGTCCAACCCGCCTTCACAGACCAAGACTTCATGGCGCAAGCCATGGGTCTGGCCGCTCAGGCTGCGGAGATTGGTGAAGTGCCTGTAGGTGCGTTGGTGGTGTGTGATGGCCAAGTTATCGGCCAAGGTTACAATCAAACCATAAGCTCCCACGACCCCTGCGCCCATGCCGAAATCATGGCCTTGCGCCAAGCCGCTCAAAGCATAGGTAATTATCGTCTTAGTGGCTGCGACCTCTACGTTACACTAGAGCCTTGCACCATGTGCGTGGGTGCCATTATCCACGCCCGCATTAAACGCCTTGTGTATGCCGCCACCGAACCCAAAGCGGGCGCCGTAGCTAGCCAGCTACAATTATTTTCTTTACCTCATTTTAATCACGTGGTGCACGTTGAGTCGGGCCTTATGGCAGACGAAGCGAGCACCATGTTGAGTAGTTTTTTTAAGCAGCGACGGATGGCTCATAAAGCCGCCAAAGCACTACAAAATATTCCTATTTAAAGGCTTATCATGTTAATTTTACGCGGTGCACCAGCCCTGTCAGACTTCCGTAACCAACGCTTACTAACCCGTTTGCAACAAGCCGTGCCTAGTATCACTGCGCTATACGCAGAGTTTATGCATTTTGCTTTGGTTGATGGTGAACTGACTCAAACCGACGGCGATAAACTCAATAAAATTCTACGTTATGGCCCCAACGTTGCCGTACAGAACATGAACGACAACCTAATATTGGTGGTGCCGCGCTTGGGTACCATCTCACCTTGGTCAAGCAAGGCCACAGACATCGCCCATAACTGTGGTTTACAGCAGGTCAAACGCATTGAGCGTGGCACGGCGTATTACCTGAGTGCATCGGCGGCATTGTCGGCCCAAGATCACACCCTAGCTGCAGCCGTGTTACACGACCGGATGGTAGAGCAGACACTAACCAGCCTTGAGCAAGCCGAGGGTCTGTTTGTGCAAACAGAACCGGCACCTCTGGAACGGGTTGATATTTTGCAAGGTGGCCGCGCTGCTCTTGCTGCAGCCAACACCAATTTGGGTTTGGCATTAGCCGAAGATGAAATTGATTACCTTGTCACCTCGTTCGAAGAGCTAGGCCGTAACCCTACCGATGTCGAGTTGATGATGTTTGCGCAAGCCAACTCAGAGCATTGTCGCCACAAAATTTTTAACGCCAGCTGGTCTATCGACGGCGAAGATCAAAATTTGTCTTTGTTTAAAATGATTAAAAACACCAACGCACTTAATGGCGAAGGTGTGTTGTCGGCTTATGTAGATAACGCCTCTGTAATTGCCGGCCACAAAGCAGGTCGTTTCTTTCCTCAGCCTTCAGACCAACAGTACGCTTACCATCAAGAAGATATTCATATTTTAATGAAGGTAGAAACCCATAACCATCCCACTGCGATTGCACCCTTTGCTGGTGCTGCGACCGGTTCTGGTGGTGAAATTCGAGACGAAGGCGCTACGGGTAAAGGTTCTAAGCCAAAAGCGGGCCTTACGGGCTACAGTGTTTCTAACCTACGTATTCCTGGCTTTGAACAAGCATGGGAAGTAGACTACGGCAAACCCAGCCGTATTGTGTCTGCTCTAGATATTATGCTTGAAGGCCCCATCGGTGGCGCTTCGTTTAACAATGAATTTGGTCGTCCAGCGCTTAACGGTTATTTTAGAACTTACGAAGCCACAGTGGCTGGCGTCAACGGGCCCGAAGTGCGTGGCTACCATAAACCTATAATGATCGCGGGTGGCCTTGGCAATATCCGCGCCGATCATGTCGACAAGGGCGAAGTAGGCGTAGGCGACAAACTCATTTGTTTAGGTGGCCCGGCCATGCAGATCGGTTTGGGTGGCGGCGCAGCGTCTTCTATGGACTCCGGTGCCAGTGCAGAAAACTTAGACTTTGCCTCGGTCCAGCGCGATAACCCAGAACTCGAACGTCGCTGCCAAGAAGTGATTGACCGCTGCTGGCAAATGGGCGATCACAACCCCATTAGCTTTATCCACGACGTAGGTGCTGGCGGACTGTCTAACGCCTTCCCAGAATTGGTCAAAGACGGTGGTCGCGGAGGTGCTTTCCAAATTCGTGGCATTAATAACGACGAGCCAGGAATGTCGCCACTTGCCATTTGGTGTAACGAAGCTCAAGAACGTTATGTATTGGCCGTGCCACCAGAAAATATGGCCACCTTTGAGGCTTTGTGTGGCCGCGAACGCTGCCCATATGCTGTTGTAGGGGAAGCGACAGAAGAGCATCATTTAACCCTTGGCGATACCCATTTTGACAACCAGCCCGTCGATTTGCCTATGTCTGTGTTGTTTGGTAAACCGCCTAAGATGCACCGCGATGTAGAACGTCAAGAGATTGCCTTACCGGCACTCGACTTAAGCAAGGTGGAATTAGCAGAAGCGGCGCAACGAGTGTTAAGCTTACCTACCGTTGCCAGTAAGGGCTTTTTAATTACCATTGGTGACCGTTCTATCACCGGTATGGTGGCACGCGAACAAATGGTAGGTCCGTGGCAAGTACCCGTGGCCAACTGCGCAATTACCACGACCTCATTAGACAGCACCACCGGTGAAGTGATGGCCATGGGCGAGCGCACGCCGCTAGCCTTGATTGATGCGCCAGCTTCCGGCCGTATGGCGATTGGTGAAACCATCACCAACATGGCCTGTGCACAAATAGATAAAATTAGTGATATTCGTTTGTCGGCCAACTGGATGTCACCCGCAGGCTACGCTGGCGAAGACGCTAAGCTATATGACACAGTCAAAGCTGTGGGCATGGAGCTATGCCCAGAGTTAGGTATCTCCATACCCGTAGGCAAAGACTCTATGTCGATGCGTACGGTTTGGCAAGATGGCGATGAAGATAAAAGCGTGACCTCGCCGGTGTCATTGGTGATTTCTGGTTTTGCGCCAGTGGCCGATGTACGCAAAACGCTTACGCCGCAGCTAGTCACAGACCAAGGCGATACCTCGCTTATATTGGTAGACCTTGGCAATGGCGAAAACCGTTTAGGTGGTTCTTGTTTGGCGCAGGTGTTTGGCCAGCTGGGTGATACAGCCCCAGATTTGGACGATGCCGAAGACTTGTTAGGTTTGTTTAGCGCCGTACAAGGCCTCAATGGCGATGGTTTGTTGTTGGCATATCATGACCGTTCAGACGGCGGTTTGTACACCACCTTAGTAGAAATGGCCTTGGCCGGACATGTGGGTATTGATATTGAATGTGCACAAATGATCAGCGATGCCGATGACTTGCTAGCGTGGCTATTTAACGAAGAGCTCGGTGTGGTGTTGCAAGTAGAGACTAAAAACAGCGCCGAAGTATTACGCCAGCTAAGTTCTTGTGGTTTGGCAGAGCAAAGCCGCGTTATTGGACGCCTTAACGACGATGACCAAATCCGGATCACCCTAGAAGGCGAAGAATTGTTGGTCGATTCGCGTACTCAAATTCACCGCACATGGGCGCAAACCAGCTACCGCTTACAGGCCATGCGTGACAATGCCGCTTGCGCACAACAAGAGTACGACTTGCTTTTAGACGCCAGTAACCCTGGGCTTAATTCTTCGTTAACCTTTAATAGTGAAGAAAACATTGCAGCAGAACTTATTGCCAGTGGTCAGCGTCCACGGGTGGCTATATTACGCGAGCAAGGCGTAAACGGTCAGCTAGAAATGGCCGCCGCGTTTATGAAAGCCGGCTTTGAGTGTGTTGACGTACATATGAGCGACATTTTAGAAGGCCGTCGCCAACTCAGTGAATTTAAAGGGTTGGTTGCTTGTGGTGGTTTCTCTTACGGTGACGTATTAGGCGCCGGCGAAGGTTGGGCTAAGTCTATTTTGTTTAACCCTATTGCACGGCAGCAGTTTAGCGACTTTTTTGCCCGTGAAGACAGCTTTGCTCTAGGGGTATGTAACGGTTGCCAAATGTTGTCTAACTTGCATGAGCTGATTCCAGGTAGTGATCATTGGCCCCACTTTGTACGTAACCAGTCGGAGCAATTCGAAGGTCGTACGGCATTAGTGCAAGTACAAGAAAACGACTCGGTGTTCTTCCAAGGTATGGCCGGCTCACACATGCCTATTGCTATTGCGCACGGTGAAGGTCATGCCGAATTCGCCAGCGACGCACAGCGTCAAGCATGTGAAGCGCAAGTGGCCCTAAGGTTTGTGGATGGGTACGGTGAAGTGACCCAAGATTACCCAGCCAATCCTAATGGCTCCGTTAATGGCATTACCGGTTTAACCGCAGCCAACGGCCGCGTCACCATTATGATGCCACACCCAGAACGCGTGTACCGTAGCTGCACTAACTCGTGGGTAGATAGCGCTTGGGGTGAAGATGGGCCTTGGATGCGTATGTTCCGCAACGCCCGAGTATGGGTTGGGTAGGGGTAAATGTCGTCCTGACGAAAGTCAGGGTCTAGAGATACCGGCCTGCGCCGGTATGACGTGATTCAGCATTTATTGAGAAAGAGCTATGGCATTACAATTTGAAATTATTCCGGTCACGCCATTTCAGCAAAACTGTAGTTTGGTGTGGTGTGACGAAACTAAGGAAGCCTCGTTAGTTGACCCAGGTGGTGAGTTGCCACTGTTGCTAGAGCGGGTTGCGGCTCATGGTTTGAACCTCACTCAAATATTGCTCACTCACGCTCACATAGACCATGCAGGTGCGGCAGGTCAGTTGTCTGAAGACAAAGGTCTACCTATTGTTGGCCCCCACGAAGGCGATCAGTTTTGGATAGATGGCTTGGCCGACCAAAGCCGGATGTTTCAGTTTCCAGAAGCTAAACCATTTGTGCCCACACGTTGGTTGCACCAAGGTGACCGAGTTACAGTAGGTCATCAAACCATGGAGGTACTTCATTGTCCTGGCCATACACCCGGTCATGTTGTGTTTCACCATCAAGCTCAAGGGTTGTTGTTTGTCGGGGACGTGTTGTTTCAAGGCTCTATAGGCCGTACAGACTTCCCTCAAGGCGATCACGCCACCTTAATTGACGCCATTAAAACCAAGCTCTTAGTCTTGGACGACCCCGTTGAATTTGTACCCGGTCACGGCCCTATGTCGACCATCGGTGCAGAGCGCCGCAGTAACCCCTTTTTACAAGGTTAAAAGTCAATGTGGTGTAGTTGCTCTATGCCGTGCTTGCGGTCCTCGAAGAAACGCTTGAGGGTTTGTGTGACGGTGCCAAAGGCAATCTCATCCCAAGGTATATCGGCTTCGTCATAGAGTTCGACTTCTAGGCTTTCGGGGCCAGATCCGTATTCGGCAAGGGTCATGTGGGCGAGATAAAACACGTGTACTTGGTTGCCTTTAGGCAGATTACAGACGCTAAATAGTGGGCCTAGTTCAGGCCTAGCGTAGGCTTCTTCGTAGGTTTCTCTAAGGGCTGCTTGTTGGGTGGTTTCGCCATTCTCCATAAAGCCAGCAGGCAAGGTCCAATAACCAAGTCGAGGTTCTATAGCTCGTTTACACAAGAGTATCTTGGAGCCAAAAATGGGGATTGTGCCGGCGATAATGCGAGGGTTTTCATAGAAAATGAAGTCGCATTTATCACAGACGTAGCGGTGGCGGTTATCACCTTGAGGAATAACTAAGCTCACTGGAGCACTACAATGGCCACAGAATTTCATGATATTTGTTGGACACCTCACTTAAATTGTTGGTTTATTGTAAGATAAACTCACGTCACTATAAACAAGGAGTTGTAGATCCACCCCAATGCATGATTTTATTGCCCAAAAGTTTGTCCAATACCAACCTAGAACCGTGAATGCTGAGTTGCAAACACCGGCGGCAGTGTTAGTGGCAATCACCGACGATGTAGATAACCCTGAGGTGATATTAACGCGGCGTGCAGAACACTTGCCAACCCATAAAGGCCAGATTGCCTTTCCTGGCGGTAAAGCGGAACCAGAAGATGTAGATCTGGTGGCCACAGCACTAAGGGAAGCGTTTGAAGAAGTTGCACTTAACTCAGAGCTGGTGAAGATTGTGGGGCCAATGGGGCAAGTGTTATCAAGGCAAGGGTTTGTGGTCACCCCTATTGTTGGGGTAGTGCCTGCTTCAGTCGTTAGCCAATTGACGCCCAACTTAGGTGAACTGGATAGGATTTTCACCGTCCCCCTTCGCTTTTTGACCGACAGTAAGCCGATCATGGATCCGCTGCCAATCATTGCAGGAGTTAAGCAGGTACCCAGTTTCTATTATCATGAGTATCGAATATGGGGCATGACGGCGTTTATTCTGGCTGAGTTTGTCAACCTAGTATTTGATGGCCGTATTGATCTATATGTAGGAAATGGCCCGTCTTAAAATGGCCGTTCTATGTTAATTAAGGTATTGAAATGGAAATTATTTACAGCGAAGAGCACAAGCTACGAGACTCTAAAACCGAGCTTTCTGGCGGTCAGTTGGTGCCCCCGTTTGAATGCCCTGTGCGGGCTGAATATGTGGTCGACGAACTCAAACGCCGACAGGTTGGAGACATTATCCTGCCACAGCGGTTTGATAAGTCACGCATGTTGCGAGTTCACGATGCAGATTATTTGCAGTTTTTGGAAACCTGCTGGCTTGATTGGCAGGCCGCTGGATATAAAGGCGAAGCTATTGCCAGTTGTGCACCATCACGACGTATGACACGCAATGTACCACCCAGAGAAATAGATGGGCGCATTGGCTACTATTGCCTTGCTGCCGAAACCTCAATTAACGGAGGCACATGGGAGGCTGCATATTTGGCCGCCGATGTCGCTTTAACCGGCGCTGATTTAATCAGCGCTGGAAATAAATCCGCCTTTTCACTGTGTAGACCACCCGGACATCATGCTGCAAAAGACATGTTTGGCGGGTATTGTTTTATTAATAATGCAGCGGTTGCGGCTCAGGCGATGCTTGATGATGGCGCCACCAAAGTGGCTATTTTGGATGTGGATTTTCATCATGGTAATGGGACACAATCCATTTTTTATGACCGCAGTGATGTATTGTTTTGCTCTCTTCACGGTGATCCAATGGACGCATTTCCCTATTACTTGGGGGCCGACGATGAATTAGGTGAAGGTCCGGGCCATGGTTATAATCGCAACTATTCATTACCTCCCGGCACCACCTACGATGTATGGTCGAGTGCGTTAGATGATGCCCTTAAAAAGATTACCGACTTCGCAGCAGATGCACTCATTGTCTCGCTGGGTGTTGATACGTTTGAAAATGACCCTATCTCCTTTTTCAAGCTAAAAAGTGATGACTTTACTCACTACGGTGCCAAGATTGGGGCGTTAAATATACCCACTCAATTTATTATGGAAGGCGGTTACGCGGTGGAAGAAATCGGTGTTAACGTCGTCAATGTGCTGGAGGGTTTTGATGACGCATGAACGCCCAGTGGCATCCCCTTGTGTTAACGTGTGTTACTTAGATGACCATGATATTTGCCAGGGCTGTTACCGTTCTGGTGAAGAAATCACCGCGTGGATGCGGCTCGACAATGATGGCCGAAAACGAGTGCTAGCCAAGGTGCGCGAACGCGAATTGGCTAGCCCTTTTGTGACCATTGTTAAGACTTAGTGAATTTCGTCTTTGAGGATTTCAAACTTCTGTAAACGTACTGTTTTTATGAAGTTATCGCGAATTTGTACAGTTTCCAAATGATACTCGCCTAAGCGTAAACATACATTAAACTGCGGAATTTCTTCCAAACGTTCAGTAATTAAACCGTTCAGCGTCTTTGGCCCGTCAATCGGCAAGGTCCATTTGAGGGCTTTGTTGATGTCCCGCACAGTGGTTGTGCCATCGATAAAAAAGGAGCCATCTTCTTGCGGGTGAATATCTTCATTTTCATGGTCCTGCTCTTCGGCCATGTCGCCTACTATTTCTTCTAATATGTCTTCTAAGGTGGTTAAGCCTTGGATATCACCATATTCATCGACCACCAAACCTACCCATTGTTTGCGCTTTTGAAAGTTGAGTAGCTGCGTGTTAAGCGGGGTGCTTTCTGGTACAAAGTATGGCTCCTTAGCTAAGGCTAAAAACGCCTCTTTGCTGGGGTTGTTAGTATGTAATAACGGCAATATTTGGCGCACATGTACAATACCAACTACATTGTTGAGCTCTTCTTGATACAAAGGTAGGCGTGTATGAGGGCTTTGGCTGATGGTGCTGAGTATGGTGCCAATGCCATCTTCGATATCGATGCCGACAATCTCGTTGCGCGGAATCATAATGTCTTCTACAGTTACCGTATCTAAATCCAAAATGCTTAATAACATAGACTGGTTGCGCCGAGGGATGAGCGCGCCAGCCTCATGGACGATGGTGCGCAGTTCTTCAGCACTTAAGTGGTCATTAGCCTTGGCTGCGGCATTAAAACCCAGTAGGCGTAATAGGCCATTACAGATGGTGTTAACCACCCACACAAACGGATACAGCAACTTGAGCAGAGGCGACAAAATCAAGGATGCAGGAAATGCCACTTGTTCTGGTTTAATAGCCGCCACTGTTTTGGGTGTCACTTCGGCAAATATTAAAATCACTAAGGTCAACATGGCAGTCGCCACAGCCACGCCTGCATCGCCCATTAGGCGCAATGCGATCATGGTGGCAATAGCGGAGGCGAGAATATTAACAAAGTTGTTGCCAATCAAAATTACGCCAATCAGTCGGTCGGGCCGATCGAGCAGTTTGCTGGCACGCATGGCACCACGGTGTTTTTGTTTAACCAAGTGGCGAAGGCGATAGCGGTTGAGCGACATCATACCAGTTTCGGAGCTGGAGAAGAATGCCGACAATAAAATCAGAAAGGCTAAGCTAGCAAGTAAATAGCTTATGGGGATTTCGCTCAAGGCGGGAGTAACCTCGTATCAGTTATGGCTCTCAATTCTTATGCTTGAGAGCCTCACTGTCAAGTGCTCAAATATTATAAAACGAATTCCACGACTAGTTTAGTGCCAAAAAAGGCTAAGGCCAGGTTAGCAAAACCCCATAAAGTCCAGCGAATAGCCATGCGGCCACGCCAGCCTAAGCGATAATGCCCCCATAATAGAATGCTAAATATTACCCAGGCAATAAGGCTTAAAATGGTTTTGTGAGCCAGTTGTTGAGCAAACAGGTCGTCTACATACACGAAGCCAGTGACCAGCGCTAAGGTCAAAAATATTTGACCCGCAGCGAGTACTTCAAATAACAAACTTTCCATGGTTTGCAGGGGCGGCAAGCTGGTGATGAAGCGCGAGGCTTGGTGATGTTTGAGGTGACGGTTTTGGTATATAAGTAATACCGCTTGGCACGCCGCTACAGCAAATAAGGCATAACCCAAAATAGACGCAATGATATGCACTAAGATGCCGTGGCTGTATTGGCGGCCTGTGATGCTAGGTACGCTAACGGTATCGACTGCAATTGCCAGGGCCGCAATAGGTGCCGCAAAAATGAGTAAGTTGGCTACCGGGTTACGTAAACTGCTGATTAAAATAACCCCAATTACCGCCCATGCGGTCAGCGATAGCGCGGCGCCTAAATCTAATAACAGCCCAGCTTGAGTGAATAAATGTAAAGACAGATTTGCACTGTGTAAACCCCAGCCCAACAAACTAAGTAAATAACCACGCTTAGAGACTTGGCTAGCGCTGGCTTTGTTTTGGTTCCAGGCACTGAGCAAATACAACAACAGGGCGCCAATACCAGTGAATAATGAAATCATTGCAATGTGTTCTGTAAAGTAATTACAGCCATCATAGTCAAGCTAGGGGCCATTGCCTAGAGCTAGCTCTAAAAAAGGCAATATCAAGGTTAAATGGTGTAACTAGATGTGATGTTGATTGGGGCTGCATCGGTTATACTAGCCGCTTATTATTGGTGCAGCATAGAGATCCCCATGTTTGATAACTTAACCGACCGCTTAGGCAAAACGCTACAACACATTCGTGGCCAAGCACGCCTCACAGAAGACAATATTAAAGGCACGCTACGTGAAGTGCGCATGGCTTTGCTAGAAGCCGACGTTGCCTTGCCGGTGGTTAAGGCCTTTATCGAGCAGGTGAAAGTACGTGCGGTAGGTGCCGAAGTAAGCCGCAGCTTGAGCCCTGGCCAAGTGTTTGTAAAGATCGTCCAGCAAGAGCTGGAAGCGATTATGGGCAATTCTAACGAAGACCTTAATCTCGCTGTGCAGCCCCCTGCAGTTATTTTGATGGCCGGTTTACAAGGTGCAGGTAAAACCACTTCGGCAGCCAAGTTAGCTAAGTTTTTAATCGAAAAGAAGAAAAAATCGGTCATGCTGGTCAGTGTCGACGTCTATCGACCTGCAGCTATCAAACAGCTACAAACCCTTTCCGAAGAAGTAGGTGCTCACTTTTTCCCTAGTACGGTGATGGAAAAACCCGTAGCCATTGCAGAAAAAGCTATTAACCACGCACGCCAGCAGCATCACGACGTAGTGATTGTGGATACCGCAGGCCGCCTGCATGTCGATACTGACATGATGGACGAAGTTAAAGCCTTGCACGCCATGGCACAGCCGGTGGAGACGTTGTTTGTAGTCGATGCCATGACGGGTCAGGATGCTGCCAATACGGCTAAAGCCTTTAATGAAGCGCTACCACTCACCGGCGTAGTGCTCAGTAAAACAGACGGTGACGCCCGTGGTGGTGCCGCTCTTTCTGTACGTCACATTACCGGTAAACCCATTAAGTTTTTGGGTGTTGGCGAAAAGGTAGAAGCATTAGAACCCTTCCACCCAGACCGTGTTGCTTCGCGTATCTTGGGTATGGGCGATGTGCTTTCTTTGATCGAAGAAGTCGAGCAAAAAGTCGACAAGGTAAAGGCAGAAAAGCTAGCCAAAAAAATCAAGAAGGGCAAAGGCTTCGATCTAGAAGACTTTCGTGATCAATTGCAGCAAATGAAAAACATGGGCGGCATGGCGGGCTTGCTCGACAAAATGCCGGGCATGGGTGGCATGGCTCAAGCGGCACAAAGTGCCGGTGCAGAAAAGAATTTTAATCAAATGGAGTGCATCATCAACTCCATGACCGCTAAAGAGCGGGCCGTACCCGACACCCTCAATGGCTCCCGTAAGCGCCGTATTGCGGCTGGCTCGGGTACTCAAATTCAAGACATTAACCGTTTGATTAAGCAGCATAAGCAAATGGCTAAGATGATGAAAAAAATGTCTGGCAAAGGCGGCATGCAAAAAATGATGCGCGGCATGCAGGGCCAAATGCCGCCTGGAATGGGTGGTGGCGCTGGCGGCGGAATGCCCCCAGGAATGCCCGGTGGTATGCCAGGATTAGGCGGCGGTTTTCCGTTTGGGAAGAAATAACCCTGCTGATAAAATCATTCAAATTATTTGAAAATTAAGGCTTTTATTTCCCAAAAGGTTAGGGTAATATACGCGCTCTCTGCGGAGAGGTGGGTGAGTGGCTGAAACCAGTTCCCTGCTAAGGAACCGTACCTATATACTGGTACCGAGGGTTCGAATCCCTCCCTCTCCGCCATTTTTTATGCGCCCGTAGCTCAGCTGGATAGAGTACTCGGCTACGAACCGAGCGGTCAGAGGTTCGAATCCTCTCGGGCGCGCCATTTATTTTATGTAAGTGGTTGCTTTTAATGCAATTATTGTATTTTATT
>JABGSN010000015.1 GCA_018647765.1 Oceanospirillaceae bacterium | reverse complement strand
TCAATGCTAACGCATTGGGGCTTTTTTATTGGGTGCTTGAAAAGCGCGGTGTTGCTGTCATCCTGACGCACGGCAGGACCTCTTCAACCTCGCTAGATACCGGCCTACGCCAGTATGACACAACATCTACGCCGGTATGACGTGGTGCATTCAACGGTAGACAGAAAGCCTGCGCCGACATTAGCTGAATGCTATAATCCGGCCACACCATAGGAACTTCACCATGATCGAAGCCACGCTGCAATTTCTTGCTATAACCCTGTTCCTCGAGGTTACCCCGGGGCCAGCGGTGTTATTTATCCTATATCAGTCGGCATTTAGCTTTCGTAATGCCGTGGCGGGAACGTTAGGCTTGCTCACATCCAACGTCATCTGGATTAGCCTGGTGGCAACCGGCCTAGGGTTAATACTGACCCAAACGCCGGCTTTATTTAATGGCCTCAGGTACATTGGTGCTTTATATTTGGTTTATCTAGGTTACAAAATAATTCGCTACGGCATTGCTACACCTCATGCAGACAAAAATATTGAAGCGCCTCAAGGTAAAAGCCTGTGGTCAAGTTATCGGCAGGGGATGTTTACTTCGTTGTCGAACCCTAAAGCCTTGCTGTTTTTTATGGCGTTATTTCCGCAGTTTACCCGGCCAGATTACTTCTCTCACGACATCGTATATTTCGGTGCCCTAAAAATGACTTGCCTAGCCTTCGTCATGATTGGTTATGCCCTGATGGGACGCAAATTGTTTAACTATATGGGACGCTCTAGTTGGGGAAATGTTATTTCCCGTACCTTGGGCGGCGGCATTATTGTTGCCGCATTCGCCGTGGCACGGGGATAAAACCAACACCATGCTGTAATCATGATGAGACAACAATGACCGCAGCCCCCGTACGCCGTATAATGGTGGTGTATTCACTCTAGTGGTTGGAACTATTATGTATTTTGACGAGTTATATGCCCCCTTACGCGAGATGCAAGATTGGCAACAAACCGCCTTTTCTGCAGCCCTGTGCGAACGTATTTTCCCTCACTATGCCCTCTATGACAGCTTGGTGGAAAGCAACCACGTTGATGTTGCCCGTACGGCACTAGATCAGGTATGGAAACAGCTGTCTTTACGAGGCAATATGAATGCCGAAACCCAACTGACTAAAGTGGAAGCCATTGTTCATGGTGAAGAAGATGAAAGTTTCGGCGCCGGCTTGGCCTTTGATGCGCTTGTGGCACTGATGGCGACGTTACATTGTGTTGATAATGCAAGTTTCGAAGATGCTGCCAGTGTGGCTCATTTGTCCCGCGAAAGCGTGGCCAAATTTGTCGAGCTGCATGCCGGCCAAGAAATTGGCGACGAAGAATTGGTTCGACACATCTCAACCCATGACCTCATGGTGCAGGAGCTCGCATTTCAGGCAGATGTTATGCAGATGTTAGTCTCCCAAAACGTGGCTAAAGCATCACAAATTGACCAACTAAAGACCATGTCTATGGCCGATGGCGTGAGCAACATTGGTATTAGCATGGCCCACGGTTAGCCATACATCCTCCTCTACTCACACGAGCGCTTATGTCACTTTCTACTAAACGGTTAGTCAAATCTCTGGGTCTGCTAGTTATAGGTGTTTTAGCCTATTTCATATTTCAACAGTATCAGGCCAACCTCAATACCCGCCATTTACAAGCAGTGCCGCAATTTACCGCCGCAGGCAAAAGTTTTGGCGCTGCCCATGATCAACACGCTTGTTTATTGGAAACCTTTCGCCAATCCGCCGGCTGTAGCAACTTTAGCTGCGGGGTTTACTACGGTAAGTTTTTTAAGGCCTGCGCACAAGTGGCTCTACCGAGCGTGCAAATGTGTGAAGGTGTGCCAGAATTTACACAAAAAAAGGACCAGCCAAGTAAAGACTGGATTCGGGATGTCTGCTTTGAGCGGCCCGAAGCGAACACCTGCGAGCTGTTAATGCGCCAGGTCCAGTGGCAATGTAGTCAACAATAAGGCAGTGTGAGATGCAGATATTAAAAGGTTTCGGCTACCTGATAGAAGGCGCTAAGTTATTAATGCAACCTCAGTTAAGGGTGTTTGTATTCTTGCCCTTGCTGGTCAATGTCATCATGTTTACCATCGGCCTTGGGCTATTGATGAGTTACGTAAGCGGCTGGATGGATGGCTTTGTGGTGTGGTTACCCAGCTGGTTAAGTGGCATCACCTGGTTTCTTTGGACATTGTTTTTTGGTCTTTTTGCCATGGCTGTGTTTTGGGGCTTTAACCTACTGGCTAACTTTATTGCGGCCCCCTTTAACGGCCTATTAGCTGAGAAAGTCGAACAGCATTTAACCGGCCTCAGCGTCAAACCGACCACAGTGGGCGACCTAATGGCGACTATACCACGGGCTATCGGGCGAGAAATAAGCAAACTAAGTTACTACCTGCCGCGGGTGGTGATGTTGTTGATTATAAGTTTTATTCCTGGCCTCAACGTTGTTGTGCCTTGGTTGTGGTTATTGTTTGGCGCTTGGATGATGGCCATCCAGTATGTGGACTACCCCATGGATAATAATGGCGTTAAGTTTAGGCACATGAAGCAGGCCCTGGCACAAGAAAGGCTATTACACCTGGGGTTCGGAGGTGGGGTGTCATTATTATTGATGGTGCCTTTGGTCAACTTTTTCGTTATGCCCATCGCCGTGGCGGGCGCCACTGCCCTGTACGTGAGCGAGCATGCAGGGCTAGATAAAATCCATCACTAAACCTATCCATACACACAGTGCCGCCCAATGGCTATTGGTAAAGGCACTAAAGTAGTTGCTGCGCACACGGCTGCGACCAAGTTTATTTTGATAGACAAATAAACCCGTCATGGTAGCCAAGCCGAGATAGTAAAATACCCCCAGCTGGTTGATTTCCCCAACCAACATCAATAGGCTTACACAAATGGCCTGAAACAAGCCAATGATGGTGACATCCCAATGGCCAAAAAGTAAGGCAGTAGATTTTATACCAATGTGCAAGTCATCCTCACGGTCTACCATAGCGTAATAGGTATCATAGGCAATGGTCATACACACGGCCGCAGTAAAGGTTAGCCAGGCGGTCATGCCAGTGGTGCCTGTTTGAGCGCTAAAAGCCATGGGAATGGCCATGGCAAAGGCCGCGCCAAGCACAGCCTGTGGCCAATGGGTATAGCGCTTCATAAAAGGGTATGTGGCTGCCAAAATAACGGCGATCACAGACAACTTGATGGTGGCGGTATTGGTAAAAAGTACCAACACAAAAGCGGTACTACATAGACCAAAAAACAGCATCAGGGCCTGCGTACTGGTGATTTTACCTGTGGCTAAGGGGCGTTGTTTGGTGCGTTCAACGTGGCCATCTAGGTGGCGGTCAGCATAGTCATTGATGACGCAACCTGCAGCTCTCATCAGGTAAGTCCCCACCACAAAGATGCACAGTAGGTCTAAGCGTGGCATACCTTCAGCAGCCAACCAAAGAGCCCATAACATAGGCCATAGCAAAAGGTAGGTGCCCACGGGTTTGTCTAAGCGCATGAGTTGTTTGTAGTCGTGCCAACGGTGGGTAATTAACATTGCTAAAAGGGCTGCTCAATATGAAAGCCACCATGCTAACATAAGTACACCAAATTCCCGCGGTAATAGACGCAATGACAAGCCAATCAATACGACTATTGTTGATCTGTACAGGCAATACTTGTCGATCGCAAATGGCCCACGCCATGGCAGCAGACTGGGCGCAGAAAAATGGCAAGGCTATCGAGTTCGCTTCGTGCGGCACTAGGGTCACCCATGGCGCACAAACCACTGCCGATGCCAGGCTCGTATTAGCGCAGTCTGGCATACCATGGTGCGGTACCAGCCAGCAATTGCAGGCCGAAGATTTACGGTGGGCCGACCATGTGTGGGTAATGACCCAAGAACACCTTGAATTTGTGGTTGAGCTTGGCCATAGCGTTAACGTTGCGGAGCGTCCAAGCGTGCAGTTGTTGCATCCACATCAGGATATCACAGACCCGCTAGGGCTTGGCGTAAAGTCATACCACGCATTGTATGCTCAGCTCGAAGCGTTATTACCTACGCGGTTGGTGGTTTTACATGGGCCATAGGCGGCATAAAAACTTCGGTCACTAAAATCCCCTTACCGTCTAAATAAAACACCGACCGCCTTGCCCAATGCTGCAGCGGGCTGTGGTGTGACTTGAAGCAGGCCACTTGTAACGAACCGCGTACCATATTGGGGTGTTTGAACAGTAATGCGCCTAATGGCTTAGTGCCAATGTTGCTGAATCTGCGCAGCCTCCCGGTCAGGGTATTGTGGGGCATAATACTGCGAGCACAAACCCACACATGGCCATGGCAAAGCAATTCAACTTCGCGGATAATGGCTTTTTGACGGCCTTTCAGAGCCAAAGCCCGAGCTTCTGATCGCCTGGGGGTATGCCAGCAATTACGCACCACCCGTACCTCAAAGGCACCATCACTGGCCTGTATGAGACGTTGGGTCAAGGACCCGCTGTCATTGAGCCATGCTTGCCATTGGCGCGGGATTTTGTGTGTCAATGGGCGCTTGTAACTGCGCCAGTTAGGGGCAAACGGCCGCTGAGAATGAACTAGAGAAATGGGCAAATGACGCTCAT
This sequence comes from Oceanospirillaceae bacterium, assembly GCA_018647765.1. Lineage (GTDB taxonomy): Bacteria > Pseudomonadota > Gammaproteobacteria > Pseudomonadales > Balneatricaceae > Njordibacter. Next base: position 89,483 of record JABGSN010000015.1, on the reverse strand, counting down.
GCAAGAAGCTAATAAGGTAGGATTATTATATCAACAAGTTAACCAGCAAGACACTCGACACAGATCATCAACAGGTCATTGAGTTAACCAAACAATGGTTGCAAGACATGGTTGTCGGTCTCAATCTGTGTCCCTTTTCTCACACGGTGGTGGCACAAAGTCAAGTACGCTACGCGGTGGCCACAGGCACTACCGATGCCCAATGGAAAGCGTTTTATGTGACTGAGCTAGAAACCTTGCTCAATGCTGACGAAACTGACATTGCCACCAGTTTGTTAATGTTTCCGAAAGGGCTACACGCATTCGATGACTACCTAGACCTACTAGATTGGTTGCAAGAGTTGTTAGAACAGAGCGACCTGAGTGATCATGTGCAGTTGGCTTCATTTCACCCACGCTATCAGTTTGACCAGGTGGCCGAAGGTGATTTAAGCCACTTTACCAATCGTGCACCATATCCCACCATTCACCTGCTGCGTCAGGCTCAAATGAGCCAAGCATTGGCCCATGTTCAGAATCCGGAGCAGATCTTTGTGGACAATATTGCCACCCTAGAGCGCCTCGGCCGCGACCATGTTGAAGCCTTGTGCCCGTGGGGCAAGCCGTAACTAAGATTAGGAAGTTTGATGATGAAATTACAAGTCCTCGCCGTAGGCGGCACTATCGATAAAGTTTACTTTGACGCCCTGAGTGAGTATCACATAGGTGCGCCAGCCGCGAGTGAGATATTGCAGCGGGTGAAAGCTAACTTTGACTACGAGATTACACAAATCATCTCTAAAGACAGTTTAGACATGACCGATGAAGATCGTTGTGAGATCCTTTCAGCCGTGCAAGCTCATCCGGGTCAACATGTCATTATCACCCATGGTACCGACACCATGGTGGATACCGGGCGAGTACTAAAAGCGGCTACGGGCAAGACCATTGTCATCATGGGCGCCATGGCGCCCGCCATTATGAAGCTCACGGATGCTGATTTTAACTTAGGTGTAGCCGTAGCTGCAGTGCAGGCGCTCCCACAGGGCGTGTACCTGTGTATGAACGGTAGAATCTATAACGTAGATAGGGTGGTTAAGAATCGTGCGCAGGGGCAATTTCAGGACGCTTAGGCGGGGTTGAACCAGCCGCCACTGTGAAGGCCTGAGGCAGGCTATATACTAATAGCGAGCTCATTAAGCCCATAGTGCTGATCAAGCCATTGGCCAATGACGTTATTGCCACATAAATGGTGCGCGTAGTGCATGTGCAAACAACGAATTTGCTGCCAATCGCGCAAACCACCAATACCATAACTATCAAATAAAGGCGCAAAGCCTAGCTGGTTAAGCTGCTCTACTTCTTGCGGAGTACAGTTGGCCCATCGCTGTGCTACATATTCGCGTTGATTCGCCTGATAGGCGGCCATCCAATCCTCATCATCCTTCAAGCGTTGTTCTAACTGCTTCACTAAGCCGCCCGTTTCAAGCTGGTTAATGGCTTTGTGCAGGTCTTTTGAGCACAACCAATATAAGGTCGGAAACGGCTTATTATCCACCAAAGGGTGCATTTTAAGCGCCAAAGGCACGCCGTTGTTAGAGCTGGAAGCAACACTAATTAAGCCACGTGGGCTGCGGCCTAGTTGTTGTTCAATAAGCGTAAGTTGGGCAGGTGTTGGAGAAGTCATCTGGGTATATGGGGCAAAGGGTATAATATTTGGCTCCCACGCAGAGCGCAGGAGCCAATACAACAATCGATTAGTGGCCTAGAATCTGGCTCAAGAACAGCTTCGTACGGTCATGCTGAGGGTTGTCGAAGAAATCATGGGGGTTGTTGGATTCGATGATTTCGCCCTGATCCATAAAGATCACTCGGTCAGCTACTTTCTTAGCAAAACCCATTTCATGGGTTACGCACAACATGGTGATACCTTCTTCAGCCAATGACACCATGGTGTCTAGAACTTCCTTGATCATTTCGGGGTCAAGGGCAGAGGTCGGCTCATCAAACAACATGATGTTCGGACGCATACATAGAGAACGGGCGATGGCCACACGTTGCTGCTGACCACCAGAAAGTTGGCCTGGGTACTTATTAGCTTGCTCAGGGATCTTAACGCGCTCCAAAAACTCCATGGCGGTCGCTTCGGCTTCGGCTTTAGGTGTTTTACGCACCCAAATTGGTGCCAAGGTGCAGTTTTCCAACACGGTTAGGTGTGGGAACAGGTTAAAGTGTTGGAACACCATGCCGACTTCACGGCGTACGGCATCGATATTCTTAAGGTCGTTAGTTAATTCAGTTCCATCAACAATAATGTCACCTTGTTGATGCTCTTCCAAACGGTTGATACAGCGAATCATGGTTGATTTGCCAGAACCCGAGGGCCCACAAATGACTATTTTTTCGCCTTTGCACACTTCTAGGTTGATGTTTTTAAGAACGTGAAAATCGCCGTACCATTTGTTCATGTTACGAATTTCGATACATTTTTCTGTAGTAGAGTTACTTTGTGCTTCTGACATGTGGAGAAACCTTTAAATTAGTTGTTATCGCTTGTGGCCGGTATTGAGCTTGTTCTCTAGGTAAAGAGAATAGCGTGCCATACCAAAACACGAAATAAAGAAGAAAACGGCGACGAATAAATACACTTCGGTGGATAAACCTAACCAAGCCGAATCGGCGACCGAGGCCCGGCCAATACCCAGTGGGTCTAACAAACCGATGACGATTACCAAGGTACTGTCTTTGTACAAACCGATAAAGGTGTTAACGATGCCAGGGATAGAGATCTTTAGCGCTTGTGGCAAAATGATCAAACGCATGGCTTGGGAGTAGTTCAAGCCGAGCGAGTTGGCCGCTTCCAACTGGCCTTTAGGCAACGCCTGTAACCCACCGCGGATCACTTCGGCCATGTAGGCAGAGGCAAACAAGGTCACCATAATGAGTACACGCAGTAACAAATCGAAGGTGGTGCCTGGCGGTAAGAAGTAGCTCAACATGGTTGAAGCCACAAACAGCAGGGTGATCAGCGGTACACCACGAATAAATTCGATAAAGCCAATACAAAAATACTTGATGATGGGCAGTTTAGACTGACGGCCCAACGCCAACAAAATACCCAGTGGCAGGGAGAATACGATACCGGTTACACCAATGGTTAGCGTTAGCATTAAGCCACCAAAAAGGTGTGTGCCAACGTATTCTAAACCAAACAGCCCACCACTTAACAACCAAGCGCCAATCAGTGGGTAGATCATGGCAAACTTCATTATGTGTTTGCGAGCAGGCATCTTGTCCCAAAGCACCGCAGCACCCGCCACAACCAACAAAATAGCGGCTAAGTTTACCCGCCAGCGTAATTCGGCAGGATAAAAGCCATACACAAATAAGTTAAAACGTTCACCAATAAAAGCCATACATGCACCACCTGGGGCGCAGTCTTTACGTGTTTCACCCACGTAGGTTGCGTCAATTAACAACCAGTTGAAGGCCGAAGGCAAGGCCAAATATAATAAATAAATAGCTACCAAAGTCACAATAGAGTTAACTGGCGAAGAAAAAAGATTCGCTTTTAACCAGTGAACTGGGCCTACCGTGTCACTGGGCGGTGGTAGATCGGGATAGGTTCCCGGGGCATAAGTTTGTTCAGTCATTGTTGTTTCTCCCTTAGCGTTCTACTAGCTGAATGCGATTGTTGTACCAGTTCATAACCGTGGAAATAAGCAGAGAGATCGCCAAATAAATGGCCATAACAATCAACATACATTCCATTTCGCGGCCTGTCTGGTTGAGGGAAATACCACCAATGGTGGCCACGATGTCCATATAGCCAATGGCAAGGGCTAACGATGAGTTTTTCGCTAGGTTTAAGTATTGGCTAGTCAGTGGCGGGATAATCACGCGTAATGCTTGCGGAATAACCACCAGTTTTAAGGTGCGGCTGTTAGAAATACCCAAGGCTTGGGCCGCTTCGGTTTGACCGTGGTTAATGGCCACAATGCCAGCACGTACAATTTCACCAATAAAGGCGGCTGTGTAGAAGGATAAGGCTAACCAAAGGGCAATAAACTCAGGCCGAACAACTATGCCACCTTTGAAGTTAAAGCCTTTTAGTGCCGGCACATCCCATTCAATAGGGCTACCTAAAACAAAATAAACAGCAAATGGTAATAGTACGATGGCAGCAATGTTAATCATGGCCACAGGGTAGGCCTTACCCGTTTCATCCTGTACTTTCTGAGCATGGCGACTAAACCACCATGCAAAGGCGATACCCGCCACTACAAAAGCCCCAACGATCCAAAATAATGATTGAAACTCTGGGCTAGGCATTTGGAAGCCACGGTTATTGAGAAAAAAGGTGTCACCAAAATTATATGAACCTTTAGGGCGCGGCAGGGCGTTAATGATAAGGCCGTGCAGTAATAAAATGTGTAATAGTACCGGCACGTTACGTACGTACTCGATATAAACGTAAGCAATTTTTTGCGTTAACCAGTTGTTGGATAAACGCATCACTCCCAGCATAAAGCCAAGCATCGTGGCTAATACAATACCTGCGGCGGCCACTAATAGAGTATTAATAAGACCCACAATCATGGCTGTAAAGTGGTTGGATGTGGAACTGTATTCAATCAGGTGTTGATTGATGTCATAGCTGGCATTTTGCCAGAGAAAATTAAAACTAATGTCTTTGCCTATGGCGGCCAAGTTGACTACCGCATTGTTGATAATATAGGCAAAAAACGAAAGGATCAGTGCGGCGGCAATGATTTGCACAATGATTGAACGAGTTTCTTTGTCATACCAAGCGCGTAACAAAGGGTTGGTACTAGGTGTAGGAGTACTCATAGAGGTGAACCGAGCTACGTAAGTATCAATTGTTAAGTTAAACTTAACAATTGATTATTAATCAGCGGTGTAGCAACCAAAGATTATTAATGTTCAGATATAAACTGGGGTGCCGAAGCACCCCAGTTAAACACTGCAAATTCGTGTTAATTAACGAATTGGAGCAGCGTAAAGTACACCACCTTTATTCCACAAAGCGTTTAGGCCACGTTCAATTTGTAGCGGAGTATTAGGACCAACGTTACGCTCGTAGATCTCGCCGTAGTTACCACCCTGTGCGATCGCACGTGCAGCCCACTTAGCGTCTAGACCTAGCATTTCGCCCATGTTGCCTTCAGAACCAACCAAACGGTTGATACTTGGGTTGTTGCCAACGTTAGCAGCAAGGTTCATGGCATTAGCTTGAGTCACGCCCATTTCTTCAGCGTTGATCAAAGCGTTAACAACCCACTTACCAATGTCAAACCACTCGTCGTCGCCATGACGTACAGCACCACCTAGTGGCTCTTTCGAGATGATTTCAGGTAATACAACGTGCTGTGTTGGGTCATCGAACTTTGCACGAGTAGAGGCTAAACCAGAAGCATCAGTGGTGTAAACGTCACAACGGCCAGCTACATAGTTAGTAAAGCCTTCTTCGTTAGTTTCAATAGGCACTGGCTCGTAAGATATACCGTTGGTACGGAAGTAGTCAGCCAAGTTTAATTCTGTAGTCGTACCGGTTTGGATACATACAGAAGCGCCGTCTAGTTCAGTGGCCGAAGACACACCTAATGATGCAGGAACCATGAAACCTTGACCATCATAGAAGTTAACTGGCAAGAAGCTTAGCTTCAAGTCAGCGTCACGGCTAAGCGTTTCTGTGGTGTTGCGGAACAAGATGTCGCCTTCACCAGAGTTCAACATGGTGAAACGAGTTTTACCCGTAGTTGGTACGAATTGAACCTTGTCACCATCGCCTAGTACGGCAGCAGCTACAGCGCGACAGAAGTCGGCGTCAAAACCTTCCCAGCGGCCGTTTGCGTCAGGTGCAGCAAAACCAGCCAAACCAGTGGTTACAATACATTTCAATTCGTCAGCAGCACGTACGTCTTCTAAAGTAGACGCTTGGGCAGCGGTAGCAGTCATGGCAGTTAGTGCCACGCCAGTCAAAACTTTATTAATTAGTTTCATAGTAAGAAGCCTCCTTTTAAGGGCTTTGTCTTTATAGTGCAGGAAATTATGCAAAATACTTTTATTTTTGTTACCAAACTACGAATTCTCAGTATTCGCTGAGGTTATTCTTCGATGTTCAGGCGGGTAATATAAAAAAAATTTCACTGTTTGTAAAGAAAATCTAATTAAACATCCTGACTTTAGTTCAAAAAAGATGATAATTGTGGAAAATATTTCCTATAATAGTATATTTCTCTCTTTAGCAGCCTACACCTTGGAAAATATTTGGTTATCACCGACCCATCGTGCGATTAACTGATCTGTTTTGGCAGGATGGGATGCATATGTCGACGTCATGCTTTTTACCTGTGGTAATAGATGAGCGTCGCGTATTAAGTCAGCCACACGTAATCCGATGGCGCCGGCTTGACGGGTGCCTAGTACTTCGCCTGGGCCGCGAAGCTGCAGATCTTTTTCGGCAATGACAAAACCGTCGTTGGATTGGCGCAATATGTCCAACCGTTCACGTCCCATGCGTGATAGCGGCGCCTGATACATAAATAGGCAATGACTTTGAGCCTGTCCTCGCCCTACACGACCTCGCAGTTGGTGTAACTGAGCGAGTCCTAGGCGTTCGGCATTGTCGATGACCATGAGGTTGGCATTAGGTACGTCTACACCCACTTCTATGACCGTAGTGGCGACCAGTAGCTGAATTTCACCGACTTTAAATTGTGCCATCACCTGGGCTTTGTCCGCCGCCGCCAAGCGACCATGAACTAGACCTACATTTACCCCTTGTAATTGTTGCCCAAGCAACAAAGCGGTGTCTTCCGCCGCTTCGCACTGCAGTACCTCCGAAGTTTCGATTAGCGGGCAGATCCAATACGCCTGTTGACCATTGGCGCAGGCTTGATGCACGCGTTCGATCACATTGGCTCGCCGCACATTGTTGAGCAATACGCTGTTAATAGGTTTGCGGCCAGGCGGGAGTTCATCAATCACCGAATGATCAAGGTCGCCATAGGCGCTCATGGCCAAGGTGCGTGGAATGGGTGTGGCGGTCATCACCAACTGGTGTAAACCACAGTTCGGTGGGGCCTTACCTACTAAACTATGCCTTTGTGCCACGCCGAAACGATGCTGCTCATCTATCACGGCAAGGCCTAGGTGTTGATAGTTCACACTGTCTTGGAACAGAGCATGAGTACCTATGATCACCTGAGCGGCGCCGCTGGCGATCGCTGCTAACGCGTCCCGCTTGGGTTTGGTTTTTTGTTTGCCCGTGAGCCATACCACTGCCACGCCTAAGGGCTCGAGCCAGTGTTTAAAGTTGTGCAGGTGTTGCTCGGCCAAGATTTCTGTGGGCGCGAGTACGGCAACTTGGCAGCCATTGTCTACCGCGCGGCACGCGGCTAGGGCGGCTACCACGGTTTTGCCTGAACCCACGTCACCCTGAACCATTCTCACCATAGGTAGGGTTTGGCTTAAGTCAGTCATGATTTCCGACCATACTCGCTGTTGTGCCGCCGTAAGGCTAAACGGCAATTGTTGCATAAATTGCTGCTCTAAGTTTTGTACTGTCGCTAACGCCGGCGCCGGCAAGCTTTGGGTTTGCCGTTTGGCGCGACTTAGGGTGAGCTGGTGGGCGATGAGCTCTTCTAAGATCAGTCTCAACTTAGCGGGCGTAACCTGGCTTTCGAGTTGTTGCAGGTCTACGCCAACTTTGGGGTAGTGCAATTGTTGCAGGCTGCTCTGCAGGCTAGGCAGTTGATATTGCTTGATCAGTTGTTTCGGAAGCAGCTCTTCTATATGTAGGTGCTGGTGTTCAAGCTGTTGCCAAGCTAGATCAATGAGTTGGCCAATACGCACCACACTAATGCCTTCAGTGGTGGGGTAAATAGGCGTGAGCTGATCGGCGAGTGGCGGCGGGGCATCGTCAAATAACTGATATTCTGGGTGCACCATCTCTAAACCCTGTGGGCCTGGGCGGACTTCACCAAAGCAACGTATATTGCGGCCTGCAGTGAAACTTTTGGCTTGATTGGCGTGAAAATGCATAAATCGCAAGCCTAAGTGCGCTCCGTTTTGGCTAATGGATACACGTAAGCTGACACGCCGCCCACGCTGCAAGGAAGTGCTTGTAATCTGGCCATCAACCAAATATTGTGAGCGTGGGGTGAGTGCGTGTAACGGTGTTACGCGAGTACGGTCTTGATAGCGCAATGGCAAGTGAAACAGCAGGTCTTCAACTTGGTGTAAGCCTAGCTTAGCTAATTTGGCGGCTAGGGTTGGGCCAACACCATTGAGTTGTGTGAGGTTCATACTGCACCGAGCTAAGTGCGGTTGAGCCGAATGACACCGGCAATTTTACGCATCGACTTAATCACCTGCGCAAGGTGCACACGGTTATGTACACTGATCTCTAAATTAACCACAGACAAACGTGCGTCCTTTTCGCTAACGTCAATCTTTTCGACGTTAGCGTCGTCTTTAGTGGCACTGGTGGCCAAGCTGGCAATGATGCCGCGACTGGCTGAAACTTCTATTTCCAAACACACATCAAAGTCGCGATCGCCAGTTTCGGCCCACACTAAGGCCAGGGTTTTGTCCTTGTCGCGACCGATATCTTGAATGTTGTTACAGAAGGTTCGGTGCACCGCAATACCATGCCCCGCGTTGAGGTGGCCGACGATGCTGTCGCCAGGAATGGGCCGGCAACAACGGGAATACCTAATCATGACGCCTTCGGTGCCGTGAATTTCCATGGGTCCAATGGCCTTGGTTTGACCTTCTTCATCGGTGGCCTCTTGGCTCAAGGCCGTGGCCACGATGTAAGCCAAACGTTTGCCCGCGCCTACCTCGGCTAGCAATGCATCTAAACTGGCTAGCTTGTGTTGGCTAACGTAATGTTTTAATAACTGGGCATCAATCGTGTCAAGGCTCAGGTCATTGCTGCCTAATTCCTGGTTCAGCAAGCGTCGCCCTAAGTTGACGGCGTCATCCGTAGCCTGATGTTTGAGGGCATGGCGAATATTGCTGCTAGCTTTGGCGGTGGCGACAAAGTTTAACCAACTCATGTTGGGTTTGGCGCTGGCCGTAGTGACAATTTCAATGGTATCGCCGCTATCTAGCTTTTGACTCAAGGGCGCCAAGCGGCGATTGATGCGGCAAGCAATACAGGTATTGCCAATGTCGGTATGCACCGCATAGGCAAAGTCGATTGGGGTAGCACCAGCGGGTAATGAGAATACACCGCCCTTGGGCGAGAAAACGTATACCTCATCTGGGAATAGGTCGTGCTTCACATGGTTGATGAACTCCATGGCATTGCCGGAGCGTTTTTGCATTTCCACCAGTTCTCGAATCCACTGTTGTGCGCGGTTGTGAGCTCGTTGGGCGCGGCTATTGGTGTTTTTGTAGAACCAATGTTCAGCGACCCCGTGGTTGGCAATGTCTTCCATTTCTTGGGTGCGAATTTGGATTTCGATGGGCGTATGTACGCCTGATCCAGCGCGGTAGAGCGTGGTATGTAAAGACTGATAACCATTAGACTTGGGAATGGCGATATAGTCTTTAAAGCGGCCTGGCACTGGGCGGTAGAGGTTAAGGTGATGTACGGCGCCTAAAATACGGTAACAGGTGTCGACTTTATCAGTGACGATACGAAACGCAAATACATCCATAATTTCTCGAAAGGACTTTTGCTGCTCCTTCATCTTGTTATAAATGCTAGCTAAATGTTTTTGCCGCCCACTGACCTGACCGGGCAGTTCGTCATGTTCTAAACAGTCCACTAGGGCAATCTGTACCTGTTCCATAAGCGCTTTGCGCTCACCTCGAGCTGCAGTGACGGCTTTTTGAATGTGCCGGTAGCGCATCGGGTGGTAGGCTGAGAAAGCTAAGTCTTCTAGCTCAATTTTGAGATCATGCATGCCTAAGCGGCCGGCAATAGGTGCATAAATATCGGTGGTTTCTTTGGCAATGCGGCGACGGCTGTCTGGACGCATGGCGCCAATAGTGCGCATGTTGTGTAAGCGGTCTGCCAGTTTAACCAAAATGACCCGAATATCTTTCGCCATGGCAATGGCCATTTTTTGAAAGTTATGGGCTTGGCTCTCGGCACGGGTTTTAAATTCTAGGTGGGTCAGCTTGCTGACGCCATCCACTAGGTTGGCAACGGCTTCGCCAAATTGGCCTTCTACCCCGGGCTTATCGACTTCAGTATCTTCTATGACATCATGCAGCATGGCGGCCATCAGACTTTCGTGGTCCATGTGCATGCTGGCTAATATGCTGGCGACGGCTAAGGGGTGTGTAACGTAGGGTTCGCCACTCTTGCGCATTTGGCCGTCATGGGCCTGCTCGGCATAGTAGTATGCCCGCCGCACTGCTTGCACCTGGATCGGTTCAAGGTAGTCGTCGAGACGCTTTGCGAGGGCGTCAATAGTGGGCATAGTGGAGCATCCTTTGCGGTTGTTAATCCCATGGTAACGGAAAAATGCTGGAGTGGGTAAATTTGTTGCCAATTAGTTGAATTTAGTAACAAAAAAAGAGCCATTCGGCTCTTTTTTAAAGTTTAATTAGGGCTAATACTTAGGCCGCTAAATTACTCGTCAATGTCTGGTGTGCCCTGAACCACTTCTTCAGTAGGTTCAGCTACGGTTTGTGTCACTTCATCTAGCACGTCTTGATCCGCAGGTGTTTCAACAAATTGTTGGTTCAGCTCATCTTGCTCGTCAAGGATGCTGGCGTTAATAAAGCCGTCGGCGATTTCACGTAGAGCAACAACTGTGCACTTGTCATTTCCCCAATCAATGTGGGCTTCTTTGCCACCGGTGGCGAGTTGACGGGCACGCTTGGAGGAGACCATGATGAGCTCAAAGCGGTTATCTACGTTTTCCAAACAATCTTCTACGGTTACGCGAGCCATGTGGGTTTACCTATATTGCAATAACGATGGGTCGGCCATAATTTGACAAGACCGAAAATAAGACGCGCTAGTGTACAAAATTTAGCCACCTGTTGACAAGAGATCAGCCAGTAATTGGTGGTGTTTATGTGCTTGTTGGGGTGTTTTTAGCCGTCGGCAGCTGAATATGCACTGTAAATCGGTTAATGCCTCATTAAAGTCGTCGTTAATGACTAAAAAGTGACTGCCGTGGTAATGGCTTATTTCGCTGTGGGCTTCGCGCATACGTTGAGCAATAATGTCGTCAGAATCGGTGCCACGACCCTGCAAGCGATCTTGCAACGCCGCTTGGGATGGCGGCAGAATGGTGATGGCAATAGCCGCGGGGAAGATGGCCAGCACCTGATCGCGTCCTTGCCAGTCGATTTCTAGAATAACGTCTTGGCCTAAGGCTAAGTTAGCCTCTACCCAAGCTTTTGAAGTGCCATAGCTATTGTCAAATACTGTCGCGTATTCTAGCATCAGTTGGCGCTCAATCAGTGCGCTAAAGTCGTCTTGACTAACAAAGTTATAATCCACCCCGTGGGCCTCACCCGAGCGCATTTTGCGAGTGGTGTGAGACACCGACACACATACCTGTGAGTCCTGTGCAAGGAGTGCTTTCACCAGGCTAGTTTTGCCAGCGCCAGATGGGGCTGAAAGAATATAGAGTGCACCAGAGGTGTGAGACATAGTGGGGCCGAATGAGTAAACAATAGGCAATTATAAGCAAGCCGAGAGGCAATGTCAGGTGTTGTTTTCATGGCCCGTCGGATGGTTAAGGCTGTGCGTTTAGATTGCAGGCAGTGTAAACTTCTATTCAATGTATGCTCAAGAGCGAAAGGCCCTATGAATGAATTAAATAACACGCGTAAGCTGGGCCAAAAACGGGTATCAGCTGTCAGCTTAGGCTGCATGAGCTTATCTCACGGCTACGGCAACGTAGCCAATGACAAAGACGCAGGCAAGTTTTTGAATTCAGCACTGGACTTGGGTTATACCATGCTCGATACCGCTGCGGTGTACGGTTATGGCCATAATGAAACCATGATTGGCAAACACATTGGTAAGCGGCGGCAGGAGTTTTTCTTGGCCAGTAAGTGCGGCATTGGTCAAACCCCAGATAGTCAGCCCAGTGTTAATGGCCGCCCAGAGCATCTACGGCAAACCTGTGAAGCCAGTTTGCAACGCTTGCAAACGGATCATATCGACCTTTACTACCTGCACCGGCGCGACTTTAAGGTGCCTATTGAAGAGAGTATTGGCGCCTTAAGCGATTTGCAGCGCGAAGGTAAAATTGGGGCCGTGGGGGTGTCAGAAATCGGTGCAGAGGACTTGCGCAAAGCCCATGCAGAGCACCCTATTAGTGCGGTTCAATCGGAGTATTCCTTGTGGACACGCAATCCGGAGCTTGCTGTGTTACAAGCGAGCCAAGACATTGGCGCTGCCTTCATTGCCTTCAGCCCTCTTGCGCGCGCTTTTTTGAGCAATAAGTTGCATGACACGTCGTTGCTAGCTGCGGATGATTTGCGTCAGTCTATGCCGCGCTTTGACCCCGCTAACTATGCAGCCAATCTAGCCTTGCTGCCTGAGTATGTGCGCTTGGCTGAGCGTCAGGGGTGTACGCCAGCGCAGTTAGCCTTGGCCTGGGTGGTAGCTCAGTCGGAGCATATTATTGCTATACCGGGCACTCAGAGCTTGGACCATTTGCAAGAAAATATAGGCGCTAATGAGGTGATTCTTGAGCGCCAGATCGCAGTCGAACTTGATGCCTTGATCAACCAGCATACAGTGACTGGCCAGCGTTACAGCGAAAAAGCGCAGGCTACGGTCACTACCGAGCAGTTTGAGGTATAACCCCTAGTTATAAATCTACCTCTAAGATTCCGTCGGGCTGTGCCGCACGCGACTGGCATAGAATCATGTGTGTTTGGCGCTGTTGATTAGATAACACAAAATCACGGTGCTCCACTTGGCCTGCAACAATGGCGCATTTGCACACCCCGCAAATGCCATCGGCACATTTAACTTCAATGTTAACCCCTGCTTCAATGAGTACCTCAGTGGCCGACTTAGTGGCCGGAATGTGAAACTCTTGCTGGCTCTGAGCTAGCTTTAAGGTAAAGTCATGGTTACTGGATGCGGGTATGTCCGGGGCTGAAAAGTATTCCATATGGCGCTGATTTTCGGCAAAGCCATTGCTTTTGGCAGTGTCTAGTACGGCATGCATAAAGTTTTCTGGCCCACAGGTATACACATGGGCGTGCGCTTGGTAATCCAGCAGTGTTGCTAACTCGGCGCGGGTACCTTGGTCAGAGTAGTGTAAATGTACCTTGTCGGCCCACGGCATGTGCGTTAGTTCGGCCTCAAAGCCGGCATCTTGAGCCCGAGAACAACAGTAATGCAGGGCAAAATCGGCGCCCAGGGTATGCAGGCGGTGGGCCATGGCGATCATCGGCGTGATGCCAATACCGCCGCCCATAAGATAGCTTTTACTGGCCCCCTCAGCGACCGGAAAGTGGTTAGTGGGCCTGGACACAAACACCTTTCGTCCCTTGGTGAAAATACGCTGCATCAAGGCCGATCCCCCTCTGCCTTGGTCTTCACGCAGCACCGCAATTTGATAGTGGCTGTTATCATCAGGATCTGACGACAAAGAATATTGGCGCAAAAATTCGGGCGCGATGAGCACATTAATATGACCCCCGGCAGTGGCTGCTGGCAACGGCCCGCCGTCGAGGCTGGTAAACTCGTACTGCATTATTTTTTCGCTGATAGCTTCAGCTTTGCTAAGTCGTACTTGCACGATCGGCGCGTCAGACATGGCGCCGTTAATGTACTCATGCTCAAGTGGCATGCCGGCGGCCCGACGGCGCCGGTATTCGCTTGCTGTGATCATGTTTTGGTAGGCCTCAATGGCGGCTTCGCGGTCCATAGGGTAGGGGAATGGGTAAGGTGGTGGTAACAAATTGGCAGGGTACACGGCCAAGGTCTGGTCACGGAACTGGACGGCAAGTTTGGGCTGTAACTCGCGGGTATTAACGTTGTGTAAGGGAATGGTATAAGGGCCGTCTTTGACCATTTCCAGATCCCACCACCATTTTTTAACAGGGTTTATGCTGCCATTACCCAGTACATCATCAAGTTTGGCAAGGGTTTTAGCGGCGCGTGGTAGGTGGCTTGCGGCCCAACGGAAGGGCAATTCCTTAAACAATCCCTCTAAATTCCATGGGCAGGTTTTCATGCAACGACCACACATAGCACCGCCTTCGGTAGTGAGGCGATAAGTGGTACATTTTTGGCTGTCGGACTTCCATATTTCATAGCCATTAAACATCAGTTTTGGGCCTGAAGTGATGGCACCGGAAGGGCACTCGCGGGCGCATTTGTTGCAGCTTTCACAAAATTTTTGTAAGCCAAAATCGATCGGTTTGTCGTGGGTCATGGGCATATTAGTGGTGACGGTGCCGGACTTTAATCGAGGGCCTAAAAAGGGGTTGAGGATGACTTCGCCGATGCGGCTGACTTCCCCCAATCCTGACAGCAGGGTCAGCGGCGGTTGAACCACCTCTGAGCCCATGACCGTATGCACGTTGGCGCTGTAACCGAGGTTGCGAATTTGCTGTGCCAACACACCGCCGAGCAAGGAAAAGCGCAGATAGGCGCGCATAGACTGGGCACAAGAAATCCAATCATCACCACTAGCGCCTTCCATGGTTTCATGGCCTTGGTCGATGACAATGGAAATGGCTTGGTTATGGTAGGGTACGATGGCTTCGCCAGCCGCATTGTGGCTGTAATAAACCCAATCTGGACAGTCGGATATGCCTACGGCATCGCAGCCTAACCAATAGGCGGTGGCCTTTATATTGTCGGCGTTGCGTTGCGCGTCGCCAACGCTCGGGTCTACTGTGGGCGCTTTGCCACCATCCTGTAACAAAGTAAACGCCCCCAAGGCTTGGCGAAAGGCAAAAGCTGAGGCAGATTTACGCACATAATTACCATTGCGCGCTGCATTTTGAACTTTAGGGCCCATGTCACCAAATAATGAACGGGCAAATAAATCAGCCCGTTTGGGCACGCGCTGTACGTTGGCTTGATCGATGTAGGTGGTGGGTTGATCAGCCCGTTTGATGCTTTCAAAGGGCATTGCGCCATCGACAAAGCGGCGCTGTTTGTAGGCTTGTGCCGGTTTGCGGATGCGGTCATGGGACGGCCGCAAGTAGCTACTTAGGGGAGGCGTTTGCCCAGCCAGAAGATAGTCGTTTGAGGCAAGCTCAAGGTCCGTGGTTACTACGGCAAGCCCAAAACGTGACCCTAGGTAAGGATTGTTAATGGTGTCGCCATCAATACTGCAAAGGCCTGCGGCTACGGCTAAGTGTTGTAAGTCGACTTCGGCCGCCGAAGCTGAGTGTGCTCGTGCGCTAAAACCCAAGGAGCGAATATAAGCCGACAAAACGGAGGCGCTTTCTGAGGCTCTTAGAGCGGCCCTTTGAGCCTGTGCATCTTGCAACCAGTCGGTTCCAGGTTCGTTGGTTTTGGCGTCGCGGGTGTATTCGTATAAAAATACCAAGGCATGACTATGGTGGAGGCAGTCTGTAACTGGTGCCTGCATCGCTTCGCGTAACATGGCCATGACTACGTCGATGCCAGAGGCGAGGCTAGAAATTTGTTTGGTGGCTAAGGCGTGGCTTAGGCGGTCGACACTTGGGTTGGCATAAGGCTGATCAAGCCACGCTGAGTCGGGAATGGCGCAGGTGCCCATCATTGATGCATCGCAGAAATAGCCAAAGGATTTAAGGTGCTGGCTGCGCTCATTAGGGGATTCAGGAATGCTTGCGACTTGCTTTTTGACGACACCATCGCGAATGACGTCCATCATGGCTTGATACTCAGCCATGGCGTTGACGATAGATAAGGGTGCTGCGGGCTTAATAAACGCCAAAGGAGCCATACTGGGCAAGGTTGTATAGTTGGGTAGTTGTTTGGTGTATTTGAGCTTCTCGAGGGCATAAGGCCCCATGTGCATCGGGCGATTTTGATAGGAGAATAGCTTAGTCATGGGGTCGGTTCCGGGGTCAGGCGTTTTGCAAACAGGTTAAATGCGAGCAGCAGGTGCGTGGGGTGCAGACAAAATTTTATCTAATAAGCGCATCAACTGGGTTTGTTCATGGCCGCTGAGCTGTTGGTTGAGGTGTGCTGCAGAGGCCTCTGTCATGGGCATTGAAAGCGCAAGTAGTCGCTTACCTTCCGGAGTCAAACTCACGTTTATGGTTTGTCGACTGTGCTGGCCATGTTGGCGTTCCAGCAAACCTTTGAGGGACATGTCTTTGAGGCTGCGCGACACTGCAGCACGTTTTATACCGACGTAATCGGCGATGGCCGAGGGTTGGCTGATGCCTTGGGCCTCAACGGCAACCAGCACACACCAGCTTTGCCGAGTGAGGCCAATGTCTGCCAGAAGGGTGATCATGGTCTGGTTATTTACTTGGGCCGCAAGGGCGAGTTTATAGCCGAGGCGCTGGTGTAAGTCGTAGGGCATAAGTTTGAGTATCGCTAATAGTTGGCTGTGTTAATGGTTAACATTGTTAACTTAGGGCTGTAGTTTGTCAACAGGTATCATGTCAGCCTTAATTGGCTGCGGATGACGGACCCGAGGTTACAAAAATTGATCAAGCATCAGTGGGGTTACAAGCATGCAGGCTAACGCATCGAACTTTATCGCTTGGTACGCTGGTGTCAAGAGCGCCTGTGGTGTGCAAAAGCGGTCATGCTAGGTGTCATCTGTGTTCAACTCATTTAAAATAGGGCTTATCTGCGGTGCCACTAGAAACGAGAGGGTTAGTTTGTCTTGTATTTTTGCACCGCTACAGACGTTATCCATTAATGAATTAAGGCTCCCCATGACATCCACACTTACCGATCAGCTTAAAGACCTCAAACTTGATTTTAAACGCCCAAGTGGCCGTGCAACTGATCAGCTACGCGACATTAAGATTACCCGCGGTTTCACCAAGCATGCCGAAGGCTCGGTGTTAATCGAGTTTGGCGATACCAAGGTGTTGTGTACTGCGACCGTGGAACGTGGTGTGCCACGTTTTTTAAGGGGTTCTGGCAGCGGTTGGGTCACCGCAGAATACGGTATGTTGCCGCGGTCCACTCATTCACGTAACGGCCGCGAAGCAGCTCGCGGTAAGCAGGGTGGACGAACGTTAGAAATCCAGCGTTTAATTGGTCGCTCGTTGCGAGCGTCGTTGAACTTGGTTAAGTTGGGTGAAAACACCATTACTTTGGACTGCGATGTTTTGCAGGCAGATGGCGGCACTCGTACCGCCTCTATCACTGGGGCATACATTGCCATGGTGGATGCCATTAATGTGTTAAAGAAAGATAAACACGGCGCCATGAAAGGCAATCCACTAAAACGTCAAATTGCGGCTATTTCTGTCGGCATCTATAAGGATGTGGCGGTATTGGATTTAGATTACGCGGAAGACTCTAAAGCCGAAACCGATATGAATGTGGTCATGACTGCAGACGGCGGTTTTATTGAAGTTCAAGGCACGGCTGAGGGCGCACCCTACACCGAAGAGCAAATGGCGGCTATGTTGGCGCTGGCCCGCCAAGGTATAGCGGAAATTACCGAGCTACAAAACGCGGCGCTGGCCGAATAGTTAGCCACTGACTTGCGCCATTTTGTGGGGCTAGCGGCCTAAAGGTCGCAATTGTAGTCAATGATCAATGGCGCATGGTCAGAAAAGCGTTGCTCGCGGTAAATGCGGGCATTACGCACGCTACGGCGCAAGTTTGGGGTGGTGATTTGATAGTCTATGCGCGCACCTTCGTTAAGTTTAAAGGCGCGGTTGTAGTCGGGCCACCAAGTAAACTGACGTTCGTTTTGGTTAACTTGGCGAAAGGCATCGCAAAATTCCATTTGATAGAATATTTCATCCAACACTTCACGTTCTTCGGGTAAGAAACCAGAGTTCTTCTGGTTAACGTACCAGCCAGAGAGGTCAGCCGGTTTATGGGCGGTGTGCAGCGTACCGCAAAATATAAAGTCGCGGCGCTTACGTAAAGTTTTGCGTAAGTGGTTGCTGAATTGGTCCATAAATTCGTTTTTGGCGTCTTGCTTGTCGTCATCACCAAGGCCTTTCGGCACCGACAAGGATGCGATGCTGACTTTGTCAAAATCAGCTTGAATAAAGCGCCCTTCAAAGTCACAACCCGGGAAACCAAGGCCGGTCATAATGGCTTTAGGCTGGTGGCGGCTGTATATCGCTGTACCACTATAGCCGTCTTCAAAGGCGTCAAAAAAATAGGCGTGCCAGCCCGCAGGATGGAACAAGGGGTCGTCTAGCTGGTAGTCTTTTTCACGGATATCTTGCAGGCAGACCACATCGGCGTCTTGCTCCACCATCCAGGTAAAGAGTCCGCGTTTGGCCGCTTGGCGTATGCCTTCGACATTTAAAGTAATAATGCGCATGGGTATGGTCTAATCGCTGGCGTTGATGGGGCTTAAGTGAAGTCGTCATCACGCATTTTGAGTGTAATTATTATTTAGCACTGATTGTATCACGGACTCAGCGGTGGGGCACACCACGCTGGTTGCAGATTAACGCTATTTACTTTTATTTACGCGGCCAATTTAGTGCCTAAGGAGGCCCCGAAAAGTGTATAATGCGCGCAGTTGAAATGTGGCTGCCTGCCTGTAAATAATGAGGATTATATGAAAGACTACCAGCGTGAATTTATTGATTTTGCTATCGACCGCCAAGTGTTACGGTTTGGGGAATTCACTTTAAAGTCTGGCCGTACAAGCCCTTATTATTTTAATTTTGGACTGTTTAACACCGGTTCTGCGTTGGCCAAGTTAGGTCAGTATTTTGCCCAGGCATTGGTTGATTCTGGCATCGAGTGCGATGTCATCTTAGGACCTGCCTATAAAGGCATTCCCTTAGCTACCACCATGGCGGTGGCCTTGAGTGAGCAGCATGGAATTGACATGCCCTATGCCTTTAACCGTAAGGAAGCTAAAGCACACGGCGAAGGGGGCTCTATTGTGGGTGCTGAATTAGCCGGACGAGTGGCCATTGTTGACGATGTGATTACTGCAGGCACAGCTATTCGCGAAGTGATGGCCATTATTGAGGCTCATCAGGCCACGCCAACGGCCACGTTAATTGCCATCAACCGCATGGAGCGTGGCCAAGGTGAATTGTCGGCCATTCAAGAGGTGGAGCGGGATTACAATATGCAGGTGGTGAGCATCATCGACTTTGACAACATTCTTGAATACCTACAAGAGCAAGGTGGTCACCAGCAGCACATCGACGCGATGCTGGCCTACCGTAGCAATTATGGTGTGTCTGGGCCTGCGGGCTAGCGCATTAAGCTAGGGCTCAGTATGGACCACTGGCTGGCCCAGTCCTGCGTTGGCGGGTGGCGAAAATCGGTGCGGCTAAACTGACGAATGCGCCCTTCTGCTAACGCCATAATCATACTGGCCGTGACCGTGGGAGTGTCTTGCGTGCGCAGCCCTTCACGCATTTCAGCTTCACGTAGAATTTGTTTTAGTTGAGCTTCGAGCTTATCAAACATCTGACTGACGTTAGTGGCCAAGCGCTCTTTTTCTCCCACAATAGCCTCGCCCGTAAGAATGCGACTAATACCAGGGTTGCGTTCAACGAAGGTGAGCAGCAAAGTGATAATCTGTTGGCACTGAGCAAGGGCGCTAAGATCCTGTTGCTGAATCAGCTTGGTGCGACTAAAAATAGTGTCTTCAATAAATTCAATCAAGGCATCAAACATTTGCGCCTTACTGGCAAAATGGCGGTACAAGGCCGCTTCTGAAACACCCACCTGTTTGGCAAGTGCGGCCGTGGTGATGCGGCTAGTACGGTCTTCTAGCATCATCATAAGGGCATGAAGAATTTGTTCTTTGCGGGACGTTTTAGCTTGAGTCATAAGGCGATTAGTTGTTCTTTGTTGTTATGGGTTGGTAATTAGCGTGCCTACGCCTTGGTCGGTGAAAATTTCCAGCAGAGTCGCATGGTTAACACGACCATCAATGATGTGGGCTCGCTTAACACCCCCGTTAACCGCATCTAGTGCGCAACCAATCTTAGGTAACATGCCACCATAAATGGTGCCGTCGGCGATCAAGCGGTCCACTTGAGCGGTAGATAGGCCCGTTAAAAGGTTGCCTTCTTTGTCTAGTAAACCGGCGGTGTTGGTAAGTAGCATGAGTTTTTCTGCTTGCAGAATCTCGGCCACCTTGCCGGCCACCAAGTCAGCATTAATATTGTATGAATTACCTTCGTCATCTACACCAATAGGGGCAATTACAGGAATAAAATCACTGTTATGCAACATGTCGAGCACATTGGTGTTTATGGCGCTGACCTCACCTACGTGGCCAATATCAATGATTTCAGGGGCCAGCATGTCAGGGGTTTGATGGGTGACTTTAAGCTGTTTGGCTTGAATCAGTTTGCCATCTTTACCCGTTAGGCCAATGGCTTGGCCGCCATTTTGGTTAATGAGGTTAACAATATCTTTATTAACCGAGCCGCCTAGCACCATCTCAACCACGTTCATAGTGGCCGTGTCGGTGACGCGCATACCGTTAACAAAGTGGGAGTCTATTTTCAATTTAGTGAGCAATTCACCAATTTGAGGCCCGCCTCCGTGTACCACAACAGGGTTCATACCCACTAATTTCATTAATACAATATCGCGGGCGAAGCTCTGCTTGAGCTCTTCGTCGATCATTGCGTTGCCACCAAACTTAACCACAATGGTTTTGCCGATAAAGCGTTGAATATAAGGCAAGGCTTCACTCAGTACTTGAGCAACGTTAATGGCGGCTTTGCGGTCGAGTGTCATAAAGTGTAGTCCGGCACGGTTAGTTTGGCATCTACGGCATGTAGATGATGTTGGAATTCCTTGTGGATGCGCTCTAATACGGCTTGTGTTTCACCTTCGAAACGCAGCACTAATACAGGCGTTGTGTTGGAGGCCCTGACGAGACCCCAGCCATCGGTGTAGTCTACACGAATGCCGTCGATAGTTGACACCTTGCCGCTACTAAATTGGGCTTGTTGTAGCTGTGCTACTAAATCAAACTTTTCGTCTTCGGTGACTTCAATGTTAATTTCAGGCGTACTGACGTCGGCAGGAAAGCGGCTGAATAAACGGCTGGCAGGTACGTCAGCATTGGCCAGTATCTCACACAAGCGAGCAGCACTATAAATGCCGTCATCAAAGCCATACCAGCGTTCCTTAAAGAAAATGTGGCCGCTCATTTCGCCGGCTAATAAGGCGCCGGTTTCGATCATTTTACTTTTTATGAGGGAGTGACCGGTTTTCCACATGGTGGGGGTGCCGCCTAAGGTGTGGATAAACGGGTCCAATAAACGCGTGCATTTGACGTCATAGATGATTTCGGCGCGTGGGTTGCGGCTGATCACATCTTCGGCAAACAGCATGAGTAACTTGTCGGGAAAGATCATTTCTCCCTGTTCGGTGATCACTCCGACCCGGTCGCCGTCGCCATCAAAGGCCAAGCCTATGTCGGCGCCATGTTCTTTTACCACCCGTTTTAAATCCACTAAGTTGGCAGGTTTGCCAGGGTCTGGGTGGTGGTTTGGGAAGTTACCATCGACCTCACAAAACAGCGGAATGACGTCGCAGCCCAGTTGTTCGAACAGCTTAGGGGCAATGTCGCCAGCGATGCCGTTGCCTGCGTCCAGTACCACCTTAAGTGGTCGGGCCAACTTAATATCGCTACAGATGCGGTCCTGATAGGCCTGCTTAACGGCATGTTCTTCGATGTCGCCAATGCCCCGCTGGTAGTCTTGTGCTTGTATCAAATCATGCAAGGCCATAATGGCTTCGTTGGCGAGGGTCTGGCCACCGATAACAATCTTGCAGCCATTGTAGTTAGATGGGTTATGGCTGCCAGTCAACATCACCCCAGATTGAGTACCTAGGGCTTTAACGCCAAAATACAATACTGGCGTGGGTACCGCGCCTAAATGTAATACACGACACCCTGTATCCGCTAAGCCTGCCATCAGCGCTTGGCTGAGTTTAGGGCTAGACAAGCGACCGTCAGCGCCTACGGCAATGCTATTTTCTCCGTTACGTCTGACTTGAGTGCCAACCGCCAAGCCAATGTGATACAGCATGGCCACGCTGAGTTGTTCGTCAACGATGCCACGAATATCATAGGCGCGAAATATTTTGTTAGTGAGTGGGCGGGGAGGGGTGTAGCGTAAGCGATCCATGCGGGTAATCTCCTGAGTTAAATTTACTGACGACCCGAGTGGCCAAAGCCGCCGGTGCCACGAATGCTGGCGTCAAAGTCTTCTACGATGGTCAAATTGGCTTGTACCACAGGCACTAGAATCATCTGGGCGATGCGCTCAGCCGGTTCGATAACAAAAGTGGTGTCACCTCGATTCCAACAGGATACCATGAGTTGGCCTTGGTAATCCGAATCGATAAGGCCCACTAGGTTGCCCAATACGACGCCGTGTTTATGGCCCAAGCCTGAGCGAGGCAACAGCATCGCGCAGAGGCTTGGGTCTTCAATATGAATGGCCATGCCGGTGGGAATTAGTTCGGTTTGACCAGGCTTGAGGGTAATGGGTGCGTCGATACAAGCGCGTAAATCCATGCCAGCGGAACCTTGTGTTGCATAGGTTGGCAAGGGTATGTCCTGACCTAAACGAGGGTCGAGTATTTTAACGGCGAGTTGAGGGCGTTGGGTCATGATGAAAGGCCTTGAACAATGGAATTAATGGGGGCTAAGTTTGCATATGGCGTCAATCAAGCGGCGTGCCAGCGCAGGCTTAGATAAAAGGGGTAATTCGTCGACACCATCTGCGGTGACTAAACTAACGCGGTTATCGTCGCTATTAAAGCCGATGCTTGGGTCAGAAACGTCGTTAGCAATTATCATTTGCACGGCCTTGGCCTTAAGCTTGGTTTGGGCATGTGTAATGAGCTGTTGGGTTTCGGCAGCAAAACCAATATGAGTGGTGTTGGGGAATGTTTGAGCCATGGTGGCGAGAATATCTGGGTTTTGGATCAGCGCTATGTTTAGACCATGATCAGCATTGTATTTCTTGAGTTTTTGCTCGGCGGCCTGCGCTGGTCGGTAGTCGGACACCGCTGCACTGGCAATAAAATAGTCTGCGCCAAGGCATGCTTCAAGGCTGGCTGCAAGCATTTGTTGTGCGCTTTCAACGGCCACAAGTGTCACGTCTGTGGGTACCGCAATATGCGTGGGGCCAGAGATTAAAATCACCTGGGCACCTTGATCGCGCGCTGCAGCGGCTAAAGCATAGCCCATTTTCCCGGAGCTGTGGTTGCTGATGTAGCGCACTGGATCAATGGCTTCGCGGGTTGGGCCTGCAGTAATGACGACTTTTTTTCCGTTCAGGAGTCCTTGCTCAAATTGCTTGTCCAAGGCATGCAGCAGTTGGCTAGGTTCTAGCATGCGCCCTGCACCGACATCGCCGCAGGCCTGTTCACCCTCTGCGGGGCCGCAAACTTGGTAACCCCGTTGGGCTAATATTTGCAGGTTAGCTTGGGTGGCTGAATCAGTCCACATGGCTTGGTTCATGGCAGGGGCGAGTAACACCGGAGCTTGGGTGGCTAAGCACAAGGTAGTTAATAGGTCGTCGGCTTGGCCTTGGGCTAAGCGCGCCATCACGTTGGCCGTGGTGGGGGCGATGAGCAATGCGTCGGCCCAGCGCGCGAGCTGGATGTGGCCCATGCCGGCTTCTGCTTCGGGGTTAAGTAAGTGTTGATGTACGGCATTACCCGACAAAGCTTGTAGGGTCAGTGGGGTGATGAATTCAGTGGCGCCAGAGGTCATGACGACCTGCACTTGAGCGCCGGATTTTTTTAGCAAACGCACCAGCTCGGCGCTTTTATAGGCAGCGATGCCTCCACTAATGGCTACGATGATGTGTTTGTTAAATAGGCGGCCCATGGCGGCAATTAACCCAACAATTAACGGTGAAGAAGGCCTCTACTTTAGCACAATTCCCTTGTTTTAATCACAATCCTTGCAAATGAAATCATTAACCGCGCGTAAAATATCTTTGCGGCTGACTTGGCCCACTAGCTTGCCGTCTTCCACCACTGGGATGCGGCGTCGGCCGCGGTGGATGAACTGCTCGGCTACGGCAATAATATCGGTTGCACCACTCACGGTATCGATTTTTTGAGTCATAAACTCCCCTACGGTGCCGCCCACTTCTGCTTCGTGGTAGGTTTTGTCTAAAATACCTCTTAAGCAGTCTACCTCAGACAAGACGCCCACCAACTGATTGTCTTGGTTGATTACTGGGGCGCCAGAAACCTGGTGTTCGGAAAACGTTTTTATGGCATCAAACAAAGGCGTGTCTACGGTGAAGGTGATGAGTTGGCGGGTCATGTAGTCGGCAACTTTAACTGATTTTAGCATTGTAAATTCCTCAGTTGGCTTGAGTTAGATGTCTGTAGTGAAGCTATAACCATAAACGTTTGGGCATGCCTGTCAACATGTGGTGATGAAAAATTTGCTTGAAAAGGGTTAGCAATCATGGCTTTATTGACAGTGTGAATTGCCCAAACTAAGTGTGAGCCGTAAATAATTTATGCCAGAATTGCCCGAAGTTGAAACCACTCGAGCGGGTATTAGCCCCCACATCGAGTCACAAAAAGTAGTCCGTGTAACCGTTAGAGATGCGCGTTTACGCTGGCCGGTGCCCGATGACTTGGCCCAACAGGTAGAGGGTGAGCGATTACGTAAGGTAATACGCCGCGGTAAGTATCTACTGTTTGAGTTTGATCGGGGTGCCGTTATTGGCCATTTAGGCATGACTGGCAGTATGCGCATTGTGGCCCATAACGAACCACCATCGTTCCACGACCACGTGGATTTAGTGTTTGAGAAAGTGACCCTAAGGTACAGAGATCCGCGGCGGTTTGGCTGTATGTTATGGCAACCGCACCCGGTCATGGCCCATGCGTTGTTAGCTCAGTTAGGCCCCGAGCCTTTGTCCGCCGAATTTGACTTAGCGCATTTGTTAAATGTCTGTAAAGGCAAAAAACAGGCCATTAAAAGCTTGATTATGGACAGTAAAAAAGTAGTGGGGGTGGGCAATATTTATGCCAACGAAGCCTTGTTTATGGCAGGCATTCATCCTCACCGTCAAGCCGGCCGTATTGCGGCTAAGCGCTTAGATTTGTTGGTAGGGGCCTGTAAACAAGTGCTTGCTGCAGCCATTGAGCAAGGCGGCACAACGCTACGCAACTTTGTTGATAGTGATGGTAACCCTGGCTATTTTAAACAACAATTGCAAGTGTATGGGCGTGCAGGGCAGGCCTGTGTAGTTTGTAACCAGCCGTTAGTAGAAAGCCGGCTGGGCCAGCGTAGTACCGTATACTGTAAATTGTGCCAGCGTTAGCTCGCCGTTAAATACCCATTTTGCCGAGTTGGTCCGCAATTTCTCGTATCGTCGAACTGAGACGCGGGAATTGCGCACTCAGCAGCAATGCGAAGTCTGACGCGTTTTGCGCTTGAGGCAGCTGAGTTTGTTGCGAGTTTGTGACTTGGTTCTGAATGTCTAGCAGCAGAGTTTTTAGTTGCTGTTGCACTTTTGGATCATCAATTTGATGATCCGCTAATTCAGAGTGTAGCCGGCCTAGAAGCTCCTGTAGCTTTTTTGTTTCCATACCCAACCTCGCTGTTGTTACGGCTTATGCTGCCGTGAGCTTAATGTATTTATCCATCAATTGATTGTTAGTTTCCACGTTATCTGGGTCTTTAGGGATACAGTCTACAGGACACACTTCTACACACTGAGGCTCGTCATAGTGACCTACACATTCGGTGCATTTGTTCATGTCAATTTCGTAGATTTCTTCACCCGGCGCAATCGCCTCATTGGGGCATTCCGGTTCGCATACATCGCAGTTGATGCAATCGTCGGTGATAATTAAAGACATGGTACTTTTCCTGTTAAATTGTTGCGTTAGTTAGCTAAATGGCGATTCAGTTCTTGCACCACTAAAGGGTGGACAAATTGCGAGACGTCGCCGCCTAGGGATGCAATTTCTCGCACTAACGTGGATGAAATAAAGGAGTGTTTTTCCGCAGGGGTTAAAAACATACTTTCTACATCCGGTGCCAGCACTCGGTTCATTTTGGCTAACTGAAATTCGTATTCAAAATCAGACACGGCCCGTAAGCCCCGTAATATAATATTGGCCCCTTGCTTGGGTAGCAGTTCCGTTAATAAGCCGGTAAAGCCGATAACGGTCACATTGCCCATGGGCTCAGTAATAATGCGGGTAAGCTCTACACGCGTTTCTAAGTCCAGCATCGGTTTCTTTTTAGGGCTTTCTGCCACCGCAACTACCACTTGCTCAAATAATTTTGAAGCGCGTTCAATAAGGTCCACGTGACCGTTAGTCACGGGGTCAAACGTGCCTGGGTAGATTACTTTGTTCATGGGAAAGAGAGCCCTTGGTTAAGCCACAGTTTAAAGCACATGCTTTAAATCAGCGGAATACTAAATGAATTATATAAGCGATACAACAAAAATACATTAGTTATAAAAAACTAAATTCTTATAACTATATTACATAAGCTGTTTGTTCCTGCCTTGCCACCACTTTTGTGCCAAGGCTTGGGCTTCAGCTTGACCGCTGGCTTGCTGCAATAGTACCAAGCAAGCGGCTAACGTACTGATCACGGCAGCCTCGCCATATCGGTCTTGCTGTTCTGCACGCCATAACTTAACTAGCCTCAAGGGGTCGAGATTTTGCTCTAGTGTGTCGCGCTTGGCAAGTGTTCGGTGCCACACTTCGTCACTGGCCTGCTGTTCGTCAACCCACTGTAAATGACAGTCGGTATCAGGGCGGACTTCGGCTTCACCGCCGTCGCCACGAATAGTGAGGCTACGGGGGTGTTGCAATAACATGGCCGTGTGCTGATGCAAGGGTCCATAGGCGGGGTGAAATACACCATCAATGGTGTGTTTAGCCGCCAGCGGGTTTAACAGTCGCGTTAAAGTATGCACGGGAGACCGTAAGCCGAAAATTGACCGCAAACCAATGATGTGGTCTAGGGCTGGGCTCAGTTGTTGCAAACTCATAAAACTAAAATTGCGATCTTGTAGCTGAGTCTGGCATTGTTGCCAGTTTTGAGCAATAGGCATGCCAAGGGCCGAGAGCACATCTTGGCTATAAATACGCCCCTTTGTGTGGCCTTTGGCACCATGCATAAAGACTTTAATGCCTTGGCCTGCGAGGGTCAATGCGGCCAGCAAAAACCAGGGTAAGTGACGTTTTTTACCGGCGTAGGTGGACCAGTCTAAATCCACTTGTATGCCCGCCACTAACGCAGGTGAATAGTGGTGATGGGCGCGTACCGCTTCTACAAATCCGGCCAACTCTTGTGGGGTTTCTTCTTTCAAGCGCAACAACATTAAGAAGGCACCGAGCTGTTCTGGTTCAACTTGTTGTTGCAAGATCATAGCCATAGCGTCGCGCGCCTCGGCTTGGGTTAGTGAACGGCTGCCACGCTTACCTTTGCCTAAAGCGCGGACATAGGGTGCAAACGTATGTTCAGTGGTCATGGATTTTTGCCACCGCGTCGCTGAGTTGATGGAGATTCTGAATTTCTTGGCTGGCGCTTGCTTGTCCCGCTGGCCACAGGGCGTTGTTAGGGTTCATCCATATGCTGTGCATGCCCGCGGCTTGTGCACCGGCAATGTCATGTTGTGGATGGTCGCCAATGTGGATAAACGCCTGGGGCGGCAAACCTGTGTGCCGCAAGGCGGCCTCAAAGAACTTGGGGTGTGGTTTGCTGACGCCGACCTGAGCCGAATTGAGGTAGAAGTCGAATAAGTGATCTAAGCCTACGCGCTGTAAGTCGGCATTGCCGTTGGTCAGGGCACCCACCGTATAGTGTTTGCCAAGGGCTTGTAGTTGTTGTTGGGCACCATCAAATAACAGCACGTCGTTGCGGGCGCTAAAGTAAACCTCAAACGCGGCTTGTGCAAGGTTAGCTGCGGAACGGTAACCACAGCGCTCTAAGCCCAGCTGTATGAGGGCAATACGGCTTTGGCTGAGGTCGTGTTTTAACTGCGGCTGCTGTTGCCAAATTTCGTCACGCAAGGCATCAATGCCATGGTGATCATAAGTCTGACTGAACTTAGGCGCGTGTTGTTGCATCCACGCAAGCATCAACGTATTGGCCTTGGTGATGACGGTTCCAATGTCCCAGAGGGTGTCATCTAAATCAAAGGTAATGACTTTAATCATGGTTGGAATCCTCTGCCGACAAGTCTGTGGGTTTATGTGCCTGGGCTCTAGGGTGGGCTTGGTCATAGACTTTGGCTAAATGCTGGTAGTCTAAGTGAGTATACACTTGTGTGGTGCTGATGTTGCTATGACCAAGCAGCTCTTGTACTGCGCGTAAGTCGCCGCTGGATTGTAATAAATGGCTGGCAAACGAATGCCGTAACATATGTGGATGTAGGCGCTGACCTTGGGCGGCGGCCATTTTGGCCATACGTAACTGAATGCCTCGTGGGCCCATGCGTTGACCACGGTGATTAATAAAAAGGGCATTGGCATCGAGACATTTAACGTGTTTTCGCTGTTGCAGCCAGTCATTGACGGCTTTGATAGCTTGTCGGCCCATGGGCAATTGACGGGTTTTGTTGCCTTTGCCGGTTACCCTTAACGTGGCGTCGCCTAGGTCTAAGTCAAGTATATTGAGGCTGGTCAGTTCGGCGAGTCGTAAGCCGCAAGAATAGGTGAGTTCAAGCAGCGCTTGATCACGTGTGGCCATAGGGCCGCTGTTGTCCGCGGGGTTATCAAGAATCTGGCTAATTTGATCAGGGTCTAGGCTGCTGGGAAGGCGCCGGCCGGCTTTGGGGGCCTGGATACCCACCGCTGGGTTTTGCTTGGCGAGGCCGTTTTGTATCAGGTAAGTAAATAAACTACGCCAGCTAGAGAGCATGCGCTGCAAACTTTTTGGAGCTAAGCCCGTTTGCCGAGCCTGTGTTAAGGCGGCGCGTATGGTATCGGCTTGGACGTCGCCCCAGAGCATGTGTTGGTGCGCCTGCATCGTGTCTATTAAACGTTGAATATCACGCCGATAAGAGGCGATGGTGTGCTCGGAGTAGCGTTTGATATGAGCCAAATAGTGCAAATAATCTGCCACTGTTTGGTTTAAGCTAGCGCTAGAGTCCGGCATTGTTAAGTTAAACGACCGAGGCAGCGCCCTGTTACGGCGGCAACGTGGTTAAGAAATAAGGTATCCAATTGTTGGTTGTAGTGGTCTTGGGTGTTGCTGGCAATAATGAGTACACCAAGGGGTGTGTCGCCTAGGTATAAAGGCACAATGGCACAGGATTTGAGCGTGCTTGAGTGCTGGAACAGCTGTTGCAACTCGGGCTCCGTAAAGGCTTGGCAATAAGCCCAGTTTTTGTCCGCCAGGGCCATGATTTGTGCGTCACCTTGGGCATCGCTTAAATCGGGGTGGTTATCACTAGCGTCGACCTTGGAGAATAAGGCTAAGTGGGCCGCATCGGCATGGAACTCGTTGATAAAACTCTGTTTTAGCGCCTCAGTGAGGGCGTTAAGGCTGGTGGCTGAAGCCAGTTCAATGACTAAACGTTTGGTTTTTTCAAACTGTACGTCGTTACGCCGAGCAGTGCCTAAAATGTCCGACATCTTAGTGGCATAATCTTGTAACTTATGGCGCATGACTTGCGTTTGGCGTTCAATCAACGACGTGGCTTGGCCGCAGTTATGAGACAGTTCAAGGTCGGCAAGCAACTCAGGATATTGGTTAAAAAAGTCTGGATTTTGGCGTAAATAATCAGCCACGTCTTGTTTCTCTAGCTGACTCATAAGCGGACCTGCCCTTCGTATACATGGGTTGCAGGCCCAGTCATGGACAGGTGATGGCCAGGGCCTTGCCATTCAATGAGCAAATCTCCGCCGCTGAGGTGAGCTGTCACTTTAGTATCTAATAAACCCTGTTGTTGGCCGGCTACCACCGCAGCGCAGGCGCCTGTGCCGCAGGCCTTGGTTTCACCAACGCCCCGTTCGAATACACGTAACTTAATGTTTTGGCGGTCAACAATTTGCATAAACCCTATATTGGCTTGGTTGGCAAACCGGGGGTGATGTTCGAGCTTAGGCCCTAGTTCATGTACCGGCGCAGTGGCCACATTATCGACCATCAATACGCCGTGGGGATTGCCCATGGATACGGCCCCTATGGTGTAGTGTTGGCCATCTTGTTCAATTGAGTAGCTAGGGGCTTGTTGGGGCGCGTCAAACGGTATGGAGGCAGGGTGCAAAATAGGTTCGCCCATGTCCACGGTAACTTGATGGTCGCCTTGCACATGCAACACAATACGGCCATTGTTGGTTTGTACCGCAATTTCACGTTTGCCGGTTAAGCGTTGATCATGCACAAATTTGGCAAAGCAGCGCGCACCGTTGCCACAGTGCTCTACTTCATTGCCGTTGGCATTAAAAATGCGATAACGAAAGTCCACGTCTGGTGCTTGTGGTGTTTCCACTAATAGCAACTGATCAAAACCGATACCGGTGTTGCGATCGCCTAAGCGGCGAATTTGTTTGGTGGATAAATGCGCTCTTTGGGTGATAAGGTCAACCACCATAAAGTCGTTACCCAAACCGTGCATTTTGGCAAAACGTAATAGCATTTTAGCCCCGTTCCTTGTTGCTTAAGTAGTTGGCAATAGGCGCTCGCGGGCCCACTGCTGTGATAATTGTTCGCGCTCGCCTATGAGGTGAGACTGATTGCCATCCACCATTACTTCGGCCGCACGGTTGCGGCTGTTGTAGTTAGAGGCCATGCCAAAACCATAGGCACCCGAGCTACATACGGCGAGCAGGTCTCCAGCCTCAATAGCGAGGTGGCGGTTTTTACCTAAAAAGTCGCCGGTTTCGCAAATGGGGCCCACAATGTCAAAGTCTTGCACGCAGGCTTTAGCGTTTAAGTCGGCAGGAATGATGTCTTGCCATGCACTGTATAGGGCAGGGCGAATGAGGTCATTCATGGCTGCGTCGACAATGGCAAAATATTTGTCATCATTGTTCTTAATGTATTCTACATGGGTTAATAACACCCCAGCATCAGCACAAATAGAGCGGCCAGGTTCAAACACCAAAGCTAAATTGCGGTTGCCAAGGTGGGCACGTACACGGGAAATAAAATCGCTAATGGCGGGTGGTTGTTCGTCGCCATAACAGACGCCAAGGCCACCGCCTAGGTCTAAGTGGGTAATGCCGACACCTTGTTCTGCAAGGGTATCAATTAATACAAACAAGCGATCCATGGCGTCTAGGTAGGGCTCAATTTGAGTGAGCTGCGAGCCAATATGGCAATCCACACCAATCACATTGATGTGGCTCATAGTGCTCGCTTGGGCATAGGCTGCTGGCGCTTGGTCAATGCCAATACCAAACTTGTTCTCTTTTAGACCCGTAGAGATGTAAGGGTGCGTTTTTGCATCCACATCGGGGTTAATGCGTAACGATATGGGTGCCACACGGTCCATACTGGCAGCAACGCTCTGTAAGCGTACTAGCTCGGCCTCAGACTCTACATTAAAACAGTGGACGCCCACTTCTAATGCCCGTTGCATTTCGTGGGTTTGTTTGCCGACGCCGGAGAATACGATTTTGTTGGGATCACCACCGGCCACCAATACGCGCTCCAATTCGCCAATAGAAACGATGTCAAAACCGGCGTCAAGGCGTGCAAGCACATTAAGTACTGCAATGTTGCTGTTGGCCTTTACCGCGTAACACACTAAGTGGTCACAACCTTCTAGGGCTTGGCTATAGGCCGTGTAGTTACGTTCTAAGGTGTCGCGAGAGTAGACATAGGTTGGCGTGCCGTATTGCTGCGCCAGGCTAGCTACATCGATGTCTTCGGCAAACAACCGGTTGCTACGGTATTCAAAATTATCCATGGTGTCGATGACTCGTTTAATGACTGGTTGTTGCTGGGGTGTCGGGTACATATAAGCTTCCCGCCTGCCCACAGCTTGCCAAGCCTAAGGTCAAGTTGAGGCAGAGTAGCGATAAACAAACCAATTTTTTCACGTCGGCACCCACAGTGTTGTCGTATTAAGTTAATAATTAGCTACGATTATACCCCTGAAACACGCGTCTACACTAGCGCAGACACCGGCAATGGGTTACTTTGAACGCATATTAATCAACGGCCTCAATAACGAGGCCATTACCAAAAGTGAAATTCATGAATGAAGCGCAGTTCCAGCAGCAGGTTGACGATTTATTTTTGCAGGTGGAAGAACTTTTAGATGAAGCAGAAAGTGATATTGATTACGTCAACACTAATGGTTTACTCACCATTAGCTGTGAAAATGCGAGTCAAATAATACTCAGTCGCCAGCCGCCCTTAAGCCAAGTGTGGCTGGCGTGCTTGACCGGTGGTTTACACTTTGAACAGCAGCAAGGCAGCTGGCGTTTAACCACTGACCAGAGCCAAACGTTGGGCCAATGTCTTGCCCAGGCACTACAAGACCAAGCGCAGGAGCGCTTTGACTGCAGTGCCTTAGATGGATTGCTGGCCTAACTTAAAGCGGGCGGCTGCTGACTAGGGCAAGTGCCCGCTCTGCTGCTGCTAATACTTGCTTAGGCGCTGTGCCACCGATGTGATCGCGGGCACTGACCGAGCCGTCTAAGGTCAGTATATCAAACACGTCAGCGGTGATTAGCTCGCTAAAGGCTTGTAGTTCAGCCAAACTCATCTCACTCAGGTCTTTACCGGTGGCTAGGCCATGGGCAACGGACTTGCCAACCACTTCGTGGGCGTCACGGAAGGCTAGGCCTTTACCCACCAAGTAATCGGCCAAGTCAGTTGCCGTGGCAAAGCCTTTAAGCGCAGCGGCGCGCATTTGGTCACGCTTGGGCACTAAGGCTGGCACCATGTCGGCATAGGCACGTAAGCAACCCTTGACCGTATCAATGGTATCAAATAAGGGTTCTTTGTCTTCTTGGTTGTCTTTGTTATAGGTGAGCGGCTGGCCTTTCATCAAAGTTAACAAACAAATGAGGTGACCATTGACGCGGCCGGTTTTGCCTCGGACTAATTCGGGTACATCTGGGTTTTTCTTTTGCGGCATGATTGATGAACCAGTACAAAAGCGATCCGGTAAGTCGATAAAATTAAACTGTACGGAGGTCCACAAAATCAGTTCTTCTGAAGCGCGGGATAAGTGCATTAATATAAGGCTCGCTGCAGCACAAAACTCAATGGCAAAGTCACGGTCACTCACAGAATCGAGAGAGTTTTCTGTAGGTCGGTCAAAACCTAACAAATCGCTGGTCATGTGTCGATCTATGGGATAGCTCGTGCCGGCCAATGCGGCTGCACCCAAGGGCGAAATGTTAAGGCGTTTGCGCAAGTCTTGTAGGCGTTCGTAGTCACGCTGGAGCATTTCGTTCCACGCCAATACATGGTGGCCAAAGGTTACAGGTTGTGCCGTTTGTAAGTGTGTAAAGCCAGGCATGATAGTGGCATTTTCGGCCTTGGCTTGGCCAATAAAACCCATTTGTAAGCGACTGATTTCACTACAAATAAGGTCGATTTCATCACGCAAATAAAGGCGAATATCAGTGGCTACTTGGTCGTTGCGAGAGCGCCCTGTGTGGAGCTTCTTGCCGGCCATGCCGATCTTCGTGGTGAGGGCGGCTTCGATGTTCATGTGTACATCTTCGAGGGCCACGGACCAGGTGAAGTCGCCGCGTTCAATCTCGATACGAATCTCTTCTAAACCGCGCAAAATATCATCACACTCTTGCTGCGTTAATACGCCCACATGGGTGAGCATTTTGGCATGCGCTACGGAACCCTGAATGTCTTGGCGGTACATACGTTGGTCAAAGTCCACTGATGCCGTAAAACGGGCCACAAAGGCATCGGTAGGCTCGCTAAAACGGCCTCCCCATTGTTGGTTTGTGGCAATCTCGTTAGTTTGGCTCATGGGTGTTCCTGTTGGCTTGTAGGGGCGAAGGTAAGGCGCTATTTTAACGAGGAGTCCGGTGTATAAGCAAGGGCTTATCGGCCGCAGGGCGAAGGCAGAGCTGGCGGGCTTGCGTTAATCTGAGTTGAGCCGCATTCATGTTAGAAAGAAGCTATGCTATATGATCACACATAGTGCGAGTAGGTGCTTATGAATAACAAACTAATACGGCAAATGGTTGGGGTTTGTTGCGTGCTTTTGACACTAGCCAATGTGCCTGCGGTGGCGGCGCAGTGTTTGGCTTTATCTAAGCAACAAATGCTGCGGGCATCGCCTTGGTTGGGGGAACCTGAGTTGGGCCATATTTACCAGCTGCAGCACTGGTATGTGCAAGACGGCGATAGCCTCAGTTTGGCCCATGGACAGCGTTTGCGATTAGGGCAGATTAATACCACCGAAATGGCTCACAAAACACGGCCAGCGCAACCCTACGCACAGCAGGCTAGAGATGAGTTAAATCTGCAACTAGCACCCCATGCTGCGATTTATGTGCGCTTGTTGCCTAAGGTTAAAGACCGTTACGGCCGGTGGTTAGTAAAACTGTATGATGGGTCTGGGTTGAGTGCCGAGGCGTTGCTTGTGGCCCGGGGGTTAGCTTATGTGGTGAGCATGGATGTACGCGGCGCTGATGGGTGCTTATGGCAGCACGAGGCGCTCGCTCGTAAACAAAGCCTGGGTATTTGGCACACGAACGCACCTGCAGTCTATCAAGCGGCCGACTTAGCCCCCAAACAAGGTGGGTTTATGCGTATGGAGGGTGTGGTGGTGTCTATAAGTGAAAGCCTGTATCACTGGTATATTGGTTTGGGTGGCCAAGCGGGCATTAAAATAGATAAACAGTTACTCGCGGCCTCGCCTTTAAAACTCACGCAGCGCCAGCAGTTAGATCAGTGGCTTGGGCAAACCATTATCGCAAGGGGTTGGATGTCGTGGCGTAAGTTGAGTAAAAAACAACGTCAAAAGGGTTATGTGTCGGGCTTGATGAGCGTCTATCATTTAGACATGCTGGAGCAGGCTCCAGCACTCAGTGGGCTTTAAAAAACCTGTTCTGGCGCCGCTTCTTGCTGGGTGGCGCTGTCGCTAGAATGAGTGTTTTTAGGTAGCGCCATTTGTACCGGGGTGCGCTCTTCGCGGAAGATTTCTTCTAACGAGGTGGTGTCTTCTGGCCGGGCTAACTCGCCAGTGGCTTGGTCAATTTTTATGGTCACCATGCCGTCGGGTTGGGTACGTTGGTGTTCTGGTGTGCCAGCTAGGGCGACGCGCATAAAGTCAATCCAAATAGGCAGTGCAGCGGTGCTACCAAATTCGTTTCTGCCTAAGGTTTTTGGTTGGTCAAACCCGACCCAAGTTGTGGCCACCATGGAATCAACATAGCCCGAAAACCAAGCGTCTTTTTGGTCGTTGGTGGTGCCGGTTTTGCCCGCCAAATCATTTCTTTCTAGCTTTTGAGCTTTACGTGCTGTGCCTTTTTTCACCACATCTTGAAGGATGGTGTGCATGATGTAATTGACGCGCTGGTCCATAATTTGTGGGGCAATGGGAAGCGCTGTGGTGGGCCGACTGCGGTTGCCCAATAAGGCATCCTGCGCCGCTTGTTGGTCGGCATCTTCTTGGTCGATGGCTTCGTCGAGTGCCATGATGGCACCGTTATCAATGACCGTGGTCTGTCTGTCTGGCTGGGTGACTAAATTCACTGTATCGGTGGCGCGTATATAATCACAGTTGGCACATACCGTTGTGGGTTCGGCTTGGTACAGCACCTTGCCAAAACTGTCTTCAATACGTTCAATAAAATAGGGCGTGACTTGGTAGCCTTTGTTGGCAATGCTGGCGTAAGCCGTGGCTACATCAATAGGCGGCACGCTGGCACTGCCTAAGGCAAGGGACAAGTTGCGAGGTAATTGTTCTGGTTTAAAACCAAAGCGAGCGGCGTAATCGATGGCCGATTTGATGCCGATTTCGCGCAGAATACGGATCGAAACTAAGTTGCGCGATTTGTATAAGGCTTTGCGTAAGCGGGTGGGGCCAAAAAACTTGCCGCTATAGTTTTCTGGCCGCCATGAGTCTTCCAAGCTGGCGTCGGCAAACACCACTGGGGCATCGTTAATTAAGGTGGCGGCGGTAAAGTCCTGCTCTAGGGCAGCGGAATAGATGAAGGGTTTAAAGTTTGAGCCAGGCTGACGCAAGGCTTGGGTAGCGCGGTTAAATTTACTGTGTAAGTATTCAAAACCACCCACCAAGGCGATCATAGCGCCGTCTTGTGGATCTAGGGCGATGAGTGCGCCTTGCGCATCGGGCACTTGTGATAAATACCAAACGTTAGGGTCAGAATACGCCTGACGTACGCGAATTTGGTCACCGACTGTGAGAATGTCACTAATCTGTTCGGGCTTAGGGCCTAAGTGGTCTATAGCAATACGCGGGCGGATCCAACTCATGTCGCTAAATTGGATGGTGGCGGTGGCTCCGTAGCGCATGATTAAGTTGGCCGAATCTTCATTCACTTGTTGCACGATAGCTGGTTGCAACGGGCCGAATACTGGGATGCGATTGAGGATGCGCTCGGCTTGTTCGGCGGCTAGGTCGGCACCATGGTTGATTTCAATGCCTCTAAACCCGTGGCGTCGATCGTAAGCCAGCAGGCCTTTTTGCACGGCCAGTTGTGCGGCGTCCTGTAGGCGGCTGTCGATGGTGGTATAGACCCGATATCCGCCGGTGTACACATCTTCTATGGGGAAGGTGTCAAACAGC
Source organism: Oceanospirillaceae bacterium (assembly GCA_018647765.1). GTDB lineage: Bacteria > Pseudomonadota > Gammaproteobacteria > Pseudomonadales > Balneatricaceae > Njordibacter. The sequence continues at coordinate 52,685 of JABGSN010000015.1, read as the reverse complement.
TCTTGGCGCACCATTTCTGCGACGTAGGATGCTGAAGTTTCTGGTTTAAGGCTGTGATAGCGGGCAATGACTGGGGTGGCAATGGCGTCATCATATTGTTGCTGGTGGATATAGCCGAGCTTTAGCATGCGACCTAAAATCCAATTACGGCGTACTTTGGAGCGTTGTGGATTGGAGATTGGGTTGTATTTTGATGGCGCCTTGTAGAGCCCCGCTAACATGGCGAGTTGGGGTAATTCTAACTCGCTAATTGAGCGTCCGTAATACACCGCAGAGGCCGCCTCGATGCCATATGAACGGTGGCCCAAAAACATTTTATTGAAGTACATTTCTAGAATTTGATCTTTACTGAGTTGTTGCTCAATCTGAAATGATAATAATATTTCGTTAAATTTGCGGATGAAGGTTTGATCTAAGGTTAACAGATAATTGCGCGCCACCTGCATGGTGAGGGTGCTGCCGCCGCCTTGGATTTTACCGCCGGCTTGAACCATGCGTACTGCCGCACGCAATAAGCCTTTTGGGTCTACGCCGTAGTGGCTGTAATAGTTCTCGTCTTCTGCAGAAATTAAAGCGTTGATGTAGTCTTGGGGTACTTGGTCGATACGCAAAGGAATGCGGCGTTGTTCACCGAATTCTGAAATTAGCTTGCCGTCACGGCTCATCACTCGCAATGGGGTCTGTAGGTGATAGTCCTTGAGGGCGCTGACATCGGGTAGCCTAGGGATCAGGTAAAACCAGGTAAACGCCCCTATTAGTAAGGCACAGAGCGTGCCGAGGATGAATCCCCATTTAAACAGGCGGCCTACAAATGTCATGCTATGCTTAAGCTCAAGACGGAAAAAGAATCGAAAGTATATAAGATATATTTAGTTTCGCCACCCATGGATGGGAATTATGTTGGAGCAATTGTGTAAACGTCGCGTTAGTCCCTTGTCTCTTGGCCTTGATTGGCAGGCACAGTGCCTGCGCATGGTGCTTTTGCAGGCCTCTAATAATTCACGCAGCACTCATGGGTCGCATTGTTGTTTGGGCCAATGGGCGGTGCCAATACCTCAATTTGATCCCTTTGGATCACCTGATGAGTCAGAGGCTGCTTGGTTTCAATGCCTTGCACAAATCAATAATCTTGTGGGCCAGCGACACTTGTGGGTTACCGTTGGTTTGCCTAAAGTTTGTTTCACTTGGCTGCATGGCCCACATGTGCAAATTGCCAATGCCCAGCAACCACGCCGCTGGCATCACCGCCTTGTTAGCAGCCAAATCAAGCAGCAGCTAGCGCATCAGCGCTGGGCCGCAGAAAAACTTAACCTTGATGCCTCAAGTGTGTTGGTAGAGCACTTGCAACTGGCCCCAGCACTGACTATGTTGTTGGTGCTTAACGCCCATTATGCACGTCCGGTTGAACATCTTTTGGCCCATCTACAAACGGTGGTTAACACCACCCTAGAAGCCAGCTTGGAGCCGCTGGTGTTGAGTCGTGTGCAATGCCCTAAAGCGGTTGACCTAAGGGGCTCCATGGCGTGGTGGCTGGCGCAAAAATGCTGGGGTAAGTCATGATAACGTGGCGCCAACCTAAGGCCAGTGAAGCCAATTTTTTGCCTTGGTTCCAACAGTGCCTGTTAGCGCAGCGGCGCCGGCGTTATGCGATGCTCGCAGTGGGCCTAATCGTCAGCCTGTTGTTGCTGACGCCGGTGGGCTGGCAGTACGCCCGTTGGCAGCAGGCCATGGCTCAGACCCATGATGTGCTTCAGGCTGGGGGTTTGTACTTTCAACAACAACAGCAAGAGATTTGGCTAAAGCAGCTTCAAACCCAGCAGGCCCAGCGTAACGCGATGGTGCTTCAGCGGCTGCAACAACAGGCGTGGTTGCCCGCACTCGAGTTGACTACCTTGGCCTCCAGGCTACCCGCTCCCCAACAACTCACGAGTTGGCGCTGGACGCAGCAGGGGCAAGCCGTGGCTATAGAGTTTGAGGTGACCCAGCTGCAAGATTGGCAACCTTGGTGGCAATACTGGACCCAAGCTCGGCCGAACGCCAAGGTGATGGCCTTAAATGCGCAGCCCCATGGTATTGGCTTGCGGGTGCAGTACCCGCTGAGTCATGGCCCTGTGGCGGCAACATCCAACCAGACCCTAGATGCATTGGCTCTGAGGCCTGAGCCAGTGGCGCATAGCTTAGCAGCGGTGCCAGCGGCGAACATGGTGCAGCGGTTATCCCGTTTATCCACTAGCGTGGAGGTGTCTGCGGCAGACGATAGCCTGCAACTCACGGCACAGCTATCGAGCGACCAATGGCGGGCACTGGCTCCGGTGCCTAGCGGCGTCGGTTGGTCACTAACCGAGCTGTCTCTATCCGCAGCGTCACCGGGTCTATGGAACTTGGCAATGCACTGGCAGGCGGCGCCGGTGGTGCCAGATTTGGGCGATTATAATAAACCGTTTTCATTGGCACAACAGTCGTCCATAAGATTGGCCTTTGATCAATTTTCTGGGCCGCTTACAACCCTTGCAACTGCGCAAACAAAAGGCGTGATTGCGCAATCGAATTTGCGCTTTACTGGGTTTAGTCAGCAAGCGAATAAGGGGGTCATGGTGTGGCTTCGACAGGTTGCTAGCGGCACGGTGAAACGCCTACGGCTTGGTCAAGCTGTGGGGCCTTGGCGGTTGGTCGAGGCTAATGCGCAGCAAGTGATCTTGCAGCAGGGCCAGCAGCAGTGGGTGTTGCAGCGCCAATGCGTAACAGGGGTGTGCCCATGAGGCCGCTGTTTAATCGTTGCTTGTTATTACTGGGGGTGCTGGCCGCAGACTTAAGCCACAGTGATGGCAATCAGGCCATCGACATTGATGTGCGCCAGGTGCCCATAACCGATGTTCTGTATGAGCTCGCATTGGCGGCACAGACCAATTTAGTGTTAGCTGATGACATCGATACTCAGGTGAGTTTGGTGTTGAAACAAATTCAGCCAGCAAAAGGTTTGGCACTCATCTGCAATGGCTTTGCGTTAACCTGCAAGCACACGGCGCAGGGCTTGGTCGTGTCGCAGGGGGACCATGAATTGAGCGCCGCTTTGTTGCCCATGGCACGGGTAAAACTAGGCTACGTGGCGGCCGATGAGATGCTTTCAACCTTACAAAATGCCAGCACACTATTGTCGCCACGGGGACAGTTGTTAGCTGATTCTCGCACCCATCAAATGCTCATTTACGACGAACCTGCACGCGCAACACAGTTGGCCAAGGTCATTCGCCAACTGGACCAGCCGCTGGACCAGTTATTAATAGAGGGCCGTATCGTTATTGCTAAATCGGACTTAGGAGAGTCTAGTGGTCTGAATTTTATTGCTGCCCTAGGTCACGTTGCCGGCACCTCGGCCAAACCGTCACCAGGCGCCAGCCTTGGAGTTGGCTTTAACTCGACGGGAGGCAGTTTGCAATTAGGTTTGATAGGCGCCCATGTGTTGTTGCAGCTAGAGTTAGCAGCGTTAGAAGCCAGTGGTAAGATGCTTACCTTAGCGCAGCCGCAAATTTTAGTGCAAGAAGGCTACACGGGGAGCATTGAAACGGGCCAGGAGGTGCCGTACGTCATGACCACTGAGGCAGGTCAGCAACAGCATTGGAAGCAGGCGGTGTTGGGGCTCACTGTGACACCTAGGGTGTTACCGCACCAACAGGTGCAATTAGACTTGCTGGTGATGCAAGACTCAATTGGCGATTTGCTACCTAACGGCGAGCTGGCGTTGAATACCCATCGCCTAAAAACGCGTGCCGTGGTGGGTTTGGGGCAAACTTTGGTGTTGGGCGGCGCACTGTATGAGCAGCAGTTGGACCGTTTATTGTCTAACCCCCTGTTAGCCGGATTACCCTTGGTCGGTCAGTGGTTTCAGCGGCGCAAACACGGCACAGAACGTTTTGAGCTTCTGGTTTTTGTTACTCCTCGGATAGTTAACCCTTGATTACCCTTGATTAAGTTGACCTTAATCCCCATAATTTAAAGCATCCTACCCGGCAGCGATGCAGCAAGCTCTTGATGACCGGGTTTTGTTGTTGCTGTTTATTAACAGGGAAATCCACGGTGAATATATTTTTAATTGGCCCCATGGGTGCTGGGAAAAGCACCATCGGGCGGCAACTTGCTCGTGAACTGAAGTTAGAATTTTTAGATACGGACAGAGAAATAGAAGACAGGTCTGGCGCTGACATCCCTTGGATCTTTGATGTTGAAGGCGAAGCGGGCTTTCGCAAACGCGAAGCTAACATGATTGCCGAACTGTCTCAGCAGCGCGATGTGGTGATGGCTACTGGTGGTGGTGCGGTTGAGTCGGCAGACAATCGCCAGCATTTGTCTGCCCGTGGCACGGTGGTGTATTTGTTTGCGACGGTAGAGCAGCAGCTCGAACGAACGTCGAAAGACAAGAACCGGCCACTATTACAAAACGAAGACCCAGAACAAGTGCTACGCGACCTATTTGCTAGCCGTCATGCCCTGTACGAAGAAACCGCGGACATTCAGGTAGCCACAGGCGCCCAAAATCCTCGTTTGTTGGTGGCAGAGATCATCAAACAAATAGAAGCCATTCGCGCTTTGTAGGCTAGAGCCCAGGCCATGACCAACACACACCAAACACTGACGGTTGATTTAGGCGACCGAAGTTATCCTATATACATCGGTAGCGGTTTGTTGCAGCAGTCGCAGTTGTTGGCCCCGCATATCAGCGGCAAACAAATATTGGTGGTCACCAATACCACTGTTGCAGCGCTGTATTTAGATACGCTGATGGCGGGTTTAGAGGGCTTGCAAATTGAAGGTTTGCAGTTAGATCGTTTGGTTTTAGAGGACGGCGAAGCGCACAAACACCTGGATACCGTGAGTTTGGTGTTTGATCACCTCCTGCAGCAACGCCATAACCGCACCACCACCTTAATCGCTTTAGGCGGCGGAGTTATTGGCGATATGACAGGCTTTGCCGCGGCTGCCTATCAACGGGGGGTCAATTTTATTCAAGTGCCCACCACCTTGTTGTCACAAGTGGACTCCTCTGTGGGCGGTAAAACCGGCGTTAACCACCCCTTGGGTAAGAACATGATAGGAGCCTTTCATCAGCCTCAGTGTGTGTTGATTGACACCCAGAGTTTAGCCACCTTACCCGCACGCGAGTTGTCTGCAGGCCTTGCCGAAGTGATTAAATACGGCCTCATTGCCGATGCGCCTTTTTTCCAATGGTTAACACTTAATATTGACCAGCTCAGGCTGCTAGAGCCGGCTTTAATTAGTCAAGCGATTTACCGTTCATGTGCCTGTAAGGCCGAAATTGTGGCTGACGATGAACGTGAACAAGGCCGCCGAGCGTTGCTTAACTTTGGCCACACCTTTGGCCATGCTGTTGAAACGCAAATGGGTTATGGCCGCTGGTTACACGGTGAGGCCGTGGGCGCGGGTATGGCCATGGCCGCCGACTTGTCCCATCGTTTAGGTTGGATCGATCATCCTACGGTGCAACGTATCATGCACTTGCTGGCGGCGTCTGGGTTGCCCTCATGGGGGCCAGACACTATGGACTCGAGCCACTATCTGCAGCACATGCAAGTTGACAAAAAAGTCACCGATGGCACTATCCGACTCATCTTGTTAGAGCAATTGGGCGGTGCGGTTGTGACCGCCAACTTCAGTTCGGAACTGTTACATCAAACCCTTAATCACCAGCCGGTCCGCTAGGGTCCTATGAGTCACTCCGGGGCAGTGCTCGCATCCAATAAGGCATCCAGCTTGGCCGCCTCCTATGGCGCCTACATGCGTCAATTAGAGCAACAAGAAGAAGATCATCAATCGATCAACTTGATGAGCTTCGAGTATCAAGCTAAGGCGCGTGGGCGCCAGCTCGACACATTGCTGCATTTGAGTCATTTTTCAGATTACTTGGTCTTGGTTACGGCGCCCACTGGTGCCGGTAAAAGCACCTTTATAGACCAGTTTTTAAGGGTGCAGCCCGCCGATGCCTGCATTGTCCACCTAGCCTTAAATGAAACCGTTTCGGCGGCCTGGGTAATACGCCAGTTGGTGCAGCAATTACCACTGCAACTACCTAATCATGCGAGTCTTGAGGCGTCTATTCTTGCGCTCCAAGAGTTGGCCCAAGAGCTTACCCGTGACGAGCAAGTATTGCTGCTAGTAGTGGACGATGCACACTGGTTAGACGATGATGCCTTGGAATTGTTAGCTAACTTGTTGCCCAGAAGTGCCAAAGTGGATTCGCGTCCGCACGTTATTCTGTACGCCGACCAAGGCCTGGTGGAGCGCATCGAAGCACCTCAGTTCACTGAAATGCGCCAAGAGCGCTTTTATCATTTGCTGTTGGCGCCATTTAGCCAAGAAGAAAGTGCCGATTATCTGCGCCAACGATTACACATCATGGGCATTGCTCAGGGTCAGGGTTTAGCCCCTATCCAGTTGTTGCAATTGCACCAGCTGGCTCAAGGTAATCCGGGCTACCTGAATATGCTCGCTAGCAAAGCCTTGCATAAAGGCGGCTTTGTGCAGCAAACAGGATGGCCGCTCATGCATATTGCCGCCACCATTGTGGTGGTGTGCCTGTTAGCAGGGGTATGGGTGTTTAACTATGTCACTGATCCGGCGCGTACGCCGATAGACCTACCGGAGATGGCGACCCTGGTCGAGGTTATCGAGGAGGATGTTACTGCCGTGGATGAATCATTGATCGAACCGATTGCTCAAGCGCTTCCCCCTCTGCAACCAATCGAGCTGTCTGCGCCATCGCCCAACGTGAGCTTGCAGCCAAAACTGCAGCCTGAGCCAAAACCCGAGTCTGAGCCAGCACCCGAGCCCATTGCTGCAGACATTCCTGTATTACCCGCTTGGCCTCAAGCGACCACCATTAGTGAGCATGGTTATGGTTATGCAGCACTCATGAAGGTGTCGCCAGACCATTTTAGTTTGCAGGTATTAGGGGCGCGATTGGAGCCTACATTGGAAGCCTTTTTGACGCAGCATAAGTTACAGCAGCCTTATTATGTGCTGCAACTTGAGCGTGGAAATGCGCCTTGGTATATCTTATTGGTGGGTGATTACCAGAGCAGCAGCGCGGCACGTGATGCCATTAAGGCCTTGCCGCTCGCTTTACGCAATCAGCAGCCTTGGCCTCGTTCGGTGTTGAAGATTCAGCAGCAGATTCGCGATAAATTCAACACTAGCGGTGAATAACTTTTACAAAATGTAGCGAACGTCGTCTATTGTGTAGGTATTTACCCACTAAATACCCAAAATATTTGTTTGTAGCGCCATTCTCAGGTAGGATATTCGTCCATTTGTTGATTCAATATATCTATAAGCCCTTATAAGGGTTTGTAATTACGGCAAGTGTCCTGCTGGTGCTTGCTCTCGTTGGTTATGCATTAGTGACACTTGTTAATACCTAGGGCAGCCAAAATGGTTTGCCAGATTAGCGAGAGAGATGCCGATGAACGCTGGCTTTTTTAACCCCAAAGAATTTAAAGATAACTGTGGCTTCGGGCTTATTGCTCATATGCATGGTGATCCTAGTCATGACTTATTGCAAAAAGCCATTGAGTCGTTAACCTGTATGACCCACCGTGGTGGCATTGCCTCCGACGGCAAGACGGGTGACGGTTGTGGTTTGTTGTTACAAATGCCCGACGCCTTTATGCGCCAAGTGGCGCTGGATAGTTTTTCTGAAGAACTGACCGAATCCTACGGCGTGGGTATGGTGTTTTTATCGCAAGACGAAGATAAAGCGGCCCACTCTCGAAACATTCTCAATCAAGCCATTGAAGACAACGGCTTAGAGCTCGTAGGCTGGCGCGAAGTGCCGGTTGATACTTCTTGCCTAGGCCCTATTGGTGCCGATTGCCAACCACGCATTGAACAAGTGTTTGTTAACAGCGTAGAGTTACGCGGCGAATTACTAGAAGCCCGTTTGTTAGTGGCCCGCAAAACCACCATGTATGCACTCAAGGCTGACGAAGAATTTTATGTGTGTAGCTTGTCTCATCGTGTGGTGTCTTACAAAGGCCTGATGATGCCGGTCGATTTGCCGGTGTTTTATAAAGACTTAGGTGACCCAACACTCGCCACGGCTATTTGCACGTTCCATCAGCGTTTTTCCACCAACACCTTGCCACGATGGCCGTTGGCTCAACCGTTTCGATTCTTGGCTCACAACGGCGAAATCAACACCATAGAAGGTAACCGCAATTGGGCTAAAGCGCGCCAGAACGTGCTGTCGACGCCACTAATTCCTGAACTACAAGACCTTGAAGGTGTGGTCAACAGGACTGGTTCAGATTCCTCTAGCATGGACAATATGCTTGAGTTGATGGTGTTGGGTGGCATGGATGTGTTCCGCGCCTTACGCTTAATTATGCCGCCAGCATGGCAAAATGACGAGTTGATGGACCCTGAGCTACGCGCGTTCTACGAATACAACTCAATGCATATGGAAGCATGGGATGGTCCAGCTGGCATGGTGCTCAACACGGGCCGCTATGCGGTGTGCTTATTAGATCGCAATGGTTTGCGTCCGTCGCGCTGGGTAATGACCAAAGATGATTACCTAGTAACGGCATCAGAAATTGGCACCTTTGACTATGACCCGTTAGACGTGGTGGCTAAAGGCCGTGTGGGGCCTGGTCAAATTTTGGCTGTAGATACCCACACTGGCGAAGTCATGCATACCAAAGACATTGATGATCGACTCAAGGCGTCCCAACCCTATAAAAAGTGGTTGCGTAAGTCGGCGATTCGATTGGAGGGCACCCTCAATGAAGAGCAGTGCTTTGATGACTTTAGTGAAGGTGAGCTGAACCGACACATGAAGATGTATCAGATTACGTATGAAGAACGTGATCAAGTGATTCGTCCGTTAGCCGAAAGTGCACAAGAAGCGGTAGGCTCAATGGGCGACGACACGCCGATGGCGGTATTGTCTAGTCGCGTGCGCTCGGTCTATGAATACTTCCGTCAGCAATTTGCACAAGTGACCAACCCACCGATCGATCCGCTGCGCGAAGCCGTGGTGATGTCTTTGGAAACGTGTTTGGGCCGCGAGCGCAACATCTTCCAGGAAGGGCCTGAACTTGCCAAACGCATTGTACTGGGTTCACCCGTTTTGTCTGCCAGCAAATACACTGATTTGTTGCATATGAATGTACCTGGTTTTCGGGTGCACTCCATTAGCCTTAACTATGACCCGGCCCTTGGTCTAGAGGCGGCTATTGAAGGGGTGCGCCAGCAAGCCGCAACCGCGGTACGTAATCGCAAAGGCATTGTTGTATTAACCGATCGTGACATTGAAAAGGGCATGTTACCTATCCCTGCAGCGATGGCCACAGGTGCGGTACATCACCATTTAACCAACTTGGGTTTACGTTGTGATGCCAATATTGTGGTTGATACGGGTAGCGCTCGAGATTCGCATCACTTTGCAGTGTTGATTGGTTTTGGTGCAACGGCGGTATACCCTTATCTGAGCTATCGTGTCATCAACGACATGGTGGCATCGGGTGAAATTATTGGAGATCCAACGGACTGCCATAAAGCCTACCGTAAAGGCATCAATAAAGGCCTGCTTAAAATCATGTCTAAGATGGGTATTTCTACCATCGCCTCTTACCGTGGTGCACAATTGTTTGAAGCCATTGGCGTGCATAGTAAGGTGGTGGACCTATGTTTCCACGGCGTTGCCAGCCGCATTGAGGGGGCGAGCTTCGCCGACTTTGAAGGCGAACAGGCCGCTTTGGCTGCTGAGGCTTGGATAGACCGTAAGCCGATTCAGCAAGGGGGATTGCTTAAGTACGTGCACGGCGGCGAGTATCACGCCTATAACCCTGACGTCGTAACTACAGTGCAAACAGCCGTTCAAACCGGCGACTATGAGGTGTACAAAAAGTACGCCAAGCTAGTGAATGAGCGTGGCGTAGCGTCATTACGAGATTTGCTTAAGCTTAAGCCAGCTAATGCTATTGACCTTAGCGAAGTAGAGCCCGTTAGCGAAATATTCAAACGTTTTGATAGTGCGGCCATGTCGTTAGGCGCTTTGTCGCCAGAAGCCCACGAAGCACTGGCCATGGCTATGAACGAACTTGGGGGCCGCTCAAACTCGGGTGAAGGTGGTGAAGACCCAGCGCGTTATGGTACCAACAAACGCTCTAAAATTAAGCAAATCGCCTCCGGTCGTTTTGGCGTAACGCCGGCCTACCTTGCGAGCGCAGATGTGTTGCAAATTAAAGTGGCCCAGGGTGCAAAACCCGGTGAAGGCGGCCAGCTTCCAGGCGGCAAGGTCAATGACCTGATTGCCACTTTGCGATATTCAGTACCCGGTGTGACCTTGATTTCACCGCCGCCGCATCACGACATTTATTCCATCGAAGATTTGGCACAGCTGATTTTTGACTTGAAGCAAGTCAACCCAGAAGCCTTGGTTTCTGTAAAACTGGTTTCGCGTCCGGGCGTGGGTACCATTGCCTCGGGTGTGGCCAAGGCGTATGCAGACTTGATTACTATTTCTGGTTACGACGGTGGTACAGCGGCAAGCCCGCTGACGTCTATCCGTTATGCGGGTTCACCGTGGGAATTAGGCCTTGCTGATGCGCACCAATCCTTACGAGGCAACGGTGTACGTGGCAAAGTGCGAGTGCAAACGGATGGCGGCTTAAAGACCGGTCTTGATGTCGTCAAGGCGGCCTTACTGGGTGCCGAGAGTTTTGGTTTTGGTACTCTACCGATGGTGGCGTTAGGCTGTAAATACCTGCGCATTTGCCACCTTAACAACTGCGCTACGGGCGTTGCCACACAGAATCAACAATTACGCGATCATCACTTCCGCGGCACTGTAGAAATGGTGAAACATTTATTCACCTTTATTGCCGAAGAAACCCGTGAAGTCATGGCGCAGCTAGGTGTGCGCAGTATTGAAGAATTGGTAGGCCATACAGAGTTGCTAGAAAGCGCTGCAGGCGTGACTAACAAACAACGTAATTTAGACCTATCGCCACTGTTAAGCCAAGCGGGTATTGCGCCCGATCAGCCTAATACCTGTCAGGTGAGCCGCAACCAGCCATACGACCCGGGTGCGATGAACCAACAGATGTTTGATGAAATGTCGGATGCCATTGCTAATTCAAAGGGTGGTAAATTTGAATTCAACATCACCAACTGCGACCGCTCAGTAGGTGCTCGTGTTTCTGGTGCGATCGCCAAGCAACATGGCAACCAGGGTATGTCGAGCCATCCGTTGGAAGTGTATCTCAAAGGTGTCGCAGGTTTGAGTTTTGGTGTGTGGAATGCCGGCGGTTTAAACATGTTCCTTGAAGGCGATGCCAACGATTACGTGGGTAAGGGAATGGCCGGTGGCAAGCTTGTTATCTACCCACCTAAAGGCTCTAGCTTTAAGTCTAACGTGACCTCTATTATGGGTAATACGTGTTTGTATGGCGCCACAGGCGGTACCGTTATGGCTGCCGGTTGTGCTGGCGAACGTTTCGCTGTGCGTAACTCAGGCGCCCATGCAGTCATTGAAGGTGCGGGCGACCATTGCTGTGAATACATGACCGGCGGGGGGGTGACGGTATTGGGTAACACAGGGTATAACTTTGGTGCAGGTATGACCGGTGGTTTTGCTTTTGTGTTAGACCTAGATCGCACTTTTGTAGACAAGTACAACAGCGAGTTGGTCGAAATCCACCGTATTCGTGGTGAAAACATGGAAGAGTACCGCAGTTATTTGCGCGGTATTTTAGAAAACTTCTTCCAAGCTACGGGCAGTCGCTGGGGCAAAGAGTTAAGTAAACATTTTGAAGATTATGTGAGTAAGTTCTGGTTAGTTAAACCCAAAGCCGCCAATTTACAGCAGCTGATGGCGACCACTCGGACTAAGACAGAATAATCCCAAGGCTTAGCAACCGATTGCCAAGCACTTAGAAACACATTACCAAGAGTACGAGGCTACTATGGCTCAACGATTAGACAACCATTTTCAATTCATCGATGTAGGCCGTCAAGGCCCATCAAAGGTGCATCAAGATTTGCGTAAGCGCCAGTTTGCTGAAATCTATCACCCATATACCGAGGTGCAGGCTAAACCTCAGGCACACCGCTGTTTAGAATGTGGCAATCCATACTGTGAATGGAAGTGCCCCGTGCATAACTATATTCCTAACTGGCTCAAGCTGGTCTCTGAAGGCAATATTCTAGAAGCCGTAGAGCTGTGTCACCAAACTAACTCACTGCCAGAAGTGTGTGGCCGTGTATGTCCACAAGATCGGTTGTGTGAGGGTGCGTGTACCCTCAATGACGGGTTTGGCGCGGTCACTATTGGTACTGTAGAAAAATACATTACCGACACGGCTTTTGCCATGGGTTGGACACCAGACCTCAGTCATGTGGTAGAGACAGGCAAGAAAGTAGCCATTATTGGTGCTGGCCCTGCCGGTTTGGCCTGTGCTGACGTATTGGCGCGTAATGGTGTGTCGTCCGTCGTGTTCGATAGGCATCCCGAAATTGGTGGTCTACTCACCTTTGGTATCCCCGAATTTAAGCTAGAAAAGCCAGTCATGGCCAAACGGCGTGAAATCTTCGAAGGCATGGGCATTGAGTTTCAACTGAACGTGGAAGTTGGCACAGACATCACCTTGGACCAGCTGATGGAGGGCTATGATGCCGTGTTTATGGGCATGGGCACGTACAAGTACATGCGTGGTGGGTTTCCGGGTGAAGACCTAGACGGTGTTCACGAAGCGCTACCTTACCTTATTTCCAACATTAACCGACGCATGGGTTTTGAAAAAGACGAAGCCGACTTTGTCGATTTAAAAGGTAAGCAAGTGGTGGTATTAGGGGGTGGCGACACTGCCATGGACTGTAACCGTACTGCTATCCGCCAAGCGGCAGCCAACGTGTATTGCGCCTACCGCCGTGACGAAGCCAACATGCCTGGTTCTGTGAAAGAAGTAGGCAATTCTAAAGAAGAGGGTGTGCAGTTCTTGTTCAACCGTTCTCCGGTGGAAATTGTGGGCGTAAATGGCAAAGTCACCGGCATCAAACTGGTGACCACAGAGTTAGGTGAGGCCGATGAAAATGGCCGTCGACGCCCTGTTGTGGTTGAAGGTAGCGAAGAAATCGTTGCCGCCGACGCGGTCATTGTGGCGTTTGGTTTTAGCCCAAGCCCAACCCCTTGGATGGCGGACGCCGGCATTGCACTGGATGATTGGGACCGCGTAATCGTGCCACAAAAATCTGATTTAGTGGCGCAAAAGTACGCCTTTCAAACCTCTAATGCCAAAATCTTTGCCGGCGGTGATATGGTGCGTGGTTCAGACCTTGTTGTAACCGCTATTGATGAAGGCCGTCGCGCTGCCGATGGTATCTTAGACTATTTACAAGTCTAACGTCACCGCAGTATAAACCTGCTTAGTTGCCACAACCCGTGACAATTAAGCAGGTGATCTATATCATTAGCGGCTATCTTTATTTGCTCGCCTTAAGGCCTCTCCTCTCGTTATGACTGCTTCCAAACCTGAATTAAAAAACGACCGTTTTCTGCGTGCTCTTATGGGCCAGCCGGTGGATGTAACCCCTGTATGGATGATGCGCCAAGCCGGTCGTTATTTGCCAGAATACCGCGCCTCTCGTGCCGAAGCAGGTGACTTTTTAAGCCTTTGCAAAAACGCTGACTTTGCCTGTGAAGTCACATTACAGCCGCTGCGTCGCTACGACTTAGATGCTGCCATTTTGTTCTCCGACATTCTTACCGTGCCAGATGCCATGGGGCTAGGTTTATACTTTGAAGCCGGTGAAGGCCCGAAGTTTGAAAAGCCAGTACGTACTGAAGCCGATGTCGCCGCGCTTACCGTGCCGGACATGAACGACGATCTTGGTTACGTGATGAACGCCGTTAGCACTATCCGTAGTGCATTGTCCGGTGACGTGCCGTTAATCGGTTTTTCTGGTAGTCCTTGGACCTTGGCCACCTACATGATTGAAGGGGGTTCCAGTAAAGACTTTCGTCATATTAAAGCCATGATGTATTCAAGCCCAGAATTGCTGCACCAAGTGCTTAGTGTATTGGCCGATTCTGTGATCGCCTACCTTAATGCACAAATTGCGGCCGGCGCCCAAGCGGTGCAGATTTTTGATACTTGGGGCGGCGTATTGAGTGGCCCTTGTTATCAAGCCTTCTCTTTAGACTACATGCAGCGTATTGTTAATGGCCTTACTCGCGAGTCAGAAGGTCGTCCAGTGCCAGTGATTTTATTCACCAAAAACGGCGGGCAGTGGTTAGAAAAAATGGCTGCTACTGGTGCCGATGCCCTCGGTTTAGATTGGACTATCGAGGCCGGCGTTGCCCGGGAGCGTGTAGGGGGTAAAGTGGCGCTGCAAGGCAACATGGATCCCAGCGTATTGTATGCAGACGCGCCCACTATTGAGGCTGAAGTTGGCCGGATATTGGCAGACTTTGGCAAAAACGATGGTCATGTGTTTAACCTCGGTCACGGTATTCACCAGTTTGTAGACCCCGAAAGTGCAAAAGTGTTTGTTGACGCAGTGCACGATCAAAGTGCCCAATATCACTAGTAGCACACACCAACATACCCAGTAGGATTGCACCATGCCACATTGCGTTATAGAAATTTCCAACCAGCTCAGCTCCAGCGTGACTCCTGATCAGTTGCTACGCGCGGTATTTGACGCCCATGTGAAGTCAGAATTGTTTCAGCCGGATCATATTAAAGTGCGGTGCACAGGCTACGATCACCATGTGTCGGGTACCGGGTCAGACCGATTTATCCACGCTACGTCACACATCATGGCAGGTCGCACCGCAGAGCAAAAACAAGGCTTGAGCAACATGATTGTGCAAAGTCTCATTGATATAGGCATCACCTCGGCCGCCATGAGCGCACAAGTGATTGATTTAGATCCGAGTTACGTGACCTTTACTGATTAGTTCTGTATTCATATTCGGGCATATTTCTTGTTGTCGACTACACTTATTCATACCAATGAAGTAAGGAGGCGTAGATACGCCGCAATTGGATGGGTTAATCTAGGATCTGGCAATTCAAAAACAGCTGTTTTTTGTATTTATTGGTGTGGCAGTCGCAACTATTGGTTGGGCGGTAACTCATCGAGATTAACTCGGATTTTTGTTGATTGCCGCTATATTTGTTACATTGGTTAATGCTGTCTTTGTATGGACGCGATTCCAGCGTATGTATCAGTTAATCGGGGAGATCAAACATGCATAGTGATATCTTTGTAAATGTAGTGGCTGTTATAGCGATGGTCGTATTCGGATCGCTTGCTGTATGGGGTGTACTTGACGTGCGTGCCCACGATCCAAAAAACAAGAAAACATCTGAATCTACTAAGTAATTGCTGCAAACTGACCTTCGGTCACGGAAGCTAAATCTTTGGCTGCAAGCTCGATCTCCAAACCTCTGCGCCCTCCGCTCACATAGATACGTTCAAACCTTTGAGCACTCACATCAATCACCGTAGTAAGCGCACGCTTTTGCCCAATAGGGCTCACCCCACCCAACACATAACCACTACTGCGGCTCACTGCATCTGGGTCTGCCATGACCACTCTTTTAGCGCCAATGGCTTTGGCCATTAGTTTTAAGTTGAGCTGCTGATCAACCGGCAGCACCGCCACCGCTAAACGCTTGCTTCCTGTATCTACCACCAATGTTTTAAATACCTGTTGTGGCACCACGCCGATTTTTTGTGCTGCTTCCATACCGTAAGACGCCGCACCCGCGTCGTGCGTGTATTCGTGTATGTGGTGGGCAATCGCTAAATGGGTCAGTTGGTCGATGGCAGGAGTCATAAGTATGTAGACGCGTTAGCTTTCCTTGCCATACATCAAATCCCACACCCCGTGCCCTTTGCCTTCGCCACGGCGCTGGAATTTGGTGCTAGGGCGGTAGTCTGGCTGCGCAGAGTATTGGCTGGCACCGGCTTGGTTGCTGTAACCTTCGGCCGGCTCCATGACTTCCATCATGTGTTCGGCATAGGGTTGCCAATCGGTCGCCATGTGGAATACGCCACCTACAGATAGTTTTTGGCGAATATCTTGAGCAAATTGAGGTTGCACAATACGGCGCTTGTTGTGCTTCTTTTTATGCCAAGGGTCAGGGAAAAACAGTTGTACAGCCCCTAAGCTGCCATCGGCAATACATTGGGCCATCACTTCAATGGCGTCGTCGCAAAACACCCTGACATTGCTCAACTCTTGGGTGGCGATGTTATTCAGCAAACGGCCTACACCTGGGCGATGAACTTCAATGCCAATGTAGTTGTTTTGTGGCATGGTAGCGGCCATGGTAGAGAGTGAGTCACCCATACCGAAACCAATTTCCATGATCACCGGATGGTTGTTGCCGAACAGTAATTCAAAATCCAGTAGCCCCTGACTTAATTGCAAACCATAACGCGGCCAATAATGCTCCAGCGCGTGTTCTTGCGACGGCGTCATACGGCCAGCGCGTTTTACAAAACTACGAATACGACGCGGGTTTTCTACATCGGCAGGGGATTCAGAGGGCATAAGATCGCTCTTGGTTGGAATAAGGGCAGCTAAGGGCGTATTTTACCTGTAACTGATCAATAAAACAGCACCGGTATGGCGTCTATGAGTGAGCAATTTGATACACTAGTCAGCATAATATTGTCCCAACTCCATTGAAGATCTATGACTAAGTTAAGAATTGCTACCCGTGAAAGCCAGCTCGCCCTTTGGCAGGCCTATTTTATAAAAGCCGAGCTCGAGCGCCACCATCCAGGTTTGGTGGTTGAATTACTGGGTATGAAGACCAAAGGCGACAAAATCTTGGATGTGCCCTTAGCCAAGGTGGGTGGCAAAGGATTGTTTGTTAAAGAGCTAGAGCAAGCCATGCTGGAAGACCGGGCCGACATTGCCGTACACTCGATGAAAGATGTGCCGATGGAATTTCCAGAAGGTTTGGGGTTGGCCATTATCTGTGAGCGCGAAGATCCCAGCGATGCCTTTGTTAGTAATCACTTTAATAGCTTGGATGACTTGCCCCACGGTGCCAAAGTGGGGACCTCGAGCCTACGTCGCCAGTTGCAAGTGAAGGCCTTGCGCCCGGACCTTGAACTGCTGGATTTACGGGGTAATGTAAATACTAGGTTGGCGAAATTAGATGCAGGCCAATATGATGCCATTATTCTAGCTAGTGCGGGCCTTATGCGCCTCGATTTTCATCACCGTATTCAATCACGCTTAACCGACACCCAGTGCCTTCCCGCCGGTGGCCAAGGTGCTGTCGGTGTGGAGTGTCGTTTGGACGATGCTAAAACCATGGCCTTATTGGCTCCCTTACACCATCAAGACACCGCTGATCGTGTGACGGCTGAACGTGCATTAAATAGGCGTTTAGACGGTGGTTGTCAGGTGCCGATCGCCTGTTTTGCCGAACTGCAGCAAGATCAGTTGTGGTTGCGCGGGTTAGTGGGGGAGGTAGACGGCAGTCGAGTGTTAATGACCGAAATCACCGGCCCCCGCATAGATGCAGAAGCGTTGGGCATTAGCGCAGCAGAAGACTTGCTGGCCCAAGGTGCCGGAGAAATATTACAAGCCATTTATAGCGCGCAGTAAGCCCGATAGCCATGAAGCGCGTTTTGGTGACACGACCCACAGCCCAAGCAACGGCCATGATTGAGCTGATGGCCGGCAGTGGTTTTGAGGTATTACACCAACCCTGTTTAGCCATTGCGCCAGTGGTTGCCAGTTCGGCTGATGGCTTACAAAGCAAACGTTTGGCCATGGATCTTTATACCTTTGATCATGTGATTGTGATTAGTACCAATGCTGCACATCATTGGTTCGACTTGATTCAAGACTACTGGCCGCAGTGGCCCGTAGGTGTGCAGTGGTGGGCTATGGGCCATTCAACACAGGCGCAACTTCAGGCCTATGGTGTGGATGCAAAGCGGCCTAAATTGGGCGATACCAGTGAAGATTTGTTAATTGATTTAATGCCGCACGTAGAGTCCTATCACAAGGTGCTTATCGTGCGGGGTGTGGGGGGCCGAGAAACCCTCGCACAAACACTTCGTGACGTCGGCGTAACGGTTGAGTATGCGCAATGTTATCGTCGTCAAATACCGGTCATAAATGCCCAGACTCTGCTACAATTAGAGCGTTTTTCACCCCAAGTTGTGGTGTTGCAAAGTGGCGATACATTAGCCAACTTTGATCGCCTGTTAGGCGGCGAGCACTGGTGCGACCCTCAACAAACGCTGTTGCTGCTGCCTAGCCAACGGGTAGCGCAGCAGGCACGTGAATTAGGCTATCAGCAGTTGCTGGTAAGCGAAGGTGCCAGCAACCAAGCAATGTGCGATACTTTATTACAGCGGGTAAGGGCACTCAATGCCATGTGATGTGAGGCCATAATGGCCGTGAATAAGGATGCTAACACAGTGACACAAGACAAGAGTAAAACACCAACCAAAACCGAGCCAGAATCTAAGCCGGTTTCTAAACCTGCCGATCGCGCAGCCAAAACAAAACCTGCCGCCGCCAAACCAGCCAATGCTAAACATGGCCTCTTGTGGCTGTTGGTGGTGGCTGTTGGTGGTTTGGGTTACATGCAGTGGCAAACACAGAGCCAATACCACAGTATTGCTAGCGATCAAACGGGCCAGTCGGCCAACTTACAACAATGGCAACAAGAGCAACAAACGCTGACGCAAAAGATCGCACAGTTGTCAGAAGATCAGCATAGCGCAATAACCCAGCTTTCCCAGCAACAAGGTGATCTGAGTACCCAAGTAAACCGCATGGACAGCGCCTTAATCAATTCGATGGAACGCATGGCGAAGACCCAATTAGATCAGGGTTTAGTGTTACCCCAGTGGCAATTGGCCGAAGCAGAGTACTTATTGCGTTTGGCCAACCAGCGTTTGGCTATGGAGCAAGCCAGCAGTTCGGCGATTGCTTTGTTGCAGGCCGCCGATATTATCATTCGCGACAGTGAGCAGGTGGGCACCTATGGTGTGAGGCGAGCCATTGCTGCAGACTTGGCAGCCTTAACGTTAGTGCCAAGCATCGACGTTGAAGGCGTGTATGCGCAACTTGCAGCACTCACGGGACAAGCCAGCCAGTTAACCTTTATTGCACCTCGGGCGCATGTATTACCCGCTGTGTTAGCCGTTGCCGAGGTGCAAGACTCTGCTGCAGCGACATCGGAGACGCCATCAAACTCTTGGGCTCAACTCTTGTGGCAATCTACCCAAGCCGTATCTGCTAGTGTTTGGGGCGAGTTGAAGCAATTGGTTAAAGTTCAGTCTCGTACTCAAGCCGATCAACAGTTGCTGACACCTGCCGCAGAACTGCTGGTGCGTATGCGCATCGAAATGGCCTTAAGTCAGACACAGGTGGCGTTACTACGCCGTCAACAAGGCATTTACGACCAGTCTTTAGTTCATGTGCAGCAACTGTTGCGACAATACTATCGGGCCAATGACAAGGTAGCGCAAGCCATGCATAAACAAGTGGTCACCTTAGCTAAGGTTAAGGTGCTCGTGACCATGCCTAATATCAGCGGCTCGCTTAATGCCTTACAGCGCTTTATAGCGACCTTACACGACACTCCTAGTGTGTCGGCAGTGCAGGAGTAAGGCCATGCGATTTTGGGTAATGGTGTTGTTGGTTCTGTTGGCTGGCGCGTGGTTGGGCACTTTGATACATGTTGACCCCGGCTATGTACTGTTAGCTTGGGGCAACACTAGTGTGGAAATGAGCTTGTGGTTGCTATTGGCGGCGGTGGTGCTGTTGTTTGTAGTCGCAGTGTTAAGTCTGCGTTTGTTGGTGGCGTTTAATTTACCCTTTCAAGTATTAGGGCGTTGGCAGGAGTCGAGCCGCCTAAAACGGATGCAGATGCAAACCCGACACGGCTTATTAGCCTTGGCTGACGGCCAAAACCTGCGCGCAGAAAAAAAATTCGCTGAGCTTGCTCCAGTGACTACTCAGCCCATTGTGGTGTTGCCAGCCTTGGCCACGGCTCTAGGGCGTCAAGGTAAGCTGGATGAAGCAAAGCAAGTATTGCAGCGATTAGTTTCTGAGTTTCCCGGTAGCCAGCAATTGGTACATTTAAAATTGGCTGAAGTGTGCCTGTATAAAGGCGATGATCAAAGCGCATTAGACGCTTTGCAAAAGCTACATCAGCTCAACCCGCAACATGCCGAAGCCAATCAGTTATTATTAGATGTATTGCAGCGTATGCAGCGGTGGCCAGAGCTCATTGAGTTGCTCAGTGCTGTGGGCAAGTACAAGCAATTAACACCAGAGCAGTTGAGTCGCCAGCAGCAACTCGCCTACGGTCGAGCCTTTGATGAAACCCAAAAAAATGCAGCGAATGCAGCCGATAACGGCTTAGATAACCTCCAGGTGCTGTGGCGTAAAGCGCCACCCTCTGTGACCCAGCACGGCGCTAGTATTTTGGCTTATGCCCAAGCCATGGGCCGCATAGAAACCAATCCTGCGGTTAAAACCGCTGCCTTCATAGAACAAAATTTAGCGCAACAATGGCAGGATGACTTAGTATTGGAGTACGCCCACTTGTCCTTGTCGGACATCGAACAACGACTCAGCACCGCAGAAGCTTGGCAAACTCAGGTGCAAGACAGTGCAGCCTTAAAGCTGACCTTAGGCCGCTTGTGTCGCCGACTAGAATTGTGGGGTAAGGCACAAGATTATTTGCAGGCCAGTTTAAACCTGCAACAAAGCAAACACGCCCATGCAGAAATGGCCCGCTTACAGCATGATTTAGGCCACATTGACGCCGCAATAGAGCATTATCGCCTAGCCAGCGTGTTTTAAACGTTGACACTCGCTGCCCGTTGATACAGACTGTGGTTACTCCAGCAAGACCTTCTGTCTCACCGGCTGGGCGCGAATGGGCTTACATAGCCCCAATTATTCCAATAATCTTTTTTATCCCCATGGCGCACTGCTGCCCCTCTACTTATTATGAATCTGACTGAATTAAAAACAAAATCAATGCCCGAACTTATCGAGATTGCCAAAGGCATGGGTCTCGACAACGTTGCTCGCTCTCGTAAACAAGAATGTATTTTTAGTATTCTTAAACGGCACGCCAAAAGCGGCGAAGACATCTTCGGCCAAGGTGTATTGGAAATCTTGCAAGATGGCTTCGGTTTCTTGCGCTCAGCAGATGCGTCTTATTTAGCAGGGCCAGATGACATTTACGTGTCGCCAAGTCAAATTCGCCGCTTTAGTCTGCGTACGGGCGACAGCATCGATGGAAAAATTCGCCCACCTAAAGATGGCGAACGCTATTTCGCTCTACTTAAGGTCAGCAGCATTAACTTTGGCCCACCAGAACAGGCCAAACACAAAGTATTGTTCGAAAACTTAACGCCTTTATTTCCCCAAGACCGTCTGACCATGGAATTGGGTAACGGCTCTAGTGAAGACTTAACGGCCCGTGTTATTGATTTAACCGCGCCCATGGGTAAAGGTCAACGGGCCCTGATTGTGTCGCCGCCAAAAGCTGGTAAGACCTTGATGCTGCAAAACATTGCGCATTCCATTACCCGTAATAACCCAGACTGCCACTTAATTGTATTGCTCATCGATGAGCGTCCAGAAGAAGTGACCGACATGAAGCGTTCGGTGCGTGGCGAAGTGGTTGCCAGTACCTTCGATGAACCCCCTTCGCGTCACGTGCAAGTGGCAGAAATGGTGGTAGAAAAAGCCAAGCGCTTAGTTGAACATAAAAAAGACGTGGTCATTTTACTCGACTCCATCACGCGTCTGGCGCGTGCCTACAACACGGTTGTGCCGTCTTCCGGCAAAGTACTGACCGGTGGCGTGGACGCTCACGCTTTAGAACGTCCTAAACGTTTCTTTGGCGCCGCGCGTAACATTGAAGAAGGCGGCAGCTTAACGATTATCGCCACAGCGTTAACTGAAACCGGTTCAAAGATGGACGAAGTGATCTTTGAAGAATTTAAAGGCACAGGTAACTCAGAGGTGCACTTGGATCGTAAGATCGCCGAGCGCCGTGTATTCCCTGCCATTAATATTCGCAAATCATCCACCCGTCGTGAAGAGTTGTTGACCCGCGAAGACGAGTTGCAGCGTATGTGGATTTTACGCAAATTGTTGGATCCTATGGAAGACGGTCAGGCGACTGAATTCTTATTGGACAAGCTCAAAGGCTCCAAAACCAATGAAGAGTTCTTCATGTCGATGAAGCGTAAGTAAACGGCCCTTACAAGCAGCGAGACCGCGTAGGTTATGACTATGAAATATAAAGACCTACGCGATTTTATTGCCAGCTTAGAGCAGCAAGGCGAGCTTAAACGCATTACCACCGAGGTGGACCCCCACCTCGAAATGACCGAAATTTGTGACCGCACCCTGCGCGCAGAAGGTCCTGCATTATTATTTGAAAACCCTAAAGGGTACGACACCCCTGTATTAGCTAACTTGTTTGGTACTCCTAAACGAGTGGCTCTTGGTATGGGTGCCGACAGTGTAGCCAGCCTACGCGATATCGGACATTTATTAGCCTCGTTGAAAGAGCCCGAACCGCCCAAGGGGTTTAAAGACGCGTTAGGCAAGTTGCCGCTTTACAAACAAGTGCTCAACATGGCGCCCAAACTCATAAGTAAACCACCGTGCCAACAATACGTGATGGCTGATGATGAGGTGGATCTTTCCAAATTGCCGATTCAAACCTGTTGGCCAGAAGATGCTGCCCCGCTGATTACATGGCCTTTGGTGATTACGCGAGGCCCCAATAAGCAGCGCCAGAACTTGGGTATATACCGCCAACAAGTGATCGGTAAAAATCGTTTGATCATGCGCTGGTTGTCCCATCGTGGCGGTGCGCTAGATTTTCGTGATTGGAAAATAGCCCATCCCGGTGAAAACTTTCCCGTAGCTGTGGCGTTAGGGGCAGACCCTGCCACTATTTTGGCCGCCGTCACCCCCGTACCTGATAGCTTAAGCGAATATGCTTTTGCGGGATTATTACGCGGTAGCAAAACCGAAGTGGCGACCTGTTTAACCAACGATCTGCAAGTACCCGCCAGTGCAGAATATATTTTGGAAGGTCATATCACGCCTGATGACATGGCAGACGAAGGGCCATTTGGCGATCATACCGGCTATTACAACGAAGTTGACAGCTTTCCAGTGTTTACCGTTACTCGAATCACGCATCGTAAAGACCCGATCTACCACAGTACTTATACCGGGCGTCCACCGGATGAGCCTGCAGTGTTAGGGGTAGCATTGAACGAAGTATTTGTGCCTTTATTACAAAAACAGTTTCCAGAAATCACCGATTTCTACCTGCCGCCAGAAGGGTGTTCCTACCGCATGGCCGTGGTGACCATGAAGAAACAGTACCCGGGCCATGCCAAGCGCGTGATGATGGGGGTTTGGTCCTTTTTGCGCCAATTTATGTACACCAAGTTTGTTATCGTCACCGACGATGACGTCAATGCACGGGATTGGAAAGATGTCATTTGGGCTATGACCACGCGTATGGACCCAGCAAGAGATACCTTGTTGGTGGAGAATACGCCCATCGACTACCTAGATTTTGCCTCGCCAGTGTCGGGCTTAGGCTCTAAAATGGGCATGGATGCGACCCACAAGTGGGAAGGAGAAACCTCCCGCGAATGGGGCCGTACCATTACTATGGATGAGGCTGTTAAACAGCGAGTGGATGAACTCTGGGATGAACTAGGAATCCTTTCCGACCAGTAGCTCACCATCAGCGAGTAGGCCATGACCCAATACATCCTCACCATTGACCAAGGCACTACGAGTTCGAGGTGCATCATTTTTGCCAGTGACGGTAGCGTGGTGAGCACGGCCCAATATGAGTTTCAACAGCACTTTCCGCACAATGGTTGGGTAGAACACCAACCACAAGACCTTCTAGACACAGTCATCAAAGCTTGCCGCCAAGCATTACAAAAAAGCGGCCTAAGCGCCAAACATATCACCTGTGTTGGTATTACTAACCAGCGTGAAACTACCCTGGTGTGGGACAAGCGCACAGGTGATGCCATCTATCCCGCCATTGTGTGGCAAGACCGGCGCACCACTGATTTGTGTAATCAACTTAAACGGGCGGGCCACGAAACGGCCATCACTGAGAAAACGGGGTTGCTGCTAGACCCTTATTTTTCGGCCACTAAAATCAGTTGGATTTTGGATAATGTGCAAGGTAGCCGAGCGCTGGCACAACAAGGGCAGCTGTTATTTGGCACCGTAGATAGCTACCTGATGTGGCATCTAAGTCAGGGCAGTATTCACTCCACAGACGCCACTAACGCGTCGCGCACTATGCTTTTTAACCTTCACACCCAAGCCTGGGATGACGAACTGTTGGCATTATTTAATATTCCTGCGTCAATGCTGCCACAGATAAAAGACAGTGCGGCTGACTTTGGATATATGTCAGACCAGATATTAGGCCATAAATTACCCATTCAAGGCGTGGCTGGCGACCAACAAGCGGCGTTGTTTGGTCAGGCGTGTTTTGAGCCGGGAATGGCCAAAAGTACCTATGGCACAGGCTGTTTTTTAATGCTCAATACGGGTGATAAGCCTTTGACATCAAGTAGTCGCCTCTTGACGACCATGGCCTATCGGCTCAATGGTAAACCGGTGTTTGCTATTGAAGGCAGTATTTTTGTGGCAGGCGCCGCCATTCAATGGTTACGGGATGGTTTACATCTAATTAAACAGACCAGCGAAGTGGAAGCGCTGGCTCAGTCTGTGGCGACAGACCATGGGGTGTATATGGTGCCCGCATTTACAGGTTTAGGTGCACCGTATTGGGATCCAGATGCCCGCGGGGCAGTGTTTGGCTTAACCCGCGACACAGGTATCGCAGAAATGGTGTCCGCAGGTGTTCAGTCTGTTTGTTATCAAACCAAGGACCTGCAAAAAGCCATGCAAAACGACGGCGTGCGCTTGGATCAACTGCGTGTTGACGGTGGCATGGTTGTGAACAACTGGTTTTTATCGCACTTAGCTAACATCCTCAACGCCGAGGTCGCTCGCCCCACCTGCGTTGAGAGCAGTGCCCTTGGGGTGGCTTATTTGGCGGGCCTGCAAGCGCAAGTATACACTTCGTTAGCGCAGCTGGAGGCGATGTGGCAGTGTGACCAGCGGTTTACGCCAAAGATGAAGCAAACCGTTAGGGACAAGCTATATCAAGGTTGGTTGCAGGCGGTTGATAAGGTGAGAACCGCTCACTGAGCCTGGGCGTCACGCGGCGAAACCGTTACCGAAATCTGGCTGCCACGTAGGGTGCCTTTCTCTATTTGTATGGTGGCGACTCGGTTGCCTTTTTCATAGCTTAATACAGAAATTTCTGATTGCACGCTGGTGATGTTAATCCAACCGTGGGTCGGCATATTGGTCATGTAGTACTCAAATGCTTGGGCTGTGTCTTGCTTAGACTTTAATACCGCTCGGCCAATCCATTGTTCACCCGTGTTCAATAACAACGACTTATCTACGGCGAGTTCGTCGTTGGCTGCAATCGGGATATCCGCATAAGAATTAGTTACCACCTGATTGTCCCCCGCCAATGTTTGCCCACTTGAAGTGGGGATGGTGGTGGCAGGCAGGCTACATGCGCTCAAAAAAATAAGACCTAGGATTAAGCTCATGGCTTTGATCAATGGGTTCAACATGGGTGCAAGTCCTTTCAACGGGGTAACAAAAATAACTAATAGCCCCAGTATAACCAAGGCCGGCTGGGAATTCAGCATTTAAGCCAGTAATCCCTATATTGTTGTTATTGGGGCTGAAGTGTTTGTTGCTTTTGCCAACGCTGTGTAGCCTTTAAGGTGAGTGGCCGATTAGGGCCAAACTCAAGCGCCATTAACAAACGTTGATGGGCGAGTTCTAGGTGTCCACTTTTTATGTAGCCCAGGGCTAACTGCGCATAAATATCGGCGGCCAGAGAACGCTGCGTGTGTTCTGGGCTAAACGGTGTTGCACAAGCACCGATGCTCAGTGTAATACCGAGCACCCAGCCCAGTGACTTTAAATTGCGTTTTAGCATGGTTAAAGCATAGTTGAAAAAAGCACTTTTGCAGGTGTGATCCGCGTCAAATTTGCTAAATGTTACCAGCTTGATATGATGTCGTTGGCCATTGTGCTAATACTTGGCGTGGTCTAAATAATAATAACAAACTCTTAAGAGGCATAACCATGATTGATAATATCGTAGGTACTATTAAAAAACTAACCGAAGCTGGTATGGCGCTGATTGCCCTAGCCATTGTTTTAGAAGTGATTTTTGGTGCTAATGTAGCATTTGTAGGTGTCGGCGTTGTTGAGAATGTTCTCAGTATAGTCGGTACATTAGGCAGCGAAGGATTAGTAGGCTTAGCCTCTATCGCAGTCATCTACGCGATATTCAACCGCTAAAAAAGTACCTTTAGTTCTTAAAAAGCCCACAATCCTGTGGGCTTTTTTGTTGCTACGGCATTAACTTGGCAAGCCTTGTGCCTTAATAAGGTTAAATTTATACTGTGCTTCTCACCTTGCTTGGAGCCTTATGTGAAAAGACTTCTGTTAGTTATTAGTACCTACTTTGAACGCCTCCCAAACAGAATGCGCCCATGGCGCTGGGGTATTATTGCTTTTGCTCTAGCGAGCACTATTTTTATGGCTGTGGGTAGTACCAAATTTGTGGTTGATGTGACCTTGGATTCCTGGTTTAGTGAAGATGATCCAGTCGTACAATCGCTAGATGACTTTCGCAGCCAATTTGGCAGTGACGATGGCCTATTTATTGTGTACGAGGCGAAAGACGGCGACGTATTTTCACCCACCTCGTTACGTTTGGTTGACGAGCTCACGCGCAACCTTTCCCATTGGCAGGATATCCCCCAAGGCACCCTAGATGCGGCTGGTTTAACTGAGGATATTGCAAACAAGCTCGATCACATTAAACGTGTGCAATCCATCACTAACGTGCGTATTCAGGTCAATCAAGGGGATACCTTGAGCTCACCGAGATTGATTCAAAACCTTGCCATGCAGGGCGCTGAAGCCGAAGCTGTCAAAGCGATTGCGATGGCGCAAAGTAACTTGCCATTATTTTTGTTCTCTAAAAACCACCGCTATGGCGCTATCATGGTGACCACGAACTTTGGTGCGGTGCCTTTGTCGAGTAGTTTAGAGGTGGCCAGTGACGACTTAATGGGTACCGACGACCTTGAGTTTGATGAGTACGTTGGCGACGACTTGTCTATCAGCTTTGATGCCAATGCTACCCAAGCCGATGTGCGTTTTGAAGACATGGACTCTGGCCTGTACCTCACCTTTATGGATGCGGTGAGTCGCCTTTATAAACAACCCGAGTACATCGACCAATTTAACTTCTACCCCATCGGCAACGCGTCCATGGTGGAGTTGGCAGTTGACGACATGATACAAGCTGGCATGTTATTGCTCGGCATGGTGTTGGTGATCAACGTATTGTTATGGACTTTATTCCATTCTGTCAGCGCGGTGATTTGGCCCCAAGTGGCCATTGGTATTAGTGCTCTGTTCATCGTTGGTACTTTGGGCTGGTTAGGCATTGAATCGAGCACGCTAATTAGCTTAACAGTAATGCTCATCGTGGCGGTCGGTGTGGCCGACTGTGTGCACGTCATGAGTAGTTATGTGTATTTTCGCAGAGAAGGCCATGACCACGAGCCAGCCTTATCCAAAGCCTATGGTAAAACCGGCTTGCCCATATTGCTCACCACCATTACCACGATGGCAGGTATGGGTGCGCTCACTATTACCGGCATGACTCAGTTTGTAATATTTGGTATTACCTCTGCGGCTGGTGTGTTCTTAGCCTTCGTGTACACCATTTTCCTATTACCCGCATTGATGGATGTATGGCACCCTATGCCTGCGGTTAACGTCCACACCGTAAAAACGGGCTGGCGTCTTTGGTTAGCCTACTTGGCTTGGCCATTCAAAATGTTGTTAAAATTGAGTTGGCTCATCCTCTTGCCAGTACGTTATTTATTGCGGCGTAGTGGTTTGGCCTGGTTGCTAAGCGGCATTTGGTTGCAAGGTGTGTTGGACAAAATTCCGGCCTTTGTGCAGCGGTTTAAACACGCGGTTAACTTTACTTTTGTGGGGTTATTTATTGTTTGTTTGTACGGCGCGTCACAAGTGCGTATCGACTCCAATATTGCCGAATTGTATCGTGAAGGCACACCGTTACGTACCGCTTACACGGTAGTAGATGAGCATATGATGGGTACCGGAAACTTAGAAATATTGGTGGATATGCGGGCCTCCGATGCGTTGATGCAAGCTGACGTATTGCAAACCATGGATCAGCTACAGCGGGAAATTGAGGCTAAATATGGCGAGTATATTATCCGTACCAACTCTCTTGCCGACTTGGTTAAAGACACCCATGCCATCATGCAAGATGGTAGTGATTATTACCGCACGATACCAGATGACAATTTGGCCGTGTCGCAGTTGTTGTACTTGTTCAATAGTTCCAACCCGGAAGAAAGGCGAGCCTTGGTAAATGATGATTACAGCCAAAGCCATATTAGCGTGCAATTACGTAACGCCGGCTCGAGCGAATACGCGGAATTTTTTGACCTAATACAGCTAGATATTCAACAAGCCTTTACCCATTTAGAAGACCGCTACCCAGATATGGATGTACATGTCACAGGCACCCTAGCTATGATGATGCGACTCATGGACGACATGAGCAATAACCAGTTTAAGAGCTTGGCCTTAGCGATGATTATCATCTCTGGTTTGTTAGTGCTTACTTTGGGTTCTGTGCAGGCAGGTTTGATGTCTATTATTCCAAATATGATCCCAGCCACCTTAGCTTTTGGCTTAATGGGGCTGTTAGACATCCCCTTGGATACGGATACACTGATGATTGCACCATTGATTATTGGTATTGCCGTGGACGATACTATTCACTTTATAACCCATTACCGCATGGCCCTAGCCAAACACAGCGACATGCGCATGGCGCTGGTGGATACCATAAAAGAAGTGGGCCAAGCGGTAACCTTTACCAGCCTAGTGCTGGGTTGTGGTTTCTTTATGTTGAGCTTTAGTAATTACCTAGGGCTTGCCAAGGTCGGTGCCTTTGGTTCGTTGGCTATTTTTGTCGCCTTGTTGTGCGATTTATTATTCTTCCCTGCATTGATTATGGTATTTAAACCCAAGTTTGGGCAGAAAAATGTGGTAGAAAATCTCGATTTTAACGGAGCTAAATAATGCGATTAATGACCACAGGTTTAGTATTGAGCCTTAGCCTAATGGTGGCCAATGGTGCCCACGCCGAACTATCTGCCCGAGAACTGGTGCAGAAGATGGATGACAATCAATTACAAACCACCGAATCGTCATTTAACCTAATGCAGCTGACGAGCTGTAAGTACGGTACCAAAAATGGCAAATTGAAATGTGTAGAAAAGCCGCGCATCAAGGTATTAGAAAGCGCGCAAATCAACACCGGTGCCAACAATAAAGACAGTCAATCCATTGCCATTATTGTAGAGCCTGCCAGCGAACGTGGTATAGGCATGCTGTCTTATAGCTACGACGACAGTGACAAAGACAATGAGACTTGGTTGTACCTGTCTGCATTAGGTAAAGTGAAACGTATTGCCGCAGGGTCTGGCGACGAAGAAACCGAACCCACCAGTATGTTTGGATCTGAAATTAGCACCGAAGACCAAGAAACCGGTAAGTTGGATGATTATACCTACACCATCTTGCAGCGCGGCCAATACAAAGGTCGCCCTGTTGCTGTGATAGAGTCGGTGCCCACCGACAAACGCTTAAAAAGTACTCGTTATAGCAAAGTGCGTACTTGGGTGGATACAGAGCGTTTTATAAGCTTAAAAATACAAATGTTTGATAAACGTGGCAACGTCATTAAACAAGTGTCGGTGTCTAACATTGAAAGGATTAACGGCATTTGGTTAGCACGCAGCATGACCTTCAAAAATTTGGTGAGTCAGCGTTTAACCAACATGAAGATCAAAGCCATCACTTTTGGGTTAGACATTGATGCTGCATTTTTAACGCAACGGGCGCTGACAGATCAGGCCTTTAGGCAGCGGCATCTACAAGCGTTACGAGCGCAAGCGCAATAATAGGGCGACCCACATGGCTAGAATACCATTGTTAAAAGCTGCAGCTTTTGTGCTTTCAGGCTTGTTACTCTCCAGTCCAAGTTATGCTGAAGGCGACCTGCTAGACGATGATTTGGATGCCGACGGGGATTTGTTTGCGAAAGACGGATTCGATGGCGACGACTTCTCTACAGACAGTATTTTAGCGGCCCAAAATGAACCCTTCCAGTTGAGTGTGGAGTACAGCCTCTCACTCAATCCAAAAGCAAGCTACCAGCGGACTAATCACACAACTGACCTTAGGTTATCTAGTGAGCGCTCGTTAGGTTTATTGGGATATGGCGAAATTGAGCTTAAGGCCATGCAGTATTGGCCCGGTGATGTGAATAAACCTGCGGCAAGTCCTTTGAGCAAGGTAGAAATTGAGACGCTTATTGTGCAATACAGTTTGGCACAAACAAGCGTTAAGTTAGGCCGTTATGTACTGAGCTGGGGCGAAGTGGAAGGCGTCGGTGTGTTAGATCTTATTAATCCCGCGCCAGACGTTACGGCAGGCGGTTCAGGCCTTAAACCCCAATGGTTGCTCAGTGGTAGTTATTATATGCCTGCCGCAGAAGTTTCTGGGTTCATTAATGTTGATCCTAGTGTGAATGAAGTTCCAAGCATCACCTTAGCGACTAAAACCAACAAAGAGTGGGGCGTTAAATATGCCGTTACGGGTAGCGGCACCGACTGGGCTTTATACCTTGGCCAATTGGTGCCCAATACGCCGGTGATCAATCTTGCCACTGGGCAAGCATCCATTAACAACTACCAACTGGTGGGTTTTAGTTGGAACAAAGCCATTGATGATGATTTAATTAAAGTGGATGTGGCGTACAAAACGGGATTGCAGCACAACCTTGGTTATACAGGGCTAGTAACAGATAAACGCTTTGACGCAGCGATCGGCCTAGAGCTCAATGATGGCGACCGGCAATGGAACATGAGCCTCACAGCCAAACATTGGTTCAACTATCAAGCAAGTTATCTAACCCCAGCAGTGTCCCCTGTTGCAAGTAATCAAACCGATTGGACGTACAATATTGGTGTGAGTGATAACTTTAAAAATGATGAATTTAGTTGGTCTGTCATGCATTTTGGCACACCCAACGGCTCGCTCAAGGCACTTACGGCTACACTGACCTGGAACCCCGCCGATCAGTGGCAAACTAGCGTAAGCTACGCCGCCATGCAGGCCAAGGCCAACACGGCCTTTGCGTTGATGGATGGTTTACAAAGGCTAACCCTAAAGGCTAAATTCAGTTACTAAAGACCCAAGGTCAAAGACAATGTCGAAATGATTGCGCTGTGGTATTTCTACGCAGGTGCTGGTTACGCCATCGCTAAGTAACTGTTGGTGGTATTCGTCACTTTGGCGCTTAAATTCTTGGGTTTCATTGCTGCCATAGGCAATCACACAGGGCGGTATGCCCTGATTGCTGTATAGGCCTGGACTTAGCGCCGTGGCACCTTCATCGGTAAGTTTTAACGGCGCGTTAACGTAGGTATTTACCAACGGCCGTAAATCATAAACCCCACTTAGCAAAATAGCACCAGCAATGGAGGTTGGTGTGAGGCCGTGCAAGTTCTGCTGCGCCGCTTGTAATACCGAAGCTGCCAAATGGCTGCCTGCAGAACTGCCAGCAATAATCACTTGATTAGCATCAAAACCTAAGTTTTGAGCCTCTTGCAGAAGCCATGCCACAGCCCTGCAACATTGAGCAATCATTCGATTGATGCTGGTTTCTGGGGCGAGTGTGTAATTCACCACGGCCAAATTTATGCCTTGTTTGATAATGGCTGGCGCCATAAAACACGATTCGTTTTTACTCAATTCCTGCCAATAACCACCGTGGATAAAAACCACAAGAGGTGCATTTTTTTGATCCGTTTGAACTGGGAAATAGTCTAAAACCTCGCCTTCATTGTGGCTGTACGCCAAATCACGTTGGCATGGCAATTGCTCAAGTGCCGTGTTGGAGTAGTTGATGTAATCATGAATATACACCATAAAGTCATCTACGCAGGAGCTGGGAGAGTATTCTTGTTCGAGTTTAGCATGGCTCATATGGCGCCATGGCATTGGGAATCGACGCCGTGCAGGTGCCTGTGGAGTGGGCGCATTAGCGAGCCTACGGGCCTTGAGTAACTTGTTAATGGGCCGATGGCAGTTGCCACAATCACCCGCCACACCCAGCACTACACGCAACTTACGAAAATCGTCATGGCCTTCGTCAATGGCTGCTTCTACGGTGTCCTGATTTATGTCGAAGCAGGTGCAGATGATGGGATGTTTCATTTTGCCAGCGCCTTAATTACATCACTTAAACCGGCCAAGCTCATGGGGTACATTTTATGGTCGATGAGTTGCTGCGTGAGGCCAATGGAATGGGTGTAGCCCCAATGCTCTTCGGGCACGGGGTTGAGCCAGGCCACTTTGTCAAAATGAGCCGTAAGACGTTGCATCCAAGCATGTCCGGGTTCCGGATTCATGTGCTCTACGCTGCCGTAGGAGCTACTAATTTCGTAGGGTGACATGGAGGCGTCACCGACAAAAATAACTTTATAGTCGCGGCCGTAGGTATGAATAATGTCGTATAAAGAGGTGCGCTCACTTTGCCGGCGCAGGTTGTTGCGCCATAAGCTTTCGTACACAAAGTTGTGAAAGTAAAAGTGCTCTAAGTGCTTGAATTCGCTACGACATGCGGCAAATAGGTCTTCACACACTTGAATGTAAGGGTCCATAGAGCCACCCACGTCTAGCATCAATAACACTTTCACTGCATTGTGGCGTTCGGGCACCAGTTTAAGGTCGAGCATACCGGCGTTTTTGGCGGTGGCACTAATGGTGTGGTCTAAATCGAGCTCTTCCGCCGCGCCCGTGCGAGCAAATTGGCGTAACTTGCGTAACGCGACTTTAATGTTGCGAGTGCCTAACTGAGCACTGTCGTCTAGGTCTTTAAACTGACGTTTCTCCCACACCTTAGCTGCACTTTTATTGCGGCTTTCGCCGCCCACACGAATACCCTCTGGGTGATAACCACTGTGACCAAAGGGCGAGGTGCCACCGGTACCTATCCACTTGCTGCCGCCTTGGTGGCGCTTTTCCTGTTCTGCTAAACGTTCTTTAAAAGCGTCTAGCAATTCTTCTAAGCCGCCCAAGGACTTAATTTTGGCTTTTTCTTCATCGCTGAGCTGCTTCATAAATTCTGAGCGCAGCCATTCCTCTGGAATCAGGGCGTTAAGCACATCTTCTAGGCTTTCGAGTTGCTTAAAATAAGCCCCAAATACGCGGTCAAACTTGTCGAAATTGGCTTCATCTTTAACCAGGCAAGTGCGCGCCAAGTGATAAAAATCATCCATGTCTGCAAACGCCAGATGCGCTTTTAATGCTTCAAGCAGCACCAAGTACTCTTTGATAGAGACAGGGATTTCGGCACGTTTTAGGGTGTAAAAAAAGTTTACCAGCATAAGCTTTAACGCTGCTCTCTACGTGACATAAACGCTAAGCGTTCGAGCAATTGCACGTCTTGTTCGTTTTTCAACAAGGCGCCATATAAGGGCGGAATCGCCTTGGTTTGGTCACGGTTGGCCAACAGGTCTTCTGGAATCTCATCGGCCATTAAGAGTTTAAGCCAGTCGATTAGCTCAGAGGTAGAGGGCTTTTTCTTAAGCCCTGGTATATCACGCACGTCAAAGAACATTTGCATGGCTTCGGCGACTAAGGCCTGACTGATGTCTGGGTAATGTACACCGACAATGGCCTTCATGGTGGTCTTGTCTGGGAAATTAATATAGTGGAAAAAACAGCGTCGCAAAAATGCATCTGGCAGCTCTTTTTCGTTATTACTGGTAATGATCACTACCGGACGGTGTTTAGCTTGAACGCGCTCGCCGGTTTCGTAGACGTGAAATTCCATCTTATCCAGCTCAACTAGCAAGTCGTTAGGGAACTCGATATCGGCCTTGTCGATTTCATCAATCAGCAATACAACACGTTCGTCGGCGTCAAATGCCTGCCATAGCTTGCCTTTTTTAATGTAGTTGCCTACATCATGCACTTTGTCATTGCCCAATTGAGAATCGCGTAGCCGAGAAACGGCATCGTATTCATACAAGCCCTGCTGGGCTTTAGTGGTCGATTTTACGTGCCACTGCATCAACGGCATACCTAAAGCAGATGCCACTTCTTCTGCTAACAAAGTCTTACCAGTACCCGGCTCACCTTTTATAAGTAGGGGTCGTTGTAGCGTGACGGCGGCATTAACGGCCATTTGAAGGTCTTTGGTGGCGACGTAATTATCAGTACCGGTGAAACTCATGATCTATACTCTTACATTTGCTAATACATCTATTTTGGCACGAATTTGTCACCTTAGCAGCAAGACTTACAAGTCATTAGCCTAAGCGTCTCCCACTTACTCTGACCTAGTCGGCGTTAGCTGGTATAATTGGGGCATGAATACATCCATCCCGCCAGAAACCAGCGCCCAAGTTTTCCCGTTGGAAACAGCCCACTCACCTGTGCTCAATAAACTGCCGGGTGAACTACGCAATTTTACCTTCTTGTTGCAAGAAAACTTTTCTATGATGGCACTAACCTCGGCCTTAGACGCTTTGCGTACGGCTAATTTGCTGAGCGAAGGTGAGCTGTACACGTTTCGGTTAGTGAGTTTAGACGGCGCTGCCGTATGCAGCGACTTAGGTTTTGCGGCCATGGCCGACCAATCATTAGACGAACTTAATATTGATCATGTCGACGCGTTTGTCGTGTGTGGTGGATTACGCGTAGAGCTACAAACACCACCTGCGCTGGTGCGGTTTTTACGCCAGTCTGGCATCCGTAAAAAAGCCCTAGGTTCGTTGTGGAACGGTGTGTTTGCCTTAGCCCATGCGGGTGTTTTAGAGGGCAAAGTGTGTGCTGTGCACCGAGAAAACCGAGCAAGCTTTCGCGAACGCTTTACCCACATCGACCTCAAAGACAAAGCCTACGTTATTGATGACCTTTGTTTTAGCTGTGCAGGTGGTAATAGCGCGTTAGACATGATGTTGGAGCTAATGCTAGCCGCCCGAGGAAAACCCTTTGTGCGTGGTATTTGCGATATCCTTACCTGTGACCGGATTAACGACACAGGCGAGCCGGCTTTTCTCAGCGACCAAGCTGACGCACACCTGCCACAAAACCTAAAAGACATTATTGGCCTGATGGAAAACAACATGGAAGAAATGTTGACGGCCGAAGAAATAGCCTCCTTAGTAGGTATTACTCGGCGTCAAATTGAGCGCCAGTTCCAACGCTATTTAGGCAGTACGCCCACCCGCTATTACTTGGAGCTACGGCTCAAACGAGCGCACCAGTTACTCACTCAAACCAAGCTCAGCATGAGTGATATTTCCTTGGCCTGTGGCTTTGTTTCTTACCCACATTTTAGCAAGTGCTATCGCCAGTATTTTGATGTCACACCCTCTTATACCCGCAAACAAACATAGCTGGCTCAGCCCGATTACCATCATGCCTGGGCCCTTGCCATAACAAGAGCAAAGCTAAGCTGCCCTTGGTAGCTAACACTAGGCAGTAGATCAGCACCGGCAATTGCAATGAACCTAGGTGAGGGCGCAGGTAGTTAAACAAGCCTGCTGCTAATCCAAGCCTCACAACAAACACCATGCTGGTCGTGGCGGAAACTAGAGGGGCGAACAATAGATTTAGCAGATGGGTGCTCATCAACAAATGTCCCACCAAAAAGCTCACTAAGCCGTGTATAAAAAACACTGTGCCATGTTTTAATAACGCCATATCGCCCAGCCAAGCAAATACAAGAGCGCCGTATATCCATGGACTGTCGCCAGGGGAAGCTAAATAAAACAAGGCCAATAAGGGCATGAGTAAGGGCTTACTTGCTAGCCTAAGGCGCTTAGAATTGTCAGCGTAGCAGCTGTGTAAAATAGCAATCAACAAGTACACCAATGCGGTGCTAAAGCTGAGGAGGCTTATTTATCAGCCCATAAGCTGGTGGAGGTTATGGATACCCCAGTCGGTCATTTCTGGCCATGGATGCTGGGCTAGGGTATTAATATGCACGGTGGCCACCTTGGCGGCTTTACCGGCTTGCAAATCAAACAGGTAGTCGCCTACCATAACGCTATCACAGGCATCTGCACCCCATTGCTGCAACAGCAATTCAATGCCAGCGGGGTGAGGTTTTGGGGTACAGGAATCACGGTCCAAAATATCGCGGGTTTTAAAAAAACCATCGAGGTGGCAGGCTTTTAGCGTTTCTAGCGCCACGGGCATCACATTGCGCGTTAATATGCCAAGGTTTACACCTTCTGCTTGCAGGTGCTCCAGTAACTCATATACGCCTGGCATAGGTTTGGCTAAGCTGGCAAAGTGGTATTCCATGGCATTGATCTTGTCCCACAAGGGCGCAGCCTGCTCCGGCGGCATCGCTTGTACAGTTTCCAAAATTGCGGCGTCTGGGGCTAGGCCAAGCTCGCTGCGCATCATGGCAAAATCATGCACACCTATGGTGAGGGTGCCATCCATGTCGAAAATCCAGTGTTGGCTGGCTAAGATGTTTTTCTGTGGTTGGGAAAGGGCATTATTCATAAGCGCTATTTAACTAATTTTAAAGGAAATAGGCTAGTTTTAGTTTCCATTGTTTAGCCTGATGTAGCCCTGTGGTAAAATTCAGCCTTCATTTTTGGAGGAAAACCAATGGGCGCACAAGTTGCCGTTATCATGGGGTCTAAGAGCGACTGGCCATGCATGCAAGAAGCCACGCAAATTATGGATCGTTTGGGTGTAAGTTACGAAGTAGAAGTGGTTTCTGCACACCGTACCCCAGACAAACTCATGGCGTTTTCTTCTCAAGCCGCAGAGCGTGGTATTCAAGTGATCATTGCGGGTGCCGGTGGCGCTGCTCATCTACCTGGCATGGTGGCCTCTAAAACCCGCTTGCCTGTGCTCGGCGTGCCAGTACAAAGCAAAGCCTTGAGCGGCGTAGATAGCCTTTATTCCATTGTGCAAATGCCTCGTGGCGTGGCTGTGGGAAGCATGGCTATAGGTGGCGCTGGTGCCTTTAACGCGGGTCTTTTGGCAAGCCAAATACTCGCCAACCAAGACCCAGACTTAGCGCAACGTATCGAAGAATTCCGCACTGAGCAGACACAAACCATACTCGATAACCCCGACCCAAGGGAAGGTTAATACAAACGTTATGAAACCAGCTATGAAACGCGTATGGGTATTAGGCGCAGGTCAATTAGGCGCTATGCTTAAACATGCAGCCCAACCTTTGGGGGTTGATTTACGCCCCGTAGATATTGAAGTAGATGCTAACTTGCCGTTGCAAGATGACGATGTGATTACCGCGGAACGCGAACAGTGGCCGTCTACCAAAGCCACAGATCAGCTGGCAGCCCACCCTAATTTTGTTAACCAAGACGTATTTGGACTAGTGGCCGACCGCGTTACTCAAAAGCGACTATTAGACCGTTTGAATTTGGCTACGGCGACATGGCAGCTGGTGGAAACTAGTGACACGGCAGCGAGCCTCCATAGTCAATACGGTGAACGAGTATTGCTCAAACAGCGCAGCGGTGGTTTTGATGGCCGTGGCCAGCATTGGTTGGTTGAAGGTCAAGACAGTGCTATTCCAGAAGGCTGGCACACCAAGGTGATTGCCGAGCAAGCCATTGGTTTTGACGAAGAAGTCTCAGTTGTGGGCGTGCGTAACCGCGCGGGCGAGTGCCATTACTACCCATTGGCATTAAACCGCCATCAAGACGGCATACTTACTGTTACCTTAGCGCCGTTAGCGCGCCTGCAGAGCCTGCAAAATGAAGCGGAAACCATGCTAGGAAAGGTCATGGGTGAGCTTGATTATGTGGGTGTAATGGCCATGGAGCTATTCCGTGTTGGTGAGCGCTTACTTATTAATGAGCTTGCGCCACGTGTACATAACAGCGGCCACTGGACTCAAGCTGGGGCTAGCATTAGCCAGTTTGAATACCATGTACGCGCCACGGCAGACTTGCCCCTTGCGCCTGCGGTGATTAAGCATAATAGTGTGATGATTAACCTGATTGGTGTTGATTACAACCTGGACTGGCTAGCGCTGCCAGGTGCCGAAGTATTCTGGTACGGCAAAGAAGTCAGGCCCGTACGCAAAGTGGGCCACATCAACTTTTGTATGGCCGACAAGGCGCAGTTAATTACTTCCTTAAGGCAGCTGCAAGCCACGTTAACCGACTGGTACCAACCCGCGTTAGATTGGGCTATAAACGAATTAGAGCGGTAACTATATGCGTGTTATTGATGGGCCAACAACAGCAACATTGCTACCTTATCCGGCGCTCATCAATGCCTTAGATGAGGCCTTTGCCAAAGGCGATGCCGCCGCCACGGCGCCCCACAGATTACATTATTCTGTGCCCGAACCTGCCAGCGAAGACCAGCCAAACCAAGCCGACCGTACCTTGCTGATCATGCCGTCTTGGGCGCAAGATGCGGGTGTCGTAGTCAAGCTGGTTAATGTGGTGCCAAGTAATTCGGCCCGTAGCTTAGCGGCTATACAGGCTCAAGTGCTGGTGGCAGATGCCCAAACTGGCTCTTGGTCTACCTTGATTGATGGCGCCACCCTCACCGCTAGAAGAACCGCAGCAGCCTCTGCTCTGGCCGCGCGTTACTTAGCCCCTGTAGATGCTCAGACCTTGCTTGTAGTCGGCACGGGCCGCTTATCCTTAGAGCTCGTACAGGCTCATATGAGCGTGCGACCTTCTATAAATCGGGTATTAATTTGGGGACGAGACCCCGCTAAAGCGGCTGCCATTGCGAGTGAAGTTGAAGGCGCAAAGGCCGTTAGTGACCTGCAGCAAGCCTGTAGCCAAGCCGATGTTATAAGCTGTTGTACCCTGTCTAATCAGGCGCTGGTAAAGGGTGCTTGGGTCAAAGCCAACACTCATATCGATCTGGTGGGAGCTTACCGACCCGACTTGAGGGAAACGGATGGCGCTTTAGTGGCAAAGAGTCAGGTGTTTGTAGACACCTATGCCGGAGCCAATGGCGAAGCCGGTGATTTACTACAGGCGGTGCAAGAGGGACATTTTGACATGGCCAATATACGGGCAGACTTACATCAGTTGAGCCAGCAGGGCTACGTTAGGCCGGACAATAGCATTAGCTTGTTTAAGTCCGTCGGTGCCTCCATCGAGGATTTTGTTGCGGCACGTATGGTAGCCAGCGCCGCCTAATGAGAAACTAAATTATGAATAAGCGGCTCTATAAAACCGACAAATATGGCATTCGTAACTACAGCATATTAGCCTTAGGGGCTGCCGGTGTTGGCTTGCTTTACAGCGTCATAGCCATGTTGGCGTTGGTCTTACTACATTTTGAAAATGGCGCATCAAACAGTAATATTAACAGTTATGTCGATGCCTTTTGGACCTTGCAAATGAGCGCTAGCACCATTGGTTTTGGCGATCACTACCCCGTCACCATCGGTGGCCGCACTGTAGTGGCTCTCATGTTTTATGTGGGTGTGGGTCTGGTTGGATTTATCGGCGCGCTTATTGCCGAACGCATGCTCGGCTTTGCCGATACCAATGTAAAAAACCGTGAGCTGCGCCACCAAAATACCGAAATACTGGCGCACAATAAGCAGCTGGAAGAAAAAATCGATCAGCTGTTGGTTAGGGTTGAGCAGGCGCTGGATAAATAACAAGGTTAATCTTTATTGATCTGTTTCTTAAGCTTAGTAAAAAGCACTAACTCAAATACTGCGGCCACCAATAACCACGACCAAATCCCTGTTTTAAAATCCACTAATAAGCTTAGGCCTAGGCAGATAATAATGATAAGTATGTGGGTGTAAGACTTACTGCTTTTCATAAAAATTCCGTTAGTTATCTGTTGAGTTGGATGGCGTAATACAATAAATTATAGCTAATTAGAGCCATTAGTAACTAGGCAATTCATGTAATGCCCAAATATCTGCCACACATGCAGCACAAAGACGTGATTTCCATGGGTATGTCATCACTAGATAGCCGCAGCTGGATAGAGCCGGATCAAGACTATCCCCGCTACCTAGATCATAAATTGGCATTATATAAGCAAGGCCAGAAGCACATTTTCGACTCAGTGCCATCGTCATACGAGGCGCAAGTCGAATTGGCCTCTGAGCTAAGACGTCATTTATTAGAAAATCACAGCGCGTTATATTGTCCATTGGCCGATGGGCTGTGTTATTTGCCAGACGGCATAGAGCTGCCTGCATCCACCAAGCAACCCCTATGGAATGCATCACTGTGGGTAGCAGATGATGTGTTAATTATGCAGAAATTGAATAATGAATACTGCCTTACGGCAGCGAGCTTATGCAGCCCAAGTAACTGGCATTTGGCAGAGAAAATAGGCCAGCCCATGGCGAGGATTCACGACCCAGTACCTACGCTGCATGAAAAACTGACACCCAAAATAGACCGGTTTTTTGATCATCTCAGCGTAGAAAATTCGATCCAGCGGTTTAATTGGTCATTGCAAGCTAGTAATGAATTAGACCAGTTTCCAGAAGATAAGCAGATTTACCCTGCAAATACGCCCTTATACTATCGTTGTGAACGACAAACCTTAACCCGCCTGCCACAAACTAATGCCATCGCCTTCACCATAAGGGTGTATATCTATCCTATGATCGCCTTGGCACAAGTGCCCCACGCCTTAACACAGCTAAAGGCTGGCATAGATGCTATGCCACCTTGCGTAAAGGGTTACAAAGACATCATCTATTTTGCGCCGGCATTGCAAAAGTATTTTAGTGATTTGAGCTCATTAAAAGGCTAATGCCACAGGCGGTAAGTAAGCCCCGAATTAGTCAATAACAGCAGAGGCCTCAATTTCAACCAAGGCTTGGTCTTCAATTAGGTCAGCCACTTGCACCATCGTCATAGCAGGGAAGTGGCGGCCTATTACTTTGCGATAGACTTGGCCAAGTGCCTCTTGCTGTTGCAGGTAAACTTGCTTGTCCACCACATACCAGGTTAAACGTACTAGGTGTTTGGGTTTGGCATTGGCTTGGGCTAACACCTCAACAATGTTGGTTAATGCTTGCTCGCATTGGCCTACAAAGTCGTGGGTTTCAAATACCTGGTTGGCATTCCAGCCGATTTGACCGCCAACAAAAATTTGTTGGCCTTGAGCCATAACGCCATTGGCGTAACCCTTTGCAGCTTTCCAATGGGGTGGGTTGAGTAAGTTCATGTTATATCCTTAAGAATGGGTATGGGTCAGCGTGTTGAATTGGGCGTGTTGAGACCAAGGCGTGGGCCGACCACTTTGTTGATCTACCAGTACTACAGTTGTTTCATTGGTGAGGCGAATCTGCGCTTCACATAAGACGGTAATCTGTAATAACAAACTGCTGCTTCCGAGCTTGGCTATCTTTAGTTGAAAAATTAAATGATCACCTAAATGACTGGGTGCATGGAACTTAGTTTCGGTTAATACCGTAGGTACACTAAGACCAAGTTGTAGGTGCATTTGGTTAAACGACACGCCGATTTCTTGATCAAACCAAGTTTCCACACAGGCATTAACCATTTCAAAGTAGCGCGGGTAAAAGACTATGCCAGCCGGGTCGCAGTGCTGGAATAAAACGGGGTGTTGGAATTCGAATAGTGTCATGGTTATATGCCTAAATATCGGTCTTTTAGATCATCGGTGAGGGCGTTTGGTGGCCCTTTCCAAACTGTAGTGCCGCGTTCGAGTAATACGCATTCATCAGTAATCTGCACCATTGGCATAGTTGCCCATGGCTTCATGCAGGCTGTCGTTTTGCCACGCAACGTTGAAATAGTTTTTGTGACAACCCTTGCGGCCATCGTCTTCAATAACGACCTCTAAATCAGCGTTATTGGCATTGTTGATTGCGAGCATGAAACCGTCGCGCACATCGACGCCTAGGCCGGATCCGCCACCAGACAAGGTGGTAATTATCCCCACTTTAACGGTATCAGCTTGAACTTGGGGCGCCAAGCACAAGGCCGCGCCTAACAGGCTAGTTATTATTATTTTTTCATGGCGAAATTTTCTCTCTTGGTTTTATTTTAAGACCTGTGGTCACAAAATTGACTACAGGTTTTTCAGTTTGAAACGTTGGATTTTTCCGGTTTCAGTTTTGGGTAATGCATCAATAAAATGGACTAACCGAGGATACTTATAGGGAGCAATGGTGTTTTTAACATAGTTTTGCAGCGTGGTGATCATTTCATTAGAAGCTGTGTAGCTATTGTTGAGTACCACGTAGGCATCTACAAGTTGTCCTCGTTGCTTGTCTGGGGTGCCAATGACGGCACATTCAGACACCGCTTCATGGCCTAGTAAGCAGGCCTCCACTTCGGGGCCAGCGATGTTATATCCAGATGATAAAATCATATCGTCAGTGCGGGCTGCAAAATGAAAATAGCCTTCCTCATCTTGATAAAACGCATCGCCCGTCAGGTTCCAGCCGTCCACTACATAGTTGGTTTGACGTGCGTCATTGAGATAACGGCAGCCCGTAGGACCACGCACGGCCAGTTTGCCCACTTCGCCCCTTGCCATTTCTTGCATTTGCTCGTCGACGACCTTGGCTTGGTAGCCGGTAATGGGTTTTCCAGTGCAAGCCGGGCGAGCGTCATCGATACGGTTTGACATAAAAATGTGTAACATTTCCGTAGCACCAATGCCGTCGAGCATGGTTTTGCCAGTTTTTGCTTGCCAATCGTTAAACACCGGCGCGGGTAACGTTTCCCCGGCCGATACGGCAATACGTAAACTGGACAAATCGGCACCTTCGTCCATGGCGTTTAGCATCACGCGGTAAGCCGTAGGTGAGGTAAAACATATGGTCGCCTTATAGGTTTCTATAATGTTGATCATCTCTGGTGGCGAGGCTGTTTCTAACAAGGTGGCTGCAGCACCAAAACGCAGTGGGAAAATGGCTAAACCACCCAAACCAAAGGTAAATGCCAGTGGTGGCGAACCCACAAATACATCATCTGGTGTGACTTGGAGAACTTCTCGGGCGTAGCCATCGGCGATAATAAGTAAGTCACGATGAAAGTGCATGGTGGCTTTAGGCTTGCCAGTGGTGCCCGAGGTAAAGCCCAATAAGGCCACATCATCTGCACTGGTGGCCACCGCTTCAAAGCGTACAGGTTTATTGAGCGCTACGCGGTCCAGTTCGGCATCGAAATTGGCCGTACCATCAAAACCAACCACCTGTTGCAGGGTGTTGCTGTTTTTGGCGCAGGCAATCATTTCGTCCATTAAACGCGTGTCACACAGGGCTAGCTTAATCTCCGCTAGTTCAACTATTTGGCTCAGTTCACCGGCCCTGAGCATAGGCATGGTATTGACAACCACAGCGCCAGCTTTGGTGGCCGCTAGCCAACAGGCGACTAAAGCAGGATTGTTGGCAGCCCGAATTAATACCCGATTGCCAGGCTTAACGCCATAGTCTTCTACCAAGGCGTGGGCTAGGCGATTGCTCCAGTCTGCCAGTTCTTTATAGGTGCGCATGCGCCCATTGCCGATTAAGGCTGTGTGATCGCTAAAACCTCGTTCTACCATATGGTCGGTGAGTTCTACGGCAACGTTGAGTCGTTTAGGGTAGGCGTATTGGCTTGCATTAAGCTCTGGCCATTGATTGTGGGGCGGCAGATTATCACGGCAAAAGGTATCTACATGGCTAGAATAGAGTAATGTCATGCCTGTGCTCCTGCTTGTAATTGTTTGGCGATAATGATCTTTTGTACGTCGGTGGCGCCTTCATAAATTCTTAAGGCTCTAATTTCTCGGTATAAACTTTCCACCGTTGAACCACTCCTAACGCCTTCTGCACCATGGATTTGTACTGCTTGATCGATCACCTGTTGGGCCATCTCTGTGGCATACAGTTTGGCCATTGCAGCCTCTTTGGACACTCTGCTCACGCCTTGGTCTTTGGTCCAAGCAGCGCGATAGACCAACAGTGCTGCCGCATCAATCTGCGTGGCCATGTCGGCTAAATGACCTTGCACCATTTGCAAATCGTTGAGTGGCGCGCCAAACAAATGTCGGTTTTGGCTACGTTCTAACGCTTCGTGCAAGGCTCGGCGTGCCATGCCTAAGGCTGCGGCACCTACGCTTGAACGGAAAATATCGAGCACCGACATGGCCACCTTAAAACCGTCGCCGGCTTTGCCAAGCAACTGGCTTGTATGCACCGTTACATCGTTAAATGAAAGCTTGGCTAGGGGGTGGGGGGCAATGGTATGTAAGCGTTCGACCACGCTTAGGCCCGCGCTATCCGCAGGTACCAAAAATGCCGATAACCCTTTGGCGCCAGCGGCCTCGCCAGTGCGGGCAAATACGCAATACAGGTCGGCGATGCCCCCATTAGAAATCCATTTTTTTTCGCCATTTAGTACG
This sequence comes from Oceanospirillaceae bacterium, assembly GCA_018647765.1. Classification (GTDB taxonomy): domain Bacteria; phylum Pseudomonadota; class Gammaproteobacteria; order Pseudomonadales; family Balneatricaceae; genus Njordibacter. The sequence goes on along the minus strand of JABGSN010000015.1, from coordinate 7,990 downwards.
TAACTATCGCCATCGAAAGTGGCGCTTAACTCAATGTTTGCCACATCTGAGCCTGATTGAGGCTCCGTTAGAGCAAAACCTGCAAGGGCTTCGCCGGCACGGGTTTTGTGTAGCCACTGCTGTTGTTCAGCGGTACCAAATAGGCTAATCGCACCAGTGCCAAGGCCTTGCATGGCAAAGGCAAAATCGGCCAATGCATCATGGCGGGCTAAGGTTTCGCGAATGAGGCATAAACTGCGCACATCCAGTGCCTGGGCCGTAGTTAACTCAGGGTCTATAGCGCTGTGCTTAAGCCAGCCTCCCGATCCCAACATCTGCACTAAGTTAATGCATGCCTGATCAATATCAGTATGATCAACGGGTAGGTGTGCCTCACACCATTGCTCTAAATGCGCCGAGAGTTGCCGATGATGGTCGTCAAAAAAGGGCCAGTTAAGAAAACTAGTATCGCGTTGCATCATTAATCACCCTCAAAACAAGGTTGTTGTTTATTGATAAAGGCTTGGTAAGCACGGCCGAAATCTTGTGTTTGCATACACAGAGCTTGGGCTTGCGCTTCGGCTTCAATGGCCTGTTCTGGCGCCATGTTCCATTCGTGGTTGAGTTGTGTCTTGGTCATCATATGGCCAAAACTTGGGCCCCGTGCAATTTGAGAGGCCATCTTATTGGCCGTTGCTTCAAGCTCGTTGGGTTCAACAATGCGGTTATAAAAACCCCAGCGTTCGCCTTCTTCGGCACTCATGCTGCGGCCAGTGTAGAGCAGGTCTGCCGCTCTGGATTGGCCAATGATTCGTGGTAATAGGGCGCAAGCACCCATGTCGCAGCCACCCAACCCCACTCGCGTAAAAAGAAAGGCGGTTTTCGCTTGAGGTGTGACGATACGTAAATCGCTGGCCATTGCAAGGATCGCCCCGGCACCCACGGCAACACCGTCTACCGCTGCAATAATGGGTTTGCCACAGGTGAGCATAGACTTAACTAAGTCGCCGGTCAGACGGGTGAATTGAAACAGGCCTTTGGTATCCTTGTCTAATAGAGGCCCAATAATGTCATGCACATCACCACCAGAACAAAAATTGCCTCCGTTGGGTAAGATAACAATGGTTTTGATGGTGTCTTGTTGAGCCACGTAATGAAATAGGTTTTTTAATTCAGCATAGCTTTCAAAGGTTAGTGGGTTCTTTCGTTCTGGTCGATTGAGGCGGATGGTGCCGATGCCTGCTACACATTGCCAGTCGAAATGGCTGGCGCTGAAGTGGTCTAATGCGCTCATTATGAGGATACCTCAAGTTCTGTAAGTTGTTCTAGCAAGGCCATTAGCGTGTCTGACTGCTCCACATTTAACGGTTGCATAATATCGTCGATCCATTGGGCGTGGAGCTTTGCCAAATGTTGAAATTCTGTGTGGCCACTGGGGCTAAGGCAGACCGTTTGAGCGCGGCGGTCTTGTGAGTCTTGGGTGCGTTCAACTAGGCCATCTTCTGCGAGTCGATTAACAATGCCGGTGACGTTGCCATTAGAGACCATCAAGAATTCCGACAGCTCAGTCATACGTAGGCCTGCAGGGTGATGGTCTAAGGCCGCCATCACATCAAATCGTGGCAAGGTAGTGCCACACTCTCGCTTTAGCCGTTCGCGTAATACGGCTTCAATGTTGCCGCTGGTTTTGAGCAGTTTTAGCCACACGCGTAAGTGCTGGCGGGTATTGGCCGCATAGTGATTATGCATTTATGGCGCTCCTCCATCGAGTGTCAGTGTGTGGCCATTGCAGGCCGACGTTTGGCACATAAACACCACGGCAGAAGCGACCTCTTCGGGAGTAGTAAAGCGGCTTATGGGGTTGCCTTGAAGTAGTTGTTGTTCGGCGTTTTGACGGCTGATTGAAGTGGCCTGCATGATTTGCTCGATGCTGCGTTGTAATAGTGGCGTGTCGGTAAAGCCTGGGCATACTGCGTTAGTGGTAATGTTTTTTGGGCCTAATTCAATGGCTAAAGATTTTACCAAACCAATGACACCGTGCTTGGCAGCGCTATAGGCGGCGGCATACTTATAGCCGCGCAAACCAGCGGTAGAAGACACCGCAATTAAACGTCCACAACCTTGTTCTAACAGATCAGGTAAAACGGCTTGGAATGTATTAAAACAACCGTCAAGGTTAACCCCCATGGCCTGTTGCCAATCCTGTTGCGACAGCTTTCTAAAGGGGCGAGCTTCGGCACTGCCAGCATTAGCAATGGCGATTGAAAAAGGCCCAAAGGTTAAGCGTGCTTGCTCTAAGGCAGCGTCCAATGAAGCTCTATCACTCACGTCACAGGTGACATACTGGGCGTTGGTGAAGCTGGCGGCCAGTTGTTTCAGCGGCGCTTCATTACGGCCACATAAGGTTAAGCGGCAACCTTGTGCGTCCAACTGTTGAGCGATGGCAAGGCCTACGCCCGAGCCTGCCCCTGTGACTAGGGCGTGTTGGTTTGTTAAATTCATACTATACCTTGCCTATTTCTGAACTGGCTTGTAACGCTTTTTGAGCTTCTATCTGAGCTAAGCGATGTAACTGATCTTTGCCGGGACCATAGGGTAATGGCCACTGTTGTTGCTCGTCACCGAGCTGTGCGGCGGCATGATGGGTCCAATAGGGGTTGGCCAAATGAGGCCGCGCTAAACACACTAAATCGGCTCGGCCTGCCATAAGAATAGAGTTGGCATGGTCGGCTTCAAAAATATTACCGACGGTCATGGTGGGGATGTTCGCTTCATGACGAATTTGATCGGCAAAGGGCGTCTGATACATACGCCCATACACAGGTTGGGCTTGAGTGCTGGTTTGGCCACTAGACACGTCGATGATGTCCGCTCCGGCTTGTTTAAAGGCTCGGGCTACGGCCACCGCTTGAGTGGGGTCCATGCCTTCCACACCTACCCAATCGTGGGCTGAAATACGCACGGACATTGGCATGTCTGCCGGTAACACGCCTCGAATTGCAGCAAATACACGCAAAGGAAACCGCAGGCGGTTTTCCAAGCTGCCACCATATTGATCTTCTCGCTTGTTGGTTAAAGGCGTAATGAACGAAGACAGCAAATAGCCATGGGCACAGTGTAATTCAACCATGTCGAAACCCGCCTCAAGGCCCATTTTGGCGGCGCGAACGAAGTCATTTGTGACCTCAATCATCATAGCTTCAGTCATGGCTAAGGGAACTTGATTAGCGGCAGACCATGCCACGGGCGAAGCGGCTTTGAGGGGCCAGTTGCCTTTTGTTAGGGGCGCGTCCATAGTCTCCCAGCCTCGTTGGGTAGAACCTTTAGGGCCAGCATGGCCTAATTGCAGGCAAATTTTGGCGCTGCTTTCTTGATGTACGAAATCGGTGACTTTACTCCACGCAATCACATGTTCTGGCGCATAAAGCCCAGGGCAGCCTTCAGTAATGCGGCCATCGGCGCTAGTACAGGTCATTTCCACATAAACCAAACCCGCGCCGCCTTTGGCTAAGCTGCCATAATGCACTAAGTGCCAGTCTGTGGGGCAGCCATTGTGGGCTTTATATTGCGCCATGGGTGACACTACAATGCGGTTGCTAAGGTTAAGCCCGCGCACCCGGTATGGCGTGAACATAGGGCTGCGTTGACTGCCCGTGTTGTTACCCTGTTTCTGGAACCATTGCTCGGCTTCGGCTAACCATTGGGGGTCACGCAAGCGTAGGTTTTCGTGGCTGATGCGCTGTGATCGAGTGAGTAATGCATAGCTAAACTGCATGGGATCCAAGTCTAAATAACGCTCGACCTGTTCGAACCATTCCATCGAGTTACGAGCAGCCGACTGTAAACGAAGTACCTCTAAACGACGGTCATTTTCGTACTTGGTGAATGCATTGGGTAGGTCTGCTTCTTGGTCTATATAGTCTGCTAAGGCAATGGCACTGTCGAACGCAAGACGACTGCCGGAACCGATGGAAAAGTGAGCTGTTGCGGCCGCATCTCCCATCAATACTAGGTTTTTGTGTGACCAGCGATTACACAACACACGTGGGAAGTTGATCCATGCAGAACCACGAATGTGGTTGGCATTAGTCATCAGGTCGTGGCCACCTAAATGGTCCTTAAAGATCTCTTCGCAAATGGCGATGGACTCTTTTTGAGTCAAACCGGCAAAACCAAAAGCTTCAAACGTGGTTTTGCTACACTCTACAATAAAGGTGGCGGTGTCGTCGCTAAATTGGTAAGCATGGGCCCAGACCCAGCCATGTTTGGTTTTTTCAAAAATAAAGGTAAATGCGTCGTCAAACTTTTGATGTGTGCCAAGCCAAATAAAATGGCATAAACGTTCATCTATTTGAGGCTCAAACACCGTCGCAAATTGAACCCGCGCTTTAGACCGTAAACCGTCAGACGCAACCACTAGATCGTACTCGGCCATGTACTCTTCGTAATCGGCGGCTTCGGTTTCAAAGCGCAACTCAACACCTAGCTCCAGCGCTCGGTGTTGCAATATTTGTAATAACTTCATGCGTCCAATGCCACAAAATCCATGCCCACTGGACACATTGCGAGTGCCGTCTTTAACCACGGCTACATCGTCCCAATAGGCAAATTCATCACGAATGGCACGCGCACTAATAGGGTCGTTGTGGTCAACATTAGCTAGTGCTTCGTCGGATAACACCACACCCCAGCCAAAGGTATCGTCTGGCCGGTTTCTTTCGATTAACAAAATTTGGTGGCTGGGGTCGCGCAATTTCATGCTAATGGCAAAATAAAGCCCTGCCGGGCCGCCACCTATACAAGCTATCTTCATGATCGTGTGCTCTGGTGTTAAGGTCTAAATATTTACTTTAAGCTTAAACTAATATAGTTTATGCTTAAAGTAAATGCTTGAGCCATTTTAATTCACCCGTATCAGAACAAGAGGGTCGAACAACGATGAACTGGGATGATGCTTATGCCAACGCGCCGTATATTGAAAACGCTGAAACCTATCCGCCTGCGTGGGCACACAAAGAGGAGGCTTTTGGTAGGCATTCTACAAGAGTAATTGGCGCAGTATTACAGCGGTTTGTTCGCGCTGGATGGCCAAGAGTTAGACATTAGCGTATTTGAGGGCAGGTTTTCGTCCAGCAATTTGTGCGCGGTCTCGATGCCTGCCACAGGTAGCCCTTGTGGGTCGAGCTTACCGATTTGTACCAATACCGATGCTTGGTCCCAGTAAATGTGCTCGTGATACAGCTTATCACCACGAAAACAAACGATGGCGACCAAAGGTATCTCTACTCTTTTGCCTGTAGGTGCAATGCCTGGAAGCATCCAGTCTATTTCACAGGTGTGAGTGAAACAAAAAAGCAATTCGTCGACAATGCGGTCGGTTCCGATGGTCCTAGAAATGGGAATTAAATTGGTATCCTCAGGATTTGCATCAACAAAGTGGTATTTATAGAATCGTTTGAGGTGGTTGTGGCCAACGCCGCCGGTCATGGTGGGGATGTGATTCACATATGGTTGCGCCACCATGGTAGCCATTGTGGCGTCAACGTCACGGGTAGCAAATTCATGTAAGCAATGGGTATCCCACAATTGACTTAGGTCATATAGAGGACCCATTTCTCGCCGTAGCAAGGAGATGCTTCTGGTGTAGGCTATTTGAGCCGAAGGTTTGTGGTAGCTATCTCGCTCGGGGGTAGCAAAGGCATGATTGACGCCTGGGTATTGGTATATCTCCAGTGCAGAATTTCCAGCACAAGCCTCGCTGATCGCTTTAACAGCTGTAGCTGGTGCAAACTGGTCTAGTTCCGCAAAGTGCATGGCCATCGGGCAGGTGATGTGATCTACCTCATCCAAGTGCTCGTCAATACCGACTCCGTAGTAGGAAATGGCACAATCTATATCCGTTCGGGCAGCTGTCAAAAAGGCCAACTTGCCACCTAAACAATAGCCCAATGTACCCACCTTACCTACTTGTTGGGGCAGCGTTTTGAGGTGGTTAATAGTGTCTTGAACGTCCTTGATGCTTTGGTCAACATCGAACTTCTGATAGTAACCAAATGCGGTTTGAAAATCTTGTTCGCCATAGCCTAAGTCTAGTCCGGGCTGTAAGCGCCAAAATAAGTCGGGCACAATTACCGTATAGCCTTCCTCGGCAAAGTAGTCGGCCATATCTCGCATATAGGCATTTATTCCAAAAATCTCTTGCAATAATACCAAGCCTGGCCCCTTACCCGACTCAGGCACAGATAGGTAGGCTTCAAATTCACCGCCATCAGCGGAGGTAATGGTTATGGTAGACGTGGTCATAGCTTAGTTTCCTTTGTGGCGGCGTAATAGCTTGGTAGTGGCGCTAGCGAAGTCCCCAGGGTTGATCGGCATAAGCCACTGCTTGAATCGGGTTAAAGGCCCCAAAGTCAGCTTCATATCCACCAGAAGTTCATCAATATGGTGGATTGAAAAAGGAATGATATTGGTGCCTTTGCAGTGCTTACCGTCGGTCCGTTTATGCATCCAGGCCAAACGCTCGTCGATGATTTGGTTTTGTTTCGTAGCATCCGGTAGTTCGAGTTTCCCGGAGATTAGATCAATGATCCAAAGCGCGCCAATTTCGCAATTGAGCTGGCTAAAGAACGAGGAGTTATAGCCATTAAATGCGAGGTTAGTGACCCCCACAGGAATCATTGAGCGGTAAAGTCTGAAGTTGCCTTGCTTATCGGTGATTTGGGCGTTCATATGAGGTTCTAGAAAAGGCACGGATTGGCACCATCCGGTGCCGCAAATAACCAAGTCAGCGTCGATGGTGTCACCATTGTCCAATTCGGCTTGCCCCTTTCCATCCGCCATTTTCAGATGTTTAATGCTGGTGTTTTTGGCAACCTTAATGGTGCCCTTACTGATGTTTTCAAAAAAACCTTCAGTGACTAAACTAACAGTACTGCGGGCAATGGTTTCAAATGGTTTTTGTGGGTGTAGCCCTAATTCATTTAATTTGCATTGCTTGGTGATTACCCATTGGACTTGGCCCAGCATTGATTTACGGATGACGTTTCCAGGTCCGTGCAGGAATGCTTCTGCGCCGCGTAAGCGAATATATTCAAATAAGGCTTCACCAAGTCTGGTGAGCAATAAAAATTTGTAATTTAGGACATTAAATAGCTTTTTCGGTACTTTCCAAATCAGGCTGCGGGCCACTACAGTAGTGCTAGCACTGACGGAACTAACCGCTTGAGCTACATCGCAGGAAGACTTGCCGTAACCCACTACGGCCACATGCTTGCCGTGTGCCTGATCGATATTGGTGAACTCACTGGTATGATAAATATTGCCGCCTTGTTCGATATACTCCTTAGCACCATCAAAGGTGGGGATCGCAGGCTGTGAAAATATGCCGTTGCATATCAGCAGATAGTCAAACACGTGGTCGCTTGTCTGATTCAGGTGAGTGTCGGTAACTTGTACATACCAGCGGCCATCTTCGCCTTGAGTAGCGCTGGTGACTAAATGGTTGAATCGAATGTCAGCCAGCAAAGAAAATTTTTCACAATAACTGTGCAAATATTTCTGTACCTGCTCGCCTGAAGGCCACTCAGGGTATCCTTTGGGGTACGGAAAGTCAGATAGTGCATAAGTAGACCGTACGTTTTGAGTTGTGAGTCCAGGGTAACGTCGTGACGCGCTCCAAACACCACCCACGTCACCTTCTTTTTCAAATAAGGTGACGGAATGGCCAAAAGTTTTAAAGATTTTGGCAGAGCTAAGGCCAGCGAAGCCGCCGCCGATGATGCCGATATGTAAAGATGTCATGACTACTCCAATTGTTATTGTTGGTAGATTGCTGCCGTGTTCATTACTCCATTAATTTAGGGATTGCTGGTTCCGAACCTTCTGGCCCCATGGTGCTGTAGCCACCGTCTACGCGAATGTCGGTGCCGTTAATGAACGAAGCTTTGTCTGAGCAGAGGAACAGTACAGTGTTGGCCACTTCCTCTGGATTTGCTGTGCGCCCCTGTAGGTG
>JABGSN010000017.1 GCA_018647765.1 Oceanospirillaceae bacterium | reverse complement strand
TTAGCTCGTGGGGGCTCTAAAAAGCGCCCTTTCTATCATTTAACTGTAGCTGATCAGCGCAATCCGCGTGACGGTCGCTTTATTGAGCGTGTGGGTTTTCATAACCCAGTTGCTCGTGGCCAAGAAGAAGTAACTCGGATTGACATGCAGCGCGTTGATTTTTGGATGGAGCAAGGTGCTCAGCCAACTGTACGTGTTGCTGGACTGATTAAAGCAGCCCGCAAAGCAGCTGAATAATAGCTGACTAAGCATTTGCATTAACTCATTGTTGTAAGGATTGTTAACATGGCTCAAGACCAACGCGTAAAGCTGGGTCGTATCACTACCGTTTACGGGGTGAAGGGCTGGGTAAAAGTGTTTTCTAGCACCGAACCAATGGCTAACATCTTTGACTATCAACCTTGGCAAGCCTGTATTAACGGCGTTTGGCAAGACTTGAAACTCAAACAGGGCAAGACCCACGGCAAAGGATTAATTGCATTACTGGAAGGTTGTGATGACCGCGACAAGGCCCGTGAGTATTGCGGACTGGATATCTCGGTAGATCGTGCCATATTACCTGACCTAGAAGACGGTGATTATTATTGGCAACAGCTAACTGGGCTGAATGTTGAGACTGACGCAGGGGTAAAACTCGGCAAGGTCGACCACTTGATCGCTACCGGCTCAAATGATGTGCTAGTGGTAAAAGGCAATGAAGAAAGTATTGATCGTAACGAGCGTCTAATACCTTATTTGCCAGACCAAGTGATTACAAAGATTGACCTCCTCGGAGGTGTTATTCGGGTCGATTGGGATCCGGAGTTTTAGGTGAAAGTAGGCGTAGTAACGCTATTTCCAGAAATGCTCAAATCGTTAACCGATTTTGGTGTGGTAGGAAGAGCAACGCAGCAAGGTTTGTTGCAAGTTACTGGGTATAACCCACGCGACTTTACCCAGGACAAGCACCGCACAGTGGATGACCGGCCATACGGTGGCGGGCCTGGTATGTTGATGAAGGTACAGCCTTTACGAGATGCCATCGGCCAAGCTAAAGCCGAACTAGGCCAGCCTAAGGTGATTTATTTGTCACCCCAAGGGCGTAGGTTAGACCAAGCAGGTGTAGTAGAACTGGCCAAGCAGGAAAGCTTGGTATTGGTAGCAGGGCGTTACGAAGGGATTGATGAACGCTTAATGGGTACCGATATTGATGAAGAGTGGTCTCTTGGAGACTTTGTATTAAGTGGCGGTGAACTTGCAGCCATGACCTTTATCGATGCAGTTTCACGTTTGTTACCTGGTGTATTAGGGCATGCAGAATCGGCGCAAGAAGATTCGTTTGCTCAGGGCTTGTTGGATTGCCCTCACTATACCCGCCCAGAAATGGTTGCAGGGTTGCCAGTACCTAAGGTGCTGTTGAGTGGGGACCATGCCGCCATTGCCCGTTGGCGTATGCAGCAGCAGCTAGGCAGAACCTGGCAGCGGCGGCCGGATTTACTAGAACAGATGACACTGACACAGGAACAAGAGCAGTCTTTAGCAGAATTTATTCGCTTAACAGATCAGTCTGAAAAGTGAAGAACAGGAGCGTGCCATGAGCAGCAAAAACTTGATTATTCAGCAAATTGAAGCTGAACAAATGAACAAAGAAATGCCAGAATTTGGCCCCGGCGACACCGTTGTGGTTCAAGTGAAGGTAAAAGAAGGTACCCGTGAGCGTCTACAGGCTTACGAAGGTGTTGTAATCGGCAAGCGTAACCGCGGCCTTAACTCTGCCTTTACAGTACGTAAAATCTCTCACGGTGTGGGCGTTGAGCGTACTTTCCAAACCTTTAGCCACCAGGTTGACAGCGTTGCTGTTAAGCGCCGTGGTGATGTGCGTCAAGCCAAGTTGTACTACTTGCGTGACTTGTCTGGTAAGGCAGCACGTATCAAGGAAAAGTTGGCTAAGCGATAAGCTTAAGCTGATAGAAAAACCGCACCTAGCGTTGAGTTAGGTGCGGTTTTTTTTTGTTCACTGCCGCACAGGCAGCTTAGAAATTACGCATCACACTTCGCATAGCTATGGTCTTCAGTCGCACAGACCTAGGCACGGTAGTAATTCCGTTTTATAAAGCGTTGTCACACAGTGATAAGGTGTTTATGGAGTTGCATTACAGTTTTTAGGCACCCGCTGGGTAGTGATACAGGTTAAACTATGTACAAATATAGTCACATGGTAGGTATTAAGGGTTATGCAAACTGCCCACAACTACATTGACCTGTACATCAATTCTTTATGGTTAGAGAAAGGCCTGAGTGATAATACTCAGGCCAGTTATCAGCGCGACTTAAAAAAGCTGGAAGCCCACCTGCTGCAAGCCAAGGCATCGCTGATAACCGCAACCTCGATCGATATTATGACTTTCCTTGCGGATTCTTCGTTGGCGGGTATTAAAGCCAGCTCATTGGCGCGCAGCTTGTCGAGTATTAAGGGTTTTTACCAATACTTGGTGCGCGAAAATTATATTATAGAAAACCCCGCTGCCTTGATCGATGCACCTAAACGAGGCCGTTCAATTCCTAAGTCATTGTCTGAGGCCGACGTAGAATCCTTGTTGCAAGCACCTAATACCAAAACAGATATTGGTTTACGCGATAAAGCTATGCTGGAACTGCTGTATGCCAGTGGCTTACGGGTGAGCGAATTGGTGAGTTTGCAAATGAGCCAAATAAATTTGGTGGCTGGGGTGGTTAAAGTATTAGGTAAAAGCTCTAAGGAGCGGCTGGTGCCCATGGGCGAAGTGGCCCAGCATTGGTTGCAAACCTACATCAAAACGGCCCGCGTTCAGTTGCTTAAAGAAGGGGCAAGCGGGGTGTTATTTCCCAGTAATCGCGGTCAATGTATGACCCGACAAACATTTTGGCACCGCATTAAACAGCATGGTGTTGCCGCGGCCATTGATAAACCTTTGTCGCCTCATGTGCTGCGACACGCCTTCGCAACTCACTTATTAAATCATGGCGCCGACTTGCGGGTAATTCAAATGCTGTTAGGGCATAGTGATTTATCCACCACGCAGATATATACTCACGTCGCAACCCAGCGTTTGCAAACTCTACATTCACAACATCACCCACGGGGCTAAGCATTACCATGCAGGCAATGACTAATAAATTGTTATCTTCACTTATCCTTACCTTGGCGCTGTTAGCGACTAATGTATGGGCGCAAGGCTATACCGAAGTCGAATCGAGTCTGGCCCGGATTAACCCGGACCTAAGCGCCTTAAGCGTTGAAGAAACCCCAATGTTTGGCATTTACGACGTGATGCTCAACACTGGCGATCGTATTTATATCAGTGCCGATGGCGAATTTTTCTTTGCGGGTACTATGTATCAAAACAGCTTTGGCGCGGCGTTAGTGAATTTAACTGAGTTAAGCGCTACTAAGGCCAGAGCAGCGGCTATGCAGTCTCCAGCAGCCCAGCAAACGTGGGTGTTTGCTGCCCAAGGCGAGAAAAAAGCCACCATCACAGTGTTTACCGACGTTGATTGTTTTTATTGTCAGAAATTGCACGCAGAAATGGCGGCCATTAATGCCTTGGGTATTGAAGTGAGGTACTTGGCGTTTCCTCGAGCGGGTTTAGGGTCGGCTAGTTATCAGGTGCTGGTGGATTCATGGTGTGCAGAAACGCCTAATGAATTTTTAACCGAAGCCAAGGCCCGGTCTCACAACAAACAAGCGCCGCAAGCATCACCTGAGCTGTGCGACAACCCAGTCTCTGCACATTACAGCTTGGGCCAGCAAATGGGTGTTACGGGCACCCCGGCAATAATCTTAGACTCCGGCGAGCTTTGGCCTGGTTATTTGCCTGCCTCAGAACTAGCTAAACGTTTGGGTATTCTTTAGGTTCGATCTGGCCGCGGATAAGCTGACAGGCAAGGCCTGTTAGGCTACAATGTTCCGCTTATTTTTATACATTCATTAATTAGATATGCGTTTTTGGCGCAATGAGGTTTACCTTGAAACCGGTAAGAGTTGGTATTTGTGGATTTGGCACCGTCGGTGGCGGCACGTTTAATGTATTACAGCGCAACAGCGACGAAATTACCCGTCGTACAGGCCGTGCTATTGTGGTTGAACACATTGCGCAACGCCGCCCTAACGTTGACTGCGATACCGGTGACACAGCCATTACCGATGATATCTTTGCCGTAGCTAACAACCCTAACGTCGACGTATTGGTCGAGCTGATTGGTGGCCATGAGCCAGCCAAAGAGCTTGTGCTAACAGCCATTCGTAATGGCAAGCACGTGGTTACTGCTAACAAAGCCCTAATCGCTGTACACGGTAATGAAATTTTTGAAGCCGCACGTAAACACAACGTGGTGGTGGCTTATGAAGCGGCCATTGCTGGTGGTATTCCTATTGTTAAGGCCATCCGTGAAGGTTTGTCTGCTAACAGTATCAATTGGCTGGCTGGCATCATTAACGGCACGGGCAACTTTATCCTCACAGAAATGCGTGACAAAGGCCGTGCTTTTGCCGACGTACTTAAAGAAGCACAAGAATTAGGTTATGCAGAAGCCGACCCAACCTTTGACGTTGAAGGTATTGATGCAGCACATAAGTTGACTATCTTATCTTCTGTGGCGTTTGGTATTCCGCTGCAATTTGATCAATGTTACACCGAAGGTATTAGTAAGGTGTCTGCCGAAGATGTAGCCAATGCCGAATCCTTGGGTTACCGCATTAAACACCTCGGTGTTACCCGTCGCACACAAGCTGGCGTAGAACTGCGTGTACACCCAACCATGATTCCCGAGAAGCGCTTGATTGCCAACGTACATGGCGTAATGAACGCTGTGTTGGTAGAAGGCGATGCCGTTGGACCAACTATGTACTATGGCGCAGGAGCGGGTGCAGAACCTACGGCATCGTCTGTAGTAGCCGATTTGGTCGATGTTGTGCGTGATATGGCCGTTGACCAAAACGTACGTATGCCGTCGTTAGCATTCCAGCAAGACGCCATGTCCGACAGCCCAATTTTGCCAATGGAGCAAGTGGTTACTGCATTCTACTTGCGTATGAGTGTGTCAGAAAAACCGGGTGTGTTAGCCCAAATTACTCATATCTTGGGTGTAGCAGGCATTAGTATTGAAGCCATTCGCCAGCAAACCCATGAGTCTGCACAGGTGCCAGTGATTATCCTTACTCGACCCGTACTGGAAGGTAAAATGAATGCCGCCATTACGGCTATCGAAGCCCTTACCGACGTTAATGGTGAAGTGACTCGTATTCGTGTAGAAAACTTAGACGGCTAGGAATTAACATGCGATATATCAGTACCCGCGGAAAGGCCCCCAGCCTAAGTTTTGAAGATGTACTTCTCACAGGTTTAGCCAGCGATGGCGGCCTGTATGTGCCGGAATCATTACCACAATTTAGCCATGAAGAAATTGCCTCTTGGTCTAAATTGAGCTACGCCGATTTAGCCCACAAAATTTTACTGCCGTTTGTTGAAGACGACATTAGCAGTAGTGAACTTAAAACCATGGTGGACGAAACCTATGCTGGGTTTAACCACAAAGCTGTGGCACCATTACTGCAGCTAGACCAGAATGAATGGGTGCTGGAATTATTCCATGGCCCTACCTTGGCATTTAAAGATTTTGCCCTGCAGTTGTTAGGCCGGTTAATGGATCATGCACTGATCAAGCGCGACAAACGTTTGGTTATTATGGGCGCCACCTCGGGCGACACAGGCTCTGCTGCCATTGAAGGTTGCAAACACAGCAAACGGGTACAGATGTTCATTTTGCATCCCCATGAGCGGGTGTCAGAAGTACAACGCCGCCAAATGACCACCTTGATGGGCGACAATATTCATAACATTGCCGTGCGCGGTAATTTTGACGACTGCCAGCAAATGGTGAAGCAAAGTTTTGCCGACCAGTCGTTTTTGAATGGTGGTCAGTTAGGCGCGGTAAACTCCATTAATTGGGCCCGCATCATGGCTCAAATTGTTTACTACTTCTACGCCTCTGTGGCCCTAGGCGGCCCGCACCGCCCTGTGTCCTTTAGTGTACCTACAGGTAACTTTGGTGATATTTACGCAGGTTATTTAGCCAAAAAAATGGGTTTACCCATAAAGCAGTTGATTGTAGCCACTAACGAAAACGACATTTTACATCGCTGTATCAGTGCCAACCAATATGAAAAGCAGGGGTTAGTACAAACTTTGTCGCCTAGTATGGACATTATGGTGTCTAGTAATTTTGAGCGCCTTTTGTTCGACCTGTATGACCGTGATGGTGCGGCTTTAACCGAACTTGTGACCGGCCTTAACAACGGCACGGCTAACAGCTTAGAGCCACAGCGTTGGCAGCAAGCCCGCGAGCTATTTAGTAGTCACCGAGTTGATGACGAAAAAACCTGTGACGTCATCGGCCAAGTGGCGCAACAGCACAATTACCTGCTTGATCCTCACAGCGCCATTGGGGTGGAAGCGGGGCGGGTATGCAACCAGCATCCAGAAACCCCAATGATCACCTTGGCTACGGCTCATCCGGTTAAATTCCCAGATGCGGTGATTAACGCCGGTCAAGCGGCACCACAGTTGCCTGCACATTTATCAGACCTACATGAGCGTCCAGAACGTTGTGAAGTGCTCGATAACGATACTGCAACGGTTCAGGCTTACATGATGAGCCAGCTCTAAGAGCGCCGCGCCATGTCAGTCCGTTTGCGTCTTGGCAGTTCCAATGCTGCCTTAGATGCCGCTTTTGATCCCTTAGTGGCTCGTGTTCTTGCCCACCGTGGCATTAGCACGCCGGGTCAAGTCGATTACCAACTTAAACACCTGCTGCCATACCATCAGCTTAAAGGTATTGGCCAGGCCGTTGGCTTACTGGTTGATGCCCTTCAAGCACAACAACATATTGTTATTGTTGGCGACTTTGATTGTGATGGCGCAACCAGTACCAGCCTAGCCATGCTCGCATTGGGTGCTATGGGCGCCCACAATGTAAGCTATCTTGTGCCTAATCGATTTGATTTTGGTTATGGCCTCAGCCCTGCATTAGTAGACTACGCCCAAGCCAGCCCGCCCGATTTAATAGTGACCGTTGATAACGGCATTGCTAGCCATGCTGGTGTCGACCGGGCCCATGAACTAGGCATCAAAGTTCTGGTGACCGATCATCACTTAGCTGCCGACACCTTGCCCGCAGCCGACGCCATTGTGAATCCTAACCAGCCAGGCTGTGACTTCCCGTTTAAGTCGACGGCGGGTGTGGGGGTGATCTTTTACGTCATGTCGGCGCTGCGGCGTGAGTTGCAAACTCAAGGTTGGTTTGAAAAACACCAAATCACCCCACCAAACATGGGCCAGTATTTAGACTTGGTTGCGCTTGGCACTGTGGCAGACTTGGTGCCATTTGAACACAATAATCGTATTTTGGTGGCGCAGGGGGTGGCTCGTATTCGTGCTGGCAAGGCGCGGCCTGGGTTGTTAGCTTTGCTTAACGTAGCCAAGCGCCAAGCCCATAATTTACAAGCGTCGGACTTAGGTTTTAGTGTCGGCCCGCGGCTTAATGCTGCAGGCCGGTTAGATGACATGAGCTTGGGTATCGAGTGTTTGCTCAGTGATAATGAGAAAATTGCGCAATCCTTAGCCCAAGAGCTTGATGAATTGAATGCCCAACGGCGCAGCATAGAAGCTGACATGCAACAGCAAGCGGTGACTATTCTTGCACGCTTAGAGGCCTCTAAAAACCAAGTCATGCCCAAGTGTGTGTGTTTATATCACCCTGATTGGCATCAAGGCGTGGTAGGCATTGTAGCATCGCGCATCAAAGAGAAGTGGCACCGTCCGGCATTGGTGTTTGCCCAGGGCGATGATGGCACCCTCAAGGGTTCTTGCCGCAGTATTTCTGGTTTTCACCTGCGTGATGCACTGGCGGCGGTGGATGCTCAAAACCCTGGCTTAATCATCAAGTTTGGTGGCCACGCGATGGCCGCGGGCTTAAACATTCATGTGGATAATTTAGCTAGGCTTGAGGCCGCCCTCAATGCCTACGCA
>JABGSN010000018.1 GCA_018647765.1 Oceanospirillaceae bacterium | reverse complement strand
GTAACAGAGACTTTTTCTGCAGTGGTCACTGATGCCGCTGCCGCGCAGTCAACGGCACAAACAATTACCATCACCATCACTGGCGCGAACGATGCCCCCGTAGCAAGCGATATTGCAGCCTTGTCAACGATCAGTAATCTAAACACCTATACCATTAGTGATGATGATCTGCTGGCAGTCACTGCAGATGTTGATACGGGAAATACACTGACCATCAGTGACATCAGCTTAGATACCAGCACTGCCGGGGCCATAGATGGCAATATCTTTACCCCAGCATCAGACTATGATGGTGACGCTGTATTCACCTTTACCGTAAGCGATGGTACTGCTACGGATATTGGAACTGCTACCATCACGGTGCTAGATGCTATTCCTCTGGGTACTGCCGATGAGGACACTTCTAGCATCTCCATCAGCAACAGTGGCGATGCTATACCGGGAGGCGCAACGATCAGCAGTTTGTCATTACAATCAAGTTCAAGCGCAGCCGGTACGTTAACAGACAATGGTGATGGTTCATGGGGCTTTGCACCAACGGCTGACTTCAATGGCATAGTGCTATTTGACTCCGTATTGTCTAGCAGCCTTGAGTTACCAGCCAGCCTAACCATTAGCGCCGTCAACGATGTCCCTACTCTGGCTGGCGATATCACTGGTAGTGTAACTGAGGATGCCACAACCACCACAACCACTGGCACCCTTACCGGTGCCGATGTGGATACGGGTGACACATTAACTTATAGCATAGCCGAGACCAGTGGAACTTACGGGTCCATCGCCATTGATTCAGCAACCGGCGAATGGACGTACACACTGAGCAATACGGATACCGACACCGATGCACTGGCAGCAAGCGCCTCAGTAACAGAGACTTTTTCTGCAGTGGTCACTGATGCCGCTGCCGCGCAGTCAACGGCACAAACAATTACCATCACCATCACTGGCGCGAACGATGCCCCAGTCAGCGCTGTCATCGCCGACCAGAGCATCGCTGAAGACTCTACTCTTTCCTTTGTAGTGCCTGATGGCAGCTTTGCCGACGTTGATTCGGGCGATTCACTGACCTATACCGCAACACTGGCCGATGGCAGCGAGCTACCAACTTGGTTAAGCTTTGACGGGAACACAAAGACATTCTCCGGTACACCCACCAACGATGCAGTAGGCAATATAGAAGTGGCGGTCACCGCTACGGACAGTGCCAGCGCCAGCATTAGTGACACCTATACTTTAACAGTCAGCAACACCAACGATGTCCCAACTTTGGAAACTACTCTAGTGGATCAAAGCGCTACTGAGGGTACCGAATTTAGCTATGCCATAGCCAGTAGTTCATTTGCCGATGTAGATTCAGGTGATACGCTAACGTATACCACCACCCAAACGGGTGGGGCAGCACTGCCCTCATGGCTTAGTTTTGATGGAGACACACAAACCTTTTCCGGC
The DNA here is from genome assembly GCA_018647765.1 of Oceanospirillaceae bacterium. Lineage (GTDB taxonomy): Bacteria > Pseudomonadota > Gammaproteobacteria > Pseudomonadales > Balneatricaceae > Njordibacter. The sequence goes on along the minus strand of JABGSN010000018.1, from coordinate 8,981 downwards.
ACCCCAACGGCGGAGGCCACTTTAGATATTACGGTGACCGCCTCGGACAGTACGGCTATGATTACCGATGCCTTTAGTCTAACAGTGGCCAACACCAATGATGCTCCTGTGTTTACCAGCAGTGCCTCTGTAAGCACTACAGAACGAACTTACTTGGCTGATACGGTGACCGCCACCGACGAAGAGGACGATGCTATCAGCTACAGTATTAGCGGTGGTGCAGACTCTGGCTTTTTTGGCATCGACAGCAGTTCTGGTGCACTAACCTTCTCCGGTGCCGATAACGTTCGGGCAAGCTCCTTGATTGCGTTGCCGGCCAATGCCTCACAGACCTCTGTTTTGTTTGATAATTTTGTTGTTGACGGCACCACTGCCACGGTGGACGTTTATGTATTACCCAAGTCTGCTGGGTTTGATGCACTATCCGGTGTCCAAATGAATATAACCGCAAGTAGTGGCACAGTATCTTTTGCTCAGGATACCGATACTACCTCTGGATTCATATCTCTCGGAAACGCCGGTAATATTGCTCTCATAGGGACGTCAGCCAACCTCCAGGCAAGCAAATTAGGCACCGCCACTATAACGGATTACAGCGCCTCTGCAACCACCACGGTCAGCGGAATTGTTTTTGATGGTGGCGTCTACGGCTCAACTAGCACGTCAAGCCAGACTATGGCTAACTTGACCCTAACGCCAGTCACAGCGCCACCAATCAACGGGGCCAATGGCAGCGCCAATGCCGACGACATCTATACTGTCGAAGTCACCGCGACGGACGCTAACAGTGCCACCACCGCACAAACCCTTAACGTTACAGTGACCGCCACTGCGGATGCTGATCATGCATCGGTCACTAGCACCTGGACCGGCACCAGCTCCGCGGATACCTATACTATAGATGAGTACAGCGGCCTCACCATTACCGCAGATGGTGGGGACGGCGGCAATGATACGGTAAAACTTGCTGTGCTTGATCATGTATTATGGGATACTACCAGTGGTGGCACCACAGAACTGACCGCGACTCTGGTGGATATGGAAATTATTGATATCGGCAACCTAGTATCCAGTAACGACGACAGCACTGTTGTGACTATCGGTGATTTTAGTACCAACATGACTATAGACTCAACTTCTGCTGCCAGCTTGATTGATGGTAACGACAGCCAAGTGAGTATCATGGGTACTGCTAACGACATCGTTACGTTAAGTGGCACTACCTGGGACAAAGGCGTGAGCTCTAACTTGTCATCTGGCGATTACGCGAGCGAAACCCTTGTCGCTTGGTCAGATGGCACTAGCACCTTGTACATTGACCAAGATATCAACATCGTTACTCCCGACATCACTTGATGACGGCTTTACTTTCCCATTCACTGAGTCACAGAGCAAAAAAAGTCCATGTTTCGACCACTCTTATTGACGGCCATTATAAGCATTACCGTCACCAGCTCACCTGTGTCGGCCAACAACGACTGGGTGGCTGCCGTACTCGACCACCCCAGTTTACGGGTACAGCATAGTGCCATTGAAAAACAACAATGGAAAATATTAGAACTTGAGGCCAAAAAAGGCTTTGATTTTGATATTAGAAGTTCTGCGCACTTACCTTTGGCGGAACACTTTGACAACTCGTTCAGTCGTGTTGCTAAGTACGACCCTTACTTAGATTTGGTTTTTAGTGCTAGCCAGACGGTATATGACTTTGGTGAAGCCGACGCCCTCATCGACGCCGAGCGAGCGCTTCAGAGCAAAGCCCGGTTAGCGTTTGCCAACGGTTTTGAACAACAAACCCACGGTCTATTTAGTTTGGTTATCCAACACCAAAAAGCCCAAAACACAATGACCATAGTGAACGCTGCACAGGCTGACATTGGCTTAGTAGAGGACAATTTAGTGCGCCGCTTTGAGGCGGGTTTAGGCACCATTGCGGTTATACGCCGCACTCAGCTTAGCCAGATAGATTTAGAAACCCAAGTGACGCAACTGTTTAATAAAATGAACGCCGTGGAACATATTATCAGCAGTGACTATGGTTTAGAGGTAGGTTCGTTGGTACACACGTGGAATAATATTGAGCCGCAGTTGCAGCTTACTGCCCATATAGACCCACTTAGTTTGCGTAGTAGCGCCATTAGCCAGGGCTCTCAAACGTCTATGCGCCATCAGCGCAGCAGCATTGCCGCACAAAAAAAGCCCAAGCTCATAGTTGACGTTAACACCACCCTATACGATGTGACACGCAGCATGAGCAACTACCGCGTTGCCGGTGAATTTCGTTTAACTTTCCCAGTATTTGATAGCGGTTATCGTTCCGCCAAGATGGCAAGCATTAGCCATGCCATTGCCGTAGAACAGCAAGCGCTAGAGCAGGTGGTTCAACAAAAAACATTGGACCTAAAAGCAAGCAAGCGTCAATTAGAGGACTTGGAATTACGTCAGCAAGAAGCTATGAAGAAACACAACAACCTCAGCTTGCAGCTCAATAATATGAAGTTAACATTGGGAAAAACGACCAATGACCATGCCGGTTTAGCCAACCTTTACACGCAAATTGCCAGCGTCCAAATTGATTTAATTAGCATTTCCTCCGACATGCAACAACTGTTACTTGACCGGGTTTTATTAAGCGAACAAATCATTCAACAATTTAACGTGACCTCTGAACAACTACCATGAACAAACCTTACCACCAATCGGCATCCAATCACTGGTTCTTTGGCCCTGTTATACGTAGCAAACGCCTTTACATGCAGGTTATTCTTGCCTCAGTATTCATTAACCTTTTCGCCCTAGCTAGCGCCTTTTACATCATGACGGTGTATGACCGAGTCATCCCTAACGAGGCTATGGAATCCCTCTTAGCTTTGACCATAGGTGTCTGTATTGTGATGGCGTTTGACTTCATCATGAAAGTCTTACGCGGTGTATTCACCGACCAAGCAGGCATTAACATCGACCACGATGTAGCTGATAGCCTGTTTGATCGTTTGGCCCAAAACGATAACGTGGGTGGCCAAAAGGCCACTGGCGCTATGGCTAACACGGTAAAAGATTTTGATAGCCTAAAGGACTTTTTAGCTTCTGCCTCGTTTGTGGTGTTTGCCGACTTACCCTTTGTCTTCCTGTTCATTTTTGTGCTCTACAGCATTGGTGGTCCCATCGCCACTATCCCCGGCGTTATCGTCATTGCCGTGCTGTTGGTGGGTTTGTTAGTGCAACCCATCATTAAACGTTTAACCTTTAATGCCATGCAAGACGGCCAATCCAAACAGGCTGTGTTAGTCGAAGTATTGAATAGTTTAGAGACTATTAAGACTTTGTCGGGGATTCGCCTACTGCGTAACCGATGGATGGACAGTGTAGGCCGCCAAGGGGTAGTAACCGCTAAGTCCAGATTTTGGACGCAACTAACCACCAACTTTTCGCAGTTGGGTCAACAAGCTTCGCAAGTAGGCATTGTGGTGTATGGTGTAGTATTAATTACCAGTGGCGACTTAACCATGGGTTCTTTGATCGCCTGCGTTATTTTATCAGGCCGCACCATGGCTCCTTTAGGTCAGCTTACCAACTTGCTAGGCCGTTTTAACCAGTCTGTTAATGCCTACAAAAACCTTAACGAACTCATGTCAGAACCCGTAATGGAAGCCTCTCGTTTGGGCCAAATTCGCCGCGAGAAGATCATTGGCGAGATTAAATTCACTAACACCAGTTTTCGCTACCCAGAGCAAAAGCAAGACACATTAAAGCAGCTGAACTTACACATTAAGGCAGGCGAAAAGGTGGCCATTTTGGGCAAGATTGGCTCAGGTAAAACCTCTTTATTACGTTTGTTGGCCGGCATTTACGAGCCCAACGAAGGCAGCGTACAAATTGACCAAACAGAAGTGAGCCACATTCACCCAGAAGACCTCCGTAGCGGCCTAGGTGTAGTGCTACAAACGCCCATGCTATTTTCTGGAAGTGTTAAGGAGAACCTGTTACTGGGCAAACCTGATGCCACAGACGAAAATATTATTGAAGCCGCCAAACAAGCGGGCATCGACGAGTTTATCGGCCAGCTACCCGATGGTTACGAAACCATTCTCACGGAAAGGGGCCAGCAACTTTCCGGTGGTCAACGCCAAGCCATGTGTATTGCTCGCTCATTGATTAGCAACCCGTCAGTCATTATTATGGATGAGCCCACAAGTGCCATGGACTCCGGTACCGAGCAACAACTCATGTTCCGACTAAAGGCCTTGTTTGAAAATAAAACCGTGATTGTTATCACCCATAGAGGCACCTTATTGTCTTTGGTTGATCGTGTCATCGTTATGGACAGTGGCCGCATTGTGGCCGATGGCCCTAAAGAAGAAGTCCTCAAAAGCGCTAAAACCGGAACCCAATCGTGAAATCAGGCAAGTTAACCAACGTTATTTTTTATCTTATTTGTATTTTTTTTATTGCCGCAACCTACTGGGCATATAACACCGAAATAGATCAGGTAGTACGAGCAGAAGCAGAGGTTGAGCCCACCGGAAAAGTACAAGTTGTACAAAATCGCTACCCAGGCTCCATCGACAAATTTAGTGCCCTCGTTGGCGACACGGTCACCCAAGGCCAAGTGTTGTTCTGGCTAAAGCAGGAAGATAACGAAGCAGCCATTAAACAAAATCGCATTACTTTCTACAATGCTATGGCCGAAATTGCTCGTTTTGAGGCCGAAGCCTACGCTAAACCGCTAGATTTCCCTAACCTGCTTCCAGCTCAATTTATCGAACAGCAAAGCGCCATCTACCTGGCCAAAAGCCGTGCCATGAAAGAACAATTAAAAATTATTGAGCAAGAAATTGCCAGCAAGTCGAATGCCATATTACAAGCGCAAACGGCAGTGGTTTCAGCCCAAGACAGCCTTACCCTCACATTTGAAGAAATGAGCATCTATAAACCCTTAGTCGATGCCGGCGTAGAGCCTAAAATTAAGCTGCTGGGGCTGCAACGCCAACAACAAGATGCCCATGACAGCATTAACCAACAAACCTTAATAGAAGCCGGCTTAAACATTGATATAGACACCCTAAAGCGACGCAAAACCCAAGTGTTAATGGACTACCGAGTACAAGCCGAAGAGCGCCTAGCAGAAAGCACCAATACCATGACCAAGGCCAGTGCCGAATACAGCTCGCTCACCGACCGTATGGCCATGGCCGAGGTAAAAGCGCCCAGTGATGGTATTGTTTCGGCCATTTACGTTACCACTCAAGGTGCCGTGGTCAGTGGTGGCGAAACCCTCGCCGAAATTGTGCCACAAACCGACTCCTATCGTGTACTGGCCAAAGTACAACCGGCCGACATCAGTTTGGTTAACCAAGGCCAGGCCTGCCGCGTGTCTTTTACCGCTTATGACTTTGCTAAATATGGTTCTATCGATGGCAAAATTGTTAACATTGCGCAAAACATTACCGAAACTAACCAAGGCCTCATGTATTACGAAGTGTGGGTAGAAACCACAAGCACCGTCTTCTCTAAATCAGACGTTGAGCCAAACATAATGCCAGGCATGGTGGCTCAAGTGGACATTTTGGGTGAAAAAACCCGTATTATTGATTACATACTTACGCCCCTAAAGCGTACCGCAGCAGTGGCATTAACCGAGCAGTAAGTGGCGAACTTATGCCATTACTGAAACTTCACCAATACAAACAATTGGCTGATAATTTCCTGTTGTTTGCTCTCTTGCCACTGCTTACGCAAGGCCTGTACAAGTAGGTCTTGTACTTCTTCCAGTGGCTTCACACTAGCAGGCGCGATACCGTTAACCAATATAAAATGGCTGCCCGTATCGGTGACTACCGGTATAGAAATACTACCTACCTTCAACTGCCCGATGGCCTTCAATATATCTGGCTGAAGTTGATCAATTTGTAGCCAACCTAAACTACCACCATTAACAGCCGACTCAGCGTGATCCGAGTGTATTTTACTGAGTTCGGCAAAGTTGTCTGGGTTAGCTTTAATAGCCTCTAGCACTTGCGCTACACGCGCAGCATCGGCGTCTTTGTCGTCGCTGTGTTGTATAAATAGCTGCGACAAGTTAACCCGGCCTGGTGCAACAAACTGAGTTTGATTTTCTTGGTAAGCCGTATCAATCTCGGCTTGGCTAGGAAATCCAGACTCGGGTTGCGTGGCTAGGTTTAACCATTGATCAATCATGGCTTTGTCATACGCTTGGCGCACGGCAAATTCCACCACCTGAGTGTCGTCCAATTTAATTTTTTGCGCCTGCTGGATAATGTGCTGGCGTAAAGCAAGCTTCTTCACGTAGGCCGAAAATACCTCACTGTCTTCGCTTAAGGCCTTGCGATCAGCATCGCTGCCATTAGCTACAGCCGCACGTAGCTCAGACCAAGTCACCTCCTGCTCCAGCATGGTGGCCACCACCGCATCATCTGGCTTACCCTGCCAATCGCCTAGCAACCCAGCTTGCGCGCTAAGCGGAATAACACAGGCCGCCAAAATCATAGAACGTAGCCATTGATGTGGGTTAAAAATAGTCATTGTATTTCCTTAAATAATGTCGAGTGAAAGGTTGCCGCCTAACGCACTTACAAAATCGTCGGCGTTATTGAAGTCGTATGTATTAGAGCCATTAAGGCTCACTAAATTGGAGTCAATGGTGGTTGCACTGGAGTCAAATTGCAGGTTAATGGTCACCTGATTATTAGTATCGAGTTGGTCGGTAAACTGAACCGTAATAGCCCGTAAATCTGCAGCTGCCGTGGCACTATAAAGGCTGCCAAAACCGGCCTTAAACTCTGCCAAGGTGTCCACTTGGTCACCCAGAGTCTGATACTGCTCAAATTGCAGTTTATCAATGCCTGGCAGGTAATCGGTAAAAGTGTCATTGCCATCGGGCGATACAAACTCACCGTTCAGCTCCTGTAACAGGTAATACAAGGTATCACTGCCATCACCACCGGTCAGAGAATCATCACCAAAGCGGCCCTTTAACACGTCGTCACCGGCGCCACCATTTAAGGTATCGTCACCGTAGCCACCGTTAAGATGATCGTTGCCAGCACCACCATTAATGATGTCGGCATCACTACCACTAGTCACATCAATGGGGCCACCCAAAAGGATATCATCGCCACCGCTGCCGGGAATAGTTTGCGCTTCGGAATCACCTACATCCGCCACCCAAAAGGTGAGCTTTTGGTTAACACTCGCACCTAAGCCATCGGTACATACCACAGTCACAGAAAGTGTTTCGCCCAAATTTAAGCTAGAGCCCCCATTAAGCACCAACCAGGTGGCACCCGAGTCATCGTCTTTAACGGCCAATTGGCTAGAGCTAGCACCAGTTAGGCTAAAGGTCAGGGCATTAGTGTCGGGGTCCAAAAAATACCCCTGCACGTTGCCAATAAGGCCTTCGTTGGCCTGAATGGTGGTTAAGTTGGCTAACCACACCACATCATCCGTAGCACTCGCAGGCTCTAGGTAAGCCGACGAGCGGCCTACATATTCCGGCACAAAATTGCCCTCGTTCAATACCAAACGGGTTACACCAACAGTGGTGCTGATATCGTTACCTGCACTGTCGGTGACTTGCACCGTACTGTCCAATACCAAACTGGCCGACAAACCCGTGGTATCTACAATTTTTAACACCCCCGAACCACTGAGGCTAGACAAGCCTAAACTGGATAGCGCGCCGGCATTCTGCACCTGCAGAACGTTGTTGGTTTGGAGTTCGAGGTGATTAATATTAGTGAGGGAAACCGTACTCAAGTCGAGGGTGGTGGTAGTGGTATTCGCCTCTAATCTGAGGGTGGCTTGGCCGTCCCCACTGATAGCGCCCAAGGCACTGGTTTGGGCGCTAGTCATGGTGACGTCGGAATGAAGTTTAGTAATTTCGGCGCCAGTAATATTCATACCAGTAACATCCAAGGTACCAAATAGGTGCAAGGTGTCGCCAGTGCCTGTACCCATATTAATATTTTCGCCCACCGCAGCTTCGCTTTGGGTTTGGCCATTCAAGGTATCAATGGTTACTACATTGGCTAGGCTGGTAGGTATATCAAGGCCGATGTATTGGTTGCTCCACGTGGTGCCCACCAATACCACCGTGTCATCATTGCCACCGGTGTTAACATTATCAACCCCCGTACCCGCCCTCACTAAATCGGCACCACCGCCGGTTTCTATGGTGTCGGCGCCGGCCAAACCCATTACCGTTAAGGCAACGTTACTAGACGGCATTTGTAGTGCCTCGCCTTGGTCGGTACCCGTGTAAACGTTACCACTTAAAGAAAAACCAGAAGCCGCTTGGCTAGAACCACCACCGCCACTACAGGCCGACAACACCAAACTAGACAATACCGTAAAGCCGCCCACAGTGGCAGACCCGTAAGGTTTATTAAAACGGTCAGGCTTTGGCGTAAATGTATTCATGCTTGCATCCTCTGCACTGGTGGTAGGGCCGCTTAGACAATATCCAGCGCTGCCTCGCCTCCTAGGGCCAACACTAACGAATCTGCATCGTTAAATTCGTAATAACCGCTACTATTAACGGTAGACGACACGTAACTACTATTAACCGTAGTGCCGTTAAGATCCAAGGTCACGGTAACAGTGCCATCAGTGACAGTGGCATCGCCAAACACCAATTGAATTTCACTATAATCCGACGAGACCTGAGCATCCCACTTAGTATCGAAGGAGGCTTTAAATTCTGCCAAAGTATTGGTTTCATCACCAATAACATGGTATTCCTCCAACTGTATAATATCGGTACCAATGGTAAAGTCGGTCATGGTGTCATTGCCATCGGCAGACAAAAACTTACCTTGTACTTCCTGGATATGGTAATACAAGGTATCGGCACCATCACCACCAGTGAGGGTGTCATCACCAAAACGGCCTTTAAGAAGGTCATCACCCGCGCCACCGTTTAACGTGTCATCACCGTAACCGCCGTTAAGGTGATCATTGCC
>JABGSN010000030.1 GCA_018647765.1 Oceanospirillaceae bacterium | reverse complement strand
CTTCCCTGTTCAAACCGCGGCCTACAAGGTGATGGTGAGTCTAGACTCCCAGTCTGTTGAGGCCTATGGGCGTAGTATGTCGTTAAAACCCGGCATGCAAGTGAGCGTAGACATTCGGCTAGAAGAACGTTCCTTATGGGAAAAGCTAGACATCAACACCGTTGCCACTATCGATAGAGATTTCGATATCTACCGACTTCCAGGCAACAAACCTTTTACCGTTTACGTCAAATAATTAACCAAACAACCCCGGTAAGTCCGCAATAGACGCAAGCACCAAATCAGCATCGACTTCGAGCTCTGCTGTGTGGCTAGTCCCCGTAAGTACGCCTACATTAATACCAGCACCGGCACTTTTACCCATGTGCAGATCGTGGGTGTTGTCACCCACCACCATCACCTGTTCGGGCTTCAAGCCTGTTTGCTGGCAAAATCCAAGTACCATGCCGGGGCCAGGTTTGCTGCCGTGGCCAGAGTCGTAACCCACTTTGTAGTCAAATAAGTGCAAACAATTAAAATTGCCTAGAGTGGCATCAATACCTGCTTCGCTGTCCATGGTGGCTATACCTAATACCAAACCAAGGTCGGCTAGCTTATGTAAACTACTTGCTAAATTCTTGACCGGAACACTGGCACCGTATTGCTCGTCGGCAAAGATGTCATTAAGTTGCTGCTCTACCTCAGGTACGGATTGGTTTCCCAAGGGTGCCCACACTTGAGCGATGTCGTGGTTGTTGCCAGCGGCTAAAATAGAGCCTCCTATAACCCGCGCTTGCTCAACATCATAGCCTGTGGCCCGTAACATTGTATGAGCTAACGCTTGATCGCCTTTGGCAATGGCCATAACCGCTGCTTTTGCACGAGGTACCCAGGTGGCATGAAAGTCGAGCAAGGTACCGTCTTTATCAAATACAATGCCTTTAATCGTTGCTAAGCTCATTCTGTGGTGGGCTTCCCTTGTGCTTCAGCGTCGTTACTTGGGCTAGTTTCTGGGTCTAGTCGAGTGTCTGCAGCAGGTTTTGTTTCACTAAACCCACGCCAACGGCTGGTGCGTAACTCGCCTTCACGGTTGAGCACCGGGTAGGCAATTGCGGTGAAGTGCGAATGTAGGCGTTTGATGTCTCGCATTAAGTCAGTGAACAACGAATGTGCAACCGGGCTGGCTTTGTCGGCCTGCATAGCCCGCATTTGCTGACCGTCCATGTATTGCTGATGGCTAGAATTAAATTGGTGTTTGGCTTGAATCAAGCCCCGGGCACTGGACACATCTTCACTCATCATCACCTGAAACGACATGGGCATCACCTTAAATATGGCCTTCATGCTAGAGTCTAGAGCTTCATGTTCGTATTCAGTGAAGTCTATATGTAAGTTATTCTTTTTCTTCAACAACAAGGTCATGCTACGCTCTAAGGTATCACCTGCGTGCTCAATATTGGTGATAAATAGCAGTAAGTCCTGACACCGATAGCGCTCTTCTTCGGTGAGTTCTTGGCCCCCTAGCTCGAGCAAATAGGCATTAATTTGTTGGTGGAAATCGTCAATAATGTCATCACTTTGGTGTATTTTTTTCTCCAACGCATCATAGCGCTCGGTCATACCTAAGTGCACTTCTCGCAGCATTTCTTCCAACAACTCGCCCATGGTGAGGGTGTCTCGAACTACGTTAGCTAACGCTGCAGATGGCGCCGTGTCTTGCACGTCTTTGAGGTATTTAGGGCTAGGCAGTGGCGCAAGGGTTTCTCTGGGCAAACGTGAATCAATCAAACCCGCAAGTTTGCTTACAATCAACATGCCAAACGCGGCCACGGTGACGTTAAACAAACAATGCATCAACACCAGTTGCCAAGCCGGGTCCATACTCACATAGTTGAGCCCCACATGGGCTTCCGCCACCCATGGCGCAAACGCTAGCGCACCTAGGGAGCGTAAAATTAAGTTACCTAAAGGTGCAACACGTTTGGCATTGCTGGATTTGCGCGATAAGTACACCGGGATAAAGGCGCTACCAATGTTAACCCCCAAAATGAGCAGCAAACCTGATTCAACACCGATCACCTGCGCACCCACAAGGCCTGCCAATAACAGCACCATCACTAGGCTTGAGTGTAATAAGAAGGTCAGTAGTGCGGCAAACACAATGGCTAGCCAAGGTTCGGCAATAAGGCTTTGTAGCATGTCGCTAAACAGCTCAGAACCTTGTAACGGCACCGCCTGTTGACGCAACAACCCCAAGGCCAACAACATCAGGCCTAAACCCATCAGGCCTTCGCCTATGCCATGCTGGCGTTTGTCTTTAGCGCGTAATTCCATAAACACGCCAATCGCCACCAATAACGGGCTAAGGGCACTAAGATCAAAAGAAAGGATAAGGGCAACTAAGGTGGTACCGACATCGGCACCGAGCAACAAGGCTAAACCGGCTTCGCCTTGTACGCCTAATGAGGCCGCCAATAACGCCGATGCAGTGCTGCTTTGTAGAATCATGGTGAGCATTACGCCCAAACCCAAAGCCGACCATACGCCAGCAAAACGATCACGAATAAAATACGTAAGACGACCACCAAAAGCGCGTTTCATGCCCTGCTGCACCCGTTTTAAGCCCCAAATAAGCAAGGCTACCCCGCCTGCTAAACCAATGAGCAGCTGAGTAATACTGGTGTCTGATACAGGGTCGATATGCGCCTCTGGCTACTAAAATTTATGAGGGGTGGGCTTGCGCTGGTTTAGCTTAAAATGGCAAACTGCGAGCTACGCTTTAGAGTAACACAAATGTCCAACAATGCTAATGTCATTACAAATTAAATGGGTAATAACGGTATGAAAAATAAAGTGATTTTGCTTATTTTAGATGGCCTTGGATACAGCTACGCACGCAAGCTTATGGGCAATTTAGAAGGCTGGGTTGATTCTGGTGAAGCCACACTTTGGAAAGGCCTATCGGTGTTACCTTCGGTGTCGGGTCCATGTTATGCCAGCATCCATACTGGACTTACGCCTCAAGAGCATGGGGTCACTAGCAACTACCACCAAGGTAAACTAGAAGATCCGGACATTTTTAGTGCCGTAAAGTCCGCCGGCGGTACCACCGCAGCTGTGGCTCATTCGTTCTTTTCTGACTATTTTCAAGCCAGCCCATTTAACCACCTGTGTGATATGGAAGTAGACGATATTAACCGCCCCATCCAACATGCTCGGTTTTATACTATGGCAGGGGAAAACAAAGCGCAGCCAGCCACGCCTTCCGACATCGATTTATTTTGGCAAATGAGCTTGCTTATTCAACGTCACCAACCCGACTACTTTTTGTTTCACTCCAGCACGCTAGATAGTCTCGGCCATCATTATGGTTTTGATTCCATTGAGATCGACAAAAATTGCTACGTCATCGATGCCGCATTGGGCGACTTTATCCCCCGCTGGCAAGAACAAGGTTATGACGTGATTGTAACCGCAGACCACGGCCAAAGTGCGAGGGGCCACCATGGTGGCACCGAAGCCATCATGCGTGACATTCCCATCTACTACTTTGCCAACCCAGATAACGCCTTAGATGGCCCACCAACGGGTGTCGTGATCGACCAAACCGCCCTAGCGCCAAGCATCTTGCAGCGCATGGGGGTCGACATCCCTGAGTCAATGCAAACTACGCCTGTGTGGCGTTAAATATTAGCTAAAAGGCCTGTATCAATGCACAACCATTTTGATTACATCATCGTCGGCGGTGGCTCCGCTGGTTGTGTATTAGCTAACCGTTTAAGTAACGACTTCAATGCAGAAGTTCTGTTGCTAGAAGCGGGGCCTAAAGACCGCAACCCATTGATCCACATGCCCGCGAGCATCTCTCGGTTAATCGAACATAAAACTCTCAATTGGAACTACACAACCACAGCACAAACGGCCATGAATGAACGGCAAATACCTGTCCCCAGAGGCCGGACACTAGGTGGGTCCAGCTCAATTAACGCTATGGTACATATCCGCGGTCAAGCCCAAGACTACGATGAATGGCGCGACATGGGCAACGATGGCTGGGGCTATAGCGATGTATTGCCATTGTTTAAATACTCAGAGACTAACCACGGCGCAAACATCGATGAGGGTTTCCATGGTTTCAAGGGGCCACTACAAATCAATGATCGTGCCTACACCCACCCCCTGAGTGATTTATTTGTTGAGTCGGCAGAAGCCGTAGGCTTAGCCAAAAATAATGATTTTAATGGCCATAATCAACTGGGGGTCGGCCGTTATCAGGTCGCCCAGTCTAATGGCAAGCGCTGCAGTTCCGCCACTGCATATTTACACCCAGCGGCAGATCGTCCTAACCTCAGCGTGATTACTAATGCCAAAGTAAGACGCATATTGTTTAACGCCACACGCGCTGTAGGCGTAGAGTATCAAGTGGGCAATAGCGTGGACAAAGCCATGGCGAGCACCGAAATCGTGTTGTCGGCAGGGGCTATTGGCTCACCGCAATTATTGCTCTTGTCCGGCGTTGGCCCTGCTGCAGAACTCGCTGAGCATGGCATTCCCGTGGTGTTAGATCTACCAGGAGTCGGTAAAAATCTTCAGGACCACTTAAATGTTTCAGTGTTGGCCCAAACCAAAGAACCCATCAGCTTATATGGCATCGACAAGGGTTTTAAGGCAGCGACAACCGCCATCCAATACCTATGGAATAAATCAAGTCCGGGCGCTTCCAATGCGGCAGAAAGCGGTGGCTTTTATAGCTCCAAGTTCAGCCCTAAGCGTGCCGATATACAACTGCACTTTATTCCGTTGATGGTTTATCCAAAACCCGTTGCAGATATTAACCAACATGGTGTCACCATCCATGCCTGCAACCTCAGACCCACTGATGTAGGGGAAATAACCCTTGCCAGTGCAGACCACCGCCAAGCGCCACTCATTGATCAACGTTTTTTACAGACCCAAGGCAATATTGAACGCATGCGTGAAGGTATCCATATTAGCCGAGAGATTCTTGCTAGCGGGCCCTTTGCAGACCTTATCTCTCATACTTATTCACCCAATAACACATGCCAAGGGGACGATGCGTTAAATGCTTATATTCGCGCCAATGCAGAAACCGAATACCACCCCGTCAGCACTTGCCGCATGGGGCCAGATGATATGTCTGTAGTTGATGCTAACCTCAAGGTCAAAGGCATCCAAAACTTACGCGTTGCAGATGCCTCCGTTATGCCTAAACTGATCAGTGGCAACACTAACGCCACCAGCGTTATGATTGCCGAAAAAGCCGCCCAACTTATTCTGCAGCAGTCGCCTGTGTTACGTAAAACATAGGCCCACCACGATAAGCAGGGAAGCCGTAGCCAAAGATAAAGGCTAAGTCGATGTCGCTAGCACTTTGCGCTATGCCATCGTTAAGCACTTGATTACCCTCATCAGCGACTGCGCCTATTAACCGTTGCACAATGGTTTCATCGCTCATGGGGCTGCGTTGAATGCCTTCGGCTTCGGCCGCTTCTTCAACCCAAATCATCACTTGCTCATCCACCTCACGTTTGCCCGTGGTCGCATCATAACGATAAAACCCTGCGCCCGTCTTTTGCCCTAAGCGCCCCTGTTCAACCAACAGGTTAGGTACGCGGTAATTTTTAGTGGCGCCCAGCGCTTCTGCACTCAATGTTTGACGCGCCTTGTAGCCAATATCAATCCCGGCTAGATCGGCTACGCTAAACGGCCCCATCGCCATGCCAAACTCAAACATAGCGCGGTCCACTTGCTCTACACTGGCGCCTTCAATCAAGCACAGGTTAGCCTCACGTAAGTACTTACTGTAAATACGGTTACCAATAAATCCATAACATACACCGGCAACAATGGCGGTTTTGTTAATCACCTTGGCTACGGCCATAACCGCAGCAAGTGTGGCATTGTCGGTTCTGCGCGCCTGCACCACTTCCAGCAGCGGCATAATGTTAGCTGGGCTGAAGAAATGCATGCCTACTAATTGATTGGGCCTATTCACTTCGTCTGCCATGGCTTCAATATCCAAGTAAGACGTATTGCTGGCAAAAATAGTATGGGGCGCACAAATGTTATCTAACTGTTTAAACACTTGCTGTTTAACGGCCAAATTTTCTACCACCGCCTCGATCACTAAATCGGCCTGTGCCAAATCTTGTATATCCATGGTAGGCGTAATGGCTTGCAAACGCTGCTGCATTTGCGCTTGAGTTAATCGACCCTTGGCATGGGTTGACTGATAACGCTTGTTGATCATAACCATGCCTTTATCAAGCACTTGTTGGTTAATTTCTACCAACGTCACCTGCAGGCCCGCATTGGCAAAACACATGGCAATACCGGTGCCCATTGTGCCCGCACCAATCACGCCGACACGCTTGATGCTGGTAACGGTTTGATCACTGGGGATTTGTGCTTGGTATTTTTTGGCGCCATTTTTAGCTTGCGTTTGAGCAAAAAACACATGCTTTAAGGCTGCCGATTGAGGCGCTTGTTTTAACCCCATAAACTGTTCACGTTCGAAATTAAGTCCCTCTGCGTAGGGACGCTGAGTGGCCGCTTCCACACAATTAACAATACATTGAGGGGCCTTCTGGCCACGCATTGTTTTTTCCAGTTTGGCGCGATATTCAGTAAAAAAGTCAGCATCATAGCTGCTGTTGTCAACGCTCAACTCACTCACCCTGCGGCAATTGGCCTGCTGTTCAATCAGCCGTTGCGCATAGCTTAGGGCTGCCCCTAGCAAATTGTCTTGCGCCAATTCATCAACTAAACCGATGTCGAGCGCTTTGGCTGCAGCAATAGGTGTGCCGGCCGTCATAAAATCCAGGGCAGCCTTAGCACCGACCAGACGTGGCACACGTTGAGTACCACTGGCACCAGGCAACAGGCCTAGCTTCACTTCGGGTAAACCCACTTTAGCCGAACTCAGAGCCAGACGATAATGGCAACTCAGCGCCAGTTCAAAACCACCGCCTAAAGCACTGCCATGCACGGCGGCAATGACCGGTTTTGTAGAGGCTTCTACCGCCGCAATTAAGTCGGGTAACAATGGCGACTTGGGTGTTTGATTAAATTCTTTGATATCTGCGCCGGCGCAAAAAGTACGCCCCTCACAGATAATCACCAAGGCTTTACTGGCGTCATTTTGGGCGGCAGTAATAGCATTTAAGATACCTTCTCGCAACGCATGGCACAATAGATTTAACGGTGGGTTGTTAATACTGATCACACCAACCTGTTGATCGATGTTATAGCTCACTACACTCATGTTTCTACCCTGTACTTAGACGGTTTGCTTAAATGCGCTCAATGACCACGGCAATACCTTGGCCTATGCCAATACACATGGTCACCAAGGCATAACGGCCTTGCTTGGCTTGCAGTTGTGCCAAAGCATTTTGAATAATACGGGCACCACTGGCACCCAATGGATGACCTACCGCAATAGCACCGCCATTAGCGTTAACGCGGCTGTCGTTAAAATCGACCCCCAACAACTGTAAACAGCCCAATACTTGTACGGCAAAGGCTTCGTTCACTTCAATCACATCCATTTGATCAAGGGTTAAACCTGCTCTAGCCAGGGCTTTTTGGCTAGCAGGCACCGGGCCAAGGCCCATAGTACGTGGCTCTACACCCGCCACAGCACCAGCAAGAATGCGGGCTTTAGCGGCCACATTGTACTTTTCGCCCACCGCTTGGCTGCCAACAATGATGGCTGAAGCACCGTCATTAAGGCCTGACGCATTGCCTGCCGTAACCACACCATCATTGGCCAACGTACGTAAACCGCCTAACACTTGCTCAGTTGAGCCTGCCCGAGGGTGTTCATCTTCGCTAATGGTAATGGCTGGCTTTTTACGGCCTTGAGGCACGTCTATCGGCACAATTTGCGCAGCCATGTGGCCGGCCTGCTTAGCAGCCTGATAATTCGCTTGCGAACGCGCGGCAAACTCATCACATTGAGCGCGACTAATACCAAGATCTGCAGCAATGTTATCAGCCGTTTGGGGCATGCTATCGTCGCCAAAAGCGGCGCTAATTTTAGGGTTGGTAAAACGTGCGCCCATGGTGGTATCGGCCAACTGTTGGGCGCGATCAAAGGCGTTATTGGCTTTAGACAGTACTAAAGGTGCACGACTCATAGACTCAACACCACAAGCCACAAACAATTCACCTTCGTTACACCGCACCGCACGGGCTGCATCTAACGTCGCAGCCAAACTCGAACCACATAAACGGTTAACCGTAATACCGCCAGAGCTGATCGGCAAACCCGCCAACAATCCAGCAAAACGCGCCACGTTACGGCAATCTTCACCGGCTTGGTTGGTATTACCGGCGATAACGTCTTCATATTCGTTTAAATCAAAACCGTTACGGTTAACCAGTTCACGAATAACGTGGGCCAACAAATCGTCGGGGCGCACCGAAGATAGGCCGCCACCTAAGGTACCAAAAGCGCTTCGGGCAGTGTCATAAATATAGGCGTAATCGTTCATATTAAAGTCTCATTTTGTTAATTTCTTCAACTAAATGAAGTAGTTGAGGAGCAAAGGTTTGTTCAATTTGTTGTGCAGATACAAGGTAACTTGGGCCGCCGATGCTGAGCACCATCGTCTTGCCACCCTGCACTTGAAACGGCACCGCAACGGCATTAACCGTACGGTTCCAATCACCTAACGACAAGCAATAGCCGTGGTGTTGATAACTGCTTACAGCTTCATCTATGGCGTCCACTTGCTGCTGCCAATTTTGTGGCTGGCGCTCGCCTAAGTAGTTGATAAACTCAGCCCGTTCATGGGCTTCTAACGAAGCCAAATAGGCTCGGCCTGCCGCAGATGTGGCCAAAGGAATGCTAGCACCCACCTCAACCCTTAAGCTTTGCACGGTATGGTGGCGGCAGTTTTCTACGTAAATCATCGACAAGCGTTCACGCACGGTAAGGCCCACAGACACTTGGTGCTGCTTGGCTAAGTCTTCCATTAAGGGCTGTATAAGGCGGCTAACCTGCACATTGGCTACATAGGCATACCCTAATGCCAACACCCCAGCATCAAGGCGATATTTATCACTGTGAGGGTCGTTCGCCAGATAGCCTAGCTGCTTTAGGGTGTACGTCATGCGCGAAACAGTGGCTTTTGGCAGCCCCGTAATCGCACTCAACTCTTGATTACCTAAGACACTATGGCTGTCGCTAAAAGCCCGCAGCAATTCCAGTCCACGGGCGAGTGCTTCTACAAACTTGCGATCTTTAGGTGCAGATTGTGGCTCTTCAAACGAGGGCATAATGGGCCATAAAAGAGGTGGTGCTGTGAATGATCAAGATCTTAACATAGTTCCGCTGTGCGGAACAAGGTTTCGCTTATTGAAACATCATAAAGAGCACGGGGGCATGGCAACAATCACTATTTTTAGAAAGTTAGACCCACACCACCCTGATCAGGGCATTATGCACCTGCATGCCGCGACACCTCCACGCCCTTTCCACCATGACAACTTTAGCGAGCTTAGTCGTCTTCACGTTAGGTTTAGCGAAGCCTGACTGCTATCATTACCTAAATTAATTTTTATTAGTATTTATTTATAGTAAGGATAGACATTATGCAATGCCTCAGTCGTTACTTGGCCTTAGTCATCAGCCTAATTGTTGGCACCATTGCTAGTTTATTCGCCACTAGCAGCATGGCCTTATCCACGGTTCAATTATCTGGCTCGGCCTATGCCATTATTGGCGAAACCAGCAATCGCTCGTCCACCAACTTAGGCAACAACGCCAACTTCGGATTTATTGTAGGGCCTACAAGCGTTTTATTAATCGACGCAGGTGCCGGCACCTTAGCCGCCAAAGCCATTGAACAGCAGGTTCGCCAAATCACGCCATTGCCCATCAGCCATGTGATTAACACGGGTGGCCAAGATCACCGCTGGCTCGGCAACAGTTATTTCCAGCAGCAAGGGGCTAAAATAATTGCCAGCCAAGCGGCAACGGAGGATCACAACGAACGCGCTGGAGACCAGCTTCAAGGCCTCACCAATACACTCGATCAAGACCCGATGGCGGGTTTAGCAGCCACTACCGCCGAAATAACCTTCGAGCAAAATTATCAATTTACCTTTGCCAACCTAGATATTAAGCTTCATCACCAAGGCCCTGCCCATACCCCTGGTGATAGCTGGGTATACATTCCTCAGTTAAAGTTGTTATTTACTGGAGACATTGCCTACGGAGATCGCATGCTGGGTGTTATCGATGTATCCGACAGCCAATCTTGGGTTGAGGTGTTCGAAGCCATGGCGCAGCTCGACACGCAACAGGTCGTGCCAGGCCATGGGCAGGTCTCTACTATGACCCGCCTGAAACAAGAAACCTATGACTACTTGGTGTACCTACGTACTCACGTGGGGGAATTTATCGATGCAGGCGGAGAACTGATGGATATTCGCCAAGTTGATCAATCGACCTTTAGCCACCTGCTAAACTACAAAGAAATTTCGCCAGGCAACGCCCTGAGGGTATTCGAAAAAATGGAGTGGGAATAGAAGGACCTCTACACTGTTTAATGATTCAGATGCAGCCGAAAAGATAACCCAAGCCTCTCACCCTAAAAAACAAAAGGCCCTGCATGTGGTGACCATCACAGCTATAGACGGTGACCAGATCACCGTTGATGGTAACCATGATCTGGCCGGTGAAGTGCTTAACTTTGATGTGGAAGTTATCGAAGTGCGGGCAGCTACAGAAGATGAACTGGCCAATGGTCATGTGCATTCAGCTGGTTGTGATCACTAGAACGTCTGCAACATTATTAAACGCGCTGATAGAAGGTTAAAATTTGGCTCAAGATTCTTACTTATCAACTTTAAACTGTTGTTTTTCGCCAAATTTTGCCTTGTTGGTAATCATCCCATTTTTTAACCCCTGCTAAAATCAGACTCTATGCTGCAAGGGCGGAAGGGCTAAGCTGATTGGGACTTCTTCAGCGGCTCATGCTTGTGCCTTTGCAATCCAACCACTCATAAACCAAAGGCCATATTTCTTTTTTAGCACAAAGGGATAAAAAAATAGTGCTGTGGTTGTAGTTTTGCAAATACCCAGTAGATAGTCCGCAAGATTTTAATTGTTTATTTTTAGATCCAAAATCAGCTAAAAATCTGTCGCACCCTTGTTTTGGAGCAATAAACGTATCATTTTCTCCCCTAATAGATAGAATCTCTGACTTTACTCCCTTCATTAAGTGTTTATAATCGTTAGATTTTTTATCTAAAAATTTCCCCGTTAAATTCCACTTAAACCATTGCTTCATGATGCAATAATCCTCATTATGGGGTCCAAGACCTAACAAGCGACCAGGTGTATAGCCTATTAGATAAGAGACAAAGTTAGATATATGCAACTTAAGTCTGGAATAAATGCTATAGGATGCACCATAAGATTGGCAGCTAAAAAAAACTATTTTATTTATATTATCTTTATAATTCTGCATTTTGCAGAGAAGAATAGTTAAAGATATACCCCCGCCACTATGCGTCACACAATGAAAAGATTTTAATTTTACATTGTGTATCAAATAGTCAAATGCTGCCTTCATATCGTAAAGAGCAATTGTTTCAAAATCAAATGATTTGGCATAGTTTTCACTACTTCCATGAGATCTCCATTCCAAAATCCAGCAAGTTATATTTCTTTCAGCCAGATACTTGGCAATACCAAAACATATATCTTTATTAGAAAAAGTTCCGTGAGTTAAGAAAACATTAGTATCAGAATTGGTAGAAATGGGCTCAATCTTCCATAAGCTTAATCTGACACCATCATCACTGTAAATGTTAATCTCATTCTCATGATACATCATACACATCCTTTATAACGCCGCAAAACTAACGGGCTGCCCCATGACATTAGTTTGCGCAATCACACGGTCATCCCCCAAGGTTTGTAAGACAAACAAAGTGTCGCGCCAGGTTTGGCAGTGTTGGTTACGAAACTTAAGCAGCGGTGTGGCATTTGGGTCTAACAATAAGAAATCGGCTTCTTTGCCAACTGTGAAGTTGCCAATTTTATCATCCATATCCAAGGCCTTAGCACCTCCTAACGTGGCTAAATAAAAACTCTGTTCTGGACTCAGGTTATGGCCATTTAGCTGCTGCATTTTGTAGCCATCGGCTAGGGGTTGTAACATACTAAAGCTGGTACCGCCGCCTACGTCGGTGCCCATGCCGATTTTGATGCCATGCGCCTGCAAGCGCTGCATGGGAAATAAGCCCGAACCAATAAACATATTGGAGGTTGGGCAGTGGGCAATGGCAGAATCCGTTTGCGCCAAGCGCTCACATTCGCCATCACATAGGTGTATACCGTGGGCAAATACACTACGCTTACCCAACAGGCCCGCTTGGTCGTACACGTCTAGGTAGTTTTTGGCGTTAGGAAACAGTTGTTTAACCCACTCGATTTCATCCACATTTTCAGACAAATGCGTATGTAAATATACCCCCTCATGCTCTGCTAACAACCGCCCTGCCGCATGCAGTTGTTCGTCTGTAGAGGTGGGTGCAAAGCGCGGTGTTACAGCGTATTGCAGGCGATCCACGCCATGCCACCGTTCGATGAGCTGTTTGCTCTGGTCATAGCTTGTTTGCGCAGTATCTAACACCGACTCAGGAGCGTTGCGGTCCATCATCACCTTGCCAGCGATGAGCCGCATCTGATGTTGTTGTGCTTCACTAAATAGCGCATCTGCAGATTCCGGATGCACAGAACAAAAAACCAGTGCCGTGGTAGTGCCATTGGTTAATAATTGATCAATAAACACCTTGGCAACCGTGGCCGCTTTCTCCACATCATCAAAACTGGATTCCACTGGAAAGGTGAAGGTATTCAACCATTCCAGCAGCTGCGTGCCATAGGCGGCGATCATTTCGGTTTGTGGGTAATGAATGTGGCAATCCACAAACCCCGGCACCATCAGATAATCGCGCTGATCTTCTACACTACTACGCTGCGCTGGCGTTAACAATGCGTCAGCCTCGGCGAAGTTAATGAGTTGGTGAACCCGCCCATGCTTTAGCCACAACAGCGCATCGGCAATGTATTCTACCGCGCCATGTTGGCAATCGGGTTCGGCAAGGCAATGGAGTAGTGGACCACGTATAAGGCGTTCAGACATGCTCTTCGATCTCCATAGTATGCACGTATTTATCCAACTTAACCTCACCCTCAGTGGCAAGCGACTGATACAGGTGCATCACTTGAGCAGCAATGGCAATGGCCACTTCCATAGGCTGCTTGCCTTGAATACCGGCTTTACCCATGGGGCAATTTAATTGCTCAATTTGTTGTTGTGGGACTTTTTTTGCAGCCAGGCGTTGCTTAAACTTACGGCCTTTAGTGACCGAACCAATGACGCCTAAATAACCTGCATCATTGCGCTTAACCACCGCCTCGGTCAACGCCATATCGACGCCGTGGTGATGGGTCATAATCAGATAACAGGTACCTGGGGAACAATCGACAATATGATCTTGTGGATGTTCTTCATGTACTGCAGTCACCCCTTGCGGCAGTTCGTTAGGCAGCATGTCGTAGCGCCCATCCACCCAAGTGGCTTGCACCGGCAGTTGTGCCAACAAAGGTACTAAAGCGCGGCCCACATGGCCTGCACCAAACACCACCACGGGCATTTTTGTTTGGCTAAACACTTCGAACATGAGGCTCACCTTACCACCACAACATTGCCCCAAATTAGCACCCAGCGCATAGTCAAGCAAATGGGTAGTGCCACCTTGCTGCAAGCGTTTTCGGGCTTCGGCAACCGCTTTATACTCCAAATGCCCACCACCAATGGTGTCGAACTGAGCTTCTAATGTGACTAACATTTTGCTGCCCACACCACGTGGAGACGACCCTTTCAAAGCCACTATAGTGATTAACACATACCCTTGATTGTGTTGTTCACAGTGTAACTGCGCCCGTAGCCAGGCATTCATGGTGTGCAACTCCCTGCTTGTAAGGCCCACAATACCCGCTCGGGTGTGGCGGGAGTATCAAGCTGTGGGTTCACTGTTTCACCCCCCGCTTGCCAAATGGCATCACGTAACGCCGACCATACCGATATACCATGCATAAATGGTGGTTCGCCAACGGCTTTAGAGTGGTAAATAGTCGCCTCTTGGTTTTTACTGTCTTGCAACAAGGCCACGTTAAACTGCTTAGGTGTGTCACCCACGGCGGGGATTTTATAGCTGGCGCCGCCATTAGTTTGCAGACGGCCATCATCACCCCAGACCAGTTCTTCTGTGGTGAGCCAGCCCATGCCCTGAATAAAGCCTCCTTCAATTTGGCCAATATCAATGGCAGGGTTAATACTCTCGCCCACGTCATGCAATATATCCACCCGCGACACCGTGTAAACACCGGTATAGGTATCTACTTCTACCTCGCTCACGGACGCGCCACAAGAGTAATAGAAAAACGGGTTGCCTTTGGCTTGCTCACGATTGTAGTGGATTTTAGGCGTGCGATAATACCCTGTAGAGGATAAGGAAATACGCTGCATGTAGGCATGCTGTACCAACTCAGCAAAGGTCATAGACTGGTCTGCCCATGTGACCAGACCAGCGTTAAATTCAATCTCTGCCGCCTCAACATCATGTTCCTGCACCAACAAGTCGATAAGCCGTTGTTTAATGGTGAGCGCCGCGTTACGCGCGGCTTGACCATTAAGGTCGGTGCCACTGGATGCGGCGGTAGGTGAGGTGTTGGGCACTTTATCGGTACGTGTAGAGGTTACCTCTATGGCAGCCAGCGGCAGACCCAGTTCGGCGGCCACAATCTGGCCAATTTTGGTGTACAAGCCTTGGCCCATTTCGGTACCACCATGGCTCACTTGCACGGTGCCATCGGTATAAATATGCACTAAAGCGCCCGCCTGATTAAGAAACATGGCGGTAAAAGAGATACCAAACTTAACGGGTGTGAGGGCTAAACCCCTGGCATAGCGCCCACCTTGAGCTCGGGCACTATTATTATATGACGTTATTGCTTGGCGCCTAGCCCAATAATCGCTAGACACAACCAACTCATCAATAATGCGTGGTAAATCTACACCCGTCACAGTTTGGTGGTAAGGCGTTATATTACGCTCATGGTTGTCGTATAGATTTTGTTGCCGTACCAATAGTGGGTCTTTGCCAACGGCTCTGGCAACATCGTCTAACATTTGTTCGGCCAACATCATGCCTTGGGGGCCACCAAAACCACGGTAGGCGGTATTCGATGCGGTATTTTGAAACCAACGATGGCCAGCAATGGTGGCATTAGGCAGATAATAGGCGTTGTCTGTATGAAACATCGCGCGGTCGACAATGGCGTCAGACAAGTCGGGGCTACACCCACATAAGCCATGTAAATCTGCGTTAAGTGCCTGAATTTGCCCATCGGCATCAAAACCCACTTGCGCTTGGTTAACAAACGGATGCCGCTTGCCGGTTAGGGCCATATCGTCGCTACGACTTAAGCGTAACTTCACGGCTTTTTGGTTACGCACGGCCAGTAGCGCAGCTAAGCAAGCCCATTGCGCCGCTTGGGTTTCTTTACCGCCAAAACCACCACCCATTCGACGCATATCCACCACTACTTTGTGCATGGGCAAGGCTAACACTTCGGCCACTAACTTTTGTACTTCGCTAGGATGCTGGCTGGAACTATGGATGAGCACACCGCCGTTATCTTGGGGGGTGGCAAGACTCACTTGCCCCTCAAGATAAAAGTGTTCTTGCCCCCCCACCTGCTGTTTTATAGTCAGCTGATGCGGCGCATTAGCCAGACCCTGGCGACTGTTTCCCTTAACTAAACTATGGCTGGGCCTTACTTGTTTATTACTGCTTTGGGCCTGTGCCAAGGTTAACGATGCGGGGCTAGGTTCAATATTGGCCTGGCCCAACAAACACGCTTTGCGAGCAGCATCGCGGCTGGTGGCGGCGACCGCAAACAGTGGCTGACCAAAATAGGTAATGTGTTGTTCCACTAACAGGGGGTCGCCGGCAAATACCGGTCCAATATCAACCTGGCCCGGAATATCTGCGGCAGTGATCACATCCACAACCCCTACGGCCGACTCTACTGCCGATAAGTCTTGGTTTTTAACCTCTCCGCTAGCCACTTGTGCCATGCCCACGTAGGCATGTAAACAGTTATTCGGCGTCGTAATGTCGTCCACATAGTGAGCCCGGCCAGACATATGCAAAACAGCACTTTCATGGGGGGTAGGCTTGCCCACGACGGAGTCTGGCTTAGACGTTGTTTGTTGGTTTATTGCTGGTAATTTTCTCATGCCACCGCCTGCTTTAAAAATCCCACGATAAGATTGGCTGTAACCCGTTGACGGTAGTCTGCAGAGGCCCGCATATCGTCAATGGGTTGATAATCTTGCGCCAACCACTGGGGCACTTGCGCAAGCAGTGATGGCTCTATAACTTGGCCAAGCAATTGAGATTGGGTTTGGCTAGCGATTTTAGGTATAGCAGCCATGCCGCCACAGGCGATATTAATTTGAGCAATCACGCCGTTGTTCAAGGTTACACTCAGGGCCACACAGGTGGATGAAATATCATCTTCAGCCCGTTTACTAACTTTCTCTACAAATACCTGTTGCTGTGCAGTCGGCAGCGGCAAGATGACGCTGTGGATAAATTCCCCACCTTCTAACGCCGTCTTTTTATAGTCTAAATAGAAATCAGCCAAGGCTAAGGTGCGTTGACCTTGACCGCGTTGCAATATCAGCTGCGCATCCAGCACTAACAATAACGGCGGTGTATCAGCAATGGGCGAACTGTTGGCAATATTACCGACTAAGGTGCCACGATTACGTACTTGGCGAGAGGCAAAGCGGCCTAGCAACTGCGTCATACACGGCAGCTTAGCCTGACAATAAGTCTCTAACTCGCTCAGACTAACCGCTGCGCCTATGGCCAAAGTACCACTATCCTCATCAATAGCCTGTAACTGGGCTACCGATTTGATGTCTATCAAATTTTTAAAGGATTTAAGCCCGTGAGTAATATCCAAGGCAAGGTCAGTGGCGCCGGCAACCAACCTAGCCTCAGGCATTGCGTCATAGATGAATGCCAATTGATTCAAGTCTTGCGGCCGCTGATAGGTATTAACCCTGTCATAGTGTTGCTCTACAGACATCGCCCTAAGCGTACCTAGGCAATGCGAGTAACCACCCAAGGCACTGAATAGAGTGTCAGTACTGCGATCAAGGGGCGCCAACTGGTCTGCAGCGAGTAAAATGGGTTGGTAGCCTGTACAGCGACATAAGTTACCCGACAAGGCGAACTCCACACTGTGCCTGTGGCTGGTAAAATCGGCCGCACTGGTCAACACCTTAGCCGGCGTATTTAGCCACCACGCGAGCAACGACATCACAAACCCTGGACTACAAAAGCCACATTGGCTGGCATGGCAATCGACCATTGCCTGCTGCACTGGATGTAAGGGCTCAGCCTGTAAGCAATCTAAGGTCACCACATGACAGGCGTTTAAGCTGCCTAATAACGCAATACAGGCGTTAACACTTTGGTAAACAATACCATCATCTACCAATCGGCCAATCATTACCGTGCAGGCACCGCAATCACCCACCGCGCAGCCTTCTTTGGTGGCGGTAAGGTATTGGCACTCCCGTAGCCATTGTAACAAGGTGACATCGGCGTTGGGGTTAGCGACTTCAATAAGTGTCTGATTCAATAACAAGCGCATGCGGGCTACTCTAGATTATAATGCGGCCATCTTCTCAATAGCTGTCCAATTAGTCAAGATTTCAGGTTGATGCGGTTCGCCCTCTACTGCTACTATCTGTTTTCACAAGGAGCAATGTATGACAGCAAGCCCGACCCGAGGGTCTTACAAACCCGGCCGTATTAGAGAGCAAAGCCGCGAACTCATTTTACAAGCGGCCGAAGTCGAGTTTGCTCGCCATGGGTTTCAAGGCAGCACCATGCAACGTATTGCAGAAGCTGCTCAGGTACCCAAGGCCAATATTCACTATTACTTTTCTAACAAATTGGGCCTCTACGGCGCCGTGTTAGAGAACACATTAAACCTTTGGGATACCGTGTTTAACGAACTGTCCAGTGACGATGATCCGGCCGACGTGCTCAGCCGTTACATCGATGCAAAGATGGAATTCTCACGCACCCACCCTACCGCTTCACGACTGTTCGCCAAAGAAATGATCAGTGGCGCACCGCACCTAAGCGCCTATCTACAAGAAGATTATCAACTCTGGTTTAAGCAGCGTATGTCGGTCTTCGACAGCTGGATTAAACAGGGCAAAATGGATGCCATCGAACCCGCCCACGTAATTTTTATGATTTGGTCTAGTACCCAATATTACGCCGATTTTGAACCACAAATCTTGATTGCCACACAAACCGACAGATTAACCAAACAAGCCTTCAAACAGGCCGCAGCCTCAATTAAACTCATTATTCTCAAAGGTTGCGGCATTAAGATTTAGAACTACACTTAGTTGGCAGTTCAGTATTTTTAGTTCAACTAATGGAGGTTTTATGAACAATTCTAGTTCACCTTCGGACTATAAGATTGGGCAAGATAATGTCACACCTTTCGGTTTAGACATTCACAACCCTGTATTTCTCATCTCCGGTTTATCAATTCTTGTATTTGTCCTTATTACGCTAATGTTTCAAACCCAATCCGCTGAATTTTTCGCTTGGCTTAGGCCTGCAATTACCAGCACCTTTGATTGGCTCTTCTTATCTGCAGGCAATATTTTTGTGTTATTTGCTGTAGTAGTGTGTATTTCTCCTTTAGGTAGAGTCCGCTTAGGCGGCCAAGAGGCAAGCCCCGACTATAGTTACATTGGCTGGTTTTCTATGTTGTTTGCCGCTGGCATGGGCATCGGGCTGATGTTTTTTGGAGTCTCAGAACCTATGTCACATTTTGGCGCGTCCATGGGCGGCATTACCCTGGGTGAAAACGGTATACGTACCGATTGGGCACCGCTTGGAGCGGCTGCAGGTGACGTTAATGCCGCCAAAAACTTAGCCATGGCCGCCACTATTTACCATTGGGGTTTACACCCATGGGCCATGTACGCTGTGGTTGCCTTGGCATTAGCCTTCTTCTCCTTTAACCACAAACTGCCACTCACTTTACGGTCTGCGTTCTACCCCTTATTGGGCGAACGTGTGTGGGGTTGGCCTGGGCATCTAATAGATATCATCGCTGTATTCGCTACCTTATTTGGCTTAGCAACGTCATTGGGCTTTGGTACTCAGCAAGCCCTTGCGGGGTTTAGTTACCTATATGATTGGGGTACAGGCAGCGTTGCTATCGTAGTGTTGATCACCTTTATTTCTGCCATTGCCATCGCCTCGGTCATTCGTGGATTAGATGGTGGTGTGAAATTATTGTCCGAATTAAATATGGCTCTAGCACTGATATTACTGGCCTTTATTTTTTTAGTTGGGCCCACCAAAGACATAATCACCACCCTCTTCTCTAGCGCTACCGCTTACATCACCGAGTTCATACCTCTATCTATGCCCTTTGGTCGTGAAGATACCAACTTTTCACAAGGCTGGACTTCGTTTTATTGGGCCTGGTGGATCTCATGGTCTCCCTTTGTAGGCATGTTTATCGCCCGTGTTTCTTGGGGTCGTACCGTGCGTGAATTCTTAATTTGTGTCATTTTGGTACCTACCATTTTGTGTATTGTGTGGATGGCCACGTTTGGCGGTACTGCCCTCTCTCAAGTGATTGCAGATACTAGCGCCCCAGTAGCCGCGGTAGCGCAAGAAATTAAGTTGTTCCATATGCTCGAACCATTCCCCTTATCTGGACTCTTGTCACTCATCGGCATCGTCTTGGTGCTGGTATTCTTTGTGACTTCCTCAGACTCAGGTTCTTTGGTGATCGATACCATCACCGCCGGCGGAAAAACCGACGCACCGGTTTCGCAAAGGGTGTTTTGGTGTTCGTTTGAAGGTTTGGTGGCCGCTGTATTATTATTAGTGGGTGGCTCAGAAGCCTTAGGTGCCCTGCAAGCCATGGCCGTGTCCACCGGTTTGCCGTTCACCATTGTCTTGCTGCTGATGTGCGTCAGCCTTTGGATTGGGCTTAGCCGTGCCTGCAAAGCGATTACATAAGGCCTAGCTCAAGTGACGATGGAGCAACCCACCTTGAGCTCCATCGCCGCTAAGTAAAACTAAATCACCACTTGCTAATTTTCACCCACTCCACCCAACCCTGCGCAACTGGACTCTTGACTTCATAAGCCAGCAATGTTGAAATTCACCGCCTAAGTTTTTTGGTATACCATAATACAAATTAACGAATCTGCCTCTCGGGGGACTGCAACATGAAATTTTCTCTATTCCTGCACATGGAACGATCGGATCCAGCCAAGCCCCATAAGGAGCTCTTCGATGAGTTGGTAGAACTCACATTAATGGCGGAAGAAGCAGGTTTTGAAACGGTTTGGATCGGTGAGCATCACATGATGGAATTTACCATATCCCCCAACCCACTTAACTTTATGGCTTACCTAGCACCTATTACTAAAACCATTCGCTTAGGTTTAGGCACCATTGTTGCGCCCTTTTGGAATCCAGTACGGTTGGCCAGTGAAGCCTCATTGGTCGACATGATGAGCAACGGCCGCTTGGATTTTGGCATTGCTCGTGGTGCCTATCAGTCTGAATTTGACCGCATGACCGACAAGATGCCCGCTAAAGAAGGCGGCGGCCCGTTACGAGAAATGATCCCTGCCCTACAGAAATTGTGGACCGGAGACTACGCCCACGAAGGTGAGCATTACTCATTTCCAACCTCTACGGCCATTCCTCGTGTCACGCAAAAACCCTTCCCCCCCATGTGGGTGGCGGCCCGTGAACAAGAATCCCACGACTATGCAGTGAGCAGTGACTGTAACGTAATGGTGACGCCACTGATTGCCGGTGACGCGGTGATAGAAATGGCTAGTCAACGTTTTAAACAGGCGTGTATTAACAACCCAGAAAAACCCACGCCACAATTACTCGCCCTACGCCATACATGGGTCCACGAAGAAGGCGAAGATTGGCGCAAAGGTGCCCAGGCCCTACGCGATTGGTACGGCTATTTTTACGCGTGGTTCAAAAATGACCAAGAGCCTGTAGATGGTTTTGTGAAACCCCTTACCGATACCCAAATGAGCGAGATGCCGGGTTTTGATCTGGACGAACTCCACCAAAATTTACTCATTGGCACGCCCACAGAAGTGACCCAGCGTATCAAACATTATGAAAACCTTGGCATTACCCAATTTAGCTTCTGGAGTGACAACGGCCTACCCCATGCCGAAAAGAAAAAGTCGTTACAGTTATTTATAGACAAAGTGATGCCCAATTTTAATCAGGAATAAGACCATGTATTTTGAAGTCAGAAAAGTCGTTACCCACATCGAAGAAACCCGCATTGAAGGCGGCAAAGCAGCAGCCACCCCGATTAAAATGGTGGGCGTGGCTTATGTGATTAAGAACCCATGGGCAGGCCAAGGGTTTGTTGAAAACCTACGCCCAGAAATCACCGCTGGTTGCTCCCAATTGGGCGCAGAAATGGTGGCAGCTATTTTGTCTCACTTCCCCAGTGGCGACGCGATCGAAGCCTACGGCAAAGCCGCTGTAATTGGTTTAAATGGCGAAATTGAGCATGCCTCCGGCATCATTCACACTCTACGTTTTGGTAACCACTTCCGTGACGCAGTGAATGCCCAAAGTTACTTAAGCTTCACCAACAAGCGTGGCCCTGCCGGCACCTCCATTCAAATCCCAATGATGCACAAAGATGATGCGGGATTCCGCTCTCACTACATTACCTTAGAAATGCATATTGAAGACGCCCCCGCAGCCGATGAAATCATCGTTGTATTAGGCGGCTCCGATGGCGGCCGTGCACACCCACGCATTGGTAACCGCTATATGGACTTGGAAGAAATCGCCGCAGAAAAAGCCACAGCAGAAGCCTAATGTCTGCAGAAGGCCGTGTAAGTTTGCCACTCAAAATGCACCAAGGGACCCATTACCAGGTGTTTGGAGACACAACCAAACCCACTATAGTGCTGGTCCATGGCGTGGGTTTAGACCACACCATGTGGCAAAGCCAAGTGCGTTCCCTTACCTCAAATTACCAAGTGCTCACCTACGACCTCACCGGCCATGGCTTAAGTCAGCATGCAACGCCAGCAACCGATTTAGCCACCCTTGCCCAACAGTTACTGCAGCTGATGGATCATTTGCAGTTACCCAAGGTGAACTTAGTGGGGTTTTCTTTGGGTGGTTTGGTGGCCCGCGTATTTGCCACTGCTCACAATGAGCGGCTCAACAGCCTAGTCATTATGAACTCGGTGTTCAACCGCAGCGCCCAATTAAGGTCTGCCATTCTCTATCGCATCGCACAGGTGGACCAACATGGCCCCAGCGCCAATATTGATCAGGCACTAGAACGTTGGTTTAGCCCAGCGTATGCTAGAGCTAACCCAGCGTATATGGTGCAGCTGCG
Source organism: Oceanospirillaceae bacterium (assembly GCA_018647765.1). Classification (GTDB taxonomy): domain Bacteria; phylum Pseudomonadota; class Gammaproteobacteria; order Pseudomonadales; family Balneatricaceae; genus Njordibacter. The sequence goes on along the minus strand of JABGSN010000030.1, from coordinate 61,344 downwards.
TAACAAGGTGTTAAACAACCACCGGCCCAGCTACAGCCGCTGTTACCGATTATTTGGCGAAGGCGATAACGCTGCTGCAGCGCAGCTAGACCAAATCAGCTGTCCAACGTTAGTGATGACAGGGGCCTTAGATCCAGGTTCAACGCCCACCATGAGTCATGCATTGGCAGACAAAATTGAAGGGGCTAGCACCCATATTATCACCGCGGCTCGGCACATGATGCCCGTAGAAAATGCAAACCAAGTCAATCAATGCTTAGCCGATTTTTTGGCACGGCATAACCTGTAATTATTTAATACCCAGTGTAGGAGCGGCATAATGGCCACAACTCAGTCCCTTAAACAATATCAAATGTTCATCAATGGCCAATGGCTAGATGCACAAGATGGCAGCCGCTTTGATAGTTTAAACCCGGCTAACGCGCAACCATGGGCGAGTTTTCCACACGCGCAGGAAGCCGATGTCGATGCCGCCGTGCAAGCGGCACAAAATGCCTTTGAAAACCCAACGTGGCGCAGCCTACACGCCACGGCACGGGGCAAATTATTACGTAAACTGGGGGATTTGATCGCCGCCAGCAAACAACGTTTGGCACAATTAGAAAGCAACGACAATGGCAAACTGATACGCGAAACACTAGGCCAAATAGGCTACATGCCCGAGTTCTTCTATTACTACGCGGGCCAGGCCGATAAACTAGAAGGCCAAACACTACCGTTAGACAAAAGCGACATGTTCGCCTACACCAGCCATGAGCCATTGGGCGTGGTAGCGGCCATTATTCCGTGGAATTCACCCATGTACCTAACGGCGGTTAAACTAGCCCCCGCCTTAGCAGCTGGCAACACAGTGGTACTCAAACCTTCCGAGCATGCCTCTGCGACTATTGTTGAGCTGATGCATTTAGTCAAACAAGCCGGCTTCCCGGACGGTGTGGTGAACGTAGTGACCGGTTTTGGTGCCGACACGGGTTCGGCCCTAACCAAACATCCCTTAGTACGTCGTATTGCCTTTACCGGCGGTGGCCAAGGCGCCAAAGCCGTAGTTAAAAATAGTGCAGAAAACTTAGCTCAGTTGAGCTTAGAGTTAGGTGGAAAATCCCCCAACATCATCTTTGATGATGCCGACATAGGCAGCGCCGTGAACGGCGTGATCGCGGGCATTTTTGCAGCCTCGGGCCAAAGCTGTGTGGCAGGTAGCCGCTTGCTCGTGCAAGACGCCGTGTACGATGAGTTCCTGAACGCACTAAAAACACGGGTGGCCAACATCGTCATTGGCGACCCCATGGACCCGAGTTCAGAAATGGGCCCCATGGCAACCCAGCCCCAACTCGCCTTAGTAGAGCGAATGGTAGCGTCTGCATTAGCCCAAGGTGCGCAATTAATACACGGCGGTCAACGTGCGTCAGTGGCTGGAGATGGCTGGTATTATCAACCGACCATCCTTGCCGTTGAGTCTAACCAGTGCAGTATTATGCAAGAGGAAGTCTTTGGCCCGGTTGCCAGCATCATGCGCTTTAGCGACGAAGCCCATGCCCTTGCGCTTGCCAACGACAGTGCGTTTGGTTTGGCTGCAGGCATTTGGACCCGCGACAACGCCCGTGTGCACCGCATGAGCAAAGCCGTACAAGCCGGTATCATTTGGGTCAACACATATCGTGCCGTATCGCCCATGGGCGCCATCGGTGGTTTTAAGGCCAGTGGTTATGGCCGAGAGAGCGGTATAGATGGTGTAAAAGATTACACGCAGCTCAAAACCGTCTGGATCAATACGTCTAGCGAACCGATGGCGGATCCATTTATAATGCGGTGATGACAGGCGACATCACTTTAGTTAACATTTTAATATAAATGTCGCCCTGAAGCGTTTAATATATTGAACAATTTAATGTAATATAAAGCACACCTAGCAACTTGCTATTTTTAACTACAGGATTGACCCCATGCAACTAGCCAACCCCGCCTTATTTCGCCAACAAGCCTACATCAACGGTACTTGGCTAGACGCTGATTCGAACGCCACCATCGAAGTAACCAACCCCGCAAACGGTGAAGTGCTAGGTAGCATTCCGGATATGACTGGGGTAGAAACCGCGCGCGCCATAGAAGCAGCACGCGTGGCTATGATTAGCTGGCGCAAACTCACGGCCAAACAACGTGCGGTTACCTTGCGTCACTGGTTTGACTTAATTATGGCCAACCAAGATGACCTTGGTAAAATCATGACCTTAGAGCAAGGCAAACCCCTTAACGAAGCCAAAGGCGAAATCGCCTATGCCGCTAGCTTTATCGAATGGTTTGCCGAAGAAGGCAAACGCACCTACGGCGATATTATCCCCACCCATAAAGCCGATGCTCGTATTGTTGTCACCAAAGAACCGATTGGTGTCGTTGCTGCCATTACGCCTTGGAACTTTCCTGCTGCCATGATCACCCGCAAATGTGGCCCTGCATTAGCAGCGGGCTGTGGCTTTGTTGTACGCCCTGCGGCAGAGACGCCTTTCTCTGCCTTAGCCTTGGCCGTATTAGCAGAAGAAGCGGGCATTCCTGCTGGCGTATTTAACGTGATTACGGGCAAGTCTAGACCCATTGGTGCCGAGCTCACCAGCAACCCTACAGTGCGTAAGCTCACCTTTACTGGTTCGACGCCCGTGGGCAAATTGTTGATGCAGCAATGTGCGCCAACCTTAAAGAAAGTGTCGTTAGAACTAGGCGGCAATGCGCCGTTTATCGTGTTTGATGACGCCGATTTAGATGCTGCAGTGGCCGGTGCTATTGCCGGCAAATACCGCAACGCTGGCCAAACCTGTGTTTGTGTTAACCGCTTTATCGTACAAGAAGGTGTGCATGACGCCTTTGTCGAGAAATTTGCCGCCAAAGTGGCCGAGTTACAAGTTGGCAACGGTATGGATGAGGGCGTAACCCAAGGTCCTATGATCAACCAAGGTGCCATAGATAAAGTCAAAGAGCACATTGAAGACGCCCTCAGCAAGGGCGGCAGTTTGGTGTGTGGTGGTGACAGCCACGCCTTAGGCGGCAGTTTCTTTACGCCAACCATCATTAGTAACGTCACCACCGACATGAAAGTGGCCACCGAAGAAACATTTGGCCCCCTAGCCCCCATCTTTAAGTTTAAAGACGAAGCGCAAGCCATCGCTATGGCCAACGACACCGAGTTTGGTTTAGCCGCCTATTTCTATACTCGCGACATTGGCCGCGTATGGCGTGTCGGTGAAGGCTTAGAATATGGTATTGTAGGCATCAACGAAGGCATAATCTCTACCGAAGTGGCACCGTTTGGTGGCGTCAAAGAATCAGGTATGGGCCGCGAAGGATCCCATTACGGCATTGAAGACTTCTTAGAAATTAAATACATGTTAATGGGTGGTTTATAAACCACCAGACACCATCGCAATGAGAGATCCAGATGACAGACCAGCAAGCCCGTTCAGACAAGTTTGAAGCCGGACTAAAAACCCGTAAAGCAGTGTTAGGTGACGCCTACGTTGACGCATCCATTGCTGCTGCCGATGACTTTACTTGGCCCTTGCAAGAGCTAGTGACCGAATATTGCTGGGACAGTATCTGGAACCGAGAGGGTTTGCCTAAGCAAACCCGAAGCCTCATTAACCTCGCCATGATTACAGCGTTAAATCGCCCCCATGAACTAAAGCTACACATCCGTGGTGCCTTTAACAATGGTTGTAGCCAAGATGAGATTCGTGAAGTGTTATTACAGTCGGCTATTTATTGCGGTGTACCAGCCTCCATTGATGCGTTTCGCACCGCGCGAGAAGTCATCAGTGAAATGGCCGCTGAAAAACAGGCTGAGTGTTAACTCGTGGTCGCCAATCTCACCAACCTAAAAGTCACCCGTAACACCATTACTCTACGTCAAATTGTATTGGATAAGTTACGTGATGCGATAATCAGCACCCAACTTAAACCCGGCCAACGACTGGTCGAACGCGAGTTATGCAAAGTGCTGGACGTGAGCCGTACCTCCGTACGCGAAGCCTTACGTCATTTAGAATCCGAAGGTTTAGTGCAATACGCAGGCCAACGTGGCCCCAGCGTTACTGTGCTCGACGCCGTAGATGTGAAGAACATTTATGAACTAAGGGCAGCCCTTGAAGGCCTTGCAGGCGAACTGTTTTGTAGCCGTGCATCGGACCAACAAGTGCAGCAGTTACAAGCCACCACCAATGCTTTAAAAGAGTCATTTGATCGCTCTGAAGTGAGTGAGATTTTGGCTTGCACCAAAGACTTTTACGACCAATTACTCGAAGGCAGTGGCAATTTAGAGCTGGGCAGTAGCCTCAATCGTCTACTGGCACGTATCATGGTACTGCGCGCAGGCACCATCTCCAAAACGGGACGATGGGAAGACAGCCTCACTGAAATGCAGAATATTATGCAAGCCATTGCTAAGCGCGACCCAGAAGCGGCTCGCCAAGCCTGCGTAGGCCATGTTCAAGCCGCCGGCGCCATTGCTCTAAAGCAAATCAATAACGCTTAAGCATGAATTTTTGCAGCCATTGTGGTTCTGACCAACTGCAGCTACAAGTGCCCCATGGAGATACCCACCCACGGCTCACATGCACATCCTGCCAGCAAGTCCATTACCATAACCCCAGTATCATTTGTGGCTGTATTATTGAACGCGATGACGAGATTGCCTTGTGCCTTAGGGCCATCGAACCACAAAAAAACACCTGGACTGTGGCCGCTGGATTTATGGAAAATGGCGAAAGCACAGAAGCCGCTGCGCAGCGTGAAACCCTAGAAGAAACCGGTATGCAGGTCGGAATTTTGGATTTGTATTCGGTATTCAATGTTATCCATATGCACCAAGTATATGTTATTTACCGCGCCCAATTTGTCGCCCAAACCCAGCCCATGGGGCTAGAATCAAGCGCGGTTCAGTGGTTTAAAGCAGACCAAGTGCCCTGGCACCTGCTGGCCTACCCCGCCATAAAAACCATGCTCAAACGTCACGCAAGTGAACGTCAAAGTGGGCGCTTTAACTTATACTTAGGCGACGCCGACTCTGGGCGCACCACACCCATTGGTTAAACCCCAACCAAAAACCCACATCAGCGTTAAATTTATCCACAGCGCTTGCAAAACTGATAATTTGCCGCATTATTAATGCTTAATCAAAGAACCTTTGGATGTTGTTTATGTCGTCATTAAAACGCTTGAGCCTGGTACTCACTTTAGTTATTTCTACACTCGCCCTCTCCGCCTGCGGCGTAAACAACATTCCTACCTACGACGAACAGGTCAAGTCGGCTTGGTCACAGGTAGAAAACCAATACCAACGCCGCGCCGACCTTATCCCTAACTTGGTGAGCACCGTTAAAGGCTATGCCGCCCACGAAAAAGACACTCTCACTGCAGTTACTAACGCGAGAGCTAAGGTGGGTTCTATTCAAGTGAATAAAAACCTGCTTGAGAACCCTCAGGCCATGCAGCAATTTCAAGAAGCTCAAGGCCAGCTCGGCAGTGCTTTAAAGCGCTTACTGGTGGTGAGCGAGCGCTACCCAGACCTCAAGGCCAACCAAAACTTTTTGGCGCTACAATCGCAACTTGAAGGCACAGAAAACCGCATTAGCGTCGCCCGCAGAGACTATATTACCGCCACCGAACGCTTTAACACCGAGATTCGCACCTTCCCGGGCAAGCTTTGGCACAGCTTTTTGTACAGCGATTTAAAACTGCGCGACGCTTACATCGCCACCACCCAAGACGCAGAAACCGCGCCTAAGGTAAGCTTCTAATGGCCCCTTCTTGGTTAAAAGGCGTATTTATAAGCGCCATTATGAGCCTCACATTGGTGTCTTTACCCAGTTGGGCCGAGTTCCAAGTGCCTAAACTCACGGGCCGTATACTCGATCAAGCCCAATTGATTGATGGTGCTACCCAGCAACGCATCAATAAGTTATTGGCAGGCCACGAACAAGCCTCCAGCAACCAAATTGTGGTTGCCACCTTTAAAGATCTGCAGGGCTACAGTATCGAACAGGCCGGTGTAGACATGGGCCGTGCTTGGGGTGTGGGCCAAAAAGAGGCCGACAACGGCATCGTTCTTATTCTTGCCAAAAAAGAACGTAAGGTGCGTATTGAAGTGGGCTACGGTTTAGAAGGCATAATGACCGACGCCGTAAGTGCCAGCATTGTGCAGCAAATCATGTTGCCTATGTTCAAAAAAGGCGACTTTAGCGGTGGCTTATTAGCCGGTACAGAAGCCATTGTGGTGGCTTTAGGGGGGCAGTATGTAGCACCTAGCGGTGCCAATAACTCTGAGTCTACACGGGCTTTACCCGGCCTTATTTTTCTATTCATATTACTGGGCATTGCCTTAAATCGCCGTGGTCGCCCAGGTGCGGGAATCTCGCCATTGATGTTGCTGTTGCTTGCGGGCGGCGGAAGAGGTGGAAGCAGTGGTTCAGGTGGCAGTTTTGGTGGATTTTCCGGCGGTGGCGGCGGATTCGGAGGCGGCGGTGCGTCGGGAGGTTGGTAACATGACATTAATAAACGAACAACAACAAATCAAAGTACAAAAAGCCATTGAGCAGGCCGAAAGCAATACCGACGCCGAATTGGTGACGGTGTTGGCTGGGCAAAGTGACGACTATTACTTTATTCCGACTATGTGGGCCGCGTTGATTGCCTTAGTCACTCCGGCGTTACTGTTGCAAACCAACTTATGGCTAAGCCAAACCGACCTCTTATGGATTCAATTGATCGAGTTCGTGGTGTTAACTGTGGTATTTCGTTGGCAGCCATTAAAGCTTGCCTTAGTGCCTAAACAAGTTAAATTCGCCCGTGCCTCATTGGTGGCTAAACAGCAGTTTTTGGCCCAAGGTTTGCACCACACCCAAGCAGAAACTGGGATGCTGATTTTTGTCTCAGAAGCCGAACACTATGTGGAAATCTTAGCCGACCGAGGCATCAACAAGCTGGTAGCCGATGACGCATGGAGTAACATCGTCAATCACCTACTAGGTCAAATAAAAGCCGGCAACACCGAAGCTGGACTCACGGGCGCCATCAATGCTTGCGGTGAATTATTAGCCGACAAAGTGCCTGCGACCCACAATAAGGACGAATTACCCAATCACTTGGTGATCATTTAGCTGACTACCCCGTCTTTGCGAGGCGCGAAGTACCGCGGCAATCCACTACCGCGGACTTGGATTGCTTCACTGCGTTCGCAAAGACGTGTATTTGCGTCATTCTGACGTAGGTCAGAATCTGAGATAACGAGACGTGCTGAGGTACCGTTAGCTAAACAAACTGCACCACGCTAGTGTGTGGGTCTCGGCTTTGCTTGGCTTGGTTTAACGCGTCTAAGTAGTCAGCCCAGTGCTGAGCTTGGTTAACACTCAGGTCACGCAAATAGTCCCATGTGTAGAGCCCCGAATCATGGCCGTCGTCATAATCAAGCTTCACGGCATAATGGCCCACGGCCTCAATACCCACCAGCTTGACCTTACTTTTACCCACCTGCAAAACGGCTTGGTCTGGGCTGTGGCCACGAACTTCGGCACTGGGAGATGAAACACGTAAGTATTCTGCGTTCAGCGTGTAACTGACTTCACCTTCGGCTTCCGCATAACTCAGTTCTAAGGTATTGCTACTTTTGTGTAGTTTAATTTTGGTTGGGTTCACGGTGAGAGTCTCAGTTAACGTTTACGGCGAATTAAATCACGGATCAGGAATCGATTAGGGTCCAAACCCCGTGCCACGCATTGTGCCACAGGCAAGGCCTGGTTTGCCATTTGGCTGGCTAATATTTCGGCGCTTAAGGGGGCGCTAATCAAGCCTTTAGAGCCGTGCCCAGCATTAATATACAGGCCCTGTAAGTATGGCATAGCCTGTTGGAACTTATAGTTAGCGTCTTTTCTGAGCTTGCCAAAGCGCTCAATCACGCTGTTTTCATCGGCGATCTGACCCACCATGGGTAAATAGTCTGGCGTGACCGACCTAAAGCCTACCCGCCCGCCCTGTACGTCGCCTAAGGCTGTATTAGCAGTTTTAGGCAGCACATCGGCCATACGTTGCAAGTTGTCCCTATGATCTTGCTCTGACAAGCCGTCATCGTCCATATGCAGGTTGTAGCTGGCACCTGCCGCTAACAATCCTGACTGGGCGGGGGTCACGTAACCTTCGCCACACACCACCACATCCGGTCCTTGCTGTGATTGCACATAACTCACTTGACCACGAATGGATTTGAGCGCCAACGCTTGCTGCGGCACTAAGATTTTTGCGTCATTAGCATTAGCTAACACCACGGCATCAAAATGATGTAGTCCTTGATGATCACCCGTCACTTGAACTTGCCAACCCTCGTCCTGGGTTAAGTCCTGCACTTGGCTAGCACGCCACAAGCTGGCACCACTGAGTTCAAACAGGGCCTGACACCAGTGAGCAGGTGACACCCAACCACTTGCAGGAAAAAACAACCCGCCAGCAGCGAGGGGTTGTTTAGCCATGGCCTGAGCATCGGCCAAACTAAGGTGTTGTAACCAAGAAGAGGGATAACCACGGGCCATCACAGCTTGCATTTGTTGATCTTCACGGGAGGACTTAGCCAACTGCAATAGTCCACACGCGCGCCAATGTTCGCTACTTAAGCTGCGTTTGATCAAGGCCATACTATGTTGCAGGCCTTGCTGATGGAACTGCCCTGCCACCGTGGCGTTGTCTGGCAGCTTGGCATAAAGCATGCCTTGCCGGTTGCCAGAGGCGCCGCTAGCAAGGTTCTGACCTTGCTCGATGAGGGTGACATGAAAACCCCGCTGGCTCAAACTATAGGCCGTGGCTGTACCACTGATACCCCCACCGATAACCGCCACGCGGCTGCCCTGAGCCATGGCGTTATGAGGCCGCTGCCATGGATGCTGATATGACGTATGGAGCTGATGGGTTGGTGACTCAGGCACACAAGGGTAAAGGCTTACATCAAACTCTGGCCTAATTTGCGCCATGGCTTCAGCTTTAGGCGCTTGCACTAAGATCAGTTTGACCACGCCAAAATCAAGCTGGTGAAAGCCTTTGATGGGGCCCGGATATTGCTCTTGCAGGGCCTGTGATTGGCGCTGGAGTTGTGGCCATTGCTGTTGGGTTTGGCGTAACTGATCCAGCGTTAGCGGTTGCTCACAGATGGCTAGATAGGTTAACGACCCACCGCTGTTGGCAGTGTTCCACCATTGCCAGGTGAGCAAAAAGTCCAAACCACTGCCAAACTCGCCCCCAAACACTTGCAGCGCCGCTTGCGGCCTACTTAAGGCGTCGAAAAAGCCGCTGACAGCATGCTGGGCCTTGAGTTCGGCTAAACGTTGTTTGGCACAGGTTTTAGTGAGACGCCAATCATGGCTCGCAACCAAACACTGAGGGTCGGCGAAGGCCCGTTTATTAGTGTTTGGCTTCATAGTTTAGGGGTTATTTATTCAGCAGGTAGACGTTGTACAAGTACACGGGGTCGGCTGGCCAATCCTGATACATGCCATGATTTTTGGTAGGCACCTGAGTGATTCGGTCAACAATGTCCATGCCCTTAATCACCTTACCAAAAACGGCATAACCGGCACTACTGGCACTCTTATCGAGAAACGGGTTGTCTTGGTGGTTGATGAAAAACTGCGCTTGGGCACTGTCTGGGGCGCTGGTTCTGGCCATCGCAATAGTACCGCGCAAGTTAGACAAGCCATTTTTGGCTTCATTTACAATCGAAGGCTGGCTACTTTTCTTGGGTTTTTCATTGGTGCCAAAGCCGCCGCCTTGGACCATAAACCCAGCAATCACCCGATGAAAAATGGTGGACTGGTAATAACCCGAATTCACATAATGCAAAAAGTTTTCAACGGTGACCGGCGCAGCCTCTGGGTTTAACTCAACCACAATGCTGCCATGTACCGTTTCTAATTCCACCTGCGGGTTTTGGGCCCAAAGGTTTAGGCTCAGGCCCATCGCCAACAGCGCTACTAGTAATGGCTTAATCATTTTCATGCTATAAGTCCTATGCTGGCAAAACTTTGTTAAACGGTTTAACGGTGACTTTATGGTACACGCCCGCGGTGATGTAGGGGTCAATATCGGCCCACGCTTGGGCTGTGGCCAAGTCGGCAAACTCGGCCACAATTAAACTGCCGCTAAAACCTTCACCGTTAATATGTGGGTGCGGGCCAGCAAGTACCAAACGCGACTCGGCGTCTAAGGCTTTTAAGCGATCAACGTGTGCAGGCCGGGCTTGCAACCGTGCAGCCAAACTGTCTTGTACATCTTCTGCAATAATAGCAAATAACATTATTTGTCCTCGGTTTCAGAATCTTTAGGCATGTAGCGCGACATGTATAAACCTTGAGCTATGATAAATACAAAGGTCAAACCCAACATGCCAAACAACTTGAAATCGACCCAGGTGGCTTCATCAAAATTAAACGCCACATACAAATTTATAGTGCCCATGGCCGCAAAAAATGCCACCCATGCTAAGTTGAGCTGACGCCAAATACGGTGAGGCAACTGCACGCCTTTCTCCATTAGCCGTTGCACCACGGTTTTTTTACCAATAAACTGACTACCCAAAAAACCCAAGCCAAACAACCAGTTAACGATAGTAGGTTTCCACTTTATGAATTGACCATCTTGCAAGGCCACCGTAAGGCCACCTAAAACCACCACTAACACCAAGGTGATAAGCTGCATTTTTTCAATTTTCTTAGTGGTAACCCAGGTATAAGCCATCTGCAACATAGTGGCAGGAATAAGCACGGCGGTCGCGAGTATGAGATCACCGGTCATTTTATAAACAATAAAAAAGATGACAATGGGTAAAAAGTCGATAAGTAGCTTCATGTGTTACGAGTCTCTGAGGTGGTGACTGATAAGCCAGCCCACTTACAAGGTTAGGTGAAAATTGTAGTTCCATTGTACCATGCAAGAAAAGCATGATGCGCAAAAAACAAAGGCAGAATTGAAGACCATGCAACCGCATATTTTTGAATGTATAGACGCCCATACCTGTGGCAACCCCGTGCGCTTAGTGGCCCAAGGTGGGCCCGAGCTGGTGGGCGATAACATGAGCGCCAAACGGCAGGATTTTTTAACCCATCACGACTGGGTTCGCACTGCACTGATGTTTGAACCCCGGGGCCATGCCATGATGTCGGGCTCCATTCTTTACCCGCCCAGTGACCCCGCCCATGACGGCGCCATTTTGTTTATTGAAACCAGTGGCTGCTTACCCATGTGTGGTCATGGCACTATCGGCACCGTCACCACCGCATTGCAAGAAGGTTTATGGACCCCCAAGGTCGCAGGCCAACTCACCTTAGAGGTGCCAGCTGGTGTTATTCGTATAGAATACCAACAGGACGATGACGGTCAGGTTGAATTTGTGCGCATTTTTAACGTGGCAAGCTACCTCGCACACCAGGCTGTAGTCATCCACTGCCCAGGATTAGGCGAGCTAAAGATCGACGTTGCCTATGGTGGTAATTATTACGCCATTATTGAACCACAAGCCAACTTTGCTGGCCTGCACCAGTTTAGTGCCGCCCAAGTATTGCGTTACAGCCCATTGATACGCGAAGCCGTTAATAAAGTGGCCACGTGTATACACCCCGAGGATACCAGCGTTAATGGCATAAGCCATGTAATGTGGACGGGTGAGCCACAAAGGGAGGGCTCTAACGCGTCTAACGCGGTATTTTATGGCAGTGGTGCTATCGACCGGTCCCCTTGTGGCACCGGCACTAGTGCTCGCATGGCGCAATTACACGCCCAAGGCCGGCTAACAACAGACCAACAGTTTGTCCACGAAAGCATTATCGGCAGTCAATTTATTGGGCGCGTAGAATCCACCACTCAAGTGGGCCCATACCCCGCCATCATGCCCAGCGTGCAGGGCTGGGCTAAAGTCACCGGTTATAACCGCATTATTGTCGACCCAAGCGACCCCTACGCCCACGGTTTTGAAGTTAAATAGGAAAACAACAACATGGATTTACACACACTCGAACAGCAATACACCGTAGCCACCGAGATTAAAGTAAAGTGGGGCGAAATGGATGCCTTTCAGCATGTTAATAACACCGTTTACATCCGTTATATAGAGGACGGTCGTATCGACTTGTTTGAAAAACTTGGTATGACCAGCGACATGAGCGAGCTCCATATCGGGCCTATACTCGCCTCTATTCAGTGTGATTATCTGGCACCGGTGACCTACCCAGACACTTTGTTAGTGTTCAGCACTGCCACCCAAACCGGTGCCAAAAAAGTCGAGTTAGACCACAAGATATGGAGCACGAGGCAAAATCGCTTAGTAGCGCAGGGTAAAGGTTTAAATGTATATTATGACTACAAGGCTCTTAAGAGCTGCGTTATACCCGATTCTATTGTGGCTAAATTTGCAGCCTTGAGCGAGAGTAAATGACCCATTCCTCCACCGCCAGCCTGTCGTTACACAACTACAATATTGTACGGGTTAACGACAAAGGCAATATTATTAACTGCACCGTAGTAAAAATGTGCAAAAATTATGCTTTAATTAAGTTAGAGGGTAAAACCTATAGGGTGTCCTATGGCCTCATGGACGAAGTAGTAGGTCACGAGCTACTGATGCCGGAGTAAAGCGCTCGCCGTTTCGTGGTAACTAGCATTGAAAGCCGGTCCTTGCCTGTCCAAAAGGCCTATAGCGGCGAACCGTATTCTCGCCTATCCATCACTACGCGATGCTCTCTTACAAATGTGTACAGCCCTGTGGCTATAATAATTGCAGACCCAATGAGCGTGGGCACATCCACGCTTTCGTTGAAAACAAATACCCCCACTAATAGCGAGAACAGCAGCCTTGTATACCTAAAAGACGAGACCACAGAGGCATCCCCCACCCGCATTGCCGCCACAATGGCGTAATAACCCGCCACACTAAAAACGATAGCACAGCCAAAATAAACTAATTCGTTGTTCGCCATCGGAGCAATACCCTGGGGGCTAACCAAGAGCATCAATGCACCCGTAACTGACAGAGACGCAAACGCTTGAAAAGAAATGATAGATGATTCCACAGTCTTAGCAATAGCGCGAGTCACTAAGTCCCTAATAGCCACCCCTAAAACCGCCACCAGCACCCACAAAACCGATGGATCAAAACCTGTAAATCCAGGCCTTATAATAAGTAACACACCACTAAAACCCACACCAACGGCAGTCCACCGACGCCACCCCACTCGCTCACCTAAAAATAGTGCAGCGCCCATAGTGATGGTTAACGGAGTAACTTGAAACACCGCCGCCACCGTTGATAGAGGCACAAGGGACAATGACGTAACAAACGCCACAGCGGCAATAGTTTCTGCAACCATCCGAGCAATAGTTGCCCGTGTCCAAACGCTAGGCACAGCTATTTTACGTCCTCGGGTGAGGGCCAAAAGAGCAAAAAATACAGTGCCAAAAAAGCCAACAACCATCAAAATCTGACCAATGGAGATGGTGCTAGAAAGCTGCTTAATAAAGGAGTCTTCTAGGGTGAAGCCCGCCATCGCAGCAAGCATTAAAAAGATGCCTTTTCGGTTATCAATACTGTTATTCAATTCAACTAACCCCTAGCAGGTGCTACTGCTTGAGTCGGTAGCCGGTTTTAAAGATCCAGCCGATAAGGGCTAAACAAATACCCATAAACAACATCACCATGCCTAAACTAACCCCCACACTAACATCGGATATTTCGTAAAAACTCCAACGAAAGCCACTGATCAGATACACCACAGGGTTAAACATCGTCACCGTTTGCCAAGCACTAGGCAGCATGTCGATAGAGTAAAAAGCACCACCTAAAAACACCATCGGCGTGACCACAAGCAACGGAATCAATTGCAGCTTTTCAAACCCATCGGCCCAGATACCAATTAGAAAACCAAACAGACTAAAGGTAATGGTGGTTAATATCAAAAATGCCAACATCCAAAACGGATGGGCAATCTGAATCGGTACAAAAAAGCCTGCCGTGGCAAGGATAATCAAACCAATAATCAGCGATTTTGTCGCAGCCGCACCCACATAACCTACTGTTGCTTCCCAAAACGATACAGGCGCCGACAGCACCTCATAAATGGTGCCCGAAAAACGCGGAAAATAAATACCAAACGACGCGTTAGACAGGCTTTGCGTCATAATAGATAACATGATTAAACCGGGCACGATGAAGGCGCCGTAACTGATGCCGTCTACGGATTCGATACGTGAACCTATGGCGCCACCAAACACCACAAAATAAAGCACGGTAGACAGTACTGGAGACACGATGCTCTGAGTCACCGTGCGTTTAGTACGCGACATCTCAAATGAGTAAATGGCCCATATGGCTCTTACATTCATGCTGCGTCCTCCACGAGATCTACAAAGATTTCTTCTAGGCTACTTTGTTGTGTGTGGATGTCTTTCACACCCAGCCCAGCATTGGTTACGGTTTGTAGTAACCCACCAATGTCTATTTCTTCGGCATCTTTGTCGTAGTGATACACAATACTGAGACCATCGTCGGCCAAACAGAACCCTTGCTCTTCTAGTACCTTGGGTAAAACCTCTAGCGTGTCCATCAACTCTACTTTAAGTTGCTTTTGGCCCATACGTGCCATAAGCGTGCTCTTGTCTTCCACTAGCACCAACTTACCACCACTGATGACACCGATACGATCGGCAATGGCTTCGGCTTCTTCAATATAATGGGTGGTGAGTACAATAGTGACACCCTGATGACGAAGTTCATCCACCATGCGCCACATGTCTTGCCGCAAGGCCACGTCTACACCGGCTGTGGGCTCATCTAAGAACAGCACTTGCGGTTCGTGCACCAAGGCCTTGGCAATGAGCAAGCGGCGTTTCATACCGCCAGACAGGGTCATAATACGGTCGTCTTTTTTGTCCCATAAGGACAGATCTTTTAATACTTTTTCCACCACTTGCGGATTTTTAGGTAAACCAAATAAGCCACGGCTAAAGGTCAAGTTATCCCAAGGGGTTTCAAACGCATCGGTGGTCAGTTCTTGCGGCACTAAGCCAATTAAACTACGGGTTTTTCGATAGTCTTTAATAATATCAAAACCACCCACAGTCACAGAGCCAGAGGTGGGATTTACAATGCCACACACCGAAGAAATTAGGGTGGTTTTACCGGCGCCGTTGGGGCCTAGCAAAGCCAATATTTCGCCTTTTTTAACGCTCAGGCTAATGTTATCTAGCGCCACAAAACCACTGGCATATTGCTTCCCCAAGTTGCTGATTTCGATCATTACCATGTCCTTTTTATGTCCCGAATCTAGACCATCAATATAACCACACTTGCTAATTTTAGCCATAAAAAAACCGACCACTGGGGCCGGTTTTTTTAGAAGCTAATGGTTAGCTTGGGAGATGAATTACATCATGCCGCCCATGCCGCCCATACCGCCACCCATGCCGCCCATGTCTGGCATGCCGCCACCAGCAGCTTCGTCTGCAGGTGCATCAGCAACCATACATTCGGTAGTGATCATCATGCCAGCTACAGAAGCAGCGGCTTGAAGCGCAGTACGTGTAACTTTGGCTGGATCTAGGATACCCATCTCGATCATGTCGCCGTACCCGCCAGTGCCTGCGTTGTAACCGAAGTTACCAGTGCCAGCCTTAACTTTGTCTACAACAACAGAGGCTTCGTCGCCAGAGTTGCTGGTGATTTGACGCATTGGTGCTTCCATTGCCTTAAGGGCAACTTTAATACCAACAGTCTGGTCAGCGTTGTCGCCTTCTAGACCTTCAATACCTTGTAGAGCACGGATAAGAGCAACACCGCCTCCTGGCACTACGCCTTCTTCAACAGCAGCACGAGTTGAGTGCAATGCGTCTTCTACGCGAGCTTTCTTCTCTTTCATTTCTACTTCTGTCGCTGCACCAACCTTGATTACGGCAACGCCGCCTGCAAGCTTAGCAACACGCTCTTGAAGCTTCTCACGATCGTAGTCTGAAGAAGTATCACCAATTTGTGCACGGATCGCAGTTACACGACCTTCAATGGCAGATGCTTCGCCAACACCATCGATGATGATGGTGTTTTCTTTAGACATAGTCACACGCTTAGCTTGGCCTAATTGCTCAAGAGTGGCGGTGTCTAGAGATAAACCAATTTCTTCAGAAATTACAGTACCGCCAGTTAATACAGCGATATCTTCTAGCATCGCCTTACGACGATCGCCAAAACCAGGTGCCTTAACAGCACAAACTTTAACGATGCCACGCATGTTGTTCACTACCAATGTTGCAAGGGCTTCGCCTTCAACATCTTCAGCAACGATCAACAATGGACGGCTTGCCTTGGCAACCGCTTCCAAGATTGGTAGTAAATCACGAATGTTAGAGATCTTCTTATCTACCAACAGTAGGAAAGGCATTTCCAGTTCAGCAGTCATGTTGTCTTGGTTAGTTACAAAGTAAGGCGACAAGTAACCACGGTCAAATTGCATGCCTTCTACAACGTCTAGCTCGTCCTGTAGTGAAGTCCCTTCTTCTACAGTGATAACGCCTTCTTTGCCTACTTTTTCCATCGCTTCAGCAATGATAGTACCGACTGTGCTGTCGGAGTTAGCAGAGATAGTACCTACTTGAGCGATCGCATTAGTGTCGGTACAAGGTGTAGCCATTTCTTCAATTTGTGCAACCACAGCCGCAGACGCTTTGTCGATGCCGCGCTTAAGGTCCATTGGGTTCATGCCAGCTGCAACAGCCTTTAGGCCTTCGTTTAGAATGGCTTGAGCCAAAACAGTAGCTGTAGTCGTTCCGTCACCGGCGACATCGTTAGCTTGGGAAGCAACTTCCTTCACCATTTGTGCGCCCATGTTTTCAAACTTGTCGGCAAGTTCGATTTCTTTAGCAACAGACACACCATCTTTAGTGATGGTCGGTGCGCCAAAGGCTTTGTCTAGAACAACGTTACGGCCTTTAGGGCCTAAGGTTACTTTTACGGCGTCAGCAAGGATGTTTACGCCATTTACCATACGGCTACGAGCCGAATCACCAAATTTTACTTCTTTAGCTGCCATGTCAAAATTTCCTGTATCAAAAATGAGGTTAAATTAGGCTTCAAGGATGCCGTAAATTTCGCTTTCGCTAACGATAAGCACTTCTTCGCCATTGATCTTAGCTGTGCTGTTACCAGCGTAAGGGCCAAACAATACTGTGTCGCCAACCTTAACGCTCATAGCCTGCTGTTCGCCGTTGGTAGTAATACGGCCAGGGCCTACTGCCAATACTTCGCCTTGGTTAGGCTTTTCTGCAGCGCTACCAGGTAGCACGATACCACCTGCACTAGTTGCTTCTTCCTCTTGACGACGAATAACAACACGATCTTGTAAAGGACGGATGCTCATTACGTTTGTACTCCTAAAATGTACGTATCTCCGGCTAAGCCGGAATTGTTTTTAATATCGAGTTCTTAGATATGGGGTGAAGTGAGGTTTTCAATAGCAAACCTCAAAAAATGTTTAGAAAACTAAACTTTATTCAATCTTATTGCTCTTGTGGCTATTCTGCGGGGCATCAAACTCCCCTTCTATTATACTTTCGTCTTCATTAAAGCCAGCACCAAAGCCGCCTTGAGCAAAACCACCGGTAGCACCGGCATTCGCTTTGGAGAACATTTTAAAGCGGCCCATCAAGCGCGTCGCAAAAAACTGACGCGTAAACGGCAGCAGCAACAAAAAGCCAATGCTGTCGGTCACAAAACCCGGAGTTAGTAACAACGCACCGCCTACAGCCAATAAAATGCCTTCTAACATCTCTTGGGCTGGAATTTGACCCGACTGCATACGCCAGGTAGCTCGGCTTAAGGTGGCTAGCCCTTGATACCGTAGCAAATTAATGCCAATAAAAGCAGTAAGCAATACCAAGGCAATGGTCCATAGTGCACCAATTTGTTGGCCTACTTCAATAAGTACGACCATCTCCACAATGGGCACGGCAATAAATAAGGCAAAAAGAAAACGCATAATAATGTAGTCTTAGTTAAGTTAACTGTATTTCCTTTATGCGGCCATACAAGAAAAATGAAAGACCCCCAGCAACAAAAGCAGAAACAGCCACAAGACCAACAACTGCTGCTGCGCCAACAGTTGTACCAAACCATTGCCGCCATACCCATGGGCAAGGTTGCCAGCTATGGCCAACTCGCCGCTTTAGCCGGGCAAGTAGGCGCTGCGCGCTGGGTAGGTTGGTGTTTGCGTCACTTACCTAAAGATTCGTCATTACCTTGGCATAGGGTCATTACGGCAAGCGGCAAGCTGGCTTTCCCACCGGCGACAGCAGGCTATGTGCGCCAAAGGCAAAAGCTTGAACAAGAAGGTGTGCGGTTGCACAACCACAAGGTAGACATGCAACAGTATCAGTGGCGACCCTAATTCATCTTTGCCTTGTTTTTATTGTGCTATAGATGCACAGTGGTCCCACATTAGTCGCCCGAATAGATAAACCACTCCCATGCACAAGCTCCCTTCCTTTTACGCACTGTCTTTTTTGTTATTACTGGGCAGCGTATGGGGCAGTACCATTGTCATGATGAAGCATGCCGTGTCTACGGGTTACCAACCTCTAGGACTTATATTTTGGCAATTGGCTTTGGGCGCGGTGGTGCTTACCGCTTTAGGCAAAGCGAAAAATAAACCCTTACCTTTGGGGTGGGTCAACGTCCGTTATTACGCCATAGTGGCCTTAGTGGGTACTATATTGCCTAATACTTTTTCTTACACCGTTGCGTCCCACCTTCCCGCAGGCCTACTGGCCATTGGTTTAGCCACGGTGCCCATGTTTTCCCTGTTAATCGCACTGGCCATTGGTAATGAAAAGTTTGTATGGCGTCGTATGTTGGGCATTGGCCTAGGTGGCGTGGCCATTGCATTGATTTTAGGCCCAGAAGCCGATGTTAGTAGCCGAGGCCTTGGTTTGTTTATGTTATTGGCTTTGGTGGCACCGTTGTTTTACGGTATAGAAGGCAATTATCTTTCGCTTAAAACACCACCCAACATGGACCCATTTACTAGCTTACGAGGTGCGTCCATAGTGGGTCTTTGCATTTGTACACCCATCACACTCATGACAAATTCATGGGTAGACCTTAACCACTCGTGGACGTCCGTGGAATGGGCTATGTTGGCCAACGCTTCATTACACATCGTCACTTACACCGGTTACATCTGGCTAGTGGGTCGAACCGGAGCTGTATTTGCCAGCCAAGTGGCTTATGTGGTCACTTTGTCAGGCGTATTGTTTGGCATGTTGATATTAGGCGAAAGTCATTCTGCTTTAGTGTGGCTAGCTTTAGGCTTTATGATAGCAGGCCTTGTTTTAGTTCAGCCACGCAGCCCCAGCTAAGGTTATTTGGATTTATTGCCGCGTATACCGTAGAATAGCGCCTCACATTAAACCCCCGCTCCGGATTTACGTTTCGGCTCGCTAAGGAACTCCTCATGTCTCAAGATCAATCGCAGATTGTTGTCTGTGCGCTATACAAATTTGTCACCCTAGAAAAATTTCAAGACCTACGCCAGCCGTTACTCAAGGTGATGGAATACAACAACATTCGTGGCACCTTACTACTCGCATCAGAAGGTATCAACGGCACAGTCGCCAGCAGCCGCAAAGGTATTGACGCATTGATTACTTGGTTTGAAAAAGACGACCGTTTGCAAGACATCGTGACCAAAGAGTCTTTTGAAACCGAAAATCCGTTTTACCGCACCAAAGTGAAGCTCAAAAAAGAAATTGTGACCATGGGTGTAGAAGGCATAGACCCAAAACAAGTGGTTGGCACCTACGTTAAGCCACAAGACTGGAACGCCCTTATTTCTGACCCAGACGTGGTATTGGTAGACACACGAAACAATTACGAAGTGAAAGTAGGCACCTTTGAAGGCGCACTCAACCCAGACACCACCACCTTTCGGGAATTCCCTCAGTACGTTAGTGACAATTTAGACCCAGAGAAAAACAAAAAAGTAGCCATGTTTTGCACTGGAGGCATTCGTTGTGAAAAGTCTACCGCTTACCTTAAAGAACAAGGCTTTGAAGAGGTGTATCACCTCGAAGGTGGCATTCTTAAGTACCTTGAAGAAGTGCCCGAAGAGGACACCATGTGGCAAGGCGAATGTTTTGTATTCGACAACCGCGTTACAGTAAATCACCAGCTGGAAAAAGGTCAGTACGACCAGTGCCACGCCTGCCGCTTACCGATTACAAAAGAAGAACAAACCAGCGATAAGTACTTAGAAGGCATTAGCTGCCCCCACTGTTTTGACAAACACTCATGGGGCCAACGCCAGCGTTTTGAAGAGCGTCAGCGTCAAATGGAGTTATCCCAACAACGCGGCGAAGGTCACCTTGGCGCTGATGCCATTGAAACCATTGCCCAGCGACGCCAGGCTAAAGCGGATAAAAAGCAGGCTCAGCGGGATCAAGAACTCTAAATAAATCTGGACGACCTGTGTAACGCTGCTGCCCTGCTCAACCGTGCCCTGTAGCAAGCTAGAGCTTTAACTAACACTTAGCCTCAAACGAGCGACTGGCCGCTCATCAATGACAACATGAATGGCAGCTGTAATCAGCGCAATGATTGCAGCTGCCCACCAGACTTTGTCGTAGTTGCCCGTGGTGTCGTATAAATAACCGCCAATCCAAACCCCCAAAAAAGAACCTAACTGATGGTTAAGAAATACAATGCCATACAAGCTGCCCATGTGTTTAAGACCAAACATTTGAGCCACTAAACCGGATGTAGGGGGTACTGTGGCAAGCCACAAAAAGCCGGTAACAATGGAGAATAAATACACGCTGGTGGTGCTAATAGGCGCTAACATAAAGGCGGCAATAGCGGCGGCTCGGCAAAAATAAATTATACCCAGCAAGTTCTTTTTAGAATGTTTGCTAGACCAAGCACCGAACAATAAACAACCAAATATATTAAACAAACCAATGAGCGACAAGCTGATGACGGCGACATGAGCGCCAAAACCATTGTCCGACAAGTAGGCTGGCATGTGTACGGTGATAAAGGCCAGCTGAAAGCCACAGACAAAAAAACCTGCAATCAACAACCAGTAATGCACATGACCACTGGCTTCTTTTAACGCTTGGTTTAAGGTTTGCTGGTCATCTGCTCCGGTTGCATTTCGCTGCTGCGCATCACCGCGAAATGGCACCGACAATAGCAACATACACAAAGAGCCTGATGCCAATATAAGTAGTGCAATTTGCCAACCGTAAGTGGTGATGAATTCTTGAGCCACGGGTATGACCAGCAACTGACCAAACGAGCCTGCGGCCGTGCCTAAACCGAGGGCAAAACCACGTTTTTCTTCGGCCACCATCCTGGCCAAAGCCGGCAACACCACACCAAAACCGGTGCCAGAAATGCCCATACCCACAAGGATGCCCGCACCTATATGTAAGTCCCAATGGTCACCGGCGGTAGCGGTGATGTATAAACCCAAGGCATAGGCGACCGAGCCGATAACAATGGATTTTACCGTACCAAAACGATCGGCAATGGCACCGGCAATCGGCTGAAACAAGCCCCAACATAAGTTTTGCAACGCCAAAGAGAAGGCAAACACTTCGCGGCCATAGCCAAATTCGTTAGAAATAGGTGCCATAAAAAAGCCAAACGACGCACGCATGCCAAAGTTAACGGCAAGCAACAAACAGGCACAAAAAACCACAAAGCTGACGAGTTTTACTGGAGTGGTCATACGCTATTTAAGTCCTTTTATAGTACACAAAGAGTGAGCAATTGAGAGGGTTAATCTCTAAAGTTAGTAAACTGTAGCGGCATGTCGAATTCGCCTTCGCGCAAACCGGCAATGGCTTGTTGTAGATCATCGCGTTTTTTGCCGGTAACACGCACTTGATCGCCCTGCACTTGGCTTTGCACTTTAAGTTTCTTCTCTTTTAGAAACTTAACCACTTTTTTAGCCAACTCTTTTTCCAAGCCCGACTTCATCAAGACCACTTGGCTACTCTTCATATTGGTGGTTTCTGGGTCTTTCACTTCTAAACAGCGGATATCAATTCCGCGTTTGATCAGCTTTTCGTGCAAAATAGGCAACATTTGCTGCAATTGGAACTCGACGTCGGCGCGCATGGTGACCATGTCTTCACCTTGATCAAAGCTCGCATTAACCCCTTTAAAGTCATAACGGGTGGTTACTTCGCGGTTAGCTTGGTCGAGGGCGTTGGACACTTCATGGGCGTCAAGTTCGGAAACCACGTCAAATGATGGCATTAGTAAATTCCTTAATTAAAAATAGGTTAAAATACGGGACAAAATTTAATGGTAATATTGTAACCCATGACTCGTCTTTCATCCTACCCTTGGCACATATCCGGTGTTGGCGCTATTGGCAGCCTCTGGGCCAGCAGTTTAACGCACCACGGTGTGCCCGTGAGCCTATTACTCAGGGATGAGCAGCAACTAGATCAATATCACACGGCAGCTGGTATCCATTTATTGGATTATGAGCAAACATGGGTGGCCACGCCTCAGGCGTTTACCCCCGCCAAACCACCCAAGGTCATCCACCACCTGCTTATTTGTTGTAAGGCTTATGCCACCCTTGACGCCGTGCTGCCATGGCGCAATCAGTTAGCCGACAACGCCATCATTGTATTGCTGCAAAATGGTATGGGCAGCGCTCAAGCGTTACAAATGGCATTACCTAAGGCTAACATTTATTGTGCCACCAGCACCGATGGCGCATGGCGCAAAGGCCCTTTTAATGTGATACGTGCGGGTGTAGGCCAAACCTTAATTGGCAGCTTTAGTGACCATTTGAACAACACCGTAATCCCTCCCGCCATACATGACTTATTAGATCATCTAGAACAGCCGCCCACCCTTAAGTTGGCATGGCACACCGACATCCGCGTGCCACTGTGGCACAAGCTGGCTATCAACAGTGTAATTAATGCACTAACGGCCATCTACCAGTGCGCTAACGGCGCTTTAATTGATCACCCGAGCGCATGGCCACGGTTGCAACAATTGTGTGCAGAAACTCAAGACGTGATGGCCAAAGAGGGGGTGGTGCCGATGGGCCAAGGTTTGCTCAACACCAGCAGGCGGATATTACAACAAACCGCCAACAACAAATCGTCGATGTTGCAAGACTGCCTCGCCGGTCGTGCTACAGAAATCGACGCGATTAACGGCTATATTATTCAACAAGGCGCCCTGTATCGCCTACCCTGCGCAGGCCACAAACAGGTTTGCGAAGATTTACGACGCATTTGCGCAACTTGAGCCTTGCCCTTAAATAGGCAACTGCCCGTATAATAAGCCTTTATTGGTTACTTATGGCTGGCTCACAATGTTAGTTATCCGTCCTATCGGTCCACAAGACCAAGACGCTTTGTATCAAATTGCCGTAGATTCTGGTGTAGGTTTTACCTCCCTCCCCATTAACCACGACGTTCTTAACGAAAAAATTGCACGCTCCGTTGCGTCTTTTTCTAAACCCTTAGACACACCCGACGACGAAGGTTATCTGTTTGTACTCGAAGACACAGAAACCGGCAAAGTGATAGGCACCACGGCCATAGAAGCCAGTGTTGGCACTCGCGCGCCGTTTTACCATTATCACCGCCAAACCGTAGTACACGCATCGCCCACCCTAGAAGTGCATAACAAAATGGAAGTGCTCACCTTGTGTAATCATTACACGGGTTGCGCCGAAGTGTGCACCTTGTTTCTGCAAGAGGCCCACCGCAATGGGACCAATGGGCGTTTGTTGTCTAAAAGCCGCTTCTTGTTTATGGCCCAATTTGCCGAGCGTTTTGGCAGCAAAGTGATTGCTGAAATGCGCGGCGTTAATGATGCCTCGGGTAATTCACCTTTTTGGCATTGGCTAGGCACGCATTTTTTCTCCATGGAGTTTAAGCAAGCCGACTACCTTGTGGGTTTGGGCAACAAAGTGTTTATCGCAGAACTAATGCCCAAGTATCCGCTGTATGTAAATTTGCTCAGCCCAGAAGCCCAAGCGGTCATCAGCCATGTGCATGAAAAAACCAAACCGGCATTACGCCTGTTAGAAAAAGAAGGCTTTCAGCACATCGGTTATGTGGATATTTTTGATGCCGGCCCCACCGTAGAGTCGCAGCTCAAGGATGTGAGTTCGGTAAAAAACAGCGCCCTATTCAAGGTAAAAATAGCCGCACCTAAAGCCGATGCCGAACTATTTTTGATTAGCAATACGCAGCTACAAAAATTTCGCAGCAGCATTGTGCCGGTGTCATTTGATGATCAAGGCAGCGCTATTATTAGTGCAGACACCGCCACAGGCCTGCACCTCACAGAACAAAGCCTATGCCGCCTAGTCGCTGTAGAAGCCTACTACAAAACACTTCAACGCCTGTAACTTACAAACGGAATTACCCATGACCACACAGACCAAATCAGGCGGCCAACTGGTTGTTGACGCCTTAGAAGCCCATGGCGTTAAACAATTATTTTGCGTGCCCGGCGAAAGCTATTTAGAAGTATTAGATGCGTTGCACGACAGCACCATTACCGCCACCAGCGCCCGCCAAGAAGGCGGCGCAGCCATGATGGCCGAAGCCTGGGGCAAGCTCCACGGCACGCCCGGTATTTGTTTTGTGACCCGCGGCCCCGGCGCCACCAACGCCAGTGCCGGTATTCATGTGGCCCAGCAAGACTCTACACCCATGATTTTATTTATTGGCCAAATCAATAGTCAATTGCGCCACCGCGAAGCCTTTCAAGAAGTGGATTATGGTCAATACCTCGGCTCCATGGCCAAGTGGGTGGCAGAAATAGATTCCACCGAGCGCATTACCGAAATGGTGAGCCGTGCATGGTCTGTGGCCACCAGCGGCCGCCCAGGGCCGGTGGTATTAGTATTGCCAGAAGACACCTTATCGGGGCAGGCCGCCAGCACCAAAATCAAACCCTTTACCACCTTAGAAACCCACTCAAGCCCGGAACACTTGCAGCAAATGGCGCACATGGTGGAACAAGCTAATGCACCTATTATAGTATTAGGTGGTAGCCGCTGGTGTGCCGACTCTGTGGCACAGGTTGAGGCCTTTGCCGAGGCATTTTTCCTGCCAGTGGCCTGCTCATTTCGTCGCCAAATGTTGTTTAACCATCATCACCCCCACTACGCCGGTGACGTGGGCTTAGGTATTAACCCTAAACTTTCAACCACCATTGCCGACGCCGATTTAGTCATCCTCATGGGCGGGCGTTTTTCAGAGGTGCCATCGCAAAACTATGAACTGTTAGGGGTGCAAAGCGCTCGCCAACAACTGATTCATATCCATGCCTGTGCAGAAGAGCTAGGACGTGTATACCGTGCCGATTTAGCCATCCACGCCAGCCCTAAAGCACTGGCCGCTGGGCTTTCTCAGCTGTCGTCCACTATTAAACCGTCACCAGCACGTGTAGACCATGTGGCCAACTGCCATAACAATTATCAACAGTGGTCCACTTTGCCTACTCAGACACACCCAGGTGCAGTGCAAATGCCCGCCGTTATGGCCCACTTAAGCAACAGCCTGCCCTCCAATACCATTATGACCAACGGTGCCGGCAACTATGCCACGTGGATTCATCGTTTTTGGAAATTCAGCCAGTATGGCACGCAGTTAGCGCCCACTAGCGGCTCTATGGGCTATGGTTTACCAGCGGCCGTTGCGGCCAAAATCGCCGAGCCTCATAAAACCGTAGTTTGTTTTGCGGGTGATGGCTGTTTTCAAATGACCATGCAGGAATTTGGCACCGCAGTGCAACAACAAGCCAACATTATTGTATTGGTGATTGATAATGGCATGTATGGCACCATCCGCATGCATCAAGAGCGCCATTTCCCCAGCCGCGTTAGTGCTACAGATTTGGTTAACCCAGACTTTTGTGCGCTGGCCAAAGCCTATGGTACGTTTGCCACACAAGTGACCCACACAGACCAGTTTCCTCAAGCCTTAGAGGCTGCCATGGCGGCTGGAACCCCCGCGTTAATTCACATTAAGCTAGACCCCCAAGCGTTAACGCCCAACCTAACGTTAAACCAAATCCGTGACGGAGCATAAGCCATGTTGATTACGAATATGGCCGTTTAGGCCCTACTAAAGTCGAATACAGGCTAATTTTACATGCCTAACTCGGCTATGATGTTGCCCATACAAAATTCTTGTGTCTAATACATCACACTATTGGGAGCCTCTCATGGCCGAACTATCCTTAAGCCGCTCCAAGCGCATCATTAATGCCACCCTTACCAAAGGCAAGGCACTTGGACTCAATCCATTATCAGTCGTCGTACTAGACACTGGCGGCAACGTTAAAGCCTTTGAGCGTCAAGACGGCGCCTCGCCTGGCCGTTTTGCGATCGCCCAAGCCAAAGCTTATGGCGTGGTGATGTTAGGCATGCCCGGCAGTGCACAAATGGTCAGAGCTGAAGCTCAGCCCTATTTTATCGTCACTGCAAACGCGGCCCTAGACGGCAAAATGATACCGGTCCCCGGTGGTGTATTGATTCAAAATGAACGTGGCCATACGTTAGGCGCGCTAGGTGTTACTGGCGACACGTCTGACAATGATTTGTTAGCTGCTGTAGCCGGCATAGAAGCAGTGGGGCTAATTCCCAAAGGCTAAGTTTTAAGCCTTTAAATGGCACTTATCAGCAACATGTTAGTGACTAACCACAGAAAAATGTGACATGATTGGCGTCTTCAAAATTCCTCAAGGCGCCAGCATGTCCACTCTAAAATACGCTTCCAAACAGCAGATGTCGCACTGGCGTCAACACCTGCATCAGCACCCAGAAACCGGTTTTGAAGTACACGACACAGCTGCCTTTGTAGCCCAAAAACTCACCGAGTTTGGCTTACAGGTGCACACCCAGATTGGTGAAATAGGCGTGGTGGGCGTGCTTAAACGCGGCACCTCTGATAAAGCCATTGGCTTACGTGCTGACATGGATGCCCTCGCCATTCAAGAGCTTAATGACTTTACATACAAGTCACAAAATGAGGGCCGTATGCATGCCTGTGGCCACGATGGCCATACCGCCATGTTGTTAGGCGCGGCCCAAGAACTCGCCGCCACGGGCAATTTTGATGGCACCGTGTATTTTGTTTTCCAACCCGACGAAGAGCACGGCGCTGGCGCGCAATCCATGATCGATGATGGCTTGTTTGAACGTTTTCCTATGCAAGCCATCTATGGCCTGCACAATATGCCAGGTATGACAGCAGGCACAATGGCCATGAATTCAGGCGGTGTAATGGCCAGTGAAGACAACTTTAACATTGTGATCAAAGGCCGTGGTGGTCACGCGTCACAACCTCACCATCATATTGACCCCTTGGTGATTGGTGCCGAAATTTTATTGGCCTTACAGACCATCGTCTCCCGTAGCATCGACCCCGAGCTTCAGGCCGTGGTTTCTGCCACTGAATTTGTCACCGACGGGGCGGTGAACGTGATTCCCAGCACCGTCACCATTACCGGTGACTGTCGAAGTTTCTCCGAAGATGTGCAAGACCTCATTGAAGCACGCATGGGCCAACTGGTGCGCGGTATCTGCGAGGCCCACGGCGCAGACCATGACTTCACCTACGACCGCGTATTTTGGGCCACCATCAACACCGCAACAGAAACCGAAGCCGCTGGTAAAGCCGCCTTAGCCTTATTGGATGCATCAAAAGTAGATTTAGCCTGCCGCCCAAAAACCATCTCAGAAGATTTTGCCAGTATGCTCAGAGTCAAAGCCGGCTGTTATGTCTTCTTAGGCAATGGTATCGATAGCGCCGGTGGCTGCATGCTCCACAACCCCCACTACGATTTCAACGACGACATCGCCGAAACCGGTACCGCCTACTGGGTCACCCTGGTGCAACAAGAGCTCTACTAAGCTACATCCATGAAGCGATCGCAGAGACAACCTCAACCCCGTCTTTACGAGCACCCCCTTTTTCCATGTTTGCGAGCACAGCGAAGCAATCCCAGTTCATGGCACGAGTCAGTGGTATCAATAACCGGTTCGTGGTGAGCAACAAATATAGGTTTGAATCACCAAGGATTATTATGCAAATTTTTTAATTTGGGTATTGGCCAACGATGTAGGAGTTTGCTGGTTTAACAAATTAATCAACACGATTGATCGTTGTTGGCCATCGGTGTGGCTAAACACAGCTTTGAGCCCTTTAAACGGCCCTTCTAAAATATTGAGCTTGTCGCCCGGTTGCGGCACATCCGGTGCGCTGGCGGCGGCTTCGTCCGCCAAACCCGTGTGTTCGCGTAACTTAATAAGTGCTATAAGGTCTTCTGGCACCCTTAACGGTTCCATACCAAATCCCACTATTTTGCTAACGCCTCGGCTAGACCGAATGCTCGTATAGCTTAAACCGTTCTCTTCTGGCTGAGCATTGATAAATAACCGGGGAACAATGCCTCTTCTGCTTGACCGCGCTTGCCACGACTCAGCTTTTCTAGCCGAATTTGTGGACAATAGCATTCGCCGTTTTGGCGTTCTAGATTTTCTAGGGCGCGCAGTTCCTGCCTTGGCTTAACCTGCAATAGCAACCAATTAGGTGTGCTCATAAAGCACCTCCTGTGTAGCGTAATAACTGCCAAAATTCTGCTGTAATCACCATAGGTAGAATCCTGAATATATGACTTTAGTATAGATCATCATTCTTAGGAATTATTTCTAAAACAACGACTTACAGTGATTTGGTTAGCATAAAATATTTAGATGAAGTCGCTGGTGTCACCCATACCCTGCCTTAATACTTCTATTTCACCGTCTACCAAGCTCACTAACGACGTGACTTCCATACCGCAATAGCCGCCGTCTACGATTAAGTCTAGACTGTGTTCTAGAGTTTGCCGTATATCGTAAGGATCAGTTAAAGGAAATTCGTCATTAGGCAAAATTAAAGAGCTGCTGAGCATCGGTTCGCCTAGCTCTTTTAGCAGCGCTAACGCGATTGCGTTGTCGGGTACCCGTAGGCCGATGGTCTTCTTTTTTGGGTGCAATAATTTTTTGGGTACTTCTTTACTGGCTTTTAGGATAAAGGTGTAGGCGCCAGGGGTGTGGGACTTGAGGATGCGGTAGGCTTCGTTATCGACTTTGGCATAGGTGGCGATTTGGCTTAGGTCTTCGCACACCAGCGTCAGGTGATGTTTGTCATCGAGTTGACGTATTTGCTTAATTCGATCTACGGCTTTTTTATCGCCTAAGTGGCACGCTATAGCGTAGGCGCAGTCTGTGGGGTACACCACCACACCGCCTTTTTGGATGATTTCTGCGGCTTGTTTGATCAAGCGTGGCTGGGGGGATTCTGGGTGTATCTGAAAGAATTGGCTCATGGGCACTCTGCTCTTTGTTGGGCTGAGTTGATTATACGGGGTAAACTGCGGCTTGAGTATCACTTGCTAGGCTTGGATTGCCGCGCTGCGCTCCCAATGACAGGCGGGGAAAAACCCCCCTAGTGGTTAGCTAGGGGTAATGGGGTACTTCAAAGAAAGGGGTACTGTGTCGCCCTGACGAAGGTCAGGGCCTTAAGATTCCGGCCTTCGCCGGACGCGAATCTAGTGCGCCGCAATGACATCAAGCCTACTTAAGCAGGCTCAAGATGTCTTGGGTTGAAGCGTTGGCTTGTGACAGCATGGCGGTGCCAGCTTTTTGTAGCACTTGACTCTTGGCTAAATTGGCCGATTCCAAAGCAAAATCGGCGTCAACAATGCGTGAGCGGGCGGCAGAAGTATTTTCTGACACGTTCATCAGGTTATCTACAGTATGGAACATACGGTTAGACATGGCGCCCATACGCGAGCGGAAGTCGGCCATCATTTCTAGGGCGTTATCCACCACCGTTAAGGCATGTTTTGCACTAGTACTGTCGGTTACCAGTACATCATCAACACTATTGGCGGCAGACACAGTTCCAGTCTCTACTGCTATTGTTGCAGATGCCATGGCCGTACCTGCCGCTACACCAGTAAACACGAGTTTGCCACTACTTATGGCTTTACTCGCGTACCCTGTTTCACCGTTAACCACTAAGGCACCTAGCGCATTGAGGGTAGTGGCCTGATCGGTAGCAAATTCTTGCGTGTAAGGAGTACCATTTACCGTTATGCTCACCCGGTCGCCTACAGCGAGGGTAATGCCACTAAAATCGTAGCTTTCTTGCTCTGCTGTAATAGTGGCCTTAGTATAGGTTGCGGTACCCGCTACATCACCCAAGTTACCCACTTGGGTAAAGGTCAAAGTGCCACTTGAATTTGTTAGGGTATAAGCTCCATTAGCGGTGGCGTCATTGCTCCATGCAGTATCAAAAGCAGCCGCAGCGGCTGTTGCATCGGCCGCGGTGGCTGTAAACGTATGGCTAAATGTTGTACTACCTACGGTTATGGAAACCTTATCGCCAATGGCTGCTCCAGCACTAAAGGCAAGGGTCTTTACAGCTTTAGCGCCGTCTACCACGCCGGTAGTTGTTGAAGAAGTTGTTGTAGCACCAGCTATAGTACCCGTAGCAGTAACACCAGCAACCTCATTTGCAGTCGTTGGCGCGGTAACAGAAGCTTTATCATCCCATGTTTGAGTGCCAATTTTACTACCAGCCATGTTACTTAAGGTAATGGTCACCGTGTCGCTTGCTGTGTGGCCTACCTGAAAGGTAAAACTAGTATTTGACCCATCGAGAATTTTTTGACCATTAAAGGTGGCTTGAGCCACACTGCGGTTAAGCTCTTCTTTAAGCTGAACAATCTCGTTATTGAGGGTTTTTCTGTCCAATGTAGAGTAGGTATCGTTGGCCGCCTGCACCGCTAACACACGCATACGCTGCAAAATTTCAGAGTGCCCATCAAGGGCACTTTCCGCAGTTTGCGCTAAGGATATGCCGTCGTTGGCATTACGAATGGCTTGGTTTAAGCCCTCGATCTGCGACGTCATGCGATTACCGATGGCAAGGCCTGCGGCATCATCCATAGACGAGTTAATGCGACTGCCGGAGGACATACGCTCCATCGCCACTTCCATGTCATTGCGCGATTGCGACAAGTGTCGCTGCGACGTCAATGACGCGATATTTGAATTAATAACCATAGCCATAATAACTACTCCTTTCTTTGCCTCTCGTTATGGAGGCGGTTTTCCGTTTTAGCTTTTAGTAAGGCTTAACGGATATATTTAAATAAGCTTAATCCGCTCAATTGAGCAAATGTTTGTTGTCCTGCTTGTAAGGCAAGGGATTGATTCTTAAGCCGTGATGCGGCCTCTACGTAGTCCAAATCTTCCATGCTCGATTGCAGGGTCTTGTATGTGTAATCTCGGTCTTCAATAGCATTGGTTAAGGTTTCTACCCGTTTCATGCGCGAACCTATATTGGCCTGCTGCACTACAATGTGTTCGTGTACGCTACCCACCTTGTCCAAATTGTCTCTAATGGCGGTTTTGTCATTGTTTATTAACGCCTGGTACATATTCCCCAAAGTAGAAAAAAAGTCGATGCTGCTAACTTCACCGGTAGTGGCATCTTTATGTTGCACACTGCCATACACATCAGAACCTGGTATTCCTAATTGCATGCTACGGCCTTCATCCACCATTACGTGTTGGTAATCGGCGGTACCCGTGTAAGTTACCACCCCCAACGAAGACTCCAAAAATGGTGCTTGATCTTGGGTAAAACCAGAAAATAAATACGCGCCATCTGTACCACGCATGTTGCCTAAATCGGCTAATGAACTAATGAGTTCTTTCACTTCTATTGCCAAAATTTTACGGTCCGACGCGCTGTACGTATCGTTGGCTGCTTGTACACTTAATTCTTTAATACGAGCTACTACGTCTATGGAACTACTCACCGACGCTTCTTGCATTTTTAAGGTGTCATCCATGCGTTCTAGGTTAGTCAGGTAGCGCTGGTTAATGTCCATTTGAGACTTTAGGTTGTTGATGGCCGAGGCTAATGCCGGATCATCGGAAGGCCGTAAAATCTTTTTTCCAGACGACAGCTGCGCTTGTGTCTCAAACACCTTGGCTTGCTGCTTACCCATTTGCTGGGTGGCTTGGTTATAAAAACCGGCTTGTGTTACACGCATGTGTATTCCTCATGTAGCATGGCTAACGTATCCCTAAAATGGTGTCGAAGAGTTTATTAGCGGTACTTATCACTTGTGCAGAGGCTTGGTAGGCCTGCTGAAATCTCAGTAAATTGGCAGCTTCTTCGTCCAGGCTTACAGCCGACGTTTCGTCACGTTTTTGTTGCGCCTGATCTACAATAATTTGTTGGGCATCTCGGCTCACCGCGGCCTGCACAACGGTATTGCCCAAATTGCCAATCACGTCAGTGTACACTTCTGTAAAGTCGCCACGGCCACTAAAAATATCTTTATTGCTCTGTAGCCCAATCATATTGAGCAAATTTCGGTTGTCTCCCGCTAAATAACGATTACCTCGTACGGCGTATTGATCGTTAGCCTGAACCACGCCACTAAAAGAAACATTCCAGCCGTTGTGTTCAATGGTACCACCTGCAACGTAAGTGCCATTGGCTATATTAGTTTGCGTGCTTGTGTCGACTAAGGTGTAGCTGGTTGCGTCTACTGCAAAAACAATATCTAAGTTTTGGCGTAATTGATCACGGCTGTCTACGGTGGCCACGCCACCCCATTGACCACTAACTTCTGCGCTACCCGTGCCCGTAACAAACACCAACAAGTCTTCATTCATGCTGCCATTAATAGCAAAATAATCTCTAGTGTCACCCGCTGTTGGGCTGGTTAAAGTAAGGTCCGCATCCATATAGGCACTACTACCTGTCTGGTTGTTGTAGGTGACGTCGTAGGCGACCGTGCTGGCAAAGCCATTGGCAAGAGTGAACAGTTCATTTTGTTCGGTGCTGCTTAACGCACTGCCAAAAATTTGTTTCCCTTCTCGGGTAAACACCTGCATTTGAATACTAGAGGAGCCACTGTCTGCGGCGCTATAAAATTGTGCGTTTTGGGTGTGAGCAGGGATCACAAAGGCTTGGTTATTACTAGCGATCACCGTGGATGCGGCCACTTCAGAAATATTATTTCTAAGCAAGCTATCCATACTCGTATCGCTCGAAGCTGGCGTAGTTTTGCCATAACTATTGAGCACTATCTTGGTAGCGCTGGAATTAGAGCTAGCCCGAGCCACAGATACTGCACCACCAGCAGCAATGTTAGAATGGTCTTTAATCGCAAGTTCTAACGCATCAATTGGGCGCTTATTAGATTTTAAACTAAAGGTGTCTCCGTCTTTCGGCGCTCCCGCCAAAGTAACGTTAATGCCACCCAAAGAGAGCTCGGTAGTTCCAGCGACACTAGCGGTACCATTGGTGTCGGTTAAGGTCCACAACTTGGTCGAACCCGAATACGTGAGCTCCATAGTAAGCCGCTCTACACTAGCATCTGGTACAGCACTCACCGTAACAAAACCAGTGCCTTGGTTTAGGCCCGGCGTCACCGAATAGATATTACCTAAAGAAAACAGTTCTCCACCAAAGTTGCCATGTGCATTAATACCCAAGGCATGTACAGCGTTTACTTCACCCACAAACACCTGAGTTAAGGTGTCTAATTCATTGCGCAACGTGGTTAACGAGTGATCCCTGAAATCACTAATACCGGCCACACTGCCTCCCACAAGCTGGGTAACCGTTTGCGGGCTCATATGGGGGTCTAGCACTAGCATGGATTGTTCTGGGTTACTGGTACTGCGCTGCACTCCCAATGTACTGGCTTCATTACCACGCACCAAATACTGCCCCGACGCCACATCGCCTATGTGGATATCAACTACACCGTTGGGCTTTTCTACGGTTTTAATGCGTAGCACCTTAGACATGTCTTGAATAAGTGAATCTCTGCGGTCCAATAATTCGTTGGGCTGTTTATCCAAACTATTGGTGCGGCCTAAGGAGGCGTTGATGCTGGATAATTGCTGAGCATATTGCGTCATTTGCTCGACTTGAGACTTCATGTCCACGTAAGAATCTTGTTCCACACGTTTGAGCTGTCCACCAATAGAAGCAAACTGGGCCACAGTGGCCTCGGCTACATTAAGTAAATTTTGACGAGCGGCCACAGATGAAGGCGAAATACTCACTTCCTGCACAGCCGCAAAAAAACCATCCATAGACGTAGACAAGCTCAGCCGTTTGTCGGCCAAAATATTTTCTAACTGCGTCACGTATCCCAAGGTGGCTTCATGTTTAGACAATTGCGATTGGCTGGTTCTTAAACTTTCCACTACAAAATTATCGTAAGTACGCTGCACACGTATGGCACGCGCGCCATTGCCAATATGTAGGGAACCACCGCCAGAAGAGGAATTCTCTACCACTTCTAAGCGCTGGCGGTTGTAGCCTTCGGTATCCACGTTGGCAATGTTATTACCCACAGTCGCTAAAGCACGCTGATAAGTGCGCACTCCAGAGATACCTGTTGATAATAAGTCGGCCATGTTTTAACGTCCTATACTATTTGTGTTATTTACAACTACTTGTATTTATTTAAGTTAAACATCAGGGCGGCAGGATCTTGCCGCTCTATGTCGTAGGATGAGTGGCGGAAATCCAGCAATTGCATCCCGTTATTAGCATTATCTTTATCACTTGCAATAGACATGCCAGAAAACATAGCCTGAATGTCAAAGGCTTTACCTTCTTCTCGCAACTTCAGTAAATCCGCTGCAGGCATCGCCATGCCATGCCTGGCAAACTGTTCTTTAATCACGTTAGCAATACCAAAATCACCACGCTTGGCCATATCCAGCGCCACTTGTTTGTCGGCCATATCTTGGTAGGTTTGCACCGCTTGCGAGTCAAACATGCCTTCTTTAGGAATAGACTTACGCATTTCTGCCAACATCATCTGAATAAACAGCGCTTCAAACTGCTGTGCTGTTTCTTCTATAGCCGCTTGTTGGTCGTGTTGCGCTTGGCTACGCAATTTTGCCAAACCGCTAAAGTCGTTGTAGTTGCTGGCGTGCTGTGTGGTATTTACGCTCATGGTATTCCTTGGTTTACGGTGGACTTAAATAACAATTAAATCGGCACGTAAACTGCCGCTTTGTTTTAATGCTTGTAATATAGACACCAATGCACTGGGCGTAGCGCCCACGGCGTTAACGGCATCCACGATGTCTTGTAGCTCTATACCTGGAGTAAACAAAAACATATTATTGGTGGCTTCATCAATGGCAACATCTGCATTGGCTACCGGCAGAGTTTCACCGTTTTGTGCCAAGGCATTAGCCTGACTCACTTCGTTATTGGTTTTTACCGTGACGGTAATGCCACCGTGGGTTACGGCTGCGGCATCCACTTTAACGTTGCGGCTAATCAC
Source organism: Oceanospirillaceae bacterium (assembly GCA_018647765.1). GTDB lineage: Bacteria > Pseudomonadota > Gammaproteobacteria > Pseudomonadales > Balneatricaceae > Njordibacter. The sequence goes on along the minus strand of JABGSN010000030.1, from coordinate 25,901 downwards.
CACAGTACCGGTGCGAGAGTTAACCACCACACGGGCTGGCGGCGCGGCGGGCTCTACTTCTAGGTTTTCTATCATGGATACAAAGGCCACCCGCTGGGTAGTGTCTGCGGGGGCTAAAATACGGGTCGATACGGCATCCAAGGCTTCCGCTGTACCTAAACCAAAGGTGTCGTTAATGGCGTTGGCCAAACGACGGTTGGTGGTGAAATCCGAGTTTTTAAGGTTTAGCACCAAGTATTCACTGGTAGAAAATGGCGTTTGCACCATTTTTTCTACCGTTGCACCCGACGGCACGCGCCCCACTGTCGGAACATTGACAGTGGCCGTTGTACCCGCGCCGCCGGCCGAAGCACCGCTCACTGCCAAAGCCCCTTGAGCCAAGGCATACACTTCACCATCTACGCCCAAAAGCCGAGACATAATCAAACTGCCGCCGCGCAAGCTGGTAGCAGCACCAATGGTGGATACGGTCACATCAATACGTTGCCCAGGCTTAGTAAAGGCGGGTAAATTGGCGGTAATCATGACCGCAGCCACATTTTTAAGCTCTAATGCGTTACGGGTAGTGGTACCATCATAGTTAGACAGGGTGTCGCTCAGGTTGACCCCAAAGCGCGCCAACATCGACGTCATACTTTGGCTGGTAAATGACATTTTGCCGTCACCGGTACCATTAAGGCCCACCACCAAACCATAGCCAATCAGCTGATTGTCACGCACACCGGCCACTTCCGCCAGATCCTTAACACGATCAGCGTGGGCAAAAATGGCCACATTAGCAGCCAAAACAGCAGCTAAAACGGCAAAAATACGGCAAAATCTCATGAATATCTCCCTCTTGCCGTAGGTAATGCAATCACTGTGCCAATTCCACAAAACCCTCGTCTTTGCGAGGAGCACAGCGACGCGGTAATCCACAAACCGCGGGCTTGGATTACTTCACTTCGTTCGCAAAGACGGAAAAGAGCGCTCGGTTAGTGGCACACCTCTTTGGGGGAGTTGGCGGTCAATATGCGGTCACTCCACAAAAGTAGCGTATCGCAGTCTGCCTTATCGATTTTGGCTTCCATGAATTCGGAAATCCCACCAAAAGTTGATTTCATTAGCCGAGTTAATATGGCAGCCTCTCCTTGCTGCATTCCGTGCTTAAGTCTAATGTTTTGATTGCGTTGAGTGAACGTTTCCATTTTCTGGACCTCGTGTGGGTAGTGCTTTTGGTCGTGACTTTCCATTGATAGCAGCCTCTACGTAATGGCGAAGAACAAAAGGAAAGATGGCGGGGCATCCTGCCCCGCACTTTTACACCAGCATCCGTGCTGGCAAAACACTGCCTTAGTGGCGAGTTGTCGTTAACCCGCACTTCATACCCGCATCCTTGTGGGTAAACACAATGTTGGAAAAGGTCATGGGAGGCGTGGAGAAGTCGGTAGACCCAAAGCTAAGCGCATTTGGTTGATCCTTCGTGTCTCATAATTGCAATTCCGTTTTGCAGTGTTTTGTTAGTTACCAACTCATGGCGGTGGGTTGGTGGTTATTATAATACACGTTATTGATAAAAATGCTATTAAATGTATATTATGAATTATTATGGGTTATACAGTTTTCGAATATGGGTGGGTGGATGGCATTAGGGGTGTATTGCTTCGCTGCACTCGCAAAGACGAGAAAGGGCGCTCACAAAGACAAAAGTCGTGGATCGACATTTCTGCGTAGCTCATGGATAATGAATCCATACGACCTACAAACCCTTACAACAACCCCAACTTATGCTCCCCTCTCTCGCACACATTCTGCAACACTTCCAAAACCGTCGGCCCATTCGGGCAGGTTCGCTCATTACCACTGTGCTGGGTGACGCCATAGTGCCCCATGGCGGTGAAGTGTGGTTAGGTAGTCTAATTAAAGCGCTGGAGCCGTTTGGATTAAACCCGCGGTTAACCCGTACGGCGGTCTTTCGCCTTACGCAAGACCACTGGCTTACTGCCAACCCTGTTGGTCGACGCAGCTATTACGAGGTAACCGATTTTGGCCAACGCCACTTTAAGCAGGCGTTTAAGGTTATTTATGCCCATCAAAGCCCACCTTGGGATGGCACTTGGACCTTGGTACTGCTGGGGCAACTAGAAAACGACGAACGCAAACAGCTCAAACAAGGCCTGCAGTGGTTAGGTTATGGCCAAGCATGCCCACAAACCATGCTCCACCCTACGGCAGAGCACGACGATTTAGACGCCTTGTTAGAAGAGCTAAAATTAACCGGTAAAGTATTGGTATTGGACCAAGCAGTACCTGCCAACCCGCTGAGTGTTTCTACCACCGAGCAGGTGCGTAGTTATTGGGATTTTTCAGCCTTAAGCCACAGCTATCAAGAGTTTTTAAGCCTATTTACGCCATTATTGGCGGCCACCAAACAACAGGCTTTAAGCCCAGAAGAGGCCTTTATGGCCCGCACTTTGTTGATTCACGATTACCGTCGTATTCTCCTGCGTGACCCACTGTTGCCGGACGAGCTGGTCAGCCCAAACTGGCCCGGCCACGATGCAAGGCAGTTGGCCCAAGATCTATACCAGCAACTATGGGCCGCAGCCGAAATCTATATTTCCAGTGCCTTTGAAACTGCCGCCGGCGAGATACCAAAGGCTAGTGATCATTTCTACCAACGTTTTGGTGGTTTAGCCTAACACCCCACTAACCTTTGCTTTGAAACAAGGGTGTTGAGCGTGCCGGTTGCATACGTTGGCGGTTGTCTTCTACTTGCGCTAAGGGTTCACATTCACGCAGCGTCTGCTGGCAGCGTACGGCTAGGTCTTGATAATCTAGCGTGCCCTTATGTTTCCACTCCAGTTCGGTATCGGTCACCTGCCGCAATACCTTCGCAGGCATTCCCACCACCATACTGCGTTCGCCACACTCAAAACCGGCTTTGACAAAAGCGCAGGCCGCGACAATGGATTCGGCGCCTATTTGAGCACCGTCCATCACCACGGCGTTCATACCTACTAAGGCGTTACGACCAATGTGGGCGCCATGCACTACCGCACCGTGGCCAATGTGGCCGTCTACTTCGATAACCGTGTCAGAACCCGGAAAACCATGCATCACACAGGTATCTTGCACGTTAACCCCTTGTTCTAGCACCAGCCTGCCAAAATCACCACGCAAACAAGCTGCGGGGCCAATGTAGCAATTGGCGCCAATAATTACGTCGCCAATAATTACGGCAGTGGGGTGCACATAACTTGTGGGATCTACTACGGGGGTGATACCGTCCATTTGATAACAGGGCATGAGTCAATTTCCTTAGTTAATTGTAGGTGTTTTGTAGCGCATAACCATAAAGAGATACAAAAAATCAATTAATTTTCTTTTTTTTGTATCTTTTTGTTGTGTGGCTAGATTATCATTGATCCATGTCATTTAAAAGAGACCTAAAAATGTCAGATTCAATTTTATTAAGCATCAATGAAGGCGTCGCCACCATTACCCTTAATCGTCCTAAAAGCCTCAACAGCTTTAATGTGGACATGCACCAGCAACTCCAACAAGCCATGGCGAGCGTCAAAGCCGACCCGAGTGTGCGTTGTGTATTGATCACAGGTTCTGGCCGCGGTTTTTGTGCTGGCCAAGACCTAGGCGACCGTAATTTCGACGATGGCCAACAAGCCCCCGACTTGGGCGTTACTCTTAACACCTACTATAACCCGCTTATTAAAAGCCTGCGCGACCTTCCGATGCCGATCATCTGCGCCGTTAACGGTGTAGCCGCGGGGGCTGGCGCTAACATCGCCTTGGCCTGCGACATCGTCATTGCTGCTCATAGTGCCAGCTTCATTCAGGCCTTTTGCCGTTTAGGTTTAATCCCCGATGCCGGAGGCACCTGGGTGCTACCGCGTTTAGTGGGTTTAGCCAAAGCCAAAGGGCTAGCTCTATTGGGCGACAAGCTCAGTGCGACACAAGCCGAAAAAATGGGTCTTATCTGGGACGTAAAAGCCGACGATGAGCTCATGCCTCATTGCCTGAAACTGGCCCAACACTTGGCCACCCAACCCACTCACGGTTTGGGTTTGATCAAACAAAGCCTCAATGCCAGCTTCAGCAACGACCTTGATACCCAGTTAGACCTAGAAAGCCAATTACAGCGTAAAGCCGGCCAAAGCGAAGACTACCAAATAGGTGTACAGGCGTTTATGAACAAACAAACGCCTGCCTACACAGGCCGATAGGAGCAACCATGAGTGAGTCTAAAGCGCTAGCCCAAGCCTGTTATCAACAGCTATGGCAAAACGACCATGCCAGCCAACACCTAGGCATAGAAATGCAACAGGTCGATGAAGGCCACGCCTGCATTACCATGAGCGTTAAACAGTTTATGCTCAACGGCCACGGCACGTGCCACGGTGGCTTTTTGTTTGCCATGGCCGATTCTGCCTTTGCGTTTGCTTGTAATAGCGACAATCGCCCCACGGTAGCCTCGGGCTGCAGCATCGACTTTATACGTCCGGCCAAGGCCGACGACTTACTCACGGCCACTGCAAAACGTTTGTCGCGTGGCAGACGAACTGGTCTCTACGACGTAGAAATCACTAACTCAGATCGCCAAACCATTGCCCAATTTCGTGGCCGCGCCCACCAAGTAGGCAGCCATATTATCGACCCCACCACCCTAGCCTCAGGAGCATAGAATGAGTCAATTAGAAGCCATCGAATCAGCCAGCATTGACGAACTTCGTGCGTTACAGCTTGAGCGTATGCGCTGGAGCCTACAACACGCCTACGACAACGTGCCGCATTACAAAAACAGCTTTGATGCCGCCGGCATTGCGCCGGGCGACTTAACCAATTTATCTGACTTAAGCCAATTCCCGTTCACTACTAAGAGTGACTTACGGGACAACTACCCATTCAATATGTTCGCTGTGCCACAAAAAGACGTGGTGCGCGTGCACGCATCCAGTGGCACCACCGGCAAACCTACGGTAGTAGGTTATACCGCAGACGACATTGACACTTGGGCCACGGTAATGGCCCGTTCGATTCGTGCAGCAGGCGGTACCGCCGAGGATATGGTGCATGTATCTTATGGTTATGGCCTGTTTACCGGTGGCCTAGGCGCACATTATGGTGCCGAAAAACTAGGTTGTACGGTTATTCCTATGTCCGGTGGTCAAACCGCAAAACAAGTGCAATTAATCAAAGATTTCAACCCCAACATTATCATGGTCACCCCGTCTTACATGCTTAACCTAGCCGACGAGATGGAAAAACAGGGTATTGATCCCCACAGTTTAAACTTGCGCCTTGGCATCTTTGGTGCCGAGCCTTGGACCAACACCATGCGCACCGCCATTGAGCAACGTATGGGGATTGATGCCCTCGACATTTATGGTTTGTCAGAAGTCATGGGGCCTGGTGTAGGCATGGAATGTTTATCTACTAAAGATGGCCCTACCTTGTGGGAAGATCACTTTTACCCAGAGATCATCAACCCAACCACTGGCGAAGTATTACCAGACGGCGAATATGGCGAACTGGTATTCACTACCCTCACCAAACAGGCCATGCCGGTGATTCGTTACCGCACCCGCGACTTAACTCGTCTGTTACCCGGCACCGCACGGCCAATGCGCCGTATGGACAAGATCACCGGCCGTAGTGACGACATGATGATTATTCGCGGTGTTAACGTCTTCCCCTCTCAAATTGAAGAGTTAGCACTCACCCTGCCCGAGCTGTCGCCGCATTATCAAATCGATTTAACTCGAGCCGGCAACATGGACGCCATTGCCGTTAACATTGAACTGAATCCTGACTATAGCCACATTGATGCCAAGCAACAAGGTCAGGTAGTCAAGCAGTTAGTTAACAAAATTAAAACCTTTATCGGTATCAGTTGCCGTATCAACATTAGCGCACCGGGTAGTTTACCGCGTTCAGAAGGCAAAGCCGTACGCGTTAAGGATTTACGCTAACACAACGTCTCTGCGATTTCCCGTCTTTGCGATCGCTACAGGGATGTAGCTTAGTAGAGCAATGCATGAGCAATTGCCGAAGGCCTAAGGCTTGCGGCAATCCATATACCGCGGACTTGGATTGCTTCGCTGCGCTCGCAAAGACACCGTTTCGTCATTGCGAGGCGCGCAGCAACTTGGCAACCCATTAAATGATACAAAAATATTGACATAAATTAAATTTATTGTATCATTTACCAAGAATTTACGAGGAAGCCCCCCTATGTATGCACAAATGGTTGAAACCGATGTTAAGCAAATCAAAGACCGTGCCGACATGGACGCCCAAGAAGCGGCGTTTATGCAGCAAATTGATATTGAAAACAAAATCGAACCGCAAAGTTGGATGCCCGACGCCTACCGCAAAACCTTAGTACGGCAGATTTCTCAGCATGCCCATTCAGAAATCATTGGTATGCAACCCGAAGGCAACTGGCTCACCCGTGCGCCAACCCTAAAGCGCAAGCTACAGCTGGCGGCCAAAATTCAAGACGAATGTGGCCATGGCTTGTACCTTTACAGTGCCGCCGAGACCTTAGGTACCAGCCGTTCGCAAATGCTAGACGACTTACACACTGGCAAAGCCAAATACTCCAGTATTTTTAACTACCCTACCCTAAGCTGGGCCGACATTGGCGCCGTGGGTTGGTTAGTGGATGGTGCGGCCATTGTTAACCAGGTGATGCTACAGCGTACTTCATACGGCCCTTATGCACGGGCCATGGTGCGTATCTGTAAAGAGGAAAGCTTTCACCAACGCCAAGGTTATGAGCTGCTTCTTACCATGATGAAACAAGGCACTCAGGCACAAAAAGACATGGTGCAAGACTCCATTAATCGCCTGTGGTGGCCATCGTTAATGATGTTTGGCCCTACGGATGACGAATCGCCTAACTCGGCGCAATCCATGGCGTGGAAGATTAAACGTAAAGGCAACGACGAAATTCGCCAGCAATTTATCGACCAAACCATACCCCAGCTCGAAGTCCTTGGCTGCACCGTGCCAGACCCAGATCTTAAGTGGAATGAAGCAACTGGCCATTACGATTACGGCACCATTGACTGGACCGAGTTTTTTGCCGTTATTAAAGGCAATGGCCCCTGCAACAAACAACGCTTAGCGCGCAAAGTCCAAGCCCACGAAAATGGCGCTTGGGTGAGAGAAGCCGCGATCGCCTATGCAGACAAACAAGCCAACATCAAGTCCCAACAATCCAATACCAACAAGGTGGCATAAACATGAACAAAACAGACTGGCCTTTATACGAAGTGTTTATCCGCAGCCGTCATGGCTTAAGCCACAAACATGTCGGTAGCGTACACGCCGCAGACGAAACCATGGCCATGGAAAATGCCCGGGAGTTATACACTCGCCGTAACGAAGGTACCAGCATTTGGGTGGTTAATTCCAACGCCATTTGCGCCAGTGCGCCAGAGCAAAAAGACGCCATGTTTACTTCGCCGATAGAAAAGATTTATCGCCACCCATCATTTTACCAGCTGCCTGCCAGCGTGGATAAAATGTAATGAGCGACTGTTACGCCACTCAAGGCCACGACTCACTCAACCAGTACATCCTGCACATGGCCGACAACTCATTAGTACTGGGCCAACGCTTGTGTGAATTGTGTACCCACGCACCGATCTTAGAAGAAGAAACGGCGCTCATGAACACCAGCCTCGACCTCTTTGGTCAAGCGCGAAATTGGCTCGACTATGCCGTCGCCAACAACCCAGAGCTGGGTGATTGCGATGCCCTAGCCATGGGCCGCGACGAACGCCATTTTTTAAACCTACTATTGTGCGAACAAGGTAACGGTAACTTTGCCGACTCCATGGCCCGCCAATACTTGTTTGATGTGTGGCATCGCCTCACGCTAAAGGCCCTATGCCAAAGCCAAGACAGCCAAATTGCTGCCATTGCGGCTAAGTCCATCAAAGAGGTGGATTACCACGAACAACGTTCGCGTAACTGGGTGATTCGCTTAGGTGATGGTACCCAGCAGAGCCACGAATACATGCAGTCGGCCATCAATGACTTGTGGTCCTATACCGACGAGTTATTTGTACAAGGCGACGACGAACTACAACTCGTCGCCCAAGGCATTGCCGCTAATCAAGCCAACATTGAAGACCAATGGCGTGCCACGGTAGGCCAAACCCTAACTGAAGCCACGCTAACGCAGCCCACCGATTGCTTCCAAAAATTTGGTGGTAAGCAAGGTGAGCACAGCGAACCATTTGGTTTAATGTTAGCCGAAATGCAAAGTCTGTATCGCGCCCACCCTGGTGCCGTATGGTAGAAGTGCAAACGCTGATTTCCACGGATCGTGGCCGTCAGCTCGACTTTCATCACGCCACACCGACAGCAAGCCAGGTGTGGCAATTGTTAGAACTGGTGCCAGACCCAGAACTACCAATGGTGAGTGTGGTGGACTTAGGCATTGTGCGTAGCGCCGAGCTACAGCCAGCCAACATTGCACAAGAGCCACAATGGCTAGTGCAAGTGACCCCCACCTACTCCGGCTGCCCCGCTACCGACTTTATTGCCAGCGAAGTACACCACACACTTAAGCGTGCCGGCGTGCCGAACCGCGTTGAAACCGTGTTAGCACCGGCTTGGTGCAGCTCTTGGATGACGCCCAAAGGCCGCGCAGCACTAAAAGAGGCAGGCATTGCACCGCCCCTCGACAACATTACCACCTTAGCCTGCCCCCAGTGCGACAGCCGCAATGTAGCCTTACTCAACCAGTTTAGCTCAACCGCTTGCAAAGCCCTGTACCGCTGCAATAACTGCTTAGAACCGTTTGATTACTTCAAAACGATTTAACTTGATGAGCCTTTGACTATGAAGAATTTTTACCCACTCACTGTAAATCAACTCACCAACGAGACCCGCGAAACCGTCTCCATCGCCTTTGATTTACCGGCCGATTTAGCCGACAAGTTCCACTACCAACAAGGCCAATACCTCACCCTTCGTACTCAAATAGAAGGCCAGGAAGTACGTCGTGCCTACTCCATTTGCGAAAGCGTAGGCCAACAAAAATTACGTGTTGCCGTTAAGCAAGTGGCCGATGGCCAGTTTTCTACGTGGGCCAACCAGCAGCTTAAAGTTGGCCAACAAATTGATGTAATGCCACCTCAAGGCAGCTTCACTAGCACCTTAGATGCCCATCATGCCGGCGAGTACTTACTCATTGCCGCAGGTTCTGGCATTACCCCTATTCTATCTATTGCCGCCAGCATGTTAGAAACCGAAGCAGCCTCCAAGGTCACCTTGGTGTACGGCAACCGTGCTACCAGCAGCGTTATTTTTAGGGAACAGTTAGAAGACCTTAAAAACATCTACATGCAACGCCTCAACGTCATCTATGTGATGAGCCGCGAGCAGCAAGACATCGACCTGTTTAATGGTCGCATCAATGGTGACAAGATCGACCACCTATTGAGTCAATGGGTACACCCAGACCGTATCAGTGAATGTTTTATTTGTGGTCCAGAAGACATGAGTAAAGACTGCCAACAGGCCTTAATTAAGGCCGGCATTCCGGCCGCCAAGGTTCACTTAGAACTGTTTGGCACACAAACAGCGGGCAGCGCCGCACGCAAGCGCAAACCGACACAAAGCAATGCCAATACCAGCCAGGTCAGTATCCGCGCCGACGGCCACACCCGCAGCTTTGAGTTAGCTCACAACAGTTTAAACATTCTTGAAGCAGGCCTTGCCGAAGGCGCAGACCTACCATGGGCCTGTAAAGCCGGCGTCTGCTCCACCTGCAAATGCAAGATACTCGAAGGCGAAGTAGAAATGGACACTAACCACGCCTTAGAAGACTACGAGATCAAAGACGGCTACGTACTGAGTTGCCAAAGTTACCCCATCAGCGCCAATATCGTCTTAGACTACGACATTTAAAGGACCAGCACATGAAAGTATCAAGTTACGTTAATGGCCAGTGGCATATCAGCAACGATGCTGGGGTAGAAATTTACCACGCAGTTAGCGGTGACCCAGTGGCTCAAATCAGCAGCCAAGGTATCGACTTTGCAGCAGTGGCAACCTATGGTCGTAACGTCGGCGGCACCGCCCTAAGGCAGATGACTCTGCACGAACGCGCCAATATGCTGAAGCACCTAGGCAAATACCTACTGGAGCGTAAACAAGAATTTTACACCTTATCTGCCTGCACCGGCGCCACACAATTGGACAGCTGGGTAGACATTGAAGGCGGCATTCAAACCCTATTTAGTTATTCGGGCATGGTGCGTCGTGAGTTTTCTAACGAAACCTATGCCATAGAAGGCCCATCCGAAGCTTTGTCTGCTGGCGGCTCATTTGTAGGCCGCCATATTTTGGTGCCTAAAGAGGGTGTGGCGGTACACATTAACGCCTTTAACTTCCCCTGCTGGGGCATGTTAGAAAAAATCGCGCCCAGCTTAGCTGCTGGTGTCCCCGTCATCGTTAAACCTGCTAGCGTGTCCTGTTACCTTACCCAGCTTATGGTCAAAGCCATTGTAGAGTCTGGTTTGTTACCCGAAGGTGCCATCCAGCTCATTTGTGGTGGTGTAGGCGATCTTTTAGATCAACTTAACGAACAAGACGTCGTCACCTTTACCGGCTCCGCTGTCACCGGCCAAAAGCTAAAAAGCCATGCCAACATCATGGCCAACAGCATTCCCTTCACCATGGAAGCCGATTCGCTTAACTACAGTATTCTGGGCCAGCAAGCCACGCCAGACACTCCAGAATTTGACCTCTTCGTGAAGTCTTTAGTCACCGAAATGACCGTCAAAGCCGGCCAAAAGTGTACCGCTATTCGCCGTGCCATTGTGCCTGCAAACTTGATGGACGCCGTATCCACCGCAGTGATTGGTCGTTTGCAAAAAATGACCATGGGCGACCCAGCACAAGAAGGCGTGCGTATGGGGCCACTCGTTGGCCGCGACCAAGTGGCCGACACGTGGGATCAGCTAAACCGGTTAAAGCAACATACCCAAGTGATATACGGTGGCAGCCAAGACTTTGCCCTGCATAGTGGCAACCGAGAAGGCGGCGCCTTTTTCCCCGCCACCTTGTTGGTTTGCGATAACCCGCTTACGGCCACCCTACCCCACGAAGTAGAAGCCTTTGGCCCCGTGTCAGTATTAATGCCTTACAATAACATCGACGAAGCCATTGCCATCACCAAATTAGGCCGTGGCAGCTTAGTGGGTTCGTTAGTCAGTGACGACCCCATAGAAGCCCAACAAATTGTGCTTGGCACCGCTGCCTACCATGGCCGTTTGTTAGTGCTCAACCAAGCCTGTGCAAAAGAATCCACTGGTCACGGCTCACCTTTGCCTATGTTGGTCCATGGTGGCCCAGGCCGTGCTGGTGGCGGCGAAGAACTCGGTGGCATCCGTGCCGTAAAGCATTATATGCAACGTACGGCACTGCAAGGTAGCCCTACCATGCTTACGGCGGTGACCAAAGAATTCCACCCCGGTTCAGAACAGATCACCACCCAAGTGCACCCGTTTAAGAAGCACTTTGAAGACCTGCAAATTGGCGAAACCTTAATCACGCACCGACGCACGGTAACCGAAGCCGACATCGTTAATTTTGGTTGCCTGTCTGGCGACCACTTTTACGCTCACTTCGACGAAATTGCCGCCAAGGACTCCTTGTTTGGAGAACGTGTAGCCCATGGTTATTTTGTCATTTCGGCCGCCGCGGGTATGTTTGTAGAACCTTCACCGGGCCCAGTTTTAGCTAACTATGGCTTAGAAAACTTACGTTTTGTGGAACCCGTATGCATTGGTGATACCATCCAAGTGCGTCTAAGCTGCAAACAAAAAACCTATAAAGACCAACGTCCTGATGATAAAAAGCCCACAGGTGTAGTGGAATGGGATGTAGAAGTCCGCAACCAGCACGACACGCCGGTAGCGCTCTACAGCATCCTCACCTTAGTAGAACGCCGATTGCCCTAACACCGCTGCACTGCGCTGAGCCTGCCCCATGAGAAAATCGAGGGCCGCAGGCCTGCGACAGCCCAAGGCCGCAATACTAAAAGCCATACCCTGCATATAATTCCCATTTGCTGTGTGTTCTCATGCGACTTTACTACAATTGTAGTAAAGCAATGAAGGTGACTAACATGAGTATTTCAATCCATATTACAGACGACCTGTACCAACAAGCCAAAGTTCAATCTAAAGCAGAGCTTCGTACCATTCCTAGCCAGATTGAATTTTGGGCTCGGGTCGGCCGCGCTGCCTTAGACAATCCCGACTTACCCATTGAATTTATACGCGATACCTTAGTTGCGTTAGATGAAGAAAACTCGGCTTTTGAATTCGTCATTAACTAGGCCCACCTTATAGCGAGTGGCGTTATGAAAATATTTATCGCGACCTAAAGCGTTGATTTGAGTTGGTCGATGACACAATTCAAGACCCGTCTCTGCGATCGGTACATGGATGTAGCTTAGTAGGGCAATGCAGGAGCAATTGCCGAGGAACGAAGTGTACCCAAAGCACTCGCTGCGCTCATGGGGCAGGCCCACGTGGCAGCCCATAACCTGCGGGTTTGGATTGCTTCGCTACGCTCGCAAAGACAAACAGTATTGTGGTTTTACGGTCACCTGCAGTATTCTGTTGTTGGTTTGGTTATGATTCCGAATCATACTAGCTCTATCAGCAACAGGAACTCACCGCATGTCAACACCCTTAAACCCGCCTCAGGTCAACGCGGACCAGCTCAGAGCTACGCTTGCCAAGCAACAATCGGCCTATTTATCCCAGGGCATCCCAACCCTAGCACAGCGCCAGCACACCTTAGACACGCTTAAATCGCTGATTATGGCCAACCAACAGGCCATAGTAGACGCCATCTGTAAGGACTACGGCCATCGGGCGCACCAAGAAACCCGTTTAGCCGAAATTTTTCCATCCATCGATGGCATTAACCATGCGCGAAAAAAGCTATCCAAGTGGATGAAAACCCAAAAACGATCCGTCGGCATTTGGGCCTTAGGTGCCCGTAACACTGTAATTCCGCAGCCGCTAGGCGTAGTGGGTATTGTGGTACCGTGGAACTACCCTTTATTTCTATGTATTAGCCCATTGGTATGCGCCATTGCTGCGGGTAACCGCTGCATGATAAAAATGGCGGCCAACTCGTCGAATTTATGCCATTTGTTACAGGCTTTGTTTGCAGAAACCTTTGCTGAGGACATGATTACCATTATACCCGGCGCCAAAGGCTCCGATTTTTCCGCCCTACCGTTTGATCATTTAGTGTTTACCGGTTCCGGGAGTACCGGCCGCCAAGTAATGCGTGCGGCGGCCAACAACCTCACCCCGGTAACTTTGGAATTGGGTGGTAAATCACCGGCTATTATTGCCCCCGACTACCCTATTACCAAAGCGGCTGAACGTTTGTTGTTTTTTAAGTGCCTCAACGCTGGCCAAACCTGCGTAGCGCCTGATTACCTGTTTGTGCCCGAGGGCAAGGTAAACGAATTTGTAGCAGCCGCTAAACGCATTGTGAATACTCGCTACCCCAACATCAGTAGCCCCGACTACACCTCGGTTATTGATGAAGCAGCTTATCAACGTCTTAACAGTACCCTAGCCGATGCCTCTGCGCTGGGTGCCCAAGCCATTCCCATGGTTATGGGTGACACCCACGACGACACGATGCGTAAGCTTGCACCGACCTTATTAACCGACGTAAACGATAATATGAGAGTCATGCAGGAAGAGGTTTTTGGCCCCCTATTACCCATCATGACTTACACTCACATGAACGATGTACTGGACTATGTTAATCGCCACGCTCGCCCTTTAGGCTTGTATTTATTCAGCCATGATAAACAGCTACAAACAGACGTGATTAACAAAACCCGCTCCGGAGGCGTGTGTATCAACGACACCACCTTGCAGGTTAGCCAACACGACCTACCGTTTGGCGGTGTGGGCGAAAGTGGCATGGGGCACTACCATGGTATGGAAGGGTTTATGACCATGAGTAAGTTACGCCCAATTTTTAAGCAGGCCCGCAAATCTACCTTATCCAACTTGTATCCCCCCTATGGTGCTCGGGTTAATGCATTTTTGAAAGTTTTCGTCAGGTAATCGCCGTTGAACCCCACTCTTGCCCATTCAACCCCTGCCCATAGCCTCTGGCGTGCCAGCACTAGCAATACCTTTGCTAGCCCTCCGTTAGAGGCGCACGTGACCACTGACGTGGTGATTATTGGTGGCGGCTACAGCGGCTTGTCTGCAGCCCTACATTTGGCACAACAAGGTGTTGATGTTCAGGTTGTAGAGGCCCATTCTATTGGATTTGGCGGGTCTGGCCGCAACGTCGGCTTAGTCAATGCCGGGTTATGGGTACCGCCAGACCAAGTGGAAGCTCAACTGGGCCACCATGCAGGGCACACCCTCAACCAAGCGCTCGCCGCGGCACCCGATCTTGTATTTCAGCTAATCGAACAACACCAGATTGATTGCCAACCGGTGCGTAATGGTACCCTTCATTGCGCTAACAACAGTGTCGGTTTGGCAGATCTAAAGCGCCGCTTAGCCCAACAACAAAAACGCCATGCGCCAGTACAACTGCTAGACGCTAACACCACTGAAACTCGCACAGGGTCGGGCCAATTTATCGGCGCTTTGTTTGACCCGCGTGCAGGCACCATACAACCGTTAAACTATGCTTTTGGCTTAGCCCACGCGGCGGTTGCGGCTGGAGCACATATTTACCCACAATCCCCAGCATTGAGTTACCACCATGACGATAACCAATGGCGCGTAACCACAGCCACGGGCAGCATTAACGCTAACCAGCTCATACTGGCCACCAATGCCTATGACCTAAACTTAACCGCTACACCTCACCATACGCCGGTGCACTTTTGCCAGTTTGCCACCCAGCCGTTAAGCACGCAGCAACGCGCTCATATCTTGCCCCAAGGCGAAGGCTGTTGGGACACGGCGCAGGTGATGTCGTCGTTTAGGCTGGATAATGCGGGACGGCTTATTATTGGTGGTGTAGGTTGTGTTGAAGACGCGGGCAAACAAACCCACGTCAATTGGGCCCACCGGCAACTCAGGGCCTTATTCCCGCAAGTCACCGATTATCAATTCCAGTATGCCTGGAGTGGCTGCATTGCCATGACCCCAGATCACCTGCCAAAAATAGCCCACATCGGCCCCCAAGCGATCAGCCTTTACGGTTATAGCGGCCGTGGCATTGGCCCTGCCACGGTGCTGGGTAAAGCCGCAGCCCAATGGGCCATGGGTGCAGACCCGGCTAGCTTACCGGTGGCTATCACCTTACCTAAAGCTGATCATTTTGCGCCTATTAAAGCGCACTACTACAATACCGGTGCGCGTGTAGCCCATTGGTTTGGCAGGCGCCTAGGTCGGTAGGCAGATCGAACACTAGCTACAAAATAAGTCGTTTAACTGCTGCCAGTCCAGTTGAGAAAGTTGGTCTTTGGGCGCTGTTAACCAAGGCCCCGCAGTACTAGCGAGACGTTGCGGCGATAACTCCACCAGCGCACCAAACTTAAGTGACTGTTGCGCCAAGGGCAAGGACGCCAACACCACACCCAAGCCTTGTTGCGCTGCCGCCAAGGCACAGGTTTGTGAGTCGAATCGATAGTGCGCCATGGGGCTTGCTACATCACCAGACCATTGCGCCCAATCGTGCCAACCCAGGCGCGGCCCAGACACGGCTATTTTGGGTAATTGTTGCCAATGTTGCACGCTGGCCAACAACGCTGGACTCGCCAAGGGCGTGAGCTGCTCGGTAAATAACGGCGTGCAGGTACGGTTGGGCCACTGACCAGTGCCATACCTCACTTCCACGTCTGCAGTTTGCTGCTTAAAGTCGGCCTCCACCACCATAGTGCTAAAGGTTAAATGCAAGGGTTTGCTGGTACTCGCTAAACGCGGCATTAACCAATGTTGAATCACCGAAGCACTGGCGGCAATGGTCAGTTGCGTGCGCCGTAAACCAAACAGTTGTGCCGAGCTTTGACCAATACTATTAAGGCCACTGGAAACATAGGGCAACCAAGCTTCGCCATGTACAGTTAAGGCCACGCCTCTGGGTTTTCGTACAAATAACTTATACGCCAAACGGCGCTCTAAATAACCGATACGCTGACTTATGGCGGCCTGAGTTAAGCCCGTTTCCTTCGCTGCTGCGGTAAAACTACCTAAGCGCCCAGCGGCCTCAAACGCTCGTACCCATTCCAGAGGCAAGTCGTTAAATTTGTCATCTGCCATAACCAAAACAACATCTTAGTATTAATTTAAGTAAATATAACTTATGTTACATCTCACTTAAACTGCCATGATCAACATCAACTAGGGAATTTGTATGTCTTGCGCCTCTTTGAGCTCAGACGGGCTCGTTGTAAGCCTCACAATCGCCAACAACACCACACGTTTTCATGCCATTTGGCTGCGCGACAACGCCTTAGATGACGCTACCAAAAGCAGCACCAACGGCCAACGTTTAATCGCCTTACGCGACATCGACGTGAGCACCTACATGAGCCATGCCCAAGTGCTGGCAGAGGCATTGCACGTTACTTTTATGCCAGAGCAAAAAACAGTCGCCTTTCCATTAGCTTGGCTGGCGGCCCACGCTTACGACACACCACAAGCGAGCACCAAAGGTTGGCATCCCGCTAACCAAAGCCTGTGGGATAACAACCTCATGGGCCACCTACCGGTCGCCGACTTTGATGCCGTTTCAAGTTCGCCTCAAGCCTTACAAGCATGGCTTGCGGGCATTGCTCGCTTTGGTTTTGCCAAGCTCAATGGAGGCCCAATAAAGGCAGGTGCGTTAACTCAAGTGGTGGATTTATTTGGCCATGTGAGGGACACCAACTACGGCCGTATTTTTGAAGTGCGAGTTGAAGAAAAACCCACCAATTTGGCGTTTACCGGCTTAGCCTTGCAGGCCCACACAGACAACCCCTACCGCGATCCTGTGCCCACCATGCAGGTGCTCTATTGCCTTGAAAGCTCAGCACCCGGTGGTGACAATGTGTTGGTGGATGGTTTTAACGCAGCCAGGCAACTACAACAAGAAAACCCCCACGGTTTTGATTTATTAAGCCGTTATTGTGCGCGCTTTGAGTATGCTGGCGAAGCCGATGCGTGTTTGCAGTCTAAGCGGCCCATGATTGAGCTGGCACCCGACGGCCAATTACAAGGCATACGCTTTAACAACCGCTCGGCCGCCCCCTTTACCGACATTCCTTTTGAACATATGGCAGACTACTATGCCGCCTATCGGCGACTGGGCGAAATTATAGATCACCCGAACTCGGAAGTGGGTTTTAGGCTTAATCCAGGCGACTGTTTTGTGATCGACAATACCCGTGTGCTACATGCTCGCAAGGCATTTTCTGGGGCAGGTACACGCTGGCTACAAGGCTGTTATACCGACATGGATGGCTTACGCTCGCGTTTAGCCGTGCTCAACAATGTGCTAGGAGAAGGTTGATGAAAAGCCGCTTTAAGCAACTTACGACCAGCAATATTGTGGCCCATTTGGGTGATGTTTTTGAGTTTTGTGGGGAAGAAGAATATTTAGGTGAACCGGTAACAATGGCTCAACATATGTTACAAGGTGCCTCCCTTGCAGTACATCAAGGCCTGTCTAATACCGTTATTGCAGCGGCCTTATTACATGACATTGGCCATTTCACCAGTGAATTTGGCACCTTTGCCATGACCGACACCCATGACCGGCAACACGAAGTGTTTGGTGCCAAGGTGCTAGCGCCATTTTTTCCAGAAAAGGTGACTCAGTGCGTACGCCATCATGTGGCAGCCAAACGATACCTTTGCGCCACCCGTAGCGAGTACTTCTCACAACTCAGCGTTGCCTCGGTACACTCATTACACTTACAAGGCGGCCCTATGTCGGCCACCGAAGTGGCTGAGTTTGAAGCTAATCCGCACTTGCAAGACATTATCCAAGTGCGCTTACTGGACGACGCCGGCAAAGTAGCCGACCTACAAACCTATGACTTCGCCTACTTCGTAGACCTATTACAAGCGCTGGTAGATCAGCATTGCCACTAAAATAGCAGCTACTAGGGTCGTTATTGACTACTCACCAACACTTTAATTTCATCTAAGCTGGCAGGATCGTCTATCGTGGAAGGCACCACATAGTCTTCGCCATTAGCAATATTGCGAATAATTTTGCGAAGTATCTTACCCGATCTGGTTTTTGGTAAGCGCGGCACGATGTGAGCGCTTTTAAGTACCGCAATAGGGCCAATGGTTTTACGCAACATCGCTGCCAGCTCTTTGCCGAGTTGCGGGTCGTCTATTTGTACACCCGCCTTGAGCAATACCAATGCCATAGGCAACTGGCCTTTTAATGGGTCTTGAACACCCACCACAGCGCACTCCGCCACCAACTCATGGGCACCCACAACTTCTTCCATTTCGCCGGTAGACAAACGGTGGCCAGCAATATTAATAACATCGTCGGTGCGACCCATAATAAACACATAACCATCGTCATCTAGGTATCCGCCATCGCCGGAGGTGTAGTAACCCGGGAACTCTTTAAGGTAAGAGTCGTGCAAACGGCCTTCGTCGCCCCAAATACCCACCAAACAGCCTGGAGGCAATGGTAGTTTTAAGGCAATGTTGCCTTTTACATTAGCCTCTACAGGCTCCCCTGCATCAGACAACACATGTAAATCGTACCCGGCGATAGGCACCGTAGACGAACCTGGCTTGGCAGGTAAATCATCCAGACCCACAGGGTTAGCACAGATGGACCAACCAGTTTCTGTTTGCCACCAGTGATCCACTACCGGACGACCAATGGTTTCTACAGCCCAATCGTAGGTTGGGGGGTCTAATCGTTCACCCGCCATAAAGACGGTTTCTAAACTGCTTAAGTCATATTTTTTGAGTAACTCGCCTTGTGGGTCTTCTTTTTTAATAGCACGGAATGCCGTTGGCGCAGAGAAAATAGCTTTAACCTTATACTCTTCGATGACGCGCCAAAAGGCACCTGCATCAGGCGTCATTACCGGCTTGCCTTCGTACAAAATACTCGTACAACCGGCAATCAAGGGACCATAAACAATGTAGGCATGGCCTACCACCCAACCCACGTCAGAGGCGGCCCAAAATACGTCGCCGGCATCCATGTTGTAGATGGCTTTCATGGTGTAGTTGAGGACCACCGCATGGCCACCATTGTCGCGTACGATGCCTTTAGGCTTGCCGGTAGTGCCCGACGTATAGAGAATATACAGCGGGTCTGTGGCGAGTACCGACACGGCCTCGACCACATCATTTCTAATTTGTGCTTGGGCCATAAGACTGAGCCAATCGTGGTCTCGTCCTGCTTGTAAATCGGCCTCTAACTGTGGCCGTTGCAATACCACTACGCTTTTCACTTTATGTTGAGCCAGGTCTAAGGCTTCATCCAACAAAGGTTTATAAGCAATCACTTTGGCCACTTCAATACCGCAAGAGGCGCTAATAATTGCCGTCGGTTGAGCGTCGTCAATACGTACGGCTAACTCGGCCGCAGCAAAACCGCCAAACACTACTGAATGCACTGCGCCTAAACGCGCGCAAGCCAACATAGCAATCGAGGCTTCCATTACCATGGGCATATAAATCACCACCCGGTCGCCTTTTTTCACGCCTTGATCACGCAAAGCGCTAGCAAACAGGCACACCTGACGCAACAACTGACTATAGGTGAGGCTAGATTGGGTGTTGGTTACGGGTGAGTCGTAATATATAGCCACTTGATCACCACGGCCATTGGCCACGTGATGGTCTAGGGCCATGTAACAGGTATTCATTACGCCGTCTGTAAACCAGCGCCCTGTGGCTGTTTGACTGGTATCCACCATCTTCGTGGGGGCCTTAAACCACGGTAAGCGGTTGGCTTGTTGTTGCCAAAATAAATTGGGTTGTGTGAGGGCCTGCTGATACGATGCCGCGTAGCTCATTAACTCATCCTAGATCTGTACAAAATAGTTAGTACCTCATACTAACCGACACAAGCCAATATGAAACTACGACATTGGGAGTAAGATACTGTTCCACCCCCTGTCATTGCGAGAAGCGCAGCGACGTGGCAATCCACAGACCGCGGCATTGGATTGCTTCGCTTTGCTCGTAAAAACACCCGTAAATTAAGCGCCTCTGATCTTGTTACCAGCAGGGTCATACAAAGGCGTGGCAGTATATGTGGCTTGGTGCATTTCGCCTAGCATTTCGATTTCGAACACAGCACCATCTTGGGCTAATTCTGCTGGCACATAACCCATGGCCACGCTTTGCTGTACATGGTGGGCATAGCCTCCCGATGTTACATAGCCTACACAGGTGCCATTGTGGAAGATGGCTTCATCGTGAATACAATCCAAACCTTCTGTCGCCACCACTAAGGTCACTAACTTTTTATCTGGGCCTTGCTCGCGTTCTAGCATTGCGGCTTGTTTACCAATAAAGTCGGCCTCTTTATCGAAGGCGATAAATGCATCCATGCCCGATTGGGCGGGAGTAAAGTCTGGCCTAAATTCTAACGTCCAAACACCCCAGCTTTTCTCCAAACGCATGGACATAAGGGCACGGTTACCGTAAAACCTTAGGCCTAAGTCCTCGCCCGCTTCAGACAAGCTTTCATAAAGCTTCAACTGGTATTGTGGTGCACAGTAAATTTCGTAACCTAACTCACCGGAAAACGAAACCCGTGCCAATATAACCGGCACTCCTGCTACGGAGGTGCGGCGTAGATCACGGAACTTTAAGCCTTCATTACTTACGTCATCGCGGCAAATGCGCGACAACAACTCGCGGGACTGTGGCCCAGAGATAGAAATGCCATGCAATTCATCGGAGCGGTTGCGGTAGCTCACCCCTGTAGCTGGCATATGCTGTTCAAACCAACGCCGGTGCATCTCTTGGGCAGTGCCCGAGCCAAACAGGTAAAAGGTCTCTGCATCCATACGCGCTACCGTAAGATCGCCGTATAGTTTGCCACTTGGTGTAAGCATAGGTGTTAGCGTTAAGCGGCCTACTTTTGGCAGCTTACAGGCCAAGATACGGTCTAAGAACTGCTCTGCACCCGGGCCTTTGATTTCGTGTTTGGCAAAGTTGGCAATTTCTATGGCTCCTACGCGCTCGCGCACGGCTTTTACTTCTTCAGCCACATAAGGAAAGGCATTAGAGCGCCGCAAGGTAGGTGTTTCTATGGCGTTTTCTGGGCCATCGGCAAACCAAAGTGCATTTTCTAAACCAAAACTTGCCCCCATTACCGCGCCCTTGGCTACCAAACGATCATACAGCGCCGTGGTTTTTTGCTTGCGCATCACCGGTAGTTCTTCGTTAGGGTAGGTTAGAATAAACCTGCGGCTATAGTTTTCTGAGGCTTTACTTGTGCCATATTCACGCGTGGCAAACTCGCCAAAACGGGCAATATCCATGGCCCAAGGGTCGATTTCTGGTTCCCCTTCTATCATCCACTCAGCCAAGCTCTTACCCACACCACCGGCTTGGCAGAAACCAGCCATAACGCCAACGGCGCTCCAGTAATTGCGTAAGCCAGGTACAGGGCCAATCATGGGGTTGCCATCGGGGCCAAAGGTGAAAGGCCCGTTAACCACCTTCTTAATGCCTGCACGTCCTAAGGCGGGCATACGGTCAAAGGCCACTTCTAGACGTTCGGCAATGGCATCTAGGTTTTCGTTAAGCAGTTCATGGCCAAAGTCCTTGGGGGTACCTTTTACCATCCACGGTGTGCTTATGGCTTCGTAAGTGCCCAACAATAAACCTTGGCCTTCTTGACGGCAGTAGAGGTTGCCTTCGTAATCGATGGCGCCCGGCAATTCATGCGGATGAGAAGCAATTTCGGCGATGGTATCGGTAATTAGGTAATGATGCTCCATAGGCTGCACAGGCAAATCGATGCCTGCTAAATGGCCCACTTCTCTGGCCCAAAGGCCGGCGGCGTTAACCACATGTTCGGCATGGATAGTGCCTTGGGCGGTCACCACATCCCAAGTGCCATCGGCGCGGGGGTTGGTTTCTAACACGGGGCAGTTGCGATGATAAGAGGCGCCATAATGACGGGCGGCCTTAGCATAGGCATAAGTTACCCCCGAAGGGTCCACATGCCCATCAATAGGATCATACAGCGCACCAAGGTATTTGGATGGATCGATCAACGGGTGCATTTTGGCGGCCTCTTCCAAGGAGATAAACTCTTGGTCTAGGCCCATATAACGAGCTTTAGAGCGCTCTTGTTTTAAAAAGTCTAGGCGCTCTGGCGTGGCGGCTAAATAAATACCACCGGTGGTATGTAAGCCACAGGATTGGCCCGATAAAACCTCTAACTCTTCATAGAGTTTTAGGGTGTAGCTTTGCAAGCGTGAAATATTTGGGTCCGAACTGATGGTATGAGTTTGCCCAGCAGCGTGCCAGGACGAGCCAGAAGTCAGCTCCGAACGCTCCAACAACACCACATCGCTCCAGCCAAATTTGGCTAAATGAAACAATATGGAGCAGCCAACTACGCCGCCACCAATAATCACTACTCTTGCTTGGGTTTCCATGGATACTGCTCCAAATATTAGGTTAGACGTTAGAGTCTGGGAATGAGTCTTTTCGTTGTTGCATATAGTCTTGTAAACGGGCGTCTATATCGGCATCTAGGGGCGGTAGCTCATAATCATTGAGCATTTGTTTATAGATGCGGTTAGCCCGTTGCGCTGCCGTTAAGCTGCCTTCCTCTTGCCATTGTTCAAAGGATTCGTGGTTGGCGGTGCTGGAGTCATAAAACGCGGTTTTATAATTAGCCATGGTGTGGGCGGTGCCCAAATGATGCTGCCCCGGTGGCACTTCGTGATAAGCACTCAAAGCTAGGCCGTTGTCGCTCACGTCTATGCCCTTGGCAATGGTGTGCATCATGCCCAAGTGATCGGTATCCAAAATAAACTTTTCGTAACCCATGGTGAGGCCGCCCTCTAACCAACCGGCCGCTTGAAACACCACGTTAATACCTGCCAACATAGTAGGAAACAGTGTATCGGCACTTTCTTGTGCAGCTTGGGCATCGGGGATTTTAGAGGCGGTTAAGGAGCCGCCACCACGTAAGGGTACACCTAAGCGTTTAGCTAATTGGCCAAAGGCAATATAACCAAGAGCAGGTTCAGGCATACCAAAGGTAGGCGCACCAGACCTTAAAGACATAGAACTGGTAAAGGTGCCAAACACCCCAGGCGCCCCCGGGCGAATGAGTTGAATGAGGGCTAGGCCTGCCATCGCTTCGGCCAATACCTGAGACAAAGCTCCCGCTAAGGTCACAGGCCCCATGGCCCCCATAAGAATAAAGGGCGTCACGATAACCGCTTGATTAGCCTTGGCATAGGTTTTTAATGCACCTAGCATGGTGCCATCGTAGGTCAACGGGGAGTTAACGTTAATAACGCTAATAATGCCGCAATTGTTTTCCAAAAACTCTTCTCCAAACAAAATGCGCGCCATATCAATGGAGTCTTGCGCCCGTTCTGGTGCCGTTACCGACCCCATAAAGCACTTGTCGCTGTACTTAATGTGGTTATACACCATATCAAAGTGGCGCTTGTTTACCGGCAAGTCCATAGGCTCAACAATAGTGCCACCAGAATGGTGTAACCAGGGCGACATGTGGGCTAACTTAATAAAGTTTTTAAAGTCTTCATTTTTGGAGTAGCGACGGCCTTGATCAAGGTCGTGTACAAACGGCGAACCATAACAGGGGAAAAAACACATATTATCGCCGCCAATCTCTATAGAGTGGGCGGGGTTACGGGCATGTTGAGTAAATTGTTTGGGCGAAGTTGCGTTGATGATGGAGCGTAACATGCCTTTTTTAAAGCGTACGCGATCACCCTGCACGTCACAGCCTGCCTGACGCCAGATTTCCAGTACTTCTTCGTCTTCTTTAAACTCAATACCCACTTCTTCCAAAATGGCATCGGCATTGTCTTCTATCTTTTTTAATGCTTCTTCATTAAGCATTTCATAGATAGGGATTTCCCGTTTTAAATAAGCAGGGCCTTGCAGCGGCTCAATGTTTTTTTGTTTACCCGTGCGGCCACCGGCCCTACGCCGATGAGTACTGCCTATTTTTGGTGCCATGCTTTAACGCCCCTATTTTAGTCAACAAAGGGCTGTATTAGCAGCCACAATGTGTTTGATGCTAGGGGCACTACGGCGGCCTGTCAAACGACAAAAAGGTATGCGCTGGATAACCTGTGGTTATTTAACTAGACCCTTACACACCTAGCTCTTGTGCCAAAAATTCGCGCCATCTCGACTGGTAAAATTATCTTTATACAGTGCTTATACAGGCATTGATCTTCACTCTTTTGTTATGTTAACTTGCTCTCTTTAGCGCCATAACAATCTTTTAATAACACAGCGTTGAATAACAAAAAGTTATGATATCAAGACTCAAACAAATTCCGTCACCCAACAGCTTAATTATGTTTGAGGCCAGCGCTCGTCACCTGAGTTTTACCCGCGCGGCGGTCGAACTCAATTTGAGCCAAGCGGCAATTAGCAAACAAATCGCCAACCTAGAACAACGTTTAGGCCACTTGTTGTTTGTGCGTCAACACCGTTCCTTGCGCTTGAGCTCAGAAGGCAAATTACTCTACCAAGCGGTTGCCTCTGGGCTGGGCCAAATTGCCGATGCCGTGGAGCAACTGAACTCCCCGTCTGCCATAAAAACCGTTACCGTGGCGGCCACCACCGCGTTTGCACAAATGTGGTTATTGCCCAAATTAGGGCGCTTTATCCAACAACACCCCAACATCGACCTAAGAATACTCACCTCAGAGAACCACTTAGGCGGCGTAGACGAAGATGCCGACATTGCTATTAAGTACGGCGACAACACATGGTCTAAAACCGAGTCGACGTATTTGTTGTCTGGCGATATTTATCCCGTATGTAGCCCCGCCATGGCCGAGCAACATCAGCTCTCCCACTTGTCTCAATTAACTCAAGTACCCCTCATCGATCTAGATGATAATCAATGGCGCTGGGTTAAGTGGCAAGACTGGCTCATTGATCAACATAGCCCGCTAAAGGGCCTTCGCACCAGTATCGAGTTTAACAATATCCCCATGTTATACAGTGCCGCCGAAGCGGGCCAAGGTATGGCTTTGGGCTGGAGCGAGTTTGTAGAAGACTTAATTAGCACCAAGCGTTTGGTAGCGCCGTTTAATGAACGGTTACGCATCCCTAAACCTTGGGGTTATTACATATTAATGGAACCCTCAGACCAGCGGTCTGAACACATCAACCAAGTTAAACAGTGGATTTTAAAAGAAGCCCCATAAGTAGGAGTGTCGTAATGATTGACGATAAGCAGCGTTACCTTAACCAAGGCGCAGCCGATGTTGCCCTCAAAAACCCTATAGCCGAAGCCACCGTAAGGCAGGCCAGAGCCTACCGATTGGAACGCACGCGCCAAGTGTTACGAGACAACGACATTGCCGCTGCCCTGTTATATGACCCATTAAACATTCGTTACGCTACCGACACCTCCAACATGCAGCTGTGGACCATGCATAACCCTTCGCGTTATGCCCTAATCTTTGCCGATGGCCCCGCCATCTTGTTTGATTACCACAATTGCGGCCATTTACACGACGACAAACGCCTGCCGAACGGCCAGCTTACGGTGGACGAAATTCGACCTGCGATTGCCTGGGCTTACTTTGCGGCTGGAGAACGCGGCCCAGAACAGGCCGTACGTTGGGGTAATGACATTGCTTCACTAATGAAACAATATGGCGGAGGCAACCAACGCCTTGCAGTGGATATTTGTGAAGAGTT